>DASZHO010000175.1:0-12779 GCA_035937795.1 Vicinamibacterales bacterium | reverse complement strand
TAGAAGTCTGGCTGCGGGTGTAGCAACACAATATCGGGCTGAGGCTCGCGAAAGCGATCGAGCCGCACTGAGCCCTGTACCCTGACAATCGCCTGGTCGCCCACAACCGTCACCAGGCGACGGTTGGCCCGATCCACGGCTGCGTTATGGCGGGGACCGATGGGGGTCATGGCCACGATCTCTCCATCGATGAGCTCGACCCGGTCATCTTCCGAGAGGATACCGGCCTTCGCCATTCGATGGTAATCGTCGACGTCGAATAGCCGCTTGGTGATCTCAACGGTCACTGGAAGATTATACAGACCTCGCCGGAAATGTCGCGCGGCTATTGAGCAGGAGCGATCGTTGATTTCGCCGAGATCATGGGTGCACTTGGTGATCTAAACACCGTCCGCGCTCAGGTCGACCAACTCGTACGAACGGCCCCTTCGACCGAATCTCATATGTTCGGGTCGGCGACCTCACCTGTGCCTGACAGCAGGGCCAGTCCTTTGAGGACATCTTGCATCCTGGAGGGTCCGAGGCCACCGACTCGATCGACGAGTCGAGTCCGATCAATGGTCCCGATCTGCGAGACGTTCACCACACTTGCATGCGGGAGTCCCGCTTCACCGCGCCGAAGACGAACATTATCTGGCATGGCTGCAAGCCGAAGGTTCGACGTGATGGCCACGACAACGATGGTCGAGATGGCGCTTCGATTGAAGCGATCGCAGCCTTCACCGATCGGCTTACGCCCAGTGCTTAAACACTGCAGTGACCAGCCCGCCGACGATCGCCAGGAGCAAGGCCACCTGGAAGGCCATCACGCGGTCAACCTTCGCATCGAGAGTGTCAACGCGCCTGTCCACCTTGTCGTCGAGACTATCGATTCGGGTGGCGAGCTCAGTCCGGACGTTGTCGATTTTGTCGCTCAGCCTCTCGACCTGTCGACTAAGCTTTTCGTCGACCGCCTCAAGCTTTTCATCGACCGCCTGGAACTGTCGACTAAACTTTGCGTCGATCGCCTCGACCTGTCGACTGAGCTTTTCGTCGACCGCCTCGACCTGTCGACTGAGCTTTTCGTCGACCGCCTGGAGCTGTCGACTAAACTTTTCGTCGACCGCCTGGATTTGCTGGCTCAGCCTATCGCTTAGTGTGGCAATCTGGGCACTTAAACCCCTTATGCCCATCGTTTGTTCGTTCATTCTCGTCTCTAGATCGGCGAGGCGTTCGCCTGCAGTCGCCATGCTCCACTCCTTGGCGGCCAGGACGCACTATAACATCGTCCAGCCGCCGCGCTGCAGAAGGCAGACTCCGTACCAGTCGCTTCGGAGCGGATTTCTGTTGGGTTTGTCGGTTAATCGCAGTTTCTGCGCACCAGATCAACTGTGGGGTACGCGCGTTTCGCCGATCGGCGCTCGTTTCGGATCTGTGGTCGAGGGCTTCGCGACCCGCTAGAAATCGCCGCGTTTCACAGGTCGGTCTGGTAATCGAGCACGTCCTCGGCTTCGGCGTGCAGCCGATCGGCGTGACGGTTGATGATCTCGATGTCTCGCTCGTCGGCGAGACGGCGCGTACGAGCGGCAAGACTTTCGTGCGGGAGCCGCTCAATAGTTTCGGAGCGGCTTTCAACTCGGCGAGGCGCTCGCCACTCTTCGTGCTGTCGTCCAGCGCCTCGATGGCTTCCCACGCCCACGTCGATCTGGTCGCATCACAACAGATTCGCTTTGACACAACAGATTCGCTTGCTTGACTTAGCGTACCCCCGCGTCTAGCATCGACTCGCCAGGCCTAAATCCGCGTCGTCTTCCGGACGCCGGCGGATGTGGGGGAACCGCTGAGACGCGCGGCGTCTCCGGGGCACATCCACCGCCCAACGCGCGCGCAAAGGCGGTGGACGAGGACTTCCAACCTCGAGCCCGTCAGCTAACCTCGCCGGCCGTTGGAGGTGTCGTGCCCCACGAGGGATTTCTTCCCCAGATCAAACGCGTCCTGGTCGGCGAGCCGATTCCCTCGCACCTCGCCCATCACGAACGATTGTCGCGGGTCACCGGGCTTGCCGTGCTCTCCTCCGACGCCTTGTCGTCGGTGGCCTACGCCACCGAAGCCATCCTGGTCGTCCTCCTGATCGGCGGACGGGCTGCCTTCGGGTACGCCACGCCGATCAGCATGCTGATCGCCTTGCTTCTGCTGATCGTCGCGTTTTCTTACCGCCAAACCATCTTTGCGTATCCGAGCGGCGGCGGCGCCTACATCGTCGCGAAGGAGAACATCGGGCAGGGCGCCGGGCTCGTCGCCGCGGCAGCCTTGCTGATCGACTACACGTTGACGGTGGCCGTCAGCATCGCCGCAGGTGTTGCCGCGGTGACCTCGGCGTTGCCGCAATATCACGTCAATCGAGTAGAGCTCGGTCTCGCGTTCCTGGTCCTCCTCACGCTGGGCAACCTGCGTGGCATCCGCGAATCTGGACGGATTTTTGCGGTGCCCACTTACTTCTTCATCGGGAGCATTCTGATCTTGATTGGCATCGGCGCATGGCGCTTCGTGAGCGGCGGCATCACACCGATTGCTTCTGAAACGACCATCCCGGCCAATGCCCTGTCCAATCTGACGATACTGACGCTGCTCACCGCGTTCTCGAACGGCTGCACCGCCATGACCGGCGTCGAGGCGGTCTCGAACGGCGTGCCCGCGTTCCGGCCACCCGAGGCGAAGAACGCCGCCGCCACGCTCGTCACCATGGCGCTGCTCGCCGTCACCATGTTTGTCGGCATCACGCTGCTCGCCCACGCCTACCAGGTCATCCCCAACGAACATGAGACCGTCGTCTCACAGCTCGCGCGGGGCGTGTTCGGCGGCCGCGGCACTGCGTACTACCTGGTCCAGGCCGCCACGATGCTGATCCTCGTATTGGCCGCCAACACGGCATTCGCAGATTTCCCGCGCCTGTCGTCGATCGTGGCGCGCGATCGTTTTCTTCCGCGTCAATTCATGAACCAGGGCGACCGGCTTGCCTTCTCGAACGGCATCATCGCGCTCAGCGTATTCGCCGGCCTCCTGCTGATTGTGTTTCGTGGCGACACGCAATCGCTGCTGCCGCTCTACATGATCGGTGTGTTCGTGTCGTTCACCCTCTCGCAGACCGGGATGGTGATTCACTGGCGCCGCCTGCGCGAGCCGGGATGGCGCACCAGCGCCGTCATCAATGGCATCGGCGCCGTCACCACCGCCGTCGTGCTGGTGATCGTCGCCATTACGAAGGCGCTTGAAGGCGCCTGGATCATCATTCTGCTCATTCCATGCCTGGTCGCGGTTTTCCGGGCGACCAGGCGCCATTACGACCACGTTGCGGTGCAGCTCAGCGTGCAGGGATGGGCGCCGCCGCCACGGCGGCACAACACGGTGCTGGTGCCAATCAGCGGCATCCAGCGCGCCGTCGTTGAAGCGCTTCAATACGCGCGCAGCATGTCGGACGATGTGCGGGTGGTGTATGTGAATACCGATCCCGCGGCGACCGAAGCGCTGAAGCGCGATTGGTCGAAATGGGGCGAAGGCGTGCGGCTGGTCGTGCTCGAGTCGCCCTATCGATCGTTGATGGAGCCGCTGCTCGAGCACATCGAGCAAACGCAGACGGCCAATCCCGAAGATTACGTCACGGTGATTCTGCCGGAGTTCCTGCCCGCGCGGTGGTGGCACCATCTGCTGCACAACCAGCGCGCCCTTCTCATCAAAGGCGCGCTCCTCTTCAGAAAGCACGTGATCGTGACGAGTGTGCCGTTCCACCTGGCACGGTAGCACGGCTGAAGGCGGAAATACGTCAATTGATTCACGCCCGGCACTGCATTACACTGTAGTGCATGCCTCGAAAGAATGAAGTGTACACGTGGAGGGTTTCTTCTGCGACAAAGGCAGGCCTTGAAGAAGCAGCGCGAAGCACCAATCGAAGCGTGGCCCAGCTGCTGGACGAAATCGTCGCCGATCACCTCAGTTCGACCAACGAC
Organism: Vicinamibacterales bacterium; assembly: GCA_035937795.1. GTDB lineage: Bacteria > Acidobacteriota > Vicinamibacteria > Vicinamibacterales > JAMQPK01 > JAMQPK01. The sequence goes on along the minus strand of DASZHO010000175.1, from coordinate 8,796 downwards.
GGAAGCGAATCACACATCGAACAGCAGCGCCGCCTCCATGCCCGAGCCGCGCGCCTTTTGGGGTGCTTCGCCAGCGGTACTGGGCGGAGCGAGCGAATTCGCGAACTCGTCAGGGCGCGACTGAGGCGACAGCGCGGCCATGCACATTAGGGCGCTTGCCGACACTGGCGCTCTCCTGGCGTGCCTCGATCGCAGCGATCCATGGCACGAACGATGCCGTGCTGCCTTCGGGCAGTTCCGATTGCCGCTGTCGACATCAACTGCCGTACTGACCGAGCTCTTTCATCTGGTGGGCGACAACCCTCGGGAAGTGGAGCTCGCGTGGACTTTCATCCGCTCGGGCGCTGTGACGGTTCTCCCAATCTCAGACCGGGACTTGTCCGATATCGAGGCGCTCATGCGGAAGTATCGCGACTGCCCGATGGGCTTCGCGGACGGTACGCTCGTGCACCTGGCGCAGCGCGAGTCCCTCTCGACTGTCTTCACGATTGACCACCACGACTTCGAAACCTACCGCGTCGGCGGACGCAAGCGACTACGCATCCTGCCGCCCAGGTAAGGGCCTAAGATTAGCGGACGAGGCGTCAGAAGAAAGCCTCTGACCGAGCTGGCAGTTCCTCTTCAGAGGCGATTGACATCCTCGACGCTGGAGTGGGATAATCCCACCATGATCGTCACGCTCGATTCCAAACGCCGCTTGACCGTCCCAGCCGCGTTGGCGCCGACGGCGCCAGGCGAGTACTTCGACGCGCATTTCGACGCAGAAGAGGACGCCATCGTGTTTCGCCGCCTTGCCGGGAAGGAAGACTGGCTGGCCGTGCTGAAGGAATGTCCGGTCAGCATGGATGACGTCCCTCCTCGCCGGCGTGAACTCGCCCGTCGGCGGACGCTGTGAGCTGGCTGGTCGATACCGACGTCATATGCCAGCCGGCCAAGCGCCGCGGCGATCCGCGAGTCATCAGGTGGCTCGAGCGGGAAAAGGACGAGTGCTACACGAGTGCGGTTGTGATCGCCCAGCTGGCCTATTGGGTTCGAACGAAAGAAGGCCGCCAACGACAGGCACTGCAGGTCTGGTTGAGCCGTCTTGTCGATGCGCTGCAGGGGCGTGTGTATGGTTTCAACGTTTCGGTGGCGCCCGTCTGGGCTGACCAGGAGCATCAGCTCGAAAAGGCGGGCCGGCGAATGCCCGTCGAGGACAGCTATATCGCAGCAACAGCCAGGCGGTATGGCCTCACCATTGCCACCGGCAACGAACGAGATTTCCGGCGCCCAGGCTTGAAGGTCTTCAATCCGTTCAAGGAACCGTAAAGCTGGCACCCCGAGTTTGTCATTGAACGTTCATGAGAAATTGAGCATGCTCGTCGGTCTGTCTCGCCTTCCGATGTCTCGCCGGTACTCTCATTTGTCGTGTGCGATTCTGCTCGCGTCGGCGGGCGTTTTTTCAGCGCGGATCGTCAACGCGCAAACCCCGGCGCCTGCCGCGCAAACGCCGGCTCAGGCGCAGGCGCCTCCCTCGATAGCGATCGTGCCGCCGCAAACACCGGCGCCGACCGGCGAGCCGCTCACGCTGGAAGGGGCCTTTGCGCGAGCGGTCAGCGCAAACCCGATGATTGCCGCCGCGCGGCTCAAGCGCGCGATCAATCTGGCGAGCATTGACGTCGCCGGGGAGCGGCCGAATCCGGACCTTCATGCCGAAGTCGAGAGAGAGACGCCCAAACAGGACGCCGGCATTGCGCTGCCAATCGAGCTGGGCGGCAAGCGCGGCCGCCGAGTCGCAGTGGCGCAAGCGGTGCTGCAAGCCGGTGAAGCCGAGCTCACTGCGACCATTCTCGACATTCGCAACCAGGTACGGCGCGCCTATTTCAACCGTCTGCTCGCCGAAGCGCGGTTCTCGGTGCTCGACGAAGTTCGACAATTTGCGGTGCGGGCGCGGGATGCGGCGCAGGCACGGTTTGATGTCGGCAGCGCCCCGCGGCTCGAACTGCTGCAGGCCCAGCTTCAGCTCGCGCAAGCCGAAAACGAGCAGGCATCGGCGCAAGCCACCACGCTGGCCACGAGAATTTCGTTGAACGCGCTGCTTGGCTTGCCGCTCGATTCGAATCTGCCGCTCGCAACCGGCCTCGACGCCGCCCCGAACCTGATCGGCGCCGCTGCCCTTCAAATCGCGCAATCGGCCAACGCCGAACTCGCGGTTCTGGATCGTCAGATCGAGGAGCAGCGGGCCAAGGTGGCGCTCGCGCAGGCATTGAGAACGCCCGACGTCATACCCGACTTCACCGTGGCCCATGCTTTTTCGCCGGGGGAATTCGTCTGGGGCTGGCGGGTCGCGGCCACGGCCACGATCCCCGTATTCACCAGCCATCGAGCGGCCGTCCGCGTGGAAGAAGCCAGTTTGACACAGCTGAACGCGCAACGCGGGGCTGTGCTCGCCCGTGTCACGGGCGACGTGACGTCGGCGTCGGCGCTGGCCGAGGCCGAACGTCTCGCGTATCTTCGATATCGCGATCAAATCCTTCCGCAAACGCTCGAGGTCGAGCGCATGGCGGAGGATTCCTATCGCCTTGGTCAAACGAACATCGTCGCGCTGCTGCAGGCCCTTCAAACTTCGCGAACAATCCGCCTGCAGTCGCTGCAAACCGCCCAGGACTTTCAAAACGCGCTCAGCGACCTCGAGCGCGCCATCGGGGCACCTATCCCATGACGACTTCCCTGCGATACTTCGTCGGAACCTCGATGGTCTGCGCGCTGGCCTCCACAAGCTGCGGCAAAGCCGCGACCGAGGAAGTGCAAACCGAAACTGTGGTGCCGGTGACCACGGCTCCAGCGGTCACGGGCAGCATTCGAGCGGTCATTCATGCCACCGGCGACGTGAACCCTGGGCCGGGCGCGGAACTCATTGTTACCGCCCCGCAAGCGGCGCGCATCGCGGAAATCACCAAAGCTGAAGGCGACCGGGTCCGCCGCGGCGACGTGCTTGTGCGCTTCGAAATTCCGGACCTGAGCGCGAACGTGCTGTCCAAGAGTGCGGAGGTGAGCGCGGCCGAAGCACGCGTGCGCGTCGCCCGCCAAAACCAGGTTCGGCTGCAAGACCTGTTCAATCGCGGGGTCGCGTCGCGCAAGGAAGTGGAAGATGCCGACAAAGAGCTCGCCGATGCGCAGTCCGCGCTGTCACAGGCCCAGGCGGGCCATGGATCCGCTCAGCAACTGGCCAGCCGAACGACGGCTGTCGCCACCTTCGACGGCGTCATCGCCAAGCGCAACCATAATCCCGGCGACCTGGTCGACGCATCGACGGTGGACTTTGTCCTCCGCGTGATCGATCCGGCCCGCCTGCAGGTGGATGCCTCGGTGCCGATCCCGGATTTATCGCGCATCACCATGGGGGCCACCGCACGCGTGATGCTCGGAGAAGATCAGGAGCCGGTTCCGATGAAGGTGGCGTCGCGACCCACCGCAGTCGAGCCGGGAACCGCTTCGGCTCCGGTCCGCCTCGTCTTTCTGACGCCTGCCGCGCTCGCCGTTGGCACGCCCGTACAGGTGGAGATCGATGCCGAAGAACACGCCAACGTCGTGCTCGTGCCCGCCCAGGCGATTGTGCGGGAAGCCGACGAAACGGCCGTGTTTGTCGCGGCCGCAAACAAGGCGCAACGCCGCCCGGTTGTTCTCGGCATCGTCGATAAAGAGCACGCGGAAATCAAGTCGGGCGTGAAGGTGGGGGAACAAGTCATTGTGACGGGCCAGGCGGGACTGCCCGACGGCGCGGCGATAACGACCGAGAAGCCGGGCGAGAAGGAAAAGCCAGCCGCTGACAAGGCTGCGACCGAAGACTCGAACGATAAAAAGTCGGCGCCGGCCCCGGAGAAAAAATGAACGTCGCCTCGACGGCCCTTCGATATTCGAGCGCGTGCGCGCTGGTGGCAGCCGCGCTCGTCGTGGGCGGCGTCATCTCGGCATTTTCGCTCCCGAGCAGCATCTACCCACCGCTGCAGTTTCCCCGCATCGTCATCATCGCGCACAGCGGGACGTTGCCGTCGCGATCGATGATGCTCATCGTCACCCGTCCGCTGGAACAAGCGGCGCTCGAAGTGCCGGGTATCCGACGGGTGCGCTCCAAGAGCATCCGCGGCGCCACGGAAATCTCCGCCCAGTTCGATCCCGCGACCGACATGGTCATCGCGTTGCAAATGCTGCAGAATCGCGTCGCCGAAATTCGCGGTGACCTGCCGGCCGATACCGAGCTCACGGTCGAACGGCTCACACCAGCGGTGTTTCCGGTGTTCATGCTCGCGGTCACGGGCAATCTTCCGACGCCGGATCTCAACGATTACGCGCTCTACGTCATCCGCCCTGCGCTCGCGCGGGTTCCCGGCGCCGGCGCGATTGGGGTGCAAGCCAGCGATTCGCGTGAGATCGAAGTTGTGCTGGACCCGCTGAAGCTGAGCGCGGCCGGACTCACCGTGCCCGAAGTCTCCGACAAGCTGAAAGCCGAGAATCTGCTCGCCCCGGTGGGCCGGTTCGCCGAATCAGGCCAGCAGCATTTGTCGCTGGCGTCGGGCCTCTGGTCCACGATGGATCAAATCGCCGCTGCGCCGGTGATCGCGAAACAAGGCGCCACGATTCGTGTGTCGGATTTGGGCCAGGTTACGCAGGGCGCGCCCGACCGGACGCTACTGGTGACCGCGAACGGACGCGAGTCGGTGTCTCTCAGCATTTCGCAGCAGATTGGCGCAAACATTCTCAATTTGCGGGCAGGCGTCGAGCAGACGCTCGCAGACCTGGCGCATACACTGCCGGCCGGCCTGACGATCACGAAGGTGTACGACCTGGGTGAATTCGTGGCGTCGGCCATCGCGAACGTGCGCGACGCGATCCTTATTGGCGGCTTTCTCGCCATCGTCGTGTTGATTGTGTTCCTGCGCGACATCCGTTTGACCTCGATTGCCGCCATTACGCTGCCCATGGCGGTTATTCCGACGTTTCTGTTTCTGCGCGTGTTCGGCGGGTCGGTCAACCTGATGTCGATGGGGGGCCTCGCGGTGGCGATAGGCCTCGTCATCGATGACGCAGTGGTCGTCGTGGAGAATATCCACCGCCGGGCGTCCGAGGGCAAAGAGAGCGTCACCGACGCCGTCTCACAACTGATGGCGCCGCTCACGAGCTCCACACTCACCACCGTTGTGGTCTTTGCCCCGCTCGGCCTGCTGTCCGGCGTCGCAGGGCAATTCTTCCGCGCCCTGTCGATGACGCTTTCGGTATCGGTGCTGCTCTCGCTGTTCCTCTCGGTGACCGTCGTGCCCCTGCTGGCGCGCTGGGCCTTCCGTCATCACCATCACGAAACTGCGCATCACGAGGGACGTTTGTACCGAGCCTATGGAGGCAGCCTGGACGCCGTATTGCTCCGCCCGTGGCTGGCAGTGTTGTCTGCCATCGGGCTCGCCGTTGCCAGCGTCGTGCTGTTCTACTCGGTAGGCACCGGATTCATGCCAAAGGCCGACGAGGGCGGATTCGTGGTCGATGTCATCACACCCGCCGGCTCAGCGCTGGTGGAAACGGACCGGCAACTCCGCGCCATGGAAAATGTCCTGCTACACACCCCGGAAGTGGCAGCGTTTTCGCGTCGAACAGGCGCGGAGCTCGGGTTGTTCGCGACGCCCCAAAACAAAAGCGACATTCTCGTCCGTCTGAAGCCGCGCGACCAGCGGAGCCGTTCGGCGGAGGAGATCATTGCCGACGTGCGGCCGAAGATCCACGAAGCGGCGCCGCTCGCCGACGTCGAGTTCGTCCAGCTCCTGCAGGATCAACTCGGCGATCTTGAAGGCGCCCCGACGCCGATCGACGTCAAGATTTTCGGCGACGATCCGGAGAAGCTCGCGGTGCTGGCCGAACCCGTCGAACAGATGCTCGGCAAGATCAACGGCGTTGTCGACGTCGTCGGCATGCAGAAGGGCAATCCCGAAGTCACGTGGCAGGTCGATCCGGTCGCGAGCGCACGCCTCGGGTTGACAGTCCAGGGTGTTTCCGACCAGCTCGCGGGTGCATGGCTGGGCGAGGTGTCCACCCAGCTGCGGCTGCCGGATCGCCAGGTACCCGTCAGAGTTCGACTGGCCGATTCGTTCCGCTTCGAGCCGATGAAGTTGTCCCAAACCCTCATCCGCACGGGCGAGGGAAAGCTGGTGCCCATCTCCGCGGTTGCCCAACCGGTCCGATCGAACGGCCAGTCAGAATTGTTGCGCGAGAATCTACGCAGCATAGCCAGCGTGACCGGCCGTCTCGAGGGCCGGGACCTCGGCAGCGCCGTGGCCGACATTCGAACGCAACTGGCAAAGCTGCCGTTGCCGGTCGGCTACTCTTATGAGATCGGCGGCCAATACGAATCGCAGCGACAGGCGTTCCGCGAACTCCTGATGGTATTTGGCCTCGGCGCGTTCCTGGTCTTCACGGTGCTCGTCGTGCAATTTCGCGCGTTCATTCCCGCCACGCTGATTCTGATCGCCGCGCCGTTGTCGCTCTGCGGCGCCCTCGCGCTTCTGCTCATCACTGGAACCGATCTCAACGTATCGTCTGCGATGGGATTGATCCTGTTGATCGGGCTCGTCGTGAAGAACGGCATCATGTTGCTCGATTTCTCGGAACAGTTGCAGGAAAGCGGCGAGTCGTTCGAGGTGGCGATCGCGCACGCCGGCCGGATCCGTCTGCGGCCCATCCTGATGACGACGTTCTGCACGCTGTTCGGGCTGCTCCCGCTGGCTTTGGGGCTGGGGGCCGGCGCGGAATTGCAGAAGCCGCTTGCGCTGGCCGTCATCGGCGGCCTGGCGTTGTCGACGCCCGTGACGCTGCTGCTGGTTCCGGGCCTCTATGCGGCAATCAGGGGTCGCAGTCGCGAGGGGGCTCGCGCGGTTTAGAATCAATCCGTGCGTATTCTCCTGGTTGAAGACGAGCCCGACGCGGCCCGCGTGCTGGCCAAGGGGCTGCGCGAGCACGCGTACGCGGTCGACGTGGCCGCCGACGGCGACGCCGCGGTTTATCAATCGTCGATCACCGACTACGACGCGGTCGTCCTAGACGTGATGCTGCCGGGGACGAGCGGCCTGCAGGTGTGCCGCGAGCTCCGGCGCCGCGGATCGCCCGTACCGGTTCTGATGCTGACCGCCCGCGAGAGCGTCGAAGATCGGATTGCCGGGCTCGACAGCGGCGCAGACGACTACCTTCCCAAGCCCTACGATTTCGGCGAACTCCTTGCCAGATTGCGCGCGGTGATTCGCCGCGGGGCGCGGCCGCCGGTTCCCGAGATTATAGAAGTCGGCGATCTTCACCTGAACACAGCCTCGCGGCAGGTGCAACGCGGCAGTCATCCGGTTCCACTGACCGCGCGGGAGTACGCGCTGCTCGAATATCTCGCCCACCACGCCGGATCGGTCGTCAGCCGTGCGGACATCGCCGAGCACGTGTGGGACGAACACTACGACCCGCTGTCGAACGTGATCGATGTCTACGTCCAGCGACTGCGCCGCAAGGTGGATCGTCCCGGAGAGGAATCGCTGATCCGCACTCGGCGCGGCGAAGGCTACCAGCTCCGGAGCGGCAATCGCGCGGATTAGCATGAGTATTCAAGGCCGCCTCACCGCGTTGTACGCGGGAGCGCTACTTGCCGCCCTGACCGTCTGCGGCATCGGTCTGTACCTGTCGGTGGTGCGCCTGGAGCTCTCATCGATCGACGAAGATCTGCAGCGCGCGGCCTCGACCATCGCGTTCAGCATGAAAGCCGAGGAGCGCGAGGGCCTCGATCTTCGCGCCGCTGCGGCCGACACGGAGGCCGAGCTTCGCATAGCCGGCATCACGCTCGCCATCTACGACGCCAATGGCCAGCTGCTGGCTGCGCGGTGGGAGGACTTCGATCCGAAAATCATCCAGAGGACCGATCTTCAGGAAGGTTTGACGACGATGCGGATCGCGCGCGGAGAGTGGCGGCGCATGGTCACGCGCGAAAGCTACAAGGGCACCGATTATCTGGTCTTGAACGCGCTTCCACTCGACCTCGTGAGCCGTCACACCGGGATGGTTCGCACGGCGTTTCTCACCATCGTGCCTGTCACGTTCGCTCTCGCCGTCGGCGGCGGATGGTTCCTCGCGCGGTCGACGCTCCGCCCCGTGATCGAATCGCAGCGCCGGTTCATGGCCGACGCGTCCCATGAGCTGCGCACGCCCGTGTCGGTGATCAGAAGCGCGGCCGACGTGACCCTGAGCCAGCCACAGCGATCCACCGCCGAGTACCGCGATTCGGTGAGCATCATTGCCGAGCAGGCCAGGCGGCTTTCGCGGCTCGTTGACGATCTGTTTCTCCTGGCGCGCAGCGACGTGAAGGCCCGGCCGCTGGCCACGGCGAGATTTTATCTCGATGATGTGCTGCGCGAATGCATGCGCGGCGTGGAACTGCTCGGAGCCTCCCGAAAGATCCGGTTCGAGCTCTCGGCGCTAGAAGACGTCGAGATCGACGCCGACGAAGATCTCCTCCGGCGGATGCTCATGAACCTGCTGGAGAATGCGGTGAGGCACACGGGCGTGGGCACCACCATACGGGTTGAATTGACTCGTCAGAACGGCCGCATTGAAATCGCGGTCCGCGATCAGGGCACGGGCATTCCCGCCGAGCACCGTGACCGGATATTCGAACGGTTCGTGCGACTGGAGTCAGCGCCGGGCGGCGCCGGCCTCGGGCTTCCGATTGCGCGGTGGATCGCCGAAGCGCACGGCGGTTCCCTGACGCTGGCGGAATCGTCGCAAGCAGGCAGCCGGTTT
>DASZHO010000174.1:0-11098 GCA_035937795.1 Vicinamibacterales bacterium | reverse complement strand
CATCCTCGACTATGACGGCGACGATGCGCGCCTGCCCGAGCCGGTGCGTGCCTTCAATCGCGCGGCCGGTGTGAGCGCGCTGCTGGTCGCGCCGCTGCGGCTGCCGCCCAGAACGATTGGCTGGATCACGTTGGCGAGCGTACGGAACTCGGACTGCGAGCGGCTCTGGCGCCATGCGCTGCTCGACGCCACGGCGCGCCAGGCGACGCTGGCGCTGTACTACAGCCGCCTGGTCGATCGAAGTTTGCGCGAAGCGCGGCGTCAAGCGGTCCTCGAGGAGCGCAACGCCATCGCGCGCGACATCCATGACACGCTGGCGCAGGGTTTCGGCGCGATTCTCATGCAGCTGCAGGCCGCTCAGCGAGGTGGCGCAGCGAGTCTGCCGCCGGCGGCCGCGCGCAGCCTCGAAACAGCAGTCGATCTCGCGCGCACGCATCTCCTTGAGGCGCGTCGATCGGTGGCCGCGCTGCGGCCGCAGGCTGACGGGCGCGAGGACGTCGCCACGGCGCTCCGTCGTATGGTCGATCTGGCGCAGCGCACGGGTGATGTGCCCGTCGATCTCGTGATCGACGAGCTCCCCGCATTCGATGCCGGCGTCGAGCGCGAGATCATCGGCATCTCGCAGGAGGCGCTCACCAATGCCGTCCGTCACGCCCGCGCGCGTCGCATCGCGGTTCGCGCGGGGGCCGTGCGTGGCGTCGGGTTCCGATTGTCGGTCGCCGACGATGGCCGCGGCATGACCGGCGATCGCGGGTCGGCCGGTTTCGGCATGATCAGCATGCGGGAGCGGGCGGAGCGCATCGGCGCTTCGCTGACATTCGTGACCGCCGCGAGATCCGGCACCGAAGTCGTGCTCGCGTGGCAACCGGCTTCGTTCTCGATTCCGCGAGCGGATGATGGCAACCGTTGATCCGAGGAGTGCGCAGACGCGCACGGCAACACTCCACGCGCGTGTGCTGGTGGTCGACGACCACTCGCTGTTGCGCACCGGGGTCGCCAACATCATCAATCAGGAGCCGGACCTCGAGGTCGTCGCCGAAGCCGCCAACGGCCGCGACGCCATCGAAGCCTTTCTCGTTCATCATCCCGACGTCGTGCTGATGGATCTCCGGATGCCGGGGATGGAAGGCGTGGAGGCAATCAGACGAATTCGCGAGATCGATTCGCAGGCGCTGGTTGTCGTGCTCACGACCTACGACGCCGACGAAGACATCGCCCGTGCCTTGCAGGCCGGCGCGAAAGCCTACATTCTCAAGGACATTGCCGCCGAGGCGCTGGTCGCGTGCATTCGGGACGTGCTGGCCGGCAAGACCTATCTGGCGCCTGCGGCGGCCGCCAAACTGGCTGAGCACGTCACGCAAGTCCAGCTCACGCCGCGAGAATTGGCGGCGCTGCGTCTCATGGCTAACGGGAGCAGCAACAAGGAGATCGCGGTCGCGCTGAAGATCTCCGAGCGCACCGTGAAGTCCCACCTCGCTCATCTCTTTGAAAAGCTGCAGGTCACGAGCCGCACCGAGGCCGTCCGCGTGGCCACGCGGCGCGGCTTGGTGCGATTTGACTAGCCATCCCCCCATCTGCTCCTGGGATTTGGACTGCTTGCCCAGCCGGTGGTAGAGTGCGCGCGGATGGTTGAATGAAAGAAGCTGGGGCCGCGCTCTCGATCCTGTTCTTGTTGGCGGCGTTGGTCGCAAACGCTCAAGACGCTGCCGGTCCTTCTATCTGGAGCGGCGTGTTTACCGCGGCGCAGGCTAAGCGAGGTGACGCCGCATATCAGGCCAGTTGCTCGGGCTGCCATGGAAGCGATCTTCGCGCGACGGATGCCGAGGCGGTGGATCTCACTGGTCCGGCCTTTCGGGCGAAGTGGAACGGAAGAACCCTGGAGGAGCGTTTCGAGACGATCCGGGACACGATGCCGCTGGGGAATGGGAATACGCTAGGCGACAAGACGTATCTGGACATCCTGGCTTTTATTCTTCAGTTCAACGAATTTCCGCCAGGAAATCAGGAGCTGGTGCCCGAGACGGCGAAGGTGATCGTGTTCCTGCAAAAGCCTTGAGGCAGATAGCCCGTCATCACCACCAAAGGAGAAGGCCATGAGCAGCAATCGGAAAGGGCCGAATCCCGTCAGCCGGAGAAGTTTTCTCAAGACGACTGTTGCGAAGGGCACGGCCGGCGCCGTGATAGCGGCGGCTGGTCTGCACCCGAAGGAGGCCGAGGCTGCCAACATCAAATGGGATCGGTCGGCGGATGTGGTGGTGGTCGGTGCGGGGGTTTCGGGGCTCGCTTGCGCTTGCGCGGCCCGCGATACCGGTGCCTCCGTGATCATGATCGAGGAGAATTTCGACATCGGTGGCCGCGGCATGCTGAGCGGAGGGAGCATCCAGCTCGGCGGCGGGCACAGTCTGCAGAAGAAATACGGCACGGTGGACTCGGCCGACATGATTTTCGCCGACTGGACCCGGCACGATCACCCGTCGTCGCGCTACAGCGACCGCGACATCGTCCGCAAGTTCGCCGACGAAAACGCGGCCACGTTCGAGTTCCTGCTGGCGCACGGCGTCCAGTTCACCGGTCGTGAGGAAGGTGGAAGCGGAGCGTCGACCAACGCCGGCCGAACCTACCAGACCGTGGAATGGCACATCCCCAGCCAGGTGATGGCACCCCATCGTGGACGGAACGGGTCCGGACTCGTCAGAAGGCTGGAGGAGAGCGCGCGCAAAGCGGGCGTCCAAATCCTGCTGCGGCACTCGATGACGAGCATCATCCGGGAGAGCCCCCGGTCGGGGCGGGTGCTCGGAATCACTGCCCGGTACATGGGTAACGACATCAACGTTCAGGGGAAGAAAGGCGTGTTCGTCGGCACCGGCGGCCACCCGGGCAACGTGAACCTCCGCCGGACGTTCGATCCGCGGCTCACTGAGGAGTACCAGCAAGCTTGCTTCCCGTACGCGCGTCAGAGCGGCGCCGCCGAGGTGATGTCCATGGCCATCGGGGCCTCGCTTTGGGCCACGGCGTTGCAGACCTCCGAGGGCGGTGCGGCGATCACCAAGACGGCGCACATCGGGTGTCAGTGGGGTTACGGTCAGCTGGTCATCGAAACCGACAGCCCGATCTTCCACCTTGCCCGCGCCACCGGCCTCACCGTGTCGAGCTGGCAAGACGTGATCATGGTGAACCAGACCGGTAAACGGTTCTGGAACGAGCTCGATGGGAGCTACAACTTCATCGCCGCGGCGATGGCGTACAACGGAGATCCCAACAAGTTGAACGGAGGCGGGCCGATCTGGGCCATCTTCGATTCCGATGCCGTTGCTCGCGAGAGGTGGAATCCAAAGCCGCCGAATGTGGATCCGCTTTATTTCGCGAGCGGCGCGACACTGAAGGAACTGGCGGCTGCGATCAACAATCCGTACCAGAAGAGGCCGATGCCGGGAACGGTCCTGCAGGAGACTGTCGAGCGGTACAACTCCTTCGTGACTTCGGGCATCGACACCGACTTCAAGAAGCCCAAACCCATGCACAAGATCGAGAAGCCGCCCTTCTACGCGGCGTGGGCGACACCGATCCTCCACGATTCGCTCACCGGCCTCAGGGTCAACACGGACCAGCAGGTGATAGATATTTTCGGTCAGGTCATCCCCGGCCTCTATACCGGAGGCGAATCCATGGGTGGTTTGGCCCAGCATGGCCTGGGCAGAGACCTCGTCTCTGGCCGCCTCGCTGGACTTCACGCCGGAAGGTCGCCGAGCTCCACCGACTGACGACAAACTCCGCTGTTCCTTCGTCGCAGACGGACGAGCGCATGAAAAATAGCGTCGAGCGCGCCGACCAGAAGCCGCGGATGCACCCAACCAGAGTGGCGCTGAGTCGGCCGCCTGCTGCAGAGGTCGACGCCGGCACTGACATCGTCTTGAAGATCAAGGCATCCTGCCCGTATGGATGTGATCTTCGCGGACGGGTCATCAACGTGATGGCGCCCAATGGCGCGGTCGTGGCGGCGAGCGAGCTTGCCGAGTTTTCCGATAGCGCCACCGAAACGACGGAATTCGCCTTCGCGGCGCCGGACGAGGTCGGAGAGTATTCGTGGACTCTCGTGTTTCCGAAGTGCGAGGCCGAAGGCCTTGTCCACGAGGAAGGCTCCCTTCCGATTACGGTCAAGTCCATGGCCCACGACACCAGCCTGGCGGTGTGGGGGGTCCCTTCGCCGATCGTGATTGACCATCCGTTCCGCATTCATGTTGGGGCAACGTGTTCTGCCGGATGCGACCTCAAGGGCAAGGAGATCCAGATCTGCGACGAAACCGGCGCCGGCGTGGCGCGCGGGCAGCTCGGTGAGACTCCGTGGGACGGAACCCGGGCGCTCTATTGGACAGAGGTCGATCTGGTTGCTCCCGCTGGAGAGGGTGCGACCTCGCGGTCGATCAGCTTCGCACCGAGAGAATTGAAGCTGCCCCACGGCGCGGCGTCGGCCCGATTCGGATTCGAGACGGTCAAGCCGCCACAGTATTCGGTGACGGTCAAGGTCGTCCAGAAGGACGCCGGCACACCTGTCGAGGATGCCCAGGTGCGCCTGGGCGTTTACTTCGCGTGTTCGGACCAGACCGGACAGGCAACGGTAGCGATGCCCCAAGGAACATACGGCCTCGACGTGCTCAAGACAGGCTACGAGGCCCTCTCACGAGTCCTGGATGTGAACGGCGACGTGACCGTGGAAGTTGAGGTCGCGGTCATCCCGCCCGAGAATCCCGATGCGTATTGGTTGTTTGATCCGGCGAAGCGAATCTAGAACGAAGCGGATCTAGAACGAAGCGGATCGATGGGCCGTTATTTTGCCGGCACCCGCACCGCCCTGTACACCGTGTGCGCGGTGCCACCCGGGAACCATGCGGCCGCGCCCTCCGGGACTGACGTCGTGTAGGTGAGCGTCCACGTCGACCCCTCGGTGACCGATTCGGCGAACGGCGGCCCGGACCGGCCCGACCCAAGACAGGTGTCGCACGGGCCACCTGCATCGAATGCGAACTGCACGACAATCGGCGGCCCGCTGGCCGGCGTCAGCGTCGCGATTCGCGTCGTGGGATTGACTCCGCTGATCACCCCGGTGATCGTCTTTTCGTCGCCTGCGGCCCAGGCGATCGCAACGATCAGAAACAGACCAACGACCGCCACGGCGGCCACAGTCTTGTTCGTCTTCATCATCGTACTCCCGCGTTGACGAGGCCCCGGCACGGTGCTAGGCTCCATTCCTTCTGTTCGATCCGGCGAGGAATTTACCACATGACCATGACGAGGGCCAGGCGAGTGACTATCTTCTTTGCCGCCTTGGTTGCCGCGGCCGCCTTCCCCAGTGTGGCGCGATCCGAGTGCAATCTGGAGAACGTAGCCAGCCCCCAGGAGATAGCGGGCGGTTGGACCATCCACGAGGATCTTCGCATCGTCAAACAAGTGGACAGCGCACCCTACGAGAAGGGCGGCAGCGGGAATTGGTTTGTTGATCGCGAAACGACGACGCTTCCAATGTGCAGCGTGTTTGATGACCTCGGGGGCTATAGCCTCCGGTCGTACATGTTGCAGCCGATCGTCACCCAGTCACAGGTCAAGATCTGCCAGGCCACCGCGGACGGTGGTAGCGTGCCGTTTGCGCCCGCGGATGCGAAGCCACGACCCGCCGACACTGCCTACGAGGTGTACTCACCATATAACCGTCCCTACGCCGGGTCTTGTCCGCCGCCGATCGCTCCCGCTCCTGACCCGGTTCCGGGAGTGAGGTGACGGCGCAATCGGGTGAAGTCTTCGCGTAAGATGCCTCTCTATGAAGGCGATGAAAGGTCCTGCTCTTTGCGCGATGCTGGCGGCCCTCGGAACGCTTATCGCTCCGGTTGGCACTCACGCTGTGCAGCCGCGTCCGCAGCCGAAGTCTCCGCGGTTGTATGTGTTTGATTGCGGCACCCTCGAAGGCGATCCGGCCCGATTCAACTTCAGGCGCGAGGAGATGGCCACCACCGACATGTCGGTCGCATGCTATCTCGTGGTGCATGCGAAGGGCACATTGATCTGGGATACGGGCGCCGTTCCCGACGTGGATGTCAAATTTGAGAACCAGCCCACGAGGCACCACATCGTGCTCACGAACTCCGAGAGATACGTGACGCTTGCGAAATCGTTGAAGAGCCAGCTTGCCGACGCTGGCTTTTCACCCGGGGACATGACCTATCTCGCGTTGTCGCACTATCACTACGACCACACGGCGAACGCCAACGAGTTTGCGAGCGCGACGTGGCTTGTCCGCCAGGTCGAGCGAGACGCCATGTTCGCAAAAAAACCGCCCGACCTCATACAGCGCGCGACCTTCAATGCGTTGAGGAACAGCAAGACCGTCATCATCAAGACCGACGACTACGACGTCTTCGGCGATGAGTCGGTGGTGATCAAATGGGCTCCCGGCCACACGCCTGGGCACCAGGTGCTGTTCGTGAAGCTGGCGAAGACAGGGCCGGTGCTCCTCTCCGGCGATCTGTACCACTACCCCGAGGAGCGGACGCTGGACCGCGTGCCGACGTTCGACGTCGATCCCGCTCTGACGCGCCGGACGAGAACGGCGATCGAAACGTTCCTGAAGAAGAGCCGCGCACAGCTCTGGATCCAGCACGACTTCATCGCGAACGCCGCACTGAAGAAAGGGCCTGCGTTTTACGACTGAGGGGCGCCGGTCCTCAAACGCCGCCAGGTGGCCGCGATGCGGCGACGCGCGCTGGTCATGACCCGATGGCGCGTGGCAATTGTGGCAATCGCGCTCCTTGCGATCCTTGACGCCGCACGATCCATCAACGCGCGCGTCGGATATGCGAATCCAGTCGAAATCTGGCAGCCGCCGCCCGCGGCGTATTCGGATCTCACGTGGCCGCCCGGCGCCGATATCTCGTCGGGCGCGTCCCTCGGGACGCGGATTTATGCGCAGCGCTGCGCCGTATGCCACGGGCCTGACGGGCGCGGCAACGGCCCGGCCGCGCCGTCCATGATTCCCAGACCGCGCGATTTCACGCTCGGATTCTTCAAATACAAGTCCACACCGCCAGGCGAGCCTCCAACCGACTCCGATTTGGAACGTGTTGTCGCGGAAGGCCTGCAAGCGAGCGCGATGCCGTACTTCAAGGATCTTCTCAGCGAGGCCGAGATTCGCACGGTTGTGGGGCGCATCAAAGAGTTCTCTCCCGTATTTCAGGGCCCTCAGCCGGCAGCATTACCGATTCCTCCACGCCCTCCGGCTTCGCCTGCCGCCATCGAACGCGGTCATGCCTTGTACGCATCGCAAGGCTGCCTCGGGTGTCATGGAGCCGATGGGACGAAGGGTGGATATCTCCAGGACGCGAAGAACTATCCGGTGCCGGTGCGCGATCTATCGGCTCCGTGGACGTTTCGCGGAGGCAGCGATGCCGAACAGATCTGGTTGCGGATCACCACGGGGCTGGCTGGGAGCTCGATGCCGCCGCTGGCGTTTGCGCTGACGCCAGCCGAGCGTTGGGATCTCGTCAACTATCTCGAATCGTTCGCGCGCGTGGCACCGTGGGACACAGGAGGTCGACTCGTCGGGCGCGGCCAGCAGACCGATCTCGTCCGGCGCGGCGAGTACATCGTCCATGCGGAAATGTGTGGTCTCTGTCACACGCAGATCAACCGGACCGGAATCTATCGAGACGACGCGTATCTTGCTGGCGGAATGCGGGTGGGCGCGTACCCGCACGGCGTCTTCGTCTCGCGCAATCTCACGTCCGATCCGCTCAGCGGGATCGGCCGGTGGTCTGAATCGCAAATCATCGCCGCATTCCGCACGGGCCGCGCTCCCGAACGCCTGCTGAGCATCTGGGGCATGCCGTGGTTCTATGTCCACTACCTGAGCGATGACGATGCGACAGCGGTGGCGCGGTACTTGAAGACCCTGACGCCCGTCCGCAATCAAGTTCCCGCTCCGTTGCACTACGGCATCGCGGAAACGATCGTCGTGAAGCTCACGCGTCCGCTGCCTGCTGCGAATCCGAAGGTTCTGACATATGCCGACGGCAATTTTGCCAGTCCGGATGGACGGCCTCGAAGCGACGGCCGCCAGGCTCTCCTGGTCAACGCGCAGTGGACCGTTCTCGCGCTGGGCATCGTCGGATTCATCGTCGCGGCGCCGCGCTCGCAGCGATTTCCGGCAACCGCTCGCGGCTGGGCGATCTGGGTCGGCGTGGTCGTTGCGATCCTGCTGCTCGGTGCCGCGGGATGGGTGATCGCCGAGTTGCCGACACTGAGCTTCATTCCGCCCGATCTGATCGTCGGCGGCGCCACACGCGGCATTCCGGATCCGGATCTCGTCCCGCTGAAGACGCCCGAGGCACGGGCGCTCGTGCAACGCGGGCGCTACCTCTACACGATCGCGTCCTGTGCGTTCTGTCATAACCCGAACGGCGCAGGCGGTCAGAAGATCAGCTGGCGTCCGCTCGGCACGCTGTGGACGCGCAATATCACGAGCGACAAGCGAACAGGAATCGGTCAATGGTCGGACGCGCAGATCGCGCGTGCGATTCGCAGCGGCATCGCGGCCGACGGCCGGGTGCTTCATTGGCAGGGGATGATCTGGGACCACGCCTCGAATTGGGATGAAGCGGATATCCGCGCGCTCGTCTCATTCGTGCGGCTGCTGCCGCCGATCGAACGCGCAATCGCGCCGGCGAGACCGCCCGCGGCCGACGACTGTGCTGTGTACACGTTCTGGGTCTCGGACAGCGCCGTTCCAGGGTGTCACTGAAGTCAACGAACGGCGGTGGCGCCGCCGGCTTCAATCACGCGCCGCCACCGGTTCAAACCGAGCACCTGAATGCGCCCGTACTGTCGGAAGTGGTGGTCGAAGCTGAAGGCCCTCGTCACGTGACGAGCACCGAGTACGGCGAACGAGATCGCGTCACACAGCGTCCAGTCTTTGTCGGTGTGCCGAGCCAGGATCTCTTTGGCTTTTTGTTCCTCGGTCGGGAAAGCCTGCACGACCGTCAACCCGCCCGTGAGCAGCCACTCGCGAGCGATGCTTCTGCCGAGCTTCCGTAAGAGCAGCGCGTGGGTCTCTGCTTCGATATAGTTGGTGATGAAGCTGGGCCGCCGTTCGGACGCGATATCGTGGGCCACGGCGACCGCGCGCGCATGATCCGCATCGTCGGCATCGAGCAGCGCAAGAATGGCGCTCGAATCCCAGAGAACGCTGCGGGTCACCGATCGAGGATGGCGTGCTTGTCGCGGGCGCCGGGAGTCTTGCCTCCGCCGCGGCCAGCGCCGATGAGACGGAACATCGGATGGTCGTGAGAAAACGGAGGAATTCCCGCGGTCCGGCGCCGGCGGGTCTGAAGGGCGCTTACCGGAACGAGGCGCCGTCCACCCCGGCGAACGCTCGGTAGGTCGCCTCGCTGAATCAGCCGCCAGACGGTCGAACGTGAGACGCCGAGTGTCCGCCCGGCCTCCTCAACGGTGATCAGCGCTCCTGCCATGTTTGAAACTGTATCACAGTTGTCTCACCGTCTCAATCGTCTCACGCGGCCGGTCCATTAGCTTCGACCCGACGATTGGCAAGCTGGGCCGTCATGTACGATTGACACAGCACGACGAGATGGCGCCTGAGATTCCGAATCATCACCGGCGACGCTCCGGACTCGAGGACCTGCCGCGTCGCGCCCGCCATCGCGGCGAACATTATCTCGATGGCGAACTTGTCGGGCGGTGATTCGATATCCGGCGCCGTTTGAAGCATTCCCTCCAGCGCCTTCCGAGCCCGCAGGCCCACGCGTTTCACCAGCGCCGGCCCGCCCACGTCGGCCGCAAACTGATACAGCGCCAGCGAAATGTCGGTGCGCTCCATCTTCGCGTCCACGAACGCCTCGACGACGACCCTGACCATGTCGGCAAGCGGCTTGTGTCGCGCCTGCGCGCACGCGGTCTCCACCGCCACCGCGATCTTTTCGAGGTGGTCTGCCAGCACGGCGAACAGCAACGACTGCTTGTTCGGGTAGTACTGGTACAGCGTGCCCACCGAAACCCCGGCGCGCGCCGCCACGCGCGTCGTCGTTAACCGGTGCCCACCGTCGCTGAGCAAAACCTGAATGGTCGCCTCTGAAATGGCGCCGACGGTGACCGCCGCCCTCGTCTGCACCGGCGTTTTTCTTGGCTGAAAGTCATGTCGGGCGGTCGCTTGCATTATGCGAATTCCAAAACTGAATAATTCTTCATAAACTCATGCTAGCGCAAATGGCGCGTCGGAGGTGACGAAATGATTCAACAGAGGGATTTCGCCGGTCGATTCACGCTGCCTGGCACGTCAATGACCCTGAACCGAATGGGCTACGGCGCCATGCAGCTTGCCGGGCCGCAGGTGTGGGGGCCGCCGCGCGATATCGCCGCCGCCATTGCCGTTCTGCGAACGGCCGTGGATTCCGGCGTGAACCACATTGACACCAGCGACTTCTACGGTCCGCACGTGACCAATCAGCTGATCAGGCAGGCTCTCCATCCCTATCCGGATGATCTCGTCATCGTCACGAAGGTGGGCGCTCGTCGAGGCGCCGACAAGTCCTGGCTTCATGCGCTGTCTCGCCAGGAGTTGATCGACGCCGTTCACGGCAACCTGAGAAATCTCCAGCGCGACACGCTCGATGTCGTGAATCTTCGCGTTGGCGGCTTTACGGAACCGTCGGAGACGTCGATCGCAGAACCGCTGACCGTGCTCGCCGAGCTGAAACGGCAGGGACTTGTTGGTCACATTGGTCTGAGCAATGTCACGCCGACGCAGGTCGCTGAGGGCCAGTCCATCACCGAGATCGTGTGCGTGCAAAACTTCTACAACGTGGCTCAAAGGAACGACGACGGCTTCATCGAAGATCTCGCCGCGCAAGGGATTGCGTACGTGCCGTTTTTCCCGCTGGGCGGCTTCACGCCACTACAGTCGTCGGTGCTCGACGCCGCGGCAACGTCGCTGCAGGTCACGCCGATGCAGCTTGCCCTGGCCTGGCTCCTGCAACGGTCGCGCAATATCCTGCTGATTCCGGGAACATCTTCGATCGCGCATCTTCGCGAAAATCTC
>DASZHO010000173.1:0-3840 GCA_035937795.1 Vicinamibacterales bacterium | reverse complement strand
CGTTGATGCGTCGTTGGCTAACGGCCATGCCCGGATGGTCGATGCCGGTTTGCGAGATGGCTACTCATGTGGGTGGGAAGTATCGCTGGCGCTGGCGAGATAACGAGAACGGCCAGGAGTTTGGGTTCACGGGAGAGTTTCTTGAGGTCGCGTTGCATTCGAAGATCGCGCATACGCAAATCTACGACCCGGGCGACTTGGGTGGATCGATGGGAGGTGAACCATATATCGTCACCGTCACATTCAATGAGGCCAACGGAATGACGAACGTGGCGACCTCAATCAAGTTCGCCTCGCAAGCCGACCGAGACGCCGCGTTCTCAACAGGCATGACCGACGGCATGGAAATGAGCTACAAGCAGCTCGACGGAGTCCTGGCGGGTTAGGGTATCCGTCCTGTAAACACCATCCGGCATTTTCGGCAGCCGGCAGGCTGGCGCGAGGCGCGCGATTCGGTACTCGACAGATGCGGGGCCGGCGCGCCGCATTGTGCCCGCGACGGTCAGCCTACTTCGCCTGCTGTTGCTTCTGACGGCGGCGCTCGCGGCGGCTGAGCCGCCGGCGCTTCGCGGCCTTGGCCGATTCATCGCGCCGGAACTGGAGCACATGCTCAGGATGCGACTTCGCCCATCGCTCGGGCAACATGTCGCGCAAAGCCAGCGGGTTGGTGATCGCCGGTAGCCCCCGGAGCAGGTCGGCCAGATACGCTTCGGAATCGAGATGATGCCGTTTGGCGCTGGCCACGAAGCTGTACAACACCGCGGCCGTTCGCCCGCCGTTGTCACTCCCCAGGAACATCCAGTTTTTTCGGCCGATGGCCTGAGCGCGCAGCGTCCGCTCCGTCCGGTTGTTGTCGATCGGAATGTTTCCGTCGGTCGTGAAGCGACAGAGCGCGTCCCAGTTCTTCAAACAATATTTGATCGCGCCCGCGATCGGCGACTTGGGCCGCAGCCTCGGGAGCGTCTCGCTCAGCCACGCGTGCAGCTCGTTCAGAATCGGCGCCGTCTTCTGCTGACGCAGCGCACGGCGCGCCTCGGGCGAGAACGTCTGGGCGTCGTGCTCGATGGCGTACAGTCTGCCGAAGAACGCCAGCGCCTGGTGCGCCGCCTCCGGAGACGCCTCCCGCGCTTCGTAGAACTTGCGCCGTGCATGCGCGCAGCAGGCCGCTTCGACGATCTTGCCGTTCGATCCGTAATAGATGGCGTCGTAGCCGCTGAAGGCGTCGGCCTGCAGCACTCCGGCATAGTCCTTCAGGAACGTCTCCGGTCCATCGCGTTTGTGATTGCGCGTATAGTCGTAGACGACGTCCGGGTGCCGATCGTCGCCGACATACGCCCAGAACCTTCCGGTTCGGGTGTGGTCCAGCTCGGGATCGAGCACCTTCACCGGCGTGTCGTCCGTTCCCAGCACGTCGCTGGCCAGAACCCGGCGCTTCATCAGCTCGTATAACGGCAAGAGACACTCGGCCGCGCCCGCCATCCAGCCGGCCAGTGTGCTGCGGCGAATGAGCACGCCATAGCGGGCCAGGTCTTCTTCCTGACGATACAGCGGCATGTGCCGCAGATACTTGGCCGCGATGACGTGCGCCAACAGTCCCGGACCGGGAATGCCCTTTTCAATCGGCTGCGGCGGCTTGTCGGCGCTGATGACGTGTTCCTGGCACGGCGGACAGGCATACGTGATCTGCACGTGCTCGACCACGAACAGCGACGCGGGAATGTATTCGAGCTGCTCGGTGACGATTTCGCCGATCTTCTCTCGCTCTGTCCCGCAGCCGGGGCAGCCCAGTTCCGCACCGTCCACGACGTGCTCGACGCGTTTCCGCGGCAGGAACTGCGGCAAAGGGCGCCGGCCGTGACCGCGACGCTTCTTCTTTTTCCGAAGGGCGCCGCACTCGTCTTCCGACGACTCGTCTTCCGACTGGGCCGCTTCGAGATCATCGACCGGCTGCTCGCCGACTTCGAACAAACTCTTCTGCCGCGGATCATCCGCACCGAACCGTTCGCGCCGCGAGCCGAAGACCCAGCGCTTCATGAGCGCCAATTCGTGCGTGAGCTCGTCGAGCAGTTCTCGTTGCTGCTCCACAGTCTGCGTGGATTCGTTCAACGCGGCGACGAGCTGCGCCGTGCGCAGTTGGAGTTCTGCTTCGCGTGCGAGCAGTTGCTTGACGAGTTCTGGCAACTGGTCCGCGTTGCCCGGGTCCGTTCCGAGGGGCAACGCGATTCGATCGTCGGCGGAAGAGAAAGCGGCATCCGTGCTCATGATGTCATAATAATCACCGCCGCCCATTAAAAGTGTCTTTGCATTTCGGAATTGTCGAAAGATTTCCAAAAATAATTCGTGCGTTGCCCTGCGCGCCGTGCAGCGCGCAGAAAACGGCGGCGAGGAGGCACGCACGCGCGAAAGCTCACGCGACGGTCGTTGCGTTTGCGACCACGGTTCACTCGACGCGCGATCGGCTCATGTTCTCAAGCGACCTGCGCTCGGGGCTCGTGAAAGGCGCAGGCACATCGCCAGCCGCGGGAACAGTGCGCGTCACGGCAGACCGAATGCTTCAGTCATCGCGCTGCCGCTCCCTGCACGGGGAGCGACACACGTAGCGAACACGCACGTCACGGCGGACATCACGCATGCCGTGTCTTCACATGCCGGCGCGCTCGAACCGTTTCCGCCGCGTGACGTGCGCGGGGTCTGCGCCACTAAGCAGCAGGTTCAAATCGCGGGCACGAATCTCCAGGCCCGCGGGCTGCGAGCCGTCGGCGCATGGCGTGCTCGATGCGGGCATGGCGAATGTGCCCAGCTCCAGGCGCTTGTACCAGATCGCGAACCCGTCATTCTCCCACAGCAGCATCTTCACGCAGTCCCGGCGGCGGCTGAAGAACAAATACAGGTGTCCTGATTCCGGATTCTGTCCCAGGTGCTCTTCGACCATCTGCGCCAGGCGATCGAAAGAGCGGCGCATGTCGGTCACGCCCATGTACACGAAGATCTTCATCGAGGCCGGCAAGCTCAGCATGACAGCTTCTCCGGCGCCGTCCCGACGCAGCAGGCGATCACGTCTCGCAACAGCGCGCGATCGCATCCAGGAGATACCAACAGCCGCACGCCGCCGGGCAGGTGCACCTCGATGTCGTGCGACCGAGACAAACTGGCGGCGGCCAGTGGCGCGCCGTCGGCCACCACGCGCACGGGCAGGAACGCCGCGACCGGAGTGCGATTGGGGCCGTTCTGTTTCACCGGCCGAATGTCGCGCGCCGCAGTGATTTCGGCAGCCGCGGCTACGGAATCGCGATCGCGCTTCGCGAGCTCACGCCGCCACGCATAAAAGGAGGGCTCCGACAGCGCCTGCCAGTCGCAGAATTCGCGGACGCTCAGCCCGCTGCTGCGCCACTTGCGTACGACATGCCGCCAGTGCCGCTCCTTCGCCGGATTCCGCTGCCCCTTCCCGCGCCGTGCTGCCATCGCCCTGTCTCCTGAAACGGGTGCCCCGCGTTTCAGGAAATCTTACGCCACCGTGCAAGATGCGGTTCACAGGACGGATACGGATATACCACCCAGTTCAAGTACGACCTGGACGACCGGCAGGTGGCCGTGTGGGACCCGCTCAACGGGATCACCACCACGATTTACGACGCGGCGGGCCAGTCGAAAGCGTCGATCGACCCATTGGGACGGCGGACTTCGTTCGGGTACGATCTGGCCGGGCGCAGAAGGTCTTCGACCAATCCCCGCGGCTATATCACGACAACCGTCTACGACCTGCAAGGGCGCACAATCGCCACGATCAACGCATTGCTGAATCGCACGTCATTCACGTACGACGCGGCGAATCGCAAGGTC
>DASZHO010000172.1:0-8559 GCA_035937795.1 Vicinamibacterales bacterium | reverse complement strand
ACCGTCGAGGTGAGGTTGTGATAGTTGCCGTGATACCAGGTCCCGGTGACCGATAAACGCGGCAGCAGCTCGTGTTGCAACTCGAGCCCGGTCTCGAGATTCCAGTTGCGTGGGTACCCGCCGTACGTGCCTGCGTCTGTCAGCAAGCCAAAGTTGGCGGGGAGCTGCGAGAGGTCAATCTCACAGCCTGGCGTCAGGTACACACAATCGGTGTAGGTCCCATCGGCATTCCACGTGCGTTGCCCCTGTGCGACCTTGTCGCCGTTCAAGTCCATCCACGGGATTGCGGCCGATGTTTTCGAGCCCAGCGGGTTGAAGCTCGCCGCAATACTGGTCGTCTGCGATGCGTTGTACCGATTGATCGAGAACTTCACGGCGGTTTTCGCATTGCCGAACAAGTCGTACACCGCCTGGAACCGGGGCGCGAGATCCCTCCAGTTCGGGAGATTGGTTTTCGCCGCAGCAGACCGTGCGGGCACGAATCGACCCGCAGGCGCCGAGAAGGCCTCGACACCGGATCGCAGCCATTCCTCCCGCAGCCCCGCGTTAACGGTCAGCCGCTTCACTTTCCACGTGTCCATGGCGTAGATGCCCATGTCGAGCGACAGCCGCTCTCCGGACTGCACGGGCGTGTTCCGGATGATCACGCTTTGGGCAACAGTGAGGTTGGCATCCGAGAACTGTTCGGTCAGATCGCCGTTCGCGCGAGCGGCGTGGTAGAAGGTGCCGCCTGTGCCGTTCACGCCGAACTTGATGTCGTGCGAACCGGTGACATACGCCGCCGCCGCGTTGTAGCTGTACCGACGGGGCCATTCCTTCGTCGCAGAGCTCGCCGCCGTCGTGCGCACGCCCAGGCTGACGCCCGTCTGCGTTCGTGAGGCGCCGGCATACCAGGCGTCGGTCCCTCGCGGTTGATCCACGCCGGGCTCGTAGTCGACGTTGCGCAACTCGACGTTGAACCCGTAGCCGGCCTCGAGCATCAGCCGGTTGGTCAGCGGCGAGGTCCACTTCACGCTGCCAGTGGAGTAGTTTGGCGACGTCCATACGTTGGCTGCCGTTTCCGGCTCGTAGAGGCTCTGCATGTCGTGCGCGCGATACTTGCTGATCCGGTCGTAGTACACGGAAAACTTGCTGCGCGGGCTCATCTGCCAGGTCAGCCTCACGAGCGCGTCGCGGATGTAGTTGTAATCGTCGCCCTGTTTGCCGTTGTGGAAGAACGTGTTCGGAATGCGGTTGCTCGTGCGATAGTCACGCCCCGTGGCGAAGAACCAGATCGTATCCTTGACGATCGGGCCACCTTCCGCGCCGGTGAAATCGGAAATGTATTCGGTGCTGTTGCCGACGGCGAGCCCGGCCGTCTGGAGGCGCGGCGTCAGGTTGTTGCCTTGCAGCTTGCCCGGCCGCAACGCGAAACCGGACGATCCGCTGAAGCGATTGCCGCCCTCTTTCGGAATCATGTTCAGACGAACGCCGCCTCCCGAGACGTCGGCGCCGATGGCCGAGGTCTGATACGTCATCTCCTGGTTCATCGCGTCGTTGAAGTAGCTCTGCACCTGGCCGTTTGCCTCGAGGCCGTTCACCGTCATGCCATCGACCATCACGGTGTTGTTCGCGGAGCTCTGCCCGTGAACCGACATGTAGGTCTGCATCGCCGCGCGCGATCCGCCGACGTCGGGCAGGCTCAGGTTGATACCGACGACAATCTGTCCGATACCCTGGATGGTGCGGCCGGTGGGAATGTTATCGAGGGCGTCGCGGTCGAGCGACTGAATGTGCGCCGCGCTCTGCACGTCGACAGCGGGGGACGCACCCGACACCGTAATCGTTTCAGTGACAGCGCCGATCTTCATCTCGGCGTTCACCGTGGCGGTGAACTCGCCGGGCAGATCAACATTCTCGCGTTTGATGGTCTGAAAGCCCGTGAGCGTGAACGTGATCGCATACACACCGGGGCGCAGGTCGATGATCCGGTACTGGCCCTCACCGTCGCTCACGGCAGAACGGGTCTTCTCGATCAACACATCGCTGCTGACTTCAACCGTTACGCCGGGGAGAACGGCGCCGGTCGCATCCTTAACAACGCCGGCGATAGTGCTCTGGGCGCGTCCCGGATTCGGGAGCAGCAGAATCCACGCTACGGTAAAAAGGAGGGTCGCCGTCAGAGGGGATCTGCTCATGATTCCGTCCTCCTCAAAAGGAAGTCGCTCCGAGACAGACAAGCACAGCTTGAAGCAGAAGGCTACGCCGAGGCTACGCCCGCGCTATGGGTCGGTCAAGATTATTCGGAAGTCCTGTATTCGGGAATCCAAATTTCCGTTTACGGCACGCGCCCGGCAGCCAGCTCCGGATGATTGACGAGCAGCGCCGTGAGCTCGGCCCGTACCTGCGGCCAATCCGGACGAAGCATCAACGCCGCGCGATAGTGGGCCACCGCCTCTGCCTCATGGCCTTGCGCGGCGAGCGCATGCGCCAGGTTGTAGTGCGCGTCGGCATACTCGGGATCGATCGCCAGCGCGCGGCGAAGGTAGTCCACCGCCTCATCGAGACGATTCAGGCGCGTGAGGGCGTTGCCGATGTTGTTGAGTACGTCGATATTTCCAGGGCTGATGCCGAGCGCCCGCCGATATTGCGCGACGGCTTCTTCCGTTTTCCCCTGTGCGACGAGCACCGATCCGAGATTGTTGAGCGCGAGCGCGTAATCAGGCTGGAGTTGAAGAGCTCGACCGAACTGCGCGATGGCTTCGTCGATGCGGCCGGCGGCGGCGAGCGCCGTACCCAGATTGAAATAGGCAGCGGCTGCCTCTGGCGCCAGCCGGACCGACTCGGAGAAATGGGCGATCGCTTCGCCTGTGCGTCCCACCGCCATATAGAGCGTCGCGATGTCGTCGTGCAAGCTCACATCGTCGGGCGTACGTTGCAGCTCCATTTCGTACCCGAGAATATCTTCGCGAAATACCTTCTGCCTGAATTCTCCAACCAGCGTGTTGAGGTCGGCGCGCGAACGGGGGACGACCTGGATCCAGAGGTCGCCCATTTCGTCCAGTGAGTTCTGACCCCAGCGCACGCGTTGGGGCGGCAGCTGAGGGTTGCGGCGATTGGCGACCGAATTGTCGTAGGTGTATCGCATCGTCAGCGTGGTGCCTTTTGGCAGGCGAAACGGCTTCACATAGCGATACGTGTCTTGCCAGTCGAAGTCCCAGCTGCGGATGTAAATCAGCCACTTCGTCGAACCGTCGGGCAGCGTCGCGAAGCCTTTGATTTCTTTCGCGCGATTGTGCGCGTGCGGCTGCACCGCGTGGACGTCGACTTCTACCGGCAACACGTATGAATCGGTGACGACATAGTCGCTCTGGCCGGGCGCGATATCAATATTCTGTTTGCCGAGCCGCAGCATCGCCGGCGTCGTTCGTGGCGGTCCCGGCGCAAAGTAGAAACCGATGGCTGCCCGGACGCGTTCAGGCCGGCCGGTCGGTTTCAGGTGAAGTTGCAGCACCATGTCGGTGTCGGGGTTCAGCCGCCACGCGAGATCCTCGGAGGCCGGCGGCAGCTGGCCCGGCGTCCAACCGAAGAAGTACCCTTCAGGGTAGTGCGCGCTGGCGGCGGTGAGACCGTCGTAGCCAGGCGCGGGATCTTTTTCGTCCAGCAATCGCGAGGCGCGAGTTTCATCAAATCGCATGTTCGCGTGATGCACCGCTCGCGTGCCGGGCATGAATTCCATCGCTTTTATGTAGCGCGCAACCGCGTTCGGAATCGGGATCACGAAATTGCGGAAGATGTCCGGGCCATTTGCCGGAACGTCGAACGCCTCGGGCATGCTGATCACCAGGTCGGGGGTGCCGAGCCTCCAGCCGTCGCTCCAGGTCGAAGACGCGGGAAGCTCGGCGCGATCGCCCAGCAGCGCGCCGTTGGCTGCCCATCGCCCAATGGCGGCAATCTCAACATCGCTCAGACCACGCTGCCCGATGAAGGGGTCGGCGAATCCCGGTTCGGGCTTCCATGGCGGCATGTAGCGGCTTTGGGTGACGGCCGCGATCAGTTTCGCGCGTGGACGCACATCGTCGTAGGTCAGCAGGCTGAACGCGCCATTTGTGCCGGGGTGGTGGCAGGTGACGCAGTGGCGGAGCAAGATCGGCGCGATGTCGTGAGTAAATGTCGGACCGTCGGGAACAGCCGGCGCGGGTGAAGCCGAGACGGTGGCACAGACCACTCCGGCGGCTCCCAGCAAGCCTCCAGCGACGGCAACGCGGAACGCGAAACGGCTTGATTTCACACCTGTCCCGGTTGAGGACGCCATGCTACCATCCCGCCTTTCCGCCGCGAAACGTTCGCAATCGGGCACGCGTCCTGCTATCCTGATCGGACAACTTGAACCTGCAAAGGAGCTCTATGACCGCGACATTCCGGACCTGGCTGTGGCGGGGGATGGCTTCGGGGATGGTGGCAACGGCCGCGCTCTTTACGGTCTCGCATTCGACGCTGTCGGCCGAGACGCCCAACACGCCGGCCAGCACTCCGACCTTCACGAAAGACATCGCGCCAATCTTCCAGGACAGATGCGAGGCGTGCCATCGCCCGGCGTCGATGGCGCCGATGTCGCTGATGACGTACGAAGAGGTGCGGCCCTGGGCCAAGGCCATCGCCGCGCGCGTGGAGACGCGGCAGATGCCGCCCTGGCACATCGACAAGACGATCGGCATCCAGAAGTTCAAGAACGATCGGTCGTTGAGCGACCAGCAAATCGCGACGATCCTGCGCTGGATTGCCGCCGGTGCGCCCAAGGGCGATCCGAAAGATCTACCCCCACCAAGGCAGTGGCCCGACGAGAGCCGATGGGCGTTCGCTAGCAAGTTCGGACCGCCGGACCTCATTATCAAGTCGGCGCCCTACACGATGTCGGCCACTGCGCAGGATGCCTGGTGGAGGCCGATCACCGAGACGGGCCTGACCGAACCGCGCTGGGTTCGCGCGATCGAGATTCGTCCTTCGACCGAGAAGGGACGGAAGATCACGCACCACGCGCTCGCGCGCCTTCAGCAGACCGAGAACATGCGGCGCGATCTGTTCACCAACGATCCCAACGTGGCGGGCGACGGCCTGTTCATGGAGTGGGCCATCGGCAAGAACGGCGACGAGATGCGTCCCGACTCGGGGCGCCTGATGCTGCCCGGATCGAAGATCGTGTGGGAAGTCCATTACCACGCGATCGGCGAGGAAGTTACCGACTCGGTGGAGCTGGCCGTCTATTTCTATCCGAAAGGGCAGGAGCCGAAGCATCGCGAGGTGCTGGCGCTCTTCAACACGTTTTCGGGCAACCGCAACATGCTCGACATTCCGCCCAACCAGGTGACGACCACCGAGAGCTTTGTCACGTTGAAGGAAAACGCGCGCATCGAGAACTTCCAGGCGCACATGCACCTGCGCGGCAAGGGGATGTCGATGGAAGCGCTCTATCCGGACGGCCGGCGCGAAATGCTGAGCCAGGTGAACGATTTCAACTTCAACTGGCACAATATGTACATCTATGCGGACGATGTGGCGCCGCTCCTGCCGAAGGGCACGATGCTGCATCTGCTGGCGTGGTACGACAACACGCGCGGGAACAAATCGAATCCCGATCCGGATCAGTGGGTCGGCTGGGGCGACCGCACGATCGACGAGATGGGGCACGCGTGGCTGAACATTACCTATTTCAGCGACGACGAGTTCAAGGCCGAAGTGGCCAAACGGAACGCGGCGAAGCCGGTGATGACGACCTCGTCGCTCGAGCCACAGCCGTAAGCGGCCTCCGATGGCATACGGTCGAGCGTCGGCGATTCTGTGCGCGGGGATATTGGCGCTGGCAGCCGGTGCGCTTCCCGGCGCCGGCCAGCAGCCGCCCCAGGGGCAAGGGCAAACGCCCAGTCCGTTTCCGTTGTCGAACCCGATTCGAGAGCGGGGATCGAGCATCACCGGCGCATACGAGGGCTGGTATCGCGCGAAGGACGGCGCCGCCTATTTCCTGGTCGGCTACTTCAACCGCAACACGAAAGAAGAGCTCGATATTCCGATCGGGCCGAATAATCGCATCGAACCCGGCGGACCCGATCAGGGTCAGCCGACCCACTTCCTGCCCAGCCGTCAATGGGGCGTGTTCACGATCAAGGTTCCAAATGATTTCGGATCGAAGAAGCTGACGTGGACGCTCGTCGCCAACGGCCAGACGAACACAATCACCCTCCACACCATCAAGGAGTGGGTGGTGGAGCCGTTCGAGGATTCTGCCTCCAAGAACACGCCGCCGGTCATCAGATTCGACGAGAAGGGGCCGGCGTTTACCGGACCGCCGACTGGCATCGCCGCGAGATTATCGGCGTCGAAATCTGAACCGCTGCCTCTTACGGCGTGGATTACCGACGAGCCTGCGAAGTTGAACGTCGCCAACGCCCTTCTGATTGCGCCGGGGGACTTGCCGGCGAGCGCCGCCGCTCCCGATGCCGCGGCAGGCCGGGGCGCGCCGGCAGCGTCCGCGGGTGCGGGTGCTGCGAGTCCGCCGGGTAGAGGCCGTGGTGCGGCCGGCTCAATGCCGAGGCTGCCGGCAGTGACGGCGACCTGGAGCGTGTTTCGCGGCCCGGCTGCGGTGACATTTGACAACGCCAAGCCCTCCGTCGACCTCGCCAACGGCGGGAAGACGACTGCTACCGCCACGTTTGACGTCCCCGGTGACTATATTCTTCGCTTGCAGGCCAACGATTCGTCCGGAGAAGGCGGCGGCGGTTTTCAGTGTTGCTGGACGAACGCGCACGTGGCCGTGACCGTCCGGCCGTCCCCGGCCGCGAAGTAACGACCGTCTTTTCCGTCGTTCGTTCCCTCCCTCATTTTTCCCATCGGCTATATATAATGGAGTGTTTCGCCCGGCGTGTTTTCCTCTGCGGAGAGGTACCGAAGTGGTCGTAACGGGGGCGCCTCGAAAGCGTCTTGTCCGAAAGGGCACGTGGGTTCGAATCCCACCCTCTCCGCCAACATTAAGTTATTGAAAATAAAAGACTTATCAGAAATTGCCATGGGCACGTGGGTGGCTGAAGAACCCACTCCGCCGCTAAGTCTCTACGCTCCAGTAACATACGACGATCGAGCGTTGCACGCCGCATTTTCGTGTTCCTAAATCCTTGCCCTTCAATCGTTTGCGATTAACAAGCTTCAGCCATGCGGCCGTCTTCGGTCACGTTTCAGAAACGGATGTCCGCTGATGTATTAGAATCTATTACATCATGAGAGAGACAGTAACGATCAGTCTGCCCCAGGCCGTCCGGCGCGAACTCGATCGGGTCGCCAAAGAAGAGGGCGTCTCCCGCAGCGATGTTCTCCGCCAGTCGTTGGAGGATTTCCTTTTCGTGCGCCGGTTTCGACAGCTACGGCAACGCATGATGGCCGCCGCGCAGGCTCAGGGCATCTTCACAGACGAGGACGTGTTCACCCGCGTCTCGTGAAACTCTTGCTGGACACAAACGTGCTCGTCGCCGCTCTTCTGGCGCGCGGCGTCTGCGGCGATCTCCTGGAGCACTGCGTCCGCCACCACGTCGTGATTTCCTCTCAACCACTGTTGGACGAACTTCGCGGTGTCCTGACTGACAAATTCAGTCAACGCGCCATTGATGTGCGAGCGGCCCTTCGGTTGTTCGAGGAGGCGTTTACTATCATAGAGCCCGACGCACTCGAGTCGCCGGTTTGTCGCGACCGTGATGACGACGTCGTGTTGGCGACCGCGCTGACCGGGGCGTGCGCCGCGATCATCACTGGCGATCAAGATCTATTGATCCTGGATCCGTTTCGGGAGATTCGAGTGTTAGCGCCATCAGCGTTCTGGAAATGGGAATCGGCGTACGTCGACCAGTAACCTGCAAGGCGCGCATTTTGGACGTCGCCGCGAGCTGCGGGGAGCAGCTATTGCGTCAGTGGCGGCCACTCGCCCGACCGGTTCTGCCGCTGAAGGCTCGCGAGAGGAACCATGGCAAGGGGGGAGCGGTGATGAACGACCGATGCCGTGTTTGCTTGGCCGAGATCCCCGCACTTCGCCGGCAGGCGCTACCTGACACAACGATCTGCGCGTCCTGTGCAGAAGAACGTACGGTGCGTGTGACTGAGAAAACCGTCCGGCAAGGCAGTGGCACGACACGAAACCGGGCCTTTCGAGGCCGCAAGAAGCGTCGGCAAACCTAGCCCGACGCACGAGGTACTACCGCACTCCAATCGGTCTTGGGGCTCGGATCGAGCAAGCGTTCATCCGCCTGCTGGACCTTTCCCGTGCGTGACGGAGTATCTTGGCGCGCGACTGGCCGGAGGGTAGACCAAGACGCGCGAACACTTAGCTCACGGCGCGGCAATGGATGCTGTTAATTCAAATCACGCGACTCGGGGCTCGGTGGCAGTGGAGGGCCCTACGGATTGAGCACATCGCTAGTGATGGCCTGCTCGATAAGCATCTCGGCATCCGCCGGCAGGAGGAAACCGGCAGCAACTGCCTTCGCTGCAGCTCGTTTTACGGCGCCGACGTATCCGGCATGGTCGTGATAGCGCTCCTCG
>DASZHO010000171.1:0-20423 GCA_035937795.1 Vicinamibacterales bacterium | reverse complement strand
CGCCGAGCGCATCGCGCCGAAACTGATGGAGGTCCTGACGTGCAAGATCTGAAGTCCCAGCCAGGTCAAATAGTCGTCTTGCTCGTAGACGACCAGGCATTCGTCGGTGCCGCTGTTGGCCGCCTGCTCGCGGCGGAGCACGATATCGCCCTCCACTGCTGCCGCAATGCCCTCGATGCCGTCGCGATGGCCAATCAGCTCAATCCCGCGATCATTTTTCAGGATCTCATCATGCCCGACCTCGACGGGCTGACATTGGTCGGGTTGTTCCGGACGAATCCACCGACGGCGAAGACGCCGGTCATTGTGCTCTCGGGGAATGACGACCCGGAGGCGCGCACCCGGGCGCTCGCGCAGGGAGCGAACGACTACCTCATCAAGCTGCCGCCCAAAGACGATCTGATCGCCTGCATTCGCCGCTACGGCGTCGCGGGCACCGCCGCTCCGGCGGAATCCGGGTCGAGCGGACGCGATCGCGTGGCGGCCACGCGTGAGTCTGACAAGGGCGAGACGCTCGACCGTAGCATTCTGGCCGCGTTCCGGCAGGCCGACGGTCCCGGCGCTTCGAATTTCACGGGGAATTTGATCGACCTGTTTCTCCGGGAGGCGGCGTCGCAGATTGAACTCCTCAAGAACGCCGCGCGATGTTCGGACACACGGGGCCTCGAGGCAACGGCCCACAGTCTCAAGGGCAGCTCGATGACGATTGGAGCCAACAAGTTGGCCGCCCTGTGCGCCCGGGTGGAAGGCGACGCGGCCGGCAATCGTGGTGGAGTCGCCGCCGAGGTCGTACTGGCGGAGTTCGATCGGGAATTCGTGCGTGTTCGGGACGCACTGGCAGAAGAACGGCACAGTCAGGATCAACTATGAGCACACACGGATTCGTCGGCGACCTCCTCATTCGCACCGGCGTGACGGATGCCTCCGGGCTGACCCAGGCGCTCGAGCTCCAGTCCCGGAACGCCTCCGTCAGCCTGGGACGGGCCCTCGCCGATCTCGGTCTGGCCGATGAATCTCTCGTGGCCTCCACCATCGCTTCAGCGCTGAGCCTCGAGTACCTGGGTGGCGATCCCCCCGTCGTTCGTGACGATGTCGTTGCCCTGCTGCCGGCGGAATTCTGCCGGAAACATCGAGCCCTGCCGCTGAGCCTCAAGGGCAATCTTCTCCGGCTGGCGCTCACCGACCCGTTGAACTATTCCATTCTTCAGGATGTCGAGTTCAGGACCGGCAAGAAGACCGCCTCGGTCGTGGTGACGCAGACGTGGCTCGAGCGGATGTCCGGCCGTCTCTACCCGGAGCCAAATCGCTCGGCGTCTTACGACATGTTCGACAGCGTGACCCCTTCAGGCGAGGTCGAGCCGTCCAAAGAGCTCGAGTACGACCTGGTCGACCCGGTCGTGCTCGCCAAGGATACCAAGCTGCCGCCCATCGTGCGGCTCGTCAACTTGATCCTCAGCGACGCCGCGAAAGCAGGCGCCAGCGATGTTCACGTGGAGCCGAACGAGACGTTCCTTCAGGTGCGGCAACGGGTCGACGGCTTGCTCCGGGAGGTGCTGACCATTCCTCACCATCTCCAGGACCAGGCGATCTCCCGTCTCAAAATCATTTCCGGCATGGACATCGCCGAGCGGCGGAAACCCCAGGACGGCCGCTGCCGGCTCATCTTTGAGGGGAGGCGGATCGATCTACGGGTCTCGACGCTCCCGACGCAATTCGGGGAGAAGGTCGTCATTCGACTCCTGAATGCCGACAAGGCGGTCCTGCCGATCGAGGATCTCGGCCTCGCGCCGGCAAACCTGCGATTGCTGCAATCGTTTCTGTCTCGCCCGCAGGGAATGATCCTGGTGACGGGCCCGACCGGGAGCGGGAAGACCTCGACCCTCTACTCCGCTCTCAACTCGATCAAGTCGCCGACGAACAACATCATTACTCTCGAGGATCCCATCGAATTCCAGGTGCCGGGTGTGAACCAGATGCAAATCAACACGCGGGCCGGCGTGACGTTTGCGAGCGGGCTGCGATCGATCCTGCGGCAGGATCCAAACGTCATCCTCGTCGGAGAGATCCGCGACGAGGAAACGGCGAACATCGCGCTCGAAGCGGCGCAGACCGGCCATTTACTGCTCAGCACGCTGCACACCAACGACGCGCCCGGCACGATCACCCGGCTGCTCGACCTCGGCGTCCAGCCGTTTCTCATCGCGTCATCGCTCGTGGGCATCGTCGCGCAGCGGCTCGTCCGCAGACCGTGTCCATCGTGCGCGGTTCAACAACCGCCGAGCGCCGAGATCGTCGAGAAGCTTGGCGGCATGTCGCGTCTGCCGTCCGATGGACGGTGGGTCGCCGGCAAAGGATGCGACAAGTGCGGGCAGTCCGGCCTGAAGGGGCGGATGGCGGTCCACGAAATTCTCCAGGTCAACGACGAGATACGAGAGCTGATTTCGAATCGCGCTGCCGAACACGTCCTCAGAAAGGCCGCGCGGCGAGGCGGGATGCGAACGCTCATCGAGGACGGAATCGAAAAGGCGGCCCAGAGCCTCACCACGCTCGAGGAAGTGCTCCGGGTTGTGGCTCCCGGTGAAACGCGCGACGAGGGTCGGGATGCGGGATCGGCGGCGGCGGCTGAGGCCGGTCCTGTCGTGGCCGGCTCGGCTGGTGAATCGGAGCTGCCAGCGGGCCCGCGACGGGTGCTCATCGTCGAAGACAACATGACGATCGTGACGGTCGTGAAATACTTTCTGGAGCTCGAAGGCTTCGAGGTCATGGTCGCCAACACTGGCCTCGTGGGCCTCGAGATGGCACTCCGCGAGCGCCCGGACGTCATTGTCAGCGACGTGAACATGCC
Organism: Vicinamibacterales bacterium; assembly: GCA_035937795.1. Classification (GTDB taxonomy): domain Bacteria; phylum Acidobacteriota; class Vicinamibacteria; order Vicinamibacterales; family JAMQPK01; genus JAMQPK01. The sequence continues at coordinate 17,578 of DASZHO010000171.1, read as the reverse complement.
GGGGATGAACGGGCTGGAGATGGTGAAGGCGCTTCGACTGAATCCACGTACGGCGAATGTCCGCGTGTTGATGTTGACGTCGGAAGCGACCGTCGACGGCGAAACCGAAGGGCTCGCTGCCGGCGCCGACGACTATATTCTCAAGCCGGTCGAGCCCCGGCGCCTCGCCGCGCGGGTGAAGGCGCTTCTGATGCGATCGCGGCCGGCCGCGTAAGGCGAAACATCGCCACGCATGGTTTCACGGCAGCGCAGGGGATTTCGTCCCCGGCTGCCAGCGGAGGCCGATGCGGGCGGTTCGGCCGTTCTGCAAAATGCTGTCCTGCGTGTGCGCGCTGGAGACGGGGTCGGCATACTGGTCGTCGAAGATGTTTCGCACGCCGCCGAAGATCTCCCACGAATGTCCGAGTGGCTGGACCATCGTGACGTTGAAGGTCGTCGCTGCCGACACCGTCGCGGCGGCAAGGGTTTCACGGCCACTCATATATTGTCCTTCCACCGACACGGATGACCGGGGCGTGGGCCCGCGCAGGCTCAGTCGCGCCTTTGCCACATGACGCGGCGAATTCGGCAGCCCGGTGTGTGTCTCCTGATCCACGGCGCTCTGAAGAGCGTAGCTCATCAACGTCTGAGCTCCTCCGCTCAGGCGCATCTGCGCTTCGAATTCGAGGCCCTTCGCCCGCACCTGCCCGACGTTCACATACGTGCTGCCCTGCGCGGTCGAGGCATCCGGTACCAACGTGATCAACCGATCGGCCTTGTACCAATACGTCGACACGGACGTCCGCAGCCAATCATTGGCATACCGTTCCCATACGAACTCGTGGGTCGAGATCGATTCCGGGCGCAGATTCTCGACGTGCGCTCCAAAGTAAAAGGTATTCAGCTCGTAGGCGTTCGGCGCACGAAATGCCTCGCCGTACAGGTACTTCAACGACTGCGTTGATGAGGGCATGAAGATGAATGCCGCGCGGGGCGTGACCCTTCTGAACTGCTGGTAGTCGTCGTACCGGAGACCCGCATTGACGATGAGCCGGCGCGCGAGCTTGATCTCGTCCTGGATGTAGATGGCCCGCTGTGTTGACGAGCGATGGCTGTCGAGCACCAGCGCCGGCGAATCGCTGTAGCGAAAGGTCTCGTCCTGATGCATGTTGTCGATGAACTGAACTCCGGCTTTCAGCGTCTGCCGGCCTCTGAAGGCTCGGGTCAGGCCACTCTCAACGCTCCATCGAGTGCCGACGACGCCATTGAACCCGATCACCGGAGGCGCGTCAGCGGGGTCGGAGGCGAACGGATAGATCCCGTCGTAGGAGAACCGGTCGAAGGCCGCCCTGAACGTCACGCGCGTGCCGCTGAACGAGCGGCCGTACGCCGCATCGACGAGCGTATGCCGATCGGTCGTCTGCTCTCGCGGATTCTGCGAGTTGAACAGCGTCCCAAACGAAGCGGTCGGCACGCCACGTTCCCGTGTTCCGTAGGCTCCGGTCACTGTCAGGCCGCTGAAGTCCAGCCGACCGTAGAGCTGTTTGACGTCCTCGCTGTCGAGCCTGTTCGCCACACCGTGGTTGGTGGCCGGAGCATCGAATGCCGGAAAGTCGAGCCGTCCGACCCCATCGCTGTGTTCGTCGGTGCTCGACAGGGCCAGGTTCACGCCGTTCGCGAAGACGTGCCCGACGGCGCCTCGCGCCAGATGGGTCCCCAGCGTTCCGGTTTCAACCGTCACCGAGCCACCAGCCAGCGAGGCGCCGGTCCGGGTGATGACGTTGATCACCGCGAGGAACGCACTGTCGCCATAGAGCGACGAGGAGGGCCCGCGGATGATCTCAACGCGCTCGAACATGGCCGCGTCGATTCCGAACTCCGCACCGATCTCGGCCTGGCCGAACACGTTGTCGTTGACGCGGTGGCCGTTGACCAGCAGCAGAATGCGGCTGTTGTAGTCCCCGGGCTTGGAAAACCCGCGCGTCCCGATGTAACTGAAGTTGCGATCGTTGGTCACGTACATGCCGCGGACGCCCCGTAAAATGTCTGCCAGCGTGCGGTACCCGTACCGCGCGATCTCCTCCGCGGTGACGAAAGAGACCGAGGCCGGCGCCTCCAAGACAGGCTGGAGCCGCTCGGAGGCGCCGAAGACCTGGCCGGCGTCCAGTTTCATCAGATCTTCGAGGCTCAGGTCGGAAAGCGGCGCTTGCGCCGAGACGGATGACGGCATCGCCAGCATCGCGCCGAGCGCGATGGCGCAAGCGCGGCCGAAGACCGCGAGCATGTTCCTCGTCATTTTCGTATCGATAGCGCCAGCAGCCGCGAGCTCATGTGGAGATGGACGCGCTCGGCGGACTGCAGGCTGACGCTGAAGCGCAGCTGCCCGTGCTCGAAGAAGAATCTCGCGATGCCTCCCAGCTCGATGAATCCCTCGAGATCGCTGATCGTCAGCACGGGCACGTCACGCAGTCCGGCGACCAGCTGTGCCGCCTGACCGGACGTCACGCCTGATACGTAGAGCAGCTGGCACTTTCGCGGCGGCGTGCCGGGCGTCATCAACGACACGGTCATGCTGTGGCCGGCGAGCACTCGGGCCTTGACCGCCTGAACGAGCGCGTCACCGACGGCGTTGTCGCCGAGCACACAGAGGACGAACGGCTCCTGGGCCGGCACTGCGTCGGTGGGCCACTCGGTGAACTTCGCGAAATTGTAGATGAAGGCCGCTTTCAAGGCCGGCTCCGTCACGTCCTGTGCCGTGACTGAGCTTCGCATCAGTAGAAGGCCTGCGATTGCGGCACCCCCGATGCGTGCCAGGCGGAGGAGGTGTGTTCTACGCATCGCGGGTCAAGTGTGTGGGACGCCACCACAAGACGCTGTCCATTTCCGCACAGCCGGGCGGTCTTGCACGTAGCGTCTCGCTTTGACGAAACCGCTCAATTCATGAGCCGGCTCATCGTGAACGGGATTTATAGAACGCGCGGAGCCAGACGGCGAACAGCCGCCCAAGGACGCCGACCAGGCCGGCCACGCCGATCATGACGCCGATTCGCCCCGCGAGCTCCCATGTCACTGGTCGATCGTAACCCAATGGGTGTATGCTACCGGCAAACCCAACGGTGAAAAAAGGAGAGATCCATGGATTCCAAACGACCCAGTCGAAGGGGATTTCTGAAAAACGGAGCGGCGCTGGCCGGTTTGGCCGTGGGAGCAGTACGGTCGGCAAACGCCCAGACATCGGGAGCCCAGACATCGGGATCTGAGGGGACAGGTCAGGCGTCCGGAAAATTCATCAAAGAAACGAAGGACATGATCGCCTACGGCGACCGCTCCCGTTTCGTGACCTCGATACGGATACCCACGGAAGGAAGGCCTTCCCCCGATGTGTTCGGTCTGACGTTTCATGTGACGACGCCGCTGCAGGATTCCTACGGGATCATCACGCCCTCCTCGCTCCATTACACGGCGACCCACCGCGGCACGTTCATTCCGGACATCGATCCGCGGGAACATCGTCTGATGATTCACGGCATGGTGGACCGGCCGTTGATTTATACGATGGATGAGTTGAAGCGCCTTCCGTTCGTTTCGCGCATTCATTTCATCGAGTGCCTTGGAAACCGTCCCAACGCGCAGGCGACGACCGTTCAGCAAACGCACGGGTTGACAAGTTGTGCCGAATGGACGGGAGTGCCGCTCTCGATCTTGCTCAAGGAGGCCGGGATACACAACGGCGCATCCTGGATCGTTGCGGAAGGGGCGGAAGAAATCAAAGGCGCGTCGAGCATTCCGCTTGCGAAGGCGCTGGACGACTGTCTGGTGTGCTACGGCCAGAACGGCGAGCCGGTACGTCCGCAGCAGGGGTTCCCGCTGCGGCTGCTGGTCCCTGGCTTTGAAGGCATTTACCAGATCAAGTATTTGAGGCGCATCAAGGTCGTCGATCGGTACTACATGACCTATGACGACTACGGGCATATCAACCCGGACCCGAAAACGGCCGCGCTCACCGCCCAGCTTGGACCGAAATCGGTCATCACGTTTCCGTCCGGCGGACAGCAGTTGCCCGGTCGCGGGTTCTACGAAATCAGCGGTCTGGCCTGGTCCGGCAGCGGCGCCATTCGCAAGGTGGAAGTCTCCACCGACGGCGGCCGCAGCTGGAAGGAGGCCGACATTCGGGGGACGGCGTATCGAATGGCGCACACCCGGTTTGGCTTCCACTGGAATTGGGACGGAACGGAGAGCGTGCTCATGTCGCGCTGCACAGACGATCTGGGCCAGGTCCAGCCGACGCGGGCCGAGATGGCCAAGTACTTCAATGTGCCGTACGACAAGAGTTTCCGTGTGCGCGGCGCCGACAACAGCGTTCAACCGTGGAGGGTGGCCAGCGATGGGAACGTGCACAATGCGCTTGCTATCTAGGTTTCTCATACTCGTGATGATCCTGGTGCTCTGCCAGTACATCGGGAGAGCCCAGTCGCCCACGTACGGCGTGGGCAGGACTCCGACCGCGGAAGAAGTCCGTGCGTGGGACATTGCGATCAGTCCTACGGGCCAGGAACTGCCGCAAGGGCACGGAACGGCGAAGGAAGGTGCGCCAATCTTTGCTCAGAAGTGCGCGGCATGCCACGGTGCAACAGGGTCAGGGGGCCGAGCTCCCACCTTGATAAGACGGCAGGGCGCGGCCCGGAATGCTGCGCCTGCGCCTGCTGCGATGGCGGGGATGCAGATGGGACCGCCTTGTCTTCAGCCTTGCGTATCAGACTCAAACGTCATCGCACTTCATTCTCCGTACTCAACGGTGATCTGGGATTACATCAGCCGCGGCATGCCCCTCGGTAAGGAAGGAACGCTTACCCCTGACGAGGCATACGCGTTGACCGCCTTTCTGCTCTACAAAAACGGCGTTATCCAGCAGGAAGACGAGGTCATGGACGCCCAGAGTCTGCCGAAGATCAAGATGCCGAATCTGAATGGATTCGCTCTGCCTCCGGACTGGAAGCCCAGAACACCCAGGCTTGCGGGTTACCCCTGAGCCCCGCTGCCGAGCGGCAATTGCGGTGAGCACGACGTGGCGGGATTAGCCTCCAGACTGGCTTTGGGCGTGGCTGTTGCTGCGGCTTTTGGCGCCGTGAGCATCGCCGACAGTACGCCCGGAACCGACTGGTCTGCCTCCAACTACGATCAGAGCTCGAATCGCTACAGCCCGCTTACCCAGATCACGGCAAAGAACGTCGCCACGCTTCAGCAGGTCTGGAGCTTTCATCTCAAGCCGGCCGACTATGCCGGCCGCCTCCGCGAAGACGAAGCCATTCCCATCGTGATCGGCAACACGATGTATCTCGGGTCGCCGTATGGCGCCGTCATCGCGCTGGACGCCACCACCGGCGCGGAAAAATGGAGATTTCAGCTTCCCAACAATGATGTGCCGTCGACGCGCGGCGTGGCCTATTGGCCGGGCGGGGGTGGTCTCCCGTCTTCAATCATCTTCGGCGTACGGTCGGGCGGGCTTTATTCCCTCAAGGCTTCGGACGGCACGCTCAATTCCTGGTTTGGTGAGAATGGCGTCATCACCCTCAAGACGCCTGAGATCATGCAGACCGGCCCGACTCCACCCTACTCGCTGCTGTCTTCTGCGACCATCTACAAAAATCTCATCATCACCGGCGCGGGCACCGGCGAAGGGCCGGGCGGCTCCAATGGCGGATCCGGACCCGCGGGCGATACGCGCGCCTGGGACGCCAGGACCGGCAGGCTGGTCTGGACGTTCCATACCGTGCCGCGGCCGGGGGAGTTCGGCTATGACACATGGGGCGGGGACAGCGCCAAGAACCGGTCCGGCGTGAACGTCTGGGGCTATACGTCGCTCGATGCGGAGCGCGGCATCCTTTATATGCCGCTTGGCGCCCCGAACAATGACCGCATCGGCAGCGACCGTCCCGGCAACAATCTTTTCTCCTCGTCGGTGGTCGCGGTCGATGCGAACACGGGCAAGTATCTGTGGCACTTTCAGGCCGTCCATCATGACATCTGGGACTATGACACCGAGTCAGCGCCGCTTTTGGTCGACCTGCGCCGGGACGGAAAAACGGTTCCCGCCGTCATCATCGTCAACAAGACCGGATTGATGTTCACGCTCAATCGCGTCACCGGCAAGCCGATCTTCGACATCGTGGAGCGCCCGGTGCCGAAAAGCGACGTGCCCGGCGAGCAGGCCTCTCCGACCCAGCCTTTCCCTGTCAAGCCCGAGCCGCTGACGCAGAACACGGTCTCCCGCGACCATCTCTACAAAGGCGAGCCCCAACTCCAGTCGTATTGCGAACATCTGGTCGACGACAACAATATGAAGCTGGGCGGGCCCTACATGCCGATCGCCTTCAACCGGTACAGCATCTCCCCGCCGGGGCCGGCAGGCGGCATCAACTTCTGGGGACCTGCCTACGATCCGAAACTGCACCTGTTCGTTTCGAACACGAGCAATATTTTTCAGCCGATGCGCCTCATCCAGCGGCCGGACGGCAGCTACATCAATTCCGGGCCGCTCGCCGGCACTCGCCGCTTCGGCGATCCCGACCGGCACCTGCTGTGCGGGCCGACGCCCTGGGGCGAGCTCGTCGCGGTCAACATGGATACGGGCGACATCGCCTACCGCAAGACGCTTGGCGTCTCCGACGCGCTGCCTCCCGGGCTGCAGGAGACGGGCCGCCCCAGTTCCGGCGGCGTCGTGCTGACTGCCAGCGGCCTCACCTTCGTCGGCGGCACGGATGATTTCAGGTTCCGCGCCTTCGCGACCGCGACCGGCGAAAAGCTCTGGGAGATCAAGTTGACGTCATCGGTTGAAACGACGCCCGTCACGTACATGGGTGCCGACGGACGGCAATTCGTCGTCGCGGTGAGCACGGGCGGCGGGCTCACGGGGTCGCAAGTCACCAATGACGAGATCATCGCGTTCGCCTTGCCCAAAAAATGAGCGAGAAAAGAGGATAGATGGCCACCACCACGCCGAACAGTCGTGAGTCGCACAAGAAGCTGAAGCCGAAGCCAAAGACCGAGAGCAAGTCGTGGCAGACGCGGAACGCGGCACGCAAGGAGAAACAGACGGCGCACGCGGAAAAGAAGGCGGCGAACACCGAGCTCTGAAATAGGAGAGTTCCATGTCTGTCAAAGTCATCGAGCGCGGCGTCAACAGGCGGGAGTTCATGTCTTCGGCTCTGGCATTGTCGGGCATGATGGCCGCAGCGAGTGTCGCGGGGCCATCCAAGGCGTGGGGCGCGATTTCCCGCCGGCCGCTCGACCCGGTCAATCCCGACATTCTTTTCGGGACCACCAGCTCCATCTGGGGCAAGCAGCATGACACCGTGTGGGCGGTCAAGCGAATTGCCGCGCTGGGACTGCAGGGCATCGAGCCGTACGGGGATGGCATCGAGCAGTATCGGAAAAATCCGATGGAGCTCAAGAAGATCTTCGATGACGCGGGCATCACCTTCATCGACGCGTCCAATGGCGAGGCCGGCCAGTCGACCAATTTCATCGATCCGGACCAGATCCCCAAAACCATCGCCGATCATGTCGCCTTCGCCCGTGATTTTCTCCAGCCGCTCGGCAGTGACCATTGGAAGGTCAACATGGGCCAGCGTCCGCCCGGCGGCCCAAGCGACGATCAGCTCAAGAGGCTTGCGAACACGCTGAACGAGATCGGCAGGCAGACGATCGCCATGGGAATCAGACTGGCCCCGCATCCCCATATCTGGGGTCCCATGGAGCGTGAAAAGGAGATGCGCCGGGCGATGGATCTCACCGATCCCAGATACGTCTGGATGACGGCCGACACGGGACATCTCACCTTGGGCGGGGGAGATGCGGCACAAATCATCAGCGACTATTTCCCGCGCATCGCCGAGGTGCACCTCAAGGACACCTACGCCAAATATCGCGGCAACACCTCAACGCCGACGCAGGAGGAACACCGCGTGGCGAGCGTCTATCACAATCTGGGCGGCGGCGGCGTCGACTTTCCGGCCGTCTTCAAGGTGCTGCGGGACCGGCACTTCAAGGGCTGGGCGATTTTCGACGTCGACGGCCCGCGCAAGGGGGACGACGGCTTCGACGCCATTGGCGGGAACCTTGATGTCGCGGTCGATGACTATATCGCGCACAACATCAACTATCTGCGAGACGTTCTGGGCGTCAGGCTACCGCCGGCCGGCTGATCCGGAGGCGCGTGGCCGTCCACGCTGATCAGGGCCGGGCCACTACTCGTATCGTCGCAATTCATGCGGCTGGCGGTCGCCAGGCATCAGCTCCATCCACGCCGGATACTCCGGCGCCAGACGGCTGGCCTGATCGAGGCGCGTCAACTCGTCCGAAGACAATATGAGATCGGCCGCCTTCAAATTGTCGTCAAGCTGAGCCGGATTTCGCGCTCCAATAATGATGCTGGTGACGGCGTCGCGCGACAGCAGCCAGGCGAGCGCGACCTGGGCCACGCTTGCGCCGCGGCTCGTCGCAACTTCCCTCATGAGGTCGAGAACGGCGAACCCTTTCTCCTTGTCGACTGGCGGGAAGTCGAACTTCGCGCGCCGCGCTGTCTCGACGGTCGCGTCGCGCGTGAACTTTCCCGACAAGAACCCCCCAGCCAGCGGGCTCCACACGAGCAGTCCCAGACCCTGATCCCTCAGCAATGGAATCGTCTCCCGCTCGAGCTCGCGGCCGACGAGCGAATAGTAGGACTGCGTAGTTCTGAATGGCGCGATCTTGTGTTCGCGCGACACAGCGAGCGCTTTCATGATCTGCCACGCCGCAAGGTTCGAGCAGCCGATGTAGCGCACCTTTCCGGCGCGGACCAGGCCGTCGAGCGTTTGAAGGGTGTCCTCGAGGTTCGTCAACGGATCGAAGCGGTGAATTTGATACAAGTCTATGTAGTCGGTGCCCAGCCGCTTCAAACTCGCGTCGACCGCCTCCATGATGTGGAGCCGCGACAGCCCGACTTGATTGGGCCCCTTCCCCATCCGGGCCCGTACTTTCGTGGCGACGATCAATTCGTGCCGCCGGCCCGCAATCGCCTTGCCCAGCAGCGTTTCCGACTCGCCGCCAGAATAGACGTCGGCCGTATCGATGAAGTTGACGCCCGCATCGATCGCGCGATGCACGATGACGTTCACGGCCTTCTGGTCGAGGCCGCCGATTGTCTGCCACAGACCGCTCTGGCCGCCGAAGGTCATCGCGCCCAGGCAGATCTCGGAAACGAACACGCCGGTGTCAGACAGCAATCTGTATTTCATACGAGGCCCTCGCTCTGGTAATGTACACGAAGATGAAGCTCTGCATCGCGCTCGTTGCTTCGGTGATTTCGATCGCGTTGCCGGCCGCGGGCGCGGCTCAATCGATCGCCCTCTACGTGCAGCATGACAAAGTCGATGCGGCGCTCGCCAGGGGGGGCACACTGATCAACACCTCGAACGTGAGAGTCGCCGGTGCGCATCGTGCGAAGGCGGGTGGGCTCGACACGCAGAAAGACACGTCCATTCTCTACGTGACCGACGGCGAGGCGACGATCGTCGCGGGCGGAGAAACCCGGCGCCTGGCCAAGGGCGACGTCATCGTCATTCCGGCAGGGACGGCGCAGTCATTCACAGAGGTCTCACGGCCGATCAGCTATTACCTGGTGACCGTTCCGGTGCTGGAGCCGGGGGGAGCGCCGAGGGTGACGTTCGTCGATCGAGAAAAAGTGGCCACCACGCTGAAGAAGGCGGGCCCGCTCGCTGATGGACCAAATCTGAAAGTGTCGGGCGGGTACCGCACGGGCCCTTACGCGCCGGCGGACTATCGGCCCGACGTGGAGGTGCACACGAGCGAGGCGGATCTCTTCTATGTGATCGACGGCGACGCCACTCTCATCACCGGCGGCACCGTCGTCGGCGGCAAGACGACGGCGCCCGGGCAGATTCGCGGCTCGAGCATCGACGGCGGCAATACGAACCACCTGTCGAAGGGCGATGTCATGTGGGTTCCGGCGGGGGTGCCGCACTGGTTCCCGCAAATTCCCCGGCCCCTCAGTTACCTCCTTGTGAAGGTGTTGCAGCAGACGCCCTAGATCCAGATCTCTTTCGCGATCCTGGCGACGAGCTCCAGCTTCCTTTTTTGATCGCCGGCCGAGAGACGGTTGCCTTCCTCGGTCGACGCGAACCCGCATTGCGGGCTGAGCCCCAGCCGGTCGAGCGGTACGAACCTCGATGCTTCCGCGATGCGCGCCTTGAGCTCGTCGCCCGATTCCAGCGCCGGCCGCTTGGAGCTCACCAGCCCGAGAACGACGGTGCGATCGTCGGGCACATGCTTCAACGGCTCGAACGTTCCCGAGCGCTCGTCATCGAACTCGAGGAGGAAGCGATTGAAGCGGGCTTTCTTGAAAATCTTCCGGGCGATCGGGTCGTATCCGCCGGACGCATAGAACATGCTCTTGTGATTGCCTCGGCAGATGTGGATGCCGAACGTCACGCCCGTGTGCCCATCGATGATGGCGTTATCCAGGTCGACGCACTCGTCAAGCATCCGATCCGGATCGTTTCCACGCTTCCGGTAGCCCTCGCGAATTGTTTCGTCCAGCAGGCCGGCGTACTGGGGCGCATCGATCTGGATGTATTCGCATCCGAGCCGCTTCAGCTCTTCGATTTCGCGCCGAGTGAAGTCGACGAGGTCCGAGAGATACGCGCTGCGCGTGGGGTAGGCGGCCTTCGATTTGTCCGGATCGTAATACGCGGCCGCCTGCTGGGCGCTGATGAGCGTGACCTTTACCGGCTTCCTGGTACGGCCGCGAAGATAGGTGAATTCCTCGACGGCCATCTGCCGCCGCCAGCGCAGCTTGTCGACAACGACCGGCCGCTGAAGCGCGGTCTCGTGTCCATCCGCGTCACGGAAGGTGATCGACCAGCCGGCGAATTTGTCGAACCCCTCGAGCGCCTCTACGAGATGGCCGAAAAAGGCATACCGCCGCATTTCGCCGTCGGTGAGCACGTCGAGTCCGGCGGCTTCCTGCAGAGCGACCGCCTCGTCGACCGCCCGGTCTTCGATCTTCTTGAACTCGGCACCCGTCAGCCGGCCATTCTGATATTGTTCGCGCGCGTCTTTCAGATACTGCGGCCGCAGCAGACTGCCGACGACGTCGCTCCGCATAACCGTCATGAGGTTCTCCCATGCTGATGATGACCGCCGCTGTCCTCGACTCGGCGCCGGGTGCGCTGCGCATCGAGCAGATTCCCGTACCGGAGCCGCGCGACGGGGAAATCCTGGTTCGCGTCGATGCCTGCGGAGTGTGTCACACCGATCTCCACATCATGAAAGGTGAAGTGGCATTTCCGCTTCCGGCGGTGCTGGGGCATGAAATTTCCGGCACCGTCGCCCGGCTGGGACCCGGAGTCCCGGGGCCACCGCCAGGGACGCCGGTCGTTTCGGCGTTTGTCATGCCGTGCGGGCACTGTTCGCCATGCAGCGCCGGACGCGACGATCTCTGCGACAACTTCTTCGGCATGAATCGCTTGAGGGGCGTCCTCTACGACGGCACGAGCCGTCTGCGGCGTGCGGATGGTTCACCTATTTCGATGTATTCGATGGCGGGACTCGCAGAATACGCCGTTGTTCCCGCGACGGATGTCTTTCCGCTGCCGGCAGAGCTGCCCGTCCTGGAATCGGCGGTGCTGGGTTGCGCGGTGTTTACCGCATACGGCGCCGTGAGGCATGCCGCGGATTTGCGGGGCGGAGAGCGCATCGCGATTGTTGCCGCGGGCGGTGTGGGCCTCAGCATCATCCAGGTCGCGCGTGCATTTGGCGCGTCGCAGATTGTGGCGATCGACGTCGGTGACGACCGCCTCGAGATGGCGCGCCGGCTGGGGGCGACCGACGTTGTCAACGGAACGGCCGAGGACGCGGTCAAGAGAGTCCGGGAGCTCACCGATGGCCGCGGTGTCGACGTCGCGTTCGAAGCGCTGGGCCGGCCGGAGACGTTCGCGCAGGCGTTCGAGATCATCCGCGACGGCGGACGAATGGTCGCTGTCGGCATCGCCGCCGGCAAAACAGCGGCTTCGGTCGAAATCACCAGGCTGGTGCGCCGGGGGCTTCGCATCATCGGCTCTTTCGGTGCCCGCACGAGGACAGACATGCCGGAAGTGCTTCGGCTGGCGGCGCGGGGTGCGTTCCGGCCCGAGCACATCGTCACGCGACGATTTGCGCTCCGCGACGCAGACGCCGCGTACCAGGCGCTGGCGAAGAGCGAGATTGTCGGGAGGGCCATCATCACGCCTGCAGGGTGAGAGCGGGCACATCCAGTCCGTCGACCTCGACCCTCCACAGCTCGCCGGATGACAAAGGCTGCGACGGCGTCAGGGTTCCAGTACTGATGAGCTCGCCTGCAGTCAATGGCTCGGCGCCCGGCTGGCGCGCGGTCGCGGCAGCGAGCTCAGCCGCGCACAAGACTGGGCTGCGAAGCGCATTCCTTCCCGATCCTTCGTCGATCAGCCGGCCGTCCTTCAGCAGCCGCACTTTGAATTGTGAGAGCCGCTCGACCAGGGACGGGATCATCTCCGGCCGGACGGGCTGTGTCTCCCCGACAACGAGCGCGGCGTGGAGGCCGAAGGCCGCGGTGAAATCGGCCGGCTGGAATTTCCAGTCTGCAAACACACAATCGATGATCTCGAACCCGATCGCCAGCCACTCGATCGCCGCCAGAACGGAATCGGCCTCGCTCGACGTCACCGGTTTATTCAGCTTGACGACGATCTCCGGCTCGATTTTCGGCGAGCACATGCCGGCGAGGGAAAGGGAGGCGCGGCTGCCGGCGGCGTACTGGACGGTGCGATCGTACATGGGCGCCCAGACAAGGGTGTCCAGTTTGAAGGTTCGCCAGAGCGCCCTGTTCGCGTAGCCGACCTTTCGTCCGACCGTCGTCCACCCGGATGCGCGGCGCAGCCGGGTCAGCTCAGCCTGGACCGAATAGGCGGCGGCCAGATCGAATCCGGCCTCGCGGGACGATGGAGGGACCAGAATCGTCTCGCAGTTCGAATAGGCTGTGAGGAGCTCCCGGGCGAGCGCGCTCACATTCATTTTTGTTATCTGGCCGCGACCGGCGACGCAACGCCGACCTCTTTGGCCTGGGCCGACCGCGAAGCGCGGAGTCCAAAGGCGAGGCCCGCCGCGACGAGCGCCATGAGGGCGCTGCCGTAAAAACCCGACGACCAGCTGCCGGACCGCTCGTAGAGCAGCGCCCCGACTCCGCCGCCGATGATTGACGCCACGCCCTTGGCGGTGTACAGCACGCTGTAGTTCGAGGTTGCGTGACGGGTGCCGAAGTAATCGCCAACCGTCGCGGGGAACAGCGAGTAGATCTCACCCCAGGTGAAGTACACAAGGACGAGCGTCAACGCGAACAACGCGCCAGACAGCTGTCCAAACACGAGAACCATGAGGAGGCAGATCGCCTGGAGGGTGAACGCGATCACCATCGACATCTCGCGGCCGATTCGATCCGAGGCCCAGCCCCAGAAGATCCGGCTCCCACCATTGGCCAGCGGACTGAGCGTCGCCGCCAGGGTGAGTGCCGCGGCCGTCAGACCCCACGACTGCGACATGGGACCTGCATTCGCCGTGACGAGCAGGCCGCCGGTGGCCATCATCACGAACATCGCGTACAGCATGTAGAACTGCGGCGTCCGCAACATCTCGGCGGTCGTGAACTGACGACGCCCCAGCTGCGCGGTCGAAGCGGGTGTCGTTGCCGCAGCCGCGCGGGCCTCTGCTGGAGGATGCCTCAGGAATTGAGCAACCAGCAGGATGACGACCCCCTGGAAGAGACCGGTCCAGATGAACGCGGTCCGGTACCCATGCGTCCGGATGGTTGACGAGATGAAGGGGATGAAGAGCGCCGTGCCGCCACCGAACCCGGCTGCCATGATGCCCGACGCCAGTCCTCGATGCTCCTTGAACCACTTCAGCGCCGATCCAATCGAGCCGCTGTAGACGAACGCTGCGCCGATGCCTGCCAGGCAGTACAACGTATAAAGCATCGGCAGCGAGGTGGCATATCCCATCCCCGCCCAGCCCAGACCGCATAGCAGTCCCGCCACGCTGATCAACCCTCGGGGTCCCATCCTGTCGATCAGCCATCCGTCGAGTGGCTGGACCCATGTTTGGAACAGAATGAACAGGGTGAACGCCCATTGCACGTCGGACAGCTTCCATCCGTTTCCCGCCTGCATCGGCTTGACGAACAGCGTCCAGGAGTACTGCAGGTTGGCGATCATGATCATCGCGACGAGCGACGCGACGAGTTGAAACCAGCGATTGTAAAGCTTCATCGCGCGACCTCCTCAACGGCAACAGCTTTATGTCCGGTTCTGTGCTCGTACAACAGCTTTGTGCAGGCGTAGACGGCTCGCGTGGCGGGCATCGGCACACCGAGCCGCTCGCCGATCTCGACGACGGCCCCGGCGATGGCCTCGAGCTCCATGGGACGTCCGGCCTCGAGATCCTGCAGCATCGATGTCTTGTGTGCGCCGACCTTCTCGGCGCCCGCCATGCGCTGGTCGATCGAGACGGGCAGCTCGACACCGAGCCGGCCCGCGACGGCAGAGGCCTCGGTCATCACGTCGCGCGCAAGCTGCGAGACTTCAGCATGGCGCGCCATTTCCACGAGGGTCGCGCCGGTCAGCGCGCTGATCGGGTTGAATGCGACGTTCCCGAGCAGCTTCACCCAGATCTCGTGCCGGATGCGCGTCGAGATCGGACAGCGAAATCCGGCCGCGATCAGCGCCTCGGCAATCGCGCGGCATCGCTCCGATCGGGTGCCATCGGGTTCCCCGAAGCTGATGCGGTTGCCTTCGACGTGCCGGATGACGCCCGGCTCGACGATCTCGGTCGCGAAGTACGCGAGCGATCCGACGACCCGGCCCGGCTCGATCGCCGCCGCGATCACCCCGCCGGGATCGACCCGTTCGAGGCGCCAGCCTTCGAGCTCGCCGCCGTGGCGCTGAAAGTACCACCAGGGAATCCCGTTCTGCGTACTGACGACGACCGTGCCGTCGTGGAACAGCGGCGGAAGGTGCGGCGCGAGCTGGGGCAAGCTGTGCGCTTTGATGCCCAGGATGACGACGTCCGCCTGGCCGATGGACCGGAGATCGCCGGTCACCGGCGGGTTGACGTCGAAATCGCCGTCGCCGCTCCGGATCCGGAGCCCGCGCTCACGCATCGCCTGCAGGTGCGCGCCGCGCGCGAAGAGCGTGACGTCGGCGCCATTCAGCGCGAGCCGCGCGCCGATATATCCGCCGATTGCGCCGGCGCCCGCAATGACAATCTTCACGAGGCTTTCCGGGTAAACGTCTGCGCGACGAGACGCCGCTGAATCTTTCCGGTGGCGGTGCGCGGAATCGTCTCGGTGATGTGAATCTGTTTCGGCCGCTTGAAATCGGCAAGCCGGTCGCGGCAGTACGCCAGCAGATCGGACTCGCTGATCGGTTCGCTGAGCACCACGGCGGCGGCGACTTCTTCACCCCAGGTTGGATGCGGGACGCCGAACGACACCGCTTCGGCAACGGACGGATGCGCGAGGAGGACTTCGTCGATCTCGCGCGGGGACACCTTCTCGCCGCCGCGGTTGATCAGCTCCTTGATCCGCGCGACCAGCGTCAAATAGCCATCCGGGTCCAGATACCCCTGGTCACCGGTGCGGAACCAGCCATCCGCGAACGACGTCGCGTTGGCTTCCGGATTGTTCTCGTACCCCCGGATCACGTTGCCGCCCTTGATGACCACTTCGCCGCGCTCGCCGGTTTTCAGGTGGCGGCCTTCGCCGTCCATGATGCTGATGCCGACGCCGGTGCCTTGCCCGACCGATCCTGGCTTGCGGGCCGCGGGAGGCAGCGGATTGGACGCCATCTGATGCGCCGCCTCGGTCATTCCGTACGCTTCGAGCACCGGCGCGCCGAATGCGGCCTCCAAATCGTGCATCAACTGCGGCGCCAGCGAGGCGCTGCACGAACGGATGAAACGAAGCTGCTCGGCGCCGGCGGGCCTGGTCGACCCGCGCTCAGCGCGCGCGACGAGGAGCTGGTGTATCGTCGGCACCGCGGAATACCACGTGGCGTGGTAATCGCGCGCGACGCGCCAGAACGACAACGGATTGAACTTGCCGGGCACGACGACGGTACCGCCGGTGGCGAGGGTGGCCAGCGTTGACGCCACCAGGCCGTGCACGTGAAACAGCGGCATGACGCACATCGACACATCGTCGGCCGTGAGGCCGTAGGTCCCGGCGACGTTGCGGCTCGAGATCGACAGGTTGGCATGGGTGAGCGGGACGCGTTTGGGCCGGCCCGTGCTGCCGCTGGTGTGCAGGATGAGTGCGACATCGTCCACCGCAGGCGCCGATGCCGACGGCCCGCGGCCGGTTGCGGACAGGCGGACGGTTCCTGCCGAATCCATCTCGACGGTGAGGATCTTCACCGTATCACCGGCCGCTCGCCGTGCTTCTTCGAGGCCGTCCGGCGGGAGGATGAGGACGCGGGCCGACGTGTCGTCGAGATAGAAGCGAAACTCATCCTCCTTGTACCCCGGGTTCAGTGGAGCGGCTGTGCCCGCCATCGATGCCGCGAGAAAGCAGACGATCGTCGACAGACTGTTGGGCACCGCGATGCCCACGCGATCGTTCCGTTTGACGCCGGCCGCGCCGAGGGCCTCCGCGGCGGCTTCGACCTGATTCCTCAACCCGCTGTAGGTGACGCGAATGTTCTGTTCCGGAACGATGACAGCCGTTCGATCGCCGGGAACCGACCGGAACAGATCGAGAAGCGTGGTTGGAGCGTGGCCAGGCGAATCAGACATGGAACGGCCCCCCTCGGGCGCGACAAGTTCTACTTTTTCGTGAGCTCCGCGTATGCGATGTCGACATAGGTCACCGGGGGAGGACCACCACGGCCACCGCCCGGCGCGCCGGCGCCGCGCGCCGGCGCCCCTGGAGCCGGAGCGTCGGGTAACGCCGCCTTGATCTCGTCGACCGACTTGCCTTGCTTGACCATCGCCGCGATCTTCGCGCGCCGCTCGGTCGTTGCGGTGAGCTTCCGCTGAATATCGGCTTTGGTCACCAGGTCGCCGTGTCCCGGAACATAGGTGTCGGCGTTGAGTCCGACGATCCCCTTCGCATTCGTGAGCCAACCCGCCGTCGAGCCATGCTTCTCTTGATGGATGTTCGGGTTATCGTCGGCGCGGTTGGTCACGATGATGTCGCCGGTGGCCGCAATTTTCTGATCCGGCAGGTACACGACGAGGTCGCCGCTCGTATGCGCGGGCGCCCAGTGGTACAGCTCGAGCTTCACGCCGTCGATCGTTATTGCTTGCTTTTCTTTCGTCACGACCTGTGACGGAAGACGATCAGGCGGCGGCGCGCCACGGCCGCCGGCCGCCAGCGCGGCTTCCAGTTCCTTCTTGTCGTTTTCGTGCGCGATGATTTTCACGCCCGCCGGAAACGCCACGAGGCCGTTCACGTGATCGCCGTCGCTGTGGGTCAGGATGACGGTTGTCACGGGCTTCGGCGTGATCTTGGCGATCTGGGCGAGCAAATCCTTCG
>DASZHO010000170.1:0-26199 GCA_035937795.1 Vicinamibacterales bacterium | reverse complement strand
CCGTTGATCGCTCGTAAACTCCTGCGAGGCATCAGCCCGGCCGCTCGTGTAGACAACGGCGACCACGTCGTTCGGACCGAGATTCCGTTCGATGAACTGACGCGCCGCCTTCCTTACGGCGCTGGTTCGAAAGAAGCTGATCTCCAGGTCGTCCAGCACGATGACGCACAGCCGACCGGCGAGCGCCTGCCGATTCGTTTTGACGTCGGTTGCGATCACGTGTCTCGCAAATGTCGACCGATTGGACCGCTCGATCGGGAGATCGACGTGCGAGAACATCTCGACCTTCTGAGGCGTGCCGTCTTCCAGAAGCTCGAAATCGTCCTTGGTCAGGTTCCTGATGAAGTTCCCTTGCTGGTCGGTGACGATCGCGTCGACGTCCACGTAGTTGACTTCGGCCTTGAAGGTGACCTCTGGTTGTCCCTGCGGGGTTGCCGGTGACTGCGGCTGCTGCGCTGTGGCCGTCGTGACAAGGCACAGCGCGGCACAAACAGACACGAGAAGAGAATGACGCAACTCGATCACACGCACGCCACTATTCCAGCACGACAACTTCGTGGTCGAGGATGGATTTGACCTCAAATTGGGCCCACCCGCCCTGGCGGCGTACCGGCGGGGCGGTCCCTCCCGAAACGGCCAGGAGCAGCCGTTTATTCCCAGACACCCCGTCGGGCAGCTTCACCTTCACGGTCAACGGACCCACCGGAATGAGCTCCTCGACCGGGGCCCGCCAAGTCCCAGCGCTGGTCAGATTCA
Organism: Vicinamibacterales bacterium; assembly: GCA_035937795.1. GTDB lineage: Bacteria > Acidobacteriota > Vicinamibacteria > Vicinamibacterales > JAMQPK01 > JAMQPK01. The sequence goes on along the minus strand of DASZHO010000170.1, from coordinate 25,443 downwards.
CCAGGTGCAGAAGGAGCCGACTTGGCTGGCGGTAGAGATGACAGTCAATCAGCCCAGGCCCCTGCACCTCAAGGGGAAGGCTGTCTTTGGCCGCCCAGCGCACCAGGTTTGCCAGCAGATCGCCATGATCCGGAATATTGCCTTGTTGAAAGCGCCGGTCGATATCGGCCGGCAGATACGCGATGCGGGCGCCGTTCTGCTCCTTGATCACCAAACCTGGAATCTCGGTTCGGGGCACTCGCATCCAGGAATTTTCCGGCGGGCCGACTGGGAATTCGGGGACGAGCGTCAGGAGCACGGTGGCCCCTGGCGCCGGCTTCACTTCCGGCAGCACTCCCCCAAACGTCAGAATGTTGGTGCCTTCAAAGCCCCGCAGCACCGGGTGCCGGGGTGCCGACTTGGCTGGCTCGTCGCCGTGGCGCGGGCCGTCGACGTCCTGTCCCACGTCCGGAGTCAGCCGTAGGTAACTGTGCTGCAACCCGGCCGGGTTCTCCGGACCATGGCGCTTCCCTGTGTAGCTGGCGGCAAACAAGTCCGCCAGGGCAAAGTCCGGCCGCCGGTCACCGTAGTCATCGTACAGGCTGGTTTCGCCTGTGGCGATGAGCGATCCCCCTTTGCTGACAAAACGCCGCACGGCTTCCACTTGTGAAGTGGACATGGCCGCCAGGTTGGGAAGAATCAGGACAGAAAACCGCGCCGCATCGCGCTCAATGTGATCGGCGTGGACGGCCAGGTGGGGAATGCGGGCGCGGATGAGCGCCTGGATCATGCCGTTGTACGGAGCAAGAGCCAGTTCGTTCGCGTTGTCCCGGCCGTACCACTCAAAATTGCGCTGGGAATAGACCACGCCTACGGTGGCCACCGGTTGACGGTTGATGAGGTACTCCTGATTGGCGGCATGCCAGCGATAGAAAGGCTCGACGACTTTGAACTGGCGCCGGTCCTCCTGGTACCCGCCCACGTGGTGCCACCAGGGCTGGATGGTTCCGGCGACGCCTTCCACCATCCACATCCGGACTTCCGGAATCGGGCGGGCGGCCTTTCGCGGCCCGTAGGTCGCCATGGATTCCGCCGCGAGCTTGTTGTCCCAGCCGCCCAGCAACCCGTAAATCCGTTTCCCGGTATCACCGTTTTCCTGGAACCCGTCACCGGATCTGCCCTGATGATCCAACATGATCATGTCAGCCCGCTGGCAGAGCTCTTTCATGTCCCGGAAGCTGCTGGCGGCACCCACGAAATTTCCGGTGAGCATGCCGCTCCAGATGCAGTCAGGGCCGCCTGCGGCTTTCGTCGTACGGTTCCAGAGATCCCAGATTTCCAGACGGCGCTTGTAGCTCCACTCAATCCACTGCCGGTACCCCGGATCGTCCCAGTTCTTTCTGGTGGGCAGATCCTTTCCGCTGAACTGACGAAATTTGCTTTTGCAGTTGCCGCAGTAGCACATGCTCTCCCGACCCTGGCCGGCCCAGTGGTTATCGGTAAATCCGTCGGGCTTTTCATGGGCGATGATTTCACGCAGGATGGTGGGAATATACTCGTCGTAGTAGGGGCCGTTGATGCACGTCGTATAGAGGACGACGTCACCCCCGTCAGATGCGGGTGCGGGCGCTGCACCACCAGCGGGCGCTGCGCCGCCGCCACGCCCACCACGACCGCCGCCACGGCCGCCGCCTCCTGCGCCACTCGCCGCGGCGCCGGTGCGGTAGGGCTGTCCTTCGGCATTCACCGCAAACCAGTCCGGATGGGCTTTGTAAAAGGGCTCGAAGGCGCTGCCGCAGTCCATCCGGGCAAAGACCACTAAACCATCTTCGTGAGCTGCTCGGGTGATCTCACCGTACAGATCCCGACCGTTCAAGAACTGGGCCTGGTGATGGAGCGGCTCTTTGCTCGGATAGTAAGCCACGATCCCGCCGGCATTGGTCACGATGCCCTGCGTTTGGGTGCGCTTCCAGTAACCCCGCCACCACGGGATGTCGTAGTGGATCGGATCCAGTTCGTTGATGTTGGTTTGTCCGAAACGGTACGTGCGCCGGTACCAAGGCAGCGCCGTCTTCGGCGCCGCGGTATTCTGCGCCGCTTGCACGGTCGCCTCGCCATTGCGTAAGCCGCCCAGACCTGCGGCCAACGGGGTCATCGCGGCCATCTTGAGAAAATCGCGGCGTTCCATTATCGACTCCTTCAGTTCTCGCTGTTCAGATCCATGACGACGCGATAGCCTGAGATCCGAGATGCCGTATCAGCCATCTAGAAACGATACTGCAGGACGAGCTGGACGGTCCGGTTGCCTGTCTTGTTCGTGACCTGCCCGAAGTTGGCGCTGGCCGGATTGTTGATGGCAACGTCGAGCCCCGCGTGGTTTAGTAAATCGAACGCATCACATCGGACGTCGAGCATGTGGTTCTTCACGGCCATAAGTCTTTTGCGAACCGAGAGGTTCGCTTCCCAGAAGCCGGGGTTGCGTAGTCCGTTGCGGAGCTGTTTTCCGAAAGTACCCTGAGCCGGTGCCGCGAAGGCTTTCGAATTGAACCAGACGGCCGAAGTCGTAAACGGGGTCCGCGTAACCTGCATTGGATCCGCAACCTGATTCCAGAATTGGGTTCCGCTGCCCGCCCCGACACCGGCGAAGTCCACGTTCTGCCTAACCGAGAAGGGGGCGCCGGACTGCGCCTGGTCAACCCCCGAAAACGACCAGCCCCCCAAAAGCCAGGGAGCGAAGCGTGGAGAAGGGGGCTGATAGGTGTAGTTCACCAGCAGCACATGCGGGAAATCGAGGTCGGAGATCCCCCAGTAGCTTGTGGTGTTATAGGTGTTCGGCAGAATGTCAGTCTCGCTCGAGCCATTGTCCCAGTTCCGGGAGTAGGTATAGCTGACGCCGAGCTGGAAGCCCGCCGTCATGCGGCGGTTCGCACTGATTTGCAGCCCGTTGTACCGACTTGTTCCAGTGTTCTCGGCAAGGCCGATGATGCCCATCCCGAGATACGGCCGCAGAGCGTTGACGTTAACGCCAGGGTTAGCTTGCAGTGTCCCCGCCTGTAGCTGGTTGATGTTGACTATGCGCTGGTTGCTGGACCCGCGGCGTCCCACGAAGGACACCTCCACCGAGAACTTGCCGGGCAGTTGCCGCTGAACGGTCACATTCCCAACCCACGCGCTGGGCCATGGCAGGTGGGAATCCTGGGCGGAGATGGTAAATGGAAAAACCTGCGGCGTGGCGCCGCCGGGAGCGTCCGCGCTACCGTTAATGACAGTCACCTGCTGCATGAAGGGCGCTTGGCCACCCTGCGCAGTGTTCCGGTTGATACCCGTGAGATTGAAGAACTTCCCTATACCGGCCCGGACGATCGTCTTGTCATTGAGGGTATAAGCCAAGCCAAACCTGGGCTGAAAATTTTTCCATTCAGTTGCCGCCAAGCCCGCCGGCAGCCCGTGATACAGGCCAGTGAAGTTCGACAGCAAGGGGAATTCCTTCAGCGCCTCCGACGAGGGCGCGCTTCCTGCTATCACGATGCCGTTGTAAGAAGGGACTCCGGCCGTGAGAAATCCTCCCTTCGGGTCGACCGCAACCGCTTGAGCCGGATTGTAAAAAGCCGCGTTGAACTCTGACAGCGTGTTCAACTTGCTGTGCCATGCCGGCCAGAGCGAGTAACGCAGCCCGATCTCCATAGTGAATTGCTGAGTCGGTTTCCAACTGTCCTGCACGAACCCGTCAAACAGGGTGGACACGAAGGGAGTGTTCGGCTTGGCACTGAGCTCCGAGTAATTGTTGAAGTTCCCCATCGCTGCGTTGGCTATGGCCAGACCCGTCGCCTGGGGGCTTCCCGTGTCAAGGAAGGTGAAGAAACCATTTTGATTGTTGGTGGCCGGCGCGGAAGCGGTCGTACCTTGGATCTGGTCCGCCTGCCCCGATCGCTCAATGGTGACGCCCCACTTCAAGGTGTGGCGGCTCATCACCTTGGTCATGTTGTCGGTGAATTGGTAGGTGTAACCCGACCAGAAGCCGGGATAAGGCCCCATGTCGAGCGAGCTCAGGCCCGTGATACTTATGCTGGGCAGTTTTTCAGGATCGAGCTTCCCACTCACGGGAAAAATGAAGGGATAACTCACGCCATAGGTACTGCGCTGACAGCGCGCGCCGCAAGCCGGGTCGTTGGTGATCACGCCGTAGCCGTCCGAGGAGCCAGACAGTGTCAACTCGTTCAGGAACGTAGAGGAGAACGTGCTGGCGAAAGTGACGACCGCGGTGCGGTTCGGCCGGGAATTGATCGTATCAAAGCGGGTGGAACCTCCCGCTGAATTGAACGTAAGCGGCACACGAGTGGCACGAAACGCGAGGGAGTTGCCGTGGGTGACCTGGTAGTCTATCCGGACCGAGTCCTTCTGAGAATTCTGAAAGGTCGGGAACGTGCCGATCCAGTTCGCCGTCCCCTGCTGGAAGCCGGGGGTCGGCGCCGGAAACACGTTCAGTAGAGCCAGACCCTGGGTGCTCAGCTGCTGTGGGGGAATAATGTTGCCGGGGAAAGGTTGTCCCGTGATCGGGTTGGTGATGATCCTGGCTCTGCCAAAGAAAGGATTTGCAGGGTTCAGCAACTCACTAAAGTCCCCCTGCCGCATCGCCAGGGACGGAACAGTGAGCATGGCCGTCGTGATCTGATTCTGACGAGTCCACTCTTCACCCCAATAGAAAAACAACTTGCTGCGGTCGCTGTTGAACGTGCCCGGAATGAAAATCGGCCCCCCGAGTGTGCCGCCGTACTGGTTGTACTTAAAGTAAGGAGCGGACGACAAAGAAGGATTTCCACTTGCGTTGCGTGCCCAGGTGTTGGCGTTCAGGCGACCGTCCTGTTTCAGCTCGGACAGAGTTCCGTGAAACTCCCTCGTTCCACCCTTCGTGACCATGCGCACGACGCCAGAGGAGGCGCGCCCGAACTCGGCCGCATAGTTGCTGGTCAGCACCTGGACTTCCTCCACGGTGTCGTTTTGTTGAGCCCCGAGCACCGTATTGCTGGTCGAGCGGGTACGATTGGCGATGGCTCCGTCTACGGTGACCAGCACGTCATTGGCGCGGCCGCCGCTGATCGAAGTAATTCCGCTGCTGATGGCCGCTCCCGCGAAACTGCTCATACGGTCACCCACCACTCCAGCCTGGAGGCGCGACGTGTCAATGGGGTTTTGGCCGCTGAGTGGCAACGCCTCGATCTGACCTGACGACACCGTCCGGCCCAGCACGGTGTTCTCCGCCATGGCCTCTGCGGCGGCCGTCACTTCGACGGTCTCCGAGAGCGCCCCCACCTCCAACTTGATATTCACGCTAATTTGCGTCTCGGCGGCCAGTCGAACACCCTTTGTCACCGATCGAGTGAAGCCGGCGAGCTCCGCCGCGATGGTGAACGTTCCCACTGGAAGATTGGGAAATACGTAGTAGCCGTCCGTATTGGTCACCGTTTCGCGCTGCTTGAGATTCCTCTCCTCGGTCGCTGTGACGCTCACCCCCGGCACGACCAGTCCGCCGGTATCCCGTACGAAACCTGAGATCTGTCCGGTGTCGAACTGGGCTCCAAGTGGTATGGTGCAGAACTGGAAGAGGACTGCGCAGGTACAAGCGACTGTTCGGATGATTTTCAATCTCATCGTCTCCTCCTAAGTAGTCGTCTGCTGTCCTGCCAACGCCTGGGATGAGTCGAAAGGCTGACGTCGTTAATTCTAAATGTAGTGTCCCAGCGCCATGGCGGCCATCGCAATCACCAGCAGGCCCACGACGACGCGGGCGAAGGTCAGCATCTTCGCGCGAAGCCCATCCATGGTGACGAGCAGTGCGGCGCGCTCGGCGCCTTCAGGCAGGCGTGCAAGCCTGTCGCCGAGCGTCACCAGCTTCTTGGCGCTTCCGCCGACCATGCTTCCACCGAGGATGAGCGCGATCAACCCCAGAAGCCCGCCGACGCTGAATGCCATTCCCGCGCGGCTCGCGCTCATCTCCGGATCGAAGTGGCCGCTGAAACGGTAGAACAGAGCCACCCCTGTCAGGACCGTGAGCCCTCCGATCGAGGCCATGTACTTCACCACGCCCCGACGCACCAGCGTCGCCAGCACCGGCGCCCCTCCCAGGCCGAGTTCCTGGACGGACGGGAGCAGAAACAGCGCCTGGAGCATCGCGGCGCCAAGCCAGGCCCCCGCGAGGACGACGTGGAGAACCCGCGTTGAGAGAAACAGCAGTGTATGCATGGTGAAGTTATAACCCGAACTGGCGCAGGTGATGATCCACGCTCTACCAACCAACACCCGGGGTGGCACGTAAAAACGTGTTGTCGGTCAGCTGGTTCAGCATGAAATCGGCGACGTCGGCCCGCGAGATCTTCAACGTCCGCAGGAAGCTGCCGATATTCGCGCCGTGCCGATATTTTCCCCGCCGGGCTCCATCGGTCAGCGCCGCGGGTCTCACAATGACCCAATCGACGCGACTTTCCGCAATCAGACGCTCCTGCCGCGTCTTGTCCCAGAAATAGAACTGAAGAATCACGGGGATGACGAATAGCGTGTAGTACAGGCCCATCCGCCCGGCGGAGTCGCCAACGCCGAGGGCCGTCTCGCACACCAGGCGGCGGACGCCATGTCTCTCCATCGCGCGCAACAGGTTGTGCGTGCCCTCCGACAGAATGCGTGTGGGACGAAAGAACCGTTTATGGCCGAGCGCCAAGAGCACCGCATCGTGTCCGCGCATCGTCTCGTCGATGACGGCCGCGTCGAGCACATTTCCGCCGACGACACGGAGCCGGGGATGGTCGATGCCGAGCGACGCCGGATTTCTCGCCAGCGCCGTCACGTGGAGGCCGCGGTCGAGCGCCTGCGTCACCAACTGGCGTCCCGTACCGCCGGTGGCGCCGACGACCAGCACGGTTATCGGTCGGCTTTCGGCGGCCGGCGGCGCCGCCGGCGCCGGCGCGCGCGCCCCACGCAGGCCCTTCACGCCAAGCGCAAACGACAGGGCCAGAGCATAGACGAAGTAACCGAACAGGATCATCGGCTCTCGCCCGGCAGGATACAACCAATCAGACCGGCAGCCTTACTCCGTCGCGAACATGTCGCGGTAGTGCCGGTACCAGGTGCTCTGGAAGACCTCGTCCGGGTCGTATTCCCGTTTGAGCGCGAGAAATTCGCGCATCTGCGGATAGCAGGCTTCGACCTGGTCCTTGCGCGCCCAGCGGTGATAGGTGAGGTAATAGCTGCCGCCGTGTTTGATGCCGAGGTCGATGAGCTGCCGGAAACTTTCCGCGGCCTCGTCGATGGCCTGCGGCGTGTGCTCGACGTGCAGGTTGAGAACGACGCACGCGTACCGATCGCGAGCCCACGCCAGGAAGGTCTCGTCGTCCGGCTCGATCATGCGGACGGTGCCGTAGATGACGTTGGCCCGGCGCAGGCGCAGCATGTCACGCGCGTCGTGCATGAACGCGGCGAGCGCGGGCCGCTTCACGTAGATCTCGGTGATCATTTCCGTCGCCGCTGCTTTCGCATGCGTAGCGCGGTCGATGTCGGCGTGATAGTTGTCGACGTACGCCGCCGAGAGCTGCCAATCCGCCCAGTAGATCTGGCCGGAGGTGGCGAGGTATCGGCGGGTGTAGGTGTCGAAGGCCAGCTTCTTGTGCGTGTGTGAATAGAACGTCAGGTTGGCCCAATCCTCAGGGTTGAAGCGCGTGGGATTCTGCGTCAGGGGCGTGTCGGAAGGCACCGGCTGATAGCACGAGAAGACCCCGCGGCCGAGAAAGCTCTCGCGATTCGAATCAGTCGCGAACTGGTAATCGCCGTACTGGTAGCCGTCGCGAATGCGAGCTTCAAAGCGCTCGATGATCGTCGGCGTCTCGCCGATCGCGACGACGCGGCGCACCTTGACGCGCGGCCGCAGCTTCAGTTCCACGCGCGAGATGGCGCCGAAGAGGCCGTAGCCGCCGATCGCCAGACGAAACAGCTTCGGGTTCTCGGTGCGCGAGCAGGTGCGAAGCCCGCCGTCCGGGCCAATCAAATCGAACGCCTGCACCTGATCGACGATCGGTTTGAGATTCAGGCCGCGCCCGTGCGCGTTGCAGGCAAGCGCGCCAGCGATGCTCAATCGATCCGCGCCGGTCTGTTTCTGATAAATCCCCCACTGGCGCTCGCGGCCTTCCTGCGCGGTGTTGAGATATTCGACGAGATCGGGCCATTGGATGCCGCCTTCGACCACGATCACGCCGCGCTCATCGTCGAATGCGAGCACGTGGTTCATGCCGCGGGTATCGACCAGGAAGCCGGCTTCGGCGAACTGCTGGCCGCCCATGGCATGCCGTCCGCCGGCGATCGAGACCGGCTTGCCTGCCGATCTCGCGCTTGCGATGGCGGTTCTGAGCTCCTCCACCGTGCGCGGCTTCACGATTCGGTCGACGCGCGTGGCGTTGAGCTGCGAATGGATGTCGTTGACGACCGCGCCTGGTTCGAATGATGGAATTGCGGATGCATAAGGCGAGCGGACCGGAAACGGATGCGCGATGCATCCCGCAACCGGCAGAGCAGCGACCGCGGCCGACGATGCCTTGAGAAAGCCTCGACGATTGATTTGAGCCATCGGATCCCTCCCGACCCTGCGGCGGCTCGAATATTCGAGGCCGCTACCGCCGCTGCCATAAGATGCGAAAACGGGCGGGAGAAAGGCTCATAGTATGGCGTTCAGAATCAGCTTTTCGACCAGCGCCCATACCTCCGGGTCGGCATTCACCTTTGAATGAGCGACACGAAACACGAGTTTGTACCAGGGCACGGCGGAGAGGTCGACCTTCTTGTCCCGGTACGCAAAACGAAAGTTTCCGAGGATGGCGGTTTTCGCACGGTCTGCCGCTCGGATGGTCTGCTCACCACGAACAAAGATCCCATCGGTCTGATACAGGTTGGCGGCCGCCGCCACGTTCGACGGGATGACCGCGTCGGTCCAGCCAACGCTGTCCACCTGGACGGTCAGGAGAACCGGGACATCGATGGCCTTCAACTGACGAGCCAGCTTGACGACGGCGGCGCCGCCGAAGCTCATGCCATAGAGAATCAGCCGAACCGATCGTCGCTCCTGATCGTCCAGGACGCCGTCGTGGTTACGGTCGAAGGCTCGGCGGATAAGCTCCAGCGCCAGCACCCGCTTCTGTTCTTCAACCGTCTCCACGTGGACGCCCGGAAGATTCCTTGCGCGCAGTGCCAGGGCGAGCTGCCTCACTCCTTGAGTCTCGCTATTCCAGGCCTCGAGCCCTCCCAGAAAACCGAGCACGAGACACCCGCCGGTCTCAAACGGTGTGGGTGAGGTGAAGCTCTCGAATCGCTGTCTGGAAAAACCCGCGTAGGCGAGTGCGAGGAACAGGGCGGTGAAAAGCAGCGCGGCAAGCAACAGCAAGGCTGAACATGATAGGTGAACCGTGCCATATCCGCACTCCGGACTGGAGGGCCGGCTGGCACCGGCGATGCCAGCCAGCCCGGACCTCCGTTCGATGAGACGCTATCGACGCGCCCGTCCGAGGCCCAGCGAGACGCCGAACGAAGGCGCGTAGCGGTGCGTCGTCGTGTATCCGGAGCTCGAGGAAAACGTCTGCCCTGTCGCCGTGTAGAACGGCAGAACGGCCTCGGCCTGCACGAACACGCGGAGCGTGCTGGCCCGCGGCAGCTCATATCCAACGGTCAGCTCGCCTTGAAGACCGCTGCCGTGCCAGTAACTCCCGAACGTCGTGCCGCCGTAACTGAGTCCTCCGCCGACGTAGGCGGTGGTATTGGCCGTAGGACTGATGAAATGCAGCCCCTCGAGTTTGAGCAACGATCCCGCGAAGCTGCCAGTTGACGGCGACGCGGTGGCGTAGGTGTAGCCGTTGTAGTTGCTGTAGCTGCTGGAGTTGCTGCTTGACGCTTTGGTCTGAAAGTTGAAGAACGACACGTCGATGCCGAAGGAGTCGAGCTCAGCGCGATACCCAAACCCGAAGGCGGGGCCGGCATAGGCGTGGTCGCCAAAAACGGCGCCATACCCCAGCCGGGCGTAACCGAACGAGTTGGACTGGACGCGCTTGGGTGACGCTTGAGACGCCGTCACATTCGTTCGATCAATTACGTTGAACCCGGTCATCGGACGCCCGGTGACAATCGATCGGACCATTTGACTGTAGAGCGCGGGCAAATCATCCAGACCGAGAGCAGTGCCTTCCCGCTGTCCGTTCGGCCCGGACAAGGTGACCATGATCGTATTGCCCAACATCACGTGGGACACCGTGTACGCCGTCGAGCAGCCTTCAGGCACTACTGTCCTGCCGGCGAGCTCGAACTGTTTGGCCAGCAGAAGGACTGCCGCCGTTCGATCCTGCGGCGAAAATGTGTCGTGCGCTTCGTCGACGGTGACGCAGACATCCTTCCCTGTTGTGCCGGTTTGCGCGCGCGCCGGCGCCCCCATCATCAGTGCCGCCAGGAACACCGCCGTCGTCGCCATTCGATTCGTCGTGCGCATATCAGTTCTCCTTTGTGCGGGCGGGGACGTCCGCGCGCCAACGGGCGCCCGCGTCCTGGCTCGTTCTCTAACTGATGCGCGAAACAGCAGGAAACCGGCTCAGCTCGGGCGGGTTTCAAAGCCCCTGATCAAGTGCACAGCGGGCCCTCCCTGATGTAGACTCTTCCCAATCCAAGAGGAGACATCTATGAAATTCGCGCGTTCGATCATGTGGACGTGCTGCGCACTCGGCGCCATGGTGCTCGGCGGGCTCACAGCGCCCCGGCTCGGCCAGGCCCAGGACCGAGCGGGTGGTGCGCCGCCAAAGCCGCCGATTGTGAGCGCCAACCATCTGCGGATGCTGCCGGAAGAAGCGGATCCGAACGGCAGCACGGCCGTCTTCGGTCTGCAGAACGCGGACGGCTTCTACGTGTACCGCAACCATTTCGGCCCGCACCAGACGAGCAAGCCCCACTATCACGACATGGATCGCTGGGTGACCGTAATCAAGGGTACGTGGTGGACGGGTGACGGCGACGTGTTCCAGCCCGATAAAATGGTGGCAATCAAAGAAGGCGGCTTCATGTTTCATCCGGCCGGGCTGCACCATTACGACGGCTCCTGTGACGATCAGGGCGTCATCGTGCAAATCATGGGGTACGGCCCCGTGAAGACGGTTCAGACCGAAGTAGACTCGAAGGGCAATCCGGCGTTCGCCAACCCGAATAATCCAAATCGCGGAAACCCGCCGGACCAAAGAGGCTGCGGCGGCGCCGTGGGCCGCGGTGCGCGCGGGACGATGACCTCCGGCCGGTAGCGATCTCGCGATCTGACATCTGCGATAGAAGGCCCGGCGTGTCCGGGCCTTTTTATTGAACATGACTCGTATTCGAGTGCTCGCCGCCACAGCCGCGCTGATGCTCGTCGCATGCCTCGTTGTGATCGCGCAGGGTGCCCAGCACGTATCGACCCCGAATGCGTCGAGGGGCGCGATCAAGCCGGTCACCGAGGCGATGCTCGAAAATCCCGATCCTTCCGAGTGGCTGAACTGGCGGCGCACGCTCGACGGCTGGGGCTACAGCCCCCTCAATCAGATCAACAAGAGCAACGTGAGTCAGCTGCAGCTCGTCTGGTCCTGGGGCCTGGCCCCTGGAGAAAGCCAGCCGACCCCGCTCGTGCACGACGGCGTGATGTACATGCCGGAGCCGGGCGGCGGCGTGCAGGCGCTCGACGCGGTGAACGGCGACTTGATCTGGGACTTCAAACCTCCGGGCGCGCAGGGCGGACCGGCACGCAGCACACCGACAAGAAATCTCGCCATCTTCGGCGACAAGGTGTTCGTCGCCACCAGCACGGTGCATCTCGTCGCGCTGAACGCGCAGACCGGCAATGTGGTCTGGGATCATCAGGTGGCCGATGCCAAGCTCGGCTACAACTACACGAGCGGACCGATCATCGCCAGAGGCGTGCTCGTGCAAGGCATCACCGGCTGCGAGCGCTACAAGGAAGACATCTGTTTCATCAGCGGCCACGATCCCGACACAGGCAAGGAGCTCTGGCGCACGTCGACCGTGGCGCGGCCGGGCGATCCCGGGGGGGAGACCTGGGAGAATCTGCCGCTCACCTTCCGCGCCGGCGGCGATGCCTGGATTCCCGGCAGTTACGATCCGAAAACCAACCTGATCTACTGGGGCACGGCGCAGGCCAAACCCTGGGCGCAGTTTGCGCGCGGCACACGCGGCGACGCGCTCTACACCAACAGCACGCTCGCGCTCGACCCGGCCACGGGCAAGATGCAGTGGTACTACCAGCACCTGCCCGGCGAGTCGCACGACATGGACGAGACGTTCGAGCGCGTGCTCGTGGACATCAACGGGCGCTCGTCGCTCTTCACCATGGGTAAGCTCGCGATCCTGTGGGAAATCGATCGCAAGACCGGCGCCTTCGTCGCGGCGCACGATCTCGGCTATCAGAACATCCTCGACGTGAATCCGCGGACCGGCAAGGTGACGTACCGGCCGAACATGCTGCCGCAACAGGGCGTCGAGTTGATGTTCTGCCCCGACTCTTCGGGCTTCAAGAGCCTGCGCGCCATGGCGTATCATCCCGAAACCAAGGCGTTTTACATTCCGCTGAATATCGCGTGCGAGCGCGGCACATTCAACGGCGTGCAGCAGGTCGTGGGCGGCGGGGGCACCGGCGCGGTGAAGCGCGTCAACATTCCGCATCCGGAAAGCCCGGAGGGCGTGGGCGAATTTCTCGCGATGGATGCGACGACGGGCAGGGTGCTGTGGCGGCATCGAACGCGCACGCCGCCGAATACGGCCGCGCTCACCACCGGCGGCGGTCTGGCGATCGAAGGCAACTGGAACCGGTATCTGTACGTCTACGACGCGGCGAACGGGAAGATTCTGTATCAGACGCGGCTGCCGACGGCGATACAGGGCTTTCCCATTACATATGCCGTCAACGGCAAGCAGTACATCGCGGTGCCGGTGGGCACCGGCGGCGGCGCCTGGCAGGGCGCCGTCGTGACCGATGTCGCGCCGGAGCAGAAAATGCCGCCGCCGACGAACTCGATTTTCGTGTTCGCGCTCCCCGACGCACCCGGGAAGAAATAGTTGGCCAAATCATGAAAACGGTTTTTCTCAGCACAGCGGCCGTTCTCGTTCTGGCGGCCGGTTTCGCGGTCATCGCGCACGGTCAGGCACCTGTGGCGCCCTCGACGGTCTGGGACAAGGTGTACACGGCCGAACAGGCCACGCGGGGCAAGGAGGCCTATATGACCGAGTGCTCCCAGTGCCACTCGGAAGACCTCGGGGGCAGCGGCTACGCTCCCTCGCTCAAGGGCGACGACTTCACGTTTGCGTGGGGCGACAAGACCGTCGGGGATTTCTTCGAGCGCATCCGCAAACTGATGCCGCCCGATAGTCCGGGAAGTCTCACGCCCGATCGATACCGCGACATCATTGCGTTCGTGTTGCAGCAGAACAAGTATCCCGAAGGGGATCGCGAGTTGAGCTCGGAGGCGGCGGCGCTGAAGCAGATCAAAATCACCGCAAGACCGTAGGAACGGGGGGAGCCGCCATGAAATGGGGGCTTTCGCCGCGGTCCCGTTTGGCGCGGTGGCCGCAGGAGGTGAGATAATTTGCCGATGAATCGACGCATCTTCCCGCGCGCCGGCATCGTCGTTTCGCTCGCCTTCGCCGCTGGGGTCGGGGACCGGGCCGCCGCCCAGGCCCCTCAGAATCCGCAATCGCCTCCGGCGGTGACGTTCCAGACCGAGGTCAATTACGTCGACGTCGATGCGATCGTCACCGACCAGCAGGGGAATTTCGTGTCGGGTCTCTCGAAAGACGATTTCGAGATTTTCGAAGACGGCAAGCCGCAGAAGATCGACACGTTCGCGCCGGTCGATCTTCCGGTCGAGCGCCCGGACCGATTTCTGGTGGCCAACCGGCCGGTGACCACCGACGTGCGATCCAATCGCCAGGCGTTTGCCGGGCGTGTCTATGTGATCGTGCTCGACGACCTCGACGTCAGCTTCATGCGATCGGCGCTGGTGCGCAAGGCGGCACACGAGTTCGTTGAGCGCTACTTCGGCGCCAACGACATGGCGGCTGTCACCTACACGAGCGGCCGCACCGATGCCACGCAGGAATTTACCGGCAACCCGCAGCTGCTGCTGGCGGCCATCGACAAGTTCGCCGGGCGGCGGCTCCGGTCGCCGGTGCTCGAGTACATCGACCAGCTCTACCAGAACCAGGCCATGACGGCCGGGATGACGGATACGAGCCCGAGCTCCGACCCTGCGAGCCCAATCGGCAGCGCCGCGAGCATCACGCAAAACGCGCAGGCGTCGATGGCAACCGACGACCTCGAGCGCCAGTTTCGAGCGACGAACGTGCTGGGCACGATCAGGAACCTGGCTGAGTTCCTGTCGAACGTTCGCGGGCGGCGCAAGGCGTTGCTCCTCTTCAGCGAGGGCATCGACTACACGATTAACGACGTCTTCGGCATTCCCAAGGACACGACCATCGTACGGGCGACGCAGGATGCGATCTCGGCCGCCGCCCGCGCCAACGTGAATTTCTTCACGATCGATCCCCGGGGGCTCGTCGGCATGACCGACGACTACCTCAATCTCGCCGACGGTCTGGGCATCGCAGGCAACCCTACTGAACCGGTCGGCGATCCCCAGATGTCGTTCAACGGCCGCCAGGCCTTCCTCGACGAGCTGCGGCTGTCGCAGGACAGCCTGCGCACGCTCGCCGACGAGACAGGAGGGTTCGCCGCGATCAACCGGAACTCGTTCACGTCCGCGTTCGATCGCATCGTGCAGGCCAACAGCCGTTATTACGTGATGGGCTACTACCCGCCTTCACATCCGCGCGACGGAAAGTTTCACAAGATTCAGGTGCGCGTGAAGCGCCCGGGGCTGACGGTCTCGGCGCGCAAAGGGTATGCGTCGCCGCGCGGCAAAACGCCTGAAGAAAAACAGCGGGACGACGACGCGCGGCGGCTTCGCGACAGCCGCAAGGGCGGAGCCGACAACACGTCGGCACCGCTGCGCGAAGCGCTCAATACTCCTATGCAGCAGGGCGGCGTGACATTTTCGGTCCAGGCCGCGCCGTTCAAGGGCTCCGAGAAGGCAGCATCGGTTGCGCTGGCGATCGAGATCGACGGCGACGCGCTCCACTTCGCGCCGCCGAGCAAGAACGCCACGTTCAGCGACAGCGTGGAGCTCTCACTCTTTGCCGTCAACGAGCAGGGCAAGCCGCAGCAGGGCACGCGTTCGGAGGTCAATCTCACGCTGAGGCCCGATACGTATCAGCGTGTAAAAGTCGTCGGCATGCGGCTCAACCCCCGTGTCGCGCTGGCGCCGGGCCGCTACCAGATGCGCCTCGGCGTGCGCGAAAGCGGCGCTGGCGCGCTTGGCTCGGTGTTCTACGACCTGGTCGTGCCCGACTTCAGCAAAGATCCGCTGATGATGAGCGGACTGCTGGTCACCGCGTTCTCGGCGCAGGTGACGCCGACGCCGCAACCCGATCCGGTCGTCGCCAAGATGCTTCCGTGGCCCGCCACCAGCCGACGCGAATTCGCGCAGAGCGACACGCTGTCGGTGCTCGCCGAAATCTACGACAACATCTCGTCGCAACAGCCCCGGCAGATTGACACGGGCGTAAGGCTGATGGACGAAAGCGGCCAGGATGTCTTCGCCGCCCGTGATTCGTTTCAGAACGGGTCGGCGCGCAACTGGTCGGTCTACGGCTACACACGCGATATTGAGCTCAAGGCCATCGCGCCGGGCCGATACCTTCTGCGCGTCGAAGCGCAGGTGCGGGGCAACACCAACGGCGCCAAACCCGTCGGATCCGAAACGCTTATAACGGTCGTGAAATCAGCGCTGTGAGGCGGACACGTCCCCGCCCTGGAGGAATCATGCAACTCAAGCGTAGAGATTTTCTCGGGACGGCGCTGGCCGCCGGCGCGGCAGCCTTGGCGGCGTCGAAAATTTCGGGCGCGCAGGACGACGCGCCGGCTCGCGGACGCGGCAACGCCGCGCCGCCCCCCACCTATACGGTGAAGGTCGAGAAGCTGTTCAAGAGCCCGGATCGTTATCCCAACGCGCTCGAGGCGACGCCCGAGGGGCTCTGGATCGGCGACCAGGTCTCCGAGCGCGTGAACCTGGTCGATTGGCAGAACGGAAGCGTGAAAAAGGATTTCATCGCCGAGGCACACAACACCAGCGGCCTTGCGGTCGGGGGAGGATATCTCTGGATCGGCTGCAACGGCGCGGGCACCGCGGCGGCAAACCGGCCGTTCACTCGTCCCACCGACAAGTCGTACGGCGAAATCGCCAAGTGCGATATGAATACCGGCAAGCAGGTGAAGGCCTACCGCTCGCCGTGGGGCGGCACGCACGGCACGACGTGGGACCACAGCACGGACCACCTGTGGGCGGTGGCGCCCAGCCAGGGCCTCGCGCTGGAGATGGACCCGAAAGACGACCTCCGCATCCTGAACATGGTCACGATCGGCGGCGGCACCGCGCACGGACTGGAGCTGTACGAAGGCGCCCTCTGGATCATGTATGCCGGCGATCGGCAGGTGAAGAAATTCGACCACGCGGGACGCGTGCTGGAAGTGTGGAAGCTGGCGCCGACCGATCCGGACCCGCACGGCATGTGCATCTACAACAACCACATGTACTACTGCGACGCGGGGCTGGGCGGCGGCCGCACGCCGAGCCCCGGGGCCGCGCCTTCGATGATCGTCCGGTTCCCGCTGACAAGGACGTAGGAATCCGGGACAGAAATGTCCGGGAGGAGGAGTTGTGGACAGGAAATGGCTTGCGCTGCCGGTGTGTGCGGCGCTGGCGCTTGGCGCGATCGTTCGGGCGCAGAGCGCGGTCACGACACCGCTTGCGCATTTCGGGTTTGAGCCGGCGGCCGATGGCAAGTTTGCGATGTGGTCGGAGGAGGTCGCCTACTACCAGAAGCTGGCCAAAGAGTCGGATCGCATCCAGGTGCGGGAGCTCGGGAAGACGACGCAGGGACGGCCGTTTCTGCTGGTGACGATTTCGTCGCCGCAGAACCTGGCGAAACTGGATCGCTACAAGGAAATTTCGAAGCAGCTCGCCGACCCTCGGGGCCTGACACCCCAGCAGATCGACGCGCTGGTGACCGAAGGCCGGGCGGTGGAGCTCGTGACGCTCGGTCTGCACTCCACCGAGGTCGCGTCCGCGCAGATGGGGCCGCGGATGACGTACCGGCTGGCGACGCGGAACGACGATCAGACCCGCGCGATTCTCGACAACACCATCTTCCTGCTCATTCCCAGCTTCAACCCGGACGGGCAGGACATCGTCGGCGACTGGTTCAAGAAGACCGCAGGCACGCCCTATGAAGGATCGGGACCGCCTGAACTCTACGGGGCGTACATCGGACACGACAACAACCGTGACGGGTACTTCCTGTCGCAGCAGGAGTCCCAGTTGTGGGCGAAGGTGGTCTACAACGAGTGGTTCCCGCAGGCGTATCACGACGTGCATCAGCAAGGAAGCTACGGCGCGCGGATCACGATTCCGCCGAAGTACGATCCGGTCAACCCGCACGTCGATCCATTGATGTGGCGTTCGTCGCAGCTGCTGGGCGGCGCCATGGGCACGAAGCTCGAAGCCGAAGGCGTGACGGGCGTGGAATCGCAGGTTCATTACGACGCGTGGTTCATGGCGTCGTTCCACGGCGCCGCGAATCTGTCGAACATCACCGCCTTCCACACCGAGAGCGCCAGCGCCAAGATGATCTGGCCGCTCTACATCCACTCCGATCAGATTGGCCCCGCCTCGCGGGGCCGGCCCGAGAACAAGGCCCAGATGACGTTCCCTCATCCGTGGCCGGGCGGCTGGTGGCGTCAGTCGGACATCGCGCGCCAGCAGGAAATCGAAGTCGTCGCGTGGGCCGAAGCGATCGGCCGCTATCGCCAGGATTTTCTGAGGAACAGGGCGCTTGCCGCGCAGCACCAGGTCGAGAAAGGGGCGAGCGAGGCGCCTTACGGCCATGTCATCCCCTTGAACCAGCACGATCCGGGCGCAGCCATGAAGTTTGTGTCGGTGATGATGATGGACGGTGTCGAGGTGCATCGAGCCACCGAACGATTCGTGACTGGCGGGCATGCGGTGGAGCCGGGCGACCTCATCATCCGGCTGGATCAGCCGTCGCGCGCGTTGATCAAGACGATGATCGAGCCGATGGTCTACCCCGACAACGAGTGGACGAGGGCTCGCGACGGCTCGCCGCTTCCGCCCTACGACATGGCGTCGTTCACCCTGGCCGATCACATGGGTGTCGAGTCGTTCCCGATCGAAGAAAAGATCGCTGCGAGACTCGAGAAGCTCTCGGCGGCGCCGAAGCTGACCGGGAAGATCACCGGGACGGGATCCGCGGGCTGGCTGCTGACGCCGACCTGGAGCGACAGCTTCCGCGCGGTGAATCGGATACTGAAGGCCGGCGGGTCGGTCTACCGTTTGCCGAGTCCACCGCGGCCCTGGGAGCCCGGCACCTTCTGGTTTCCGGCAGGCGCGTCGACCAGCCCGGCGGCAATTCAGGCACTGGTCACCGAATTCGGCCTCCCCTTCACCGCTGCCGCGGTGGCGCCGACCGGACCGATGACGCAGCTGAAGCCGCTCAGAGTCGGTCTCTACCGCCGCTTCTCCGGCGGAAACATCGATGAAGGATGGACCCGCTTCCTCTTCGACAAGTGGGAATTCCCCTACGCCCGAGTCGATGCGGACGAGATCAAGAAAGGCGGCCTCAACGCGAAGTACGACGCGCTTGTCTTTGCCGACGACACGCTGCGTGCGATTGCGGGCGGCGCGGAGCCGGCTGCGGGTCCGTACGCCAATGCGGGGTTCCCGCCCGAGTTCAACAAGACGCTGGGCAACACCGGCGTGGACGCACTGAAGGAGTTCGTCCGCGACGGCGGGTCGCTGGTGCTGATGGACCATGCGACGGAACTGGCGATTCAGCGATTCGGCATTCCTGTCAGGAATCCGATCGCGCGGCTCTCCAACAAGGAGTTCTACGCCCCCGGGTCGAGCCTGCGGGTTCATGTGGACAACACGCAGCCTCTGGGTTATGGGCTGCCGCCGGAAACAACCGTGGTGTTCTTCGACAGCGTGGCGTTCGACATCGCCAACTCGAACTCGAACGATCAGATTGCGGTGGTGGCTCGTTATCACGACCGCGATCTCCTGCGGGGCGGCTGGCTCGACGGCGAGAAGCACCTCGTGACGCAGCCGGCGCTCGTCGATGTGGGCTACGGCAAAGGGCGAATCGCGATGATCGGGTTCCGCACCCAGAATCGCGCGCAGACCTACGACAATTTCAAGGTGCTGTTCAACGCGGTCTATCAGGCCGGCGCCGTTGCCGTCCCGGCCAGCGGCACGGTGACGAGCCGGTAGGACGGCGGCCCGGCATATACTGGCGACATGACGCGCCTGCGCCTCGCCTGCGTCGCGCTCGTGCTGCTCGCTACCGGGGCGGCGGCCGCCGATCTCATCCGCATTCCCTTTCAAAGCACGACGCTGCCGAACGGCCTCACGCTCGTGCTGGCGCCCGATCACACCACGCCGACGGTGGCCGTCGACATCTGGTACCACGTCGGATCGAAGAATGAGGTGCGCGGCCGCACCGGTTTCGCCCATCTGTTCGAGCACATGATGTTCACCGGTTCGGGCCACGTGCCCTACGGGCTGCAGGACAAGCTGACCGAAGGCGTCGGCGGCGGCAACAACGCGACCACCTCGAACGACCGGACGAACTATTTCGACACCGTACCGGCGAACTATCTCGAGTCCGCCCTCTGGATCGAAGCGGACAGGATGGGTTTTCTGCTCGACGCGTTCGATCACGCCAAGCTCGACGCCCAGCGAGACGTGGTGATCAACGAGCGGCGACTGCGGCAGGACAATGCGCCTTATGGCGCCGTCTATGAAATCCTGAACCGAACGACCTATCCTCCATCGAACCCGTATTCGTGGGACGTGATCGGCAGCGTCGCCGACCTGCGGGCCGCCTCCGACGAGGACGTGAAGAATTTCTTCCGGCAGTACTACGCACCCAACAACGCCGTCCTCGCGATTGCCGGCGATTTCGATCCCGCGCAGGCCAAGGCATGGGTCGTGAAGTACTTCGGCGGCATTCCGCGCGTGGGCTCCATCGCGCGGCCGCCGGTGCCGCCGGTGACTCTCTCGAGCGCTCAACGGCTGGTGTACGAGGATCGCGTCCAGGTGCCGCGCCTCTACGTGCAGTGGCCGACCGTAGGCGAGAAAAGCGACGACCGCTTCGCCCTCGACGTGCTCGGATCGATTCTGGCCGGCCGGCGCACGGCCCGGCTCACGAAGGCCCTGGTCTACGACC
Organism: Vicinamibacterales bacterium; assembly: GCA_035937795.1. Lineage (GTDB taxonomy): Bacteria > Acidobacteriota > Vicinamibacteria > Vicinamibacterales > JAMQPK01 > JAMQPK01. Next base: position 5,052 of record DASZHO010000170.1, on the reverse strand, counting down.
AGCAGAGCGCGGCCAACGTGGGGGCGCGACAGGACTCCAACGAAGACGTCGGCCAGTTCATCGTCTCGATCACGCCGCGGCCGGGGCACTCGTTGACGGATCTGGAAGCCGACGCCGACGCCATCATTGCCAGACTCAAAAGCGAAGGTCCCACCGGCGACGAAGTGCGGCGGGCGACAGCCGGCACCGAGCTCGAATTCCTCCGCGGCCTCGAATCCAATCTGGGCAAAGCCGAACAGCTCGCCGATGGCGTCGGCTTCCACGGCGACGCGGGCTACTTCCGGACCGAGTATGAGAAGTCGCGGAGCGTGACGGCGGCCGATGTGAAGCGGGTGGCGAATCAATACCTGGCAGCGGGCAGGGTGATTCTGAGCGTCGTGCCGGCCGGCCATGCCGATCAGGCAGCCAGCCCCTCCGACAGCCGGAACGTGACGGCCGAGCAGCACGCCGTGGCGGGCCAACCGTGATGAAGAGACGAGACCTGATGCGCGCGCGCTGGCTGTCCGCTCTTGCGGTCGCCCTCGCGGTCGCGCTGGCGGCCGGGTTCAGCCGGGCTCCCATTGTCAGCGCCCAGCAGCAGCTCGACCGCACGAAGATTCCGGCTCCAGGAAAGACGCCCGTGCTCCACGTTCCTGCATGGACGAAGAGCACCCTGGCAGACGGCGCCGATTTCATCGTGTCGGAAAAGCACGATCTGCCGCTGGTCTCGTTCTCAATCACATTCCTTGGCGGAGCCAATCAAGTCGAGCCGGCCGGCCTGCGCGGCATCGGCCCGCTCACCGCATCGATGTTGAGCGAGGGCACGCGCGCCCGGGATGGCGAGGCGCTGTCGAACGCGCTGCAGCTGCTCGGGACGACCGTGAATGTGGCGGTTGGCGCCGAAAGCGGCTCGATGGGCTTCGTGAGCACGACGGCCAATTTTCCCGCCGCGCTCGACATTCTCGACGACATGCTCGTCAATTCGACGTTTCCGGCGCAGGCGCTCGAACGGCTCCGGGCGCAGCGGCTCGTGGCGCTCAACCAGGCGAAGGCCCAGCCGGCGGCCATCGCGGGACGTGTCTTCCCCCGGGTACTCTACGGTCCGTCACATCCGCTCGGGCAGTCGCCGACCGAAGCCTCCATCTCGGCGATCACGCGCGACCAGGTGGTGGCGTTCTACCGGAGCTATTTCAGGCCGGCCCGAGCGCTCGTCACAGTCGTCGGCGACGTGAATGGCTCATCCGCGAAGGCGATGGTGGAGCGCGCGCTCAGCAGTTGGCAGGCGGGCGGCGACAAACCTGCGTTTGCCTACCCGCCGCTGCCCGCGCCGCGGCCGACGACGATCTTTCTCGTCGACAAACCTGCCGCGCCGCAATCCACGTTCGCCATCGGTCTGCCCGGTCCGCCGCGCGACACGCCCGACTACTTCGCCATCCAGGTGATGAACACCATTCTGGGGGGCCAGTTCCAGTCGAGGCTCAACGCGAACATCCGCGAGGACAAGGGATACAGCTACGGCGTGGCGTCGAGCTTCGGGTTCGGCAAAGGGCCCAACCCGTTCCGGGGCGGAGGCGACATGACGGCCGGCAAGACCGACCTGGCATTGGTTGAATTCATGAAGGAGCTGCGCGGGATCACCGGCGCGAGGCCGATCACGGACGAGGAACTGACCACGGCAAAAGACGCGCTGGTGCAGCGGCTGCCGGCCACGTTCGCATCGGTGGGCGGCATCAACGCCGCGATCACGAATATCTGGACGCAGAGTCTTCCGGACGATTACTACCAGCAATACGCGAAGGCGATCGCGGCCGTCACCAAGAACGATGTCCTGAGGGTGGCGAGAACGTACATCGACGTGGATCATCTTGCGATCGTGATTGTGGGCGACCGCGCGTCGATCGAAGCGCCGCTCAAGGCGACCGCCATCGCGCCGATCGCCGTACTCGATATCGAAGGGGCACCGGCCGGTCAATAGCCGCGTCATGGCGGCGCGTCATGGCGGCCTTCATCTAAAGTTACAAGGCTAGAACCAACCGCAAGCCCTTTATCCAGGGCTATCGTGCGAGGCATAGACGGAGTTCAAGCGCTCGGTTACTGTCTTCTGCTGTTTCGCAAACCAAGATCCTCGAGGGAGGCAAGCATGACGACGGATGCGGTTTGCCCATTTTGCATGGTTGCGGCTGGGACAGATGATCTCGGGGTCGAAAGCAGGCAAAGCGATGTTTTTTATCGCGACCCAGATGTAGTCGCTTTCATCTCGGCGGGCTGGTGGCCGCGGTGGGATATCGTTCAGGCAACACAACGAGGCGGCGGGTGGACAGTCAGTGGACCATTACCACTTATGGGTATTTCCCCGGTATCCCGATGACCGTCTTTACCAGGCTTATTCCGAGGGATCACTCGTGCCGGTTGAGCTCCGAAATCAATACGCGCGCCGATTGGAAACGCGCTTTCTCCAGCGCGATTACCGCACCCCTTAGGATCAGCCGTTACTGAATTCGACTACGGGCAGAGGTTGGCAGATGGATAGCCTCCAAGCGCTTCGCATCGACCTTGCCAGACGCAGCAAATGGAACATCGGCTACTTCGCCGCGGGCTTTGTATATTGGTGCTTTGCGGCCGTCGTCGGTGCCGTGTTGCCTATCGAATCTGCGAGGGTGTGGTGGATGATTGGAGGGTTGACGATTTTCCCGATGGCCATCGTCCTCTCGCGCCTTCTCGGATCCGATCCATTCACGAAAGGAAACACACTCAGCAGCCTCATCGCCTTGACGCACGTCAGCCTGATCTACCTCTTGATGCCGCTCGTCGTGGTTGCGTTTCTCCGCCTTCCCACCGCTCTGCCGCTTGCGATGGCAATCTGTTTTGGGGTCTCGTATCCGGTGTTTTCTTGGGCCTTCGGGGACCGGATCTTTCTGTGGCACAGCATCATTCGGGTGCTTGGAGCGACCGTGATCTGGTTCGCTCTGCCGCAATATCGCTATACGCTGCTCCCGTCATTCGTAGCCGTCGCGTATCTCGCGACGACGGTTATTCTTCCCGGCCGACGAGAAGCCTGGCTCCGTGCGCATACTGTGGACGATAGAAAGAATGGCTCGTGCTCCGCGATCGGCTAGAAGTCCACGTTCACCCCAAGCTTCATCACGCGCCCGTGCTGAATGGTGCTCGCGCGATGGTACGTCGGTCCGAGCTGCGTGATCCAGGCGGTGACCGCCGACTCGTTGGTCAGGTTGTAGAAGTCCGCGCGAGGCGTGAACGTCCTTCCCTGCGCTCTGAAAATCTTCCGCACGGTGAAATCCAGCTGCGCGACGTTCGGGAGGCGGTGGGTCGCCCGTGGCTCGACGACGATGGACTGCGAGCCCTGGGTGAGCCCACCCGGCACCGAGGCGCTCGTCACCAGGACGGTCGTCAGATCGGGCTGCCCCTTGTTGTACTGGTAAGTGCCGCTGAGCGAAATGCCGTAAAAGGTCTCGTACACGCCCGACATCCGGTACGACCAGGGGATGTCATTGCCGACGTTGCCGAAACGGTACTGAGCCGAGTTCGGGTTGTTCAGATCGCCGCCCACCACGTCGCCTGTCGTCTTGCCGAAGCTGGCGCCGCCGAGCACCGACCAGTGATTCTGCATCCGCTTGTTCACCGTCAGGTCCCAGCCGTTGTAGGTGGTGTCTCCCCGCGGATCGTTGAAGAAGACGGTGTCCACCTGCGCGCGCGTGGCCGGTGACTGGTTGTAGACGGTGACCGTCTGTCCGCTGACTATCTCCGTGACGGTCAACGGAATATAGCCGCTGGACGGCACCGCGACGTTCTGCTGCACGGTGTTCCGCTTGGTCACGCGATGGGTAAAGCCAACCGTGGCGACCACGTTCTGCGGCAGCTGACGCTGCACTTCCGCCGAGTACTCGTCGGCGAGCGGCCATTTCAACCCGGGCGCGTACCGGCTGCTGACGCCGCCGCCGTAGCCATTGGAGGGGCCGAGCTCGTTCGGCTGCGGAATCCCATCGCCGTTGAGGTCGCACCCGATGTTGTTCACCGACGCGCACTTCGATTGATCGAGCCAGGTGCGGATGTCGCTGGCCGCCGACACCGGATTGAGGCGGCCCACGATGCTGAGGCCAATCGGCTGATCGTAGCGGTTCGCTCCGAACTTCAACGCGGTTCTGCCGTCTCCGGTGAGGTCATACACCACAGAGACTCTGGGCACCGTGCTCTTGAAGTTGGGCGCGTTGTCGATTCGCGGATAGCACTGCGCGGCCACGAAGATGTTCGCCGCGCGGCACGCGGCGAGCTCCCACCCACGATTGGTGGCGAAGCGCACGCCGGCGTTGATGACGAGCTGCCTGATCGGCGTCCACTGGTCCTGGATGTACGTGCCCGTTTCCCGATCGCGCTCTTCCCAGCCAACCGGAATGTTACCCGTCGTCGAGGTGATCGGAACGGTGTAGGTGTTGACCAATGTCGGCAACCCGTTGGCATACACCGCGCGCATCCCGGATGTCGACCAGATATTGGAGTGTTCCCCGCCATGCGTGAACTGGAAACCGAAACGGATGTCGTGATGGCCCGCGAAGTAGCTGAAGCTGCTGAACACCTGATCGCGAAACTGCTTGTTGTCGTTGTAGGTGGGCCACGCGAGCGTGTAGGTATTCAGCGTGGTGTCGAAGTGCGAGATAGTTCCCGCGGTCACCTGCGGCTCCTGGCCGAAGAAATCGTCGCCCCGCTGGCGGCCCCAGGCGACGTCCACCACCATCTTCGTGCCGAGCGGCGTCGTGAACTTCACTTCGTGGACATCCGGCCACTTGGTGTTACGCGTCTTCGCCGCGCTGTCGGAGAACGTCGTCACGTTGGTACCGGTGCCGTTGCGGTGATAGACCCCCTTGTAGTGAAGATCGTTGAACCACGACAGCTGCGCGCTCTTGGTCACCTGCCACGCGATTTTCTCCGTGCTGTTGTTCATCCGGTTGTCGTCGACGACCTGTCTCCCGTCGGGATCGTACCCACCGAGCGGATACTGGTTCAGGACCTGATAGTGCTCCGTCGCGGTGAACCAGAGCTTGTCTTTCAGGATGGGGC
>DASZHO010000169.1:0-3431 GCA_035937795.1 Vicinamibacterales bacterium | reverse complement strand
ACGTCACGCCACCGCGGTCGATGGCTTCGCCCCCGATCTGGAATGCGAGATCCGCAAACTTGAATCATGCGACCTGCTCGTTTTCAGCTTCCCGCTGTGGTGGTTTGCCATGCCGGCGATCTTGAAGGGCTGGGTAGACCGGACGTTCGCGTATTCGAGGATTTTTGGGGGAACGAGAATGTACGAGAACGGGATCGGCCAGGGGCGCAAGCGAGCGATGATCATCATGACCACCGGCGGCGACCGCGACGCGTTTGGCGCCCCTGGCATCCATCCGTCGCTCGAGACCATTCTCGCGCCGATCGAGCACGGAATCTTCTGGTTCAACGGATTCGTGCCGCTGAATCCGTTCATCGCCTTCGAGCCGGCGCGCATCACGCACGACGAGCGAACGGCGTATCTCCACGCCCTCGGCGAGCGGTTGCAAGATGTTGACCACGAGCAGCCACATAGGTTCGCCTCTTCGATGACCTCCTCACGATGAAACAAAAACGCCTCCTGCCGGTGTCTCAGGCGGTTACATCACGATCCGCTGGCCGGTCGCGGTCAAGAATCTTCGAATATCCGCGGCGAAAGTTACGCACACCACCTCAAGCGTCAAAAGGGAGCAGTCGGAACCGCTTGCCGCCTGAGCCCCTGAGCGCGCGGAAGTGGCGCTCGTCCGTGCACAAGAGGTCCAGCGTTCTGTGGCGGTTGGCGAGCACGACGACCGACGCGTCCGCTAATCCGATCCGAAGATCGGCGTACCGCTCCATGATTCGCCTGGCGTGGCCCACATCCTCGGACGAGAAGAGCTCGAGCTGGTACGCCCCGCGCGTGACCTCCTCGATAAGAGCCATCTGCGCCTGATGGCCGACTCTATTTCCAATCAAGTAGTCCAGTTCCGCGAGAACAAAGGGCGAGATCACGCGCGGAGGCGTCGAGGCGACAAGTGCCGCAACTGTGCGGCCGTGCAGCGCTTCGTTGGCGTCAAGCGCTGCATAGAGTCCGCCGGTGTCCAACACGATCACCGGACGCCGAAGCCCTCCAGTGCGCGGTCCACGTCCTCGGCAATCGACGGTCCGGTTGAACGGAAGAGCGGCAGCTTCGGGACCGCCGCTTCGGCTTCGCCGGTGATCCGCGAAACCGCTTCTCGAAGCAACTCGGCCTCGCTGCATTGGCGCTGCGCGGCGACTCTCCTTAAAGCCCGCTTGAGTTCGGGCGGGAGGTACACTGTGGTCTTTGTCATACCCTATATATACCATACGTTCTGCCACCAACGGGTGGCATAGATGATCCGGTCGGCGGGAGCGTTGTCGCCAGCTTCCGGGTCATTGATAGTCATGCCTCATCTCCAGGCGACCGCATGCGCTTGCCGGATCGTCAGAGACCTTGTGGCATTGGAGAGAAGTGGGCGCTCACAATCTTCCACTGCCCGCTTTGTTTGACGAAGACCAGGGTAGTTCGGCCATGGATGGACCGGGCCTTGCCGTCTTGGCTTACCGCGGTATACATGTCGTAAGCATTCACGATGCCCACCGTATCGCCGTACACGCGGCACGATGGTTGTCGGAAGCCGAAGCTCGCTGAGACGATACCCTCGCCGGCCTCGTTGAGATACTTGACGAAGAGCTGCTTGCCGTCGAAGCGATAGGGAACGTGGTCGAACACCTCAACATCCTCAGAAAGCATCTCGATGGCAGGCCTGAGGTCGCGCTGATCGAAGGCATCGGCGAACTGCTGTGTTAAGGTTTCGAGTTCATTCACGCTCATGTTTGTGTCTCCTCTGATCTAGTTAGACACGCGTCGGGGCACACTGTGACAGACGCCTCAACTCATCGAGGGTCAAGTGCTCGTCTCTTGTGTTCTCCTGAAGTCGTTTTACCTGTTGCCGCCGTTCGCGAAGATGAATTCTCCCGTGAGCCAACCCGCATCATCCGAGGCAAGAAATACGGCCACGCGCGCGATGTCCTCGGGTTGGCCCACGCGGCCCAGCGGTGTAGTCGCGATCAGCTGCTTTTTCGACTCCGGTCCCATGACGCCCGCCGCGTGCCCTTGAGCACTTCGCCCATGCCGCCGATGAAAGTCTCCAGCCGTTGGATGGTCGCGGCCTGGGGTGCGTCGGCGCTGGCTCGCGGCATGGCCTCGACCGAATACACCATGTCGTCGACGAAGAGCGTGCGGAACTCTGCCCAGTTCTGCGTGTCCCCGAATCGCGCGTACTTGGCCATCACGTTCTTGAGGGCTTCGATCTCCATGAGTTCTTGCAGGTCGGTGATCGTGAGCTCCTTCTCCGGTTGGTTTCTCGGTCAGGCGCAGGCTTGGGCGGCGAGGTCGTCGGCGTAGGTTGGGAAGCGCGCCTTCGGTGATGATGACGCCGGGCGATACGCCGACGGCGCGGATGCCCTGGCGCCCGTACTGCGTGGCGATGCTTCGCGTGAGGGCATTGATCGCACTCTTCGATGTCCCATACATCGCGCGGACCAGTGCCGAGAGAATCGCGTCGGTAGAGCTGGTATCAATGACGACGCCACCTCCCTGTCTGATCATCACGGGGAGCGCGTTGTACAGCAGGGCAAGGACGACGCCAACGTGATTCGCGTCAAGTTCAGTGAGTTATGTGATATCGGCGAGGAGTCGTTGCGTCACGGCGCGCAGGGTGTCCGCGGCCGGTCAGTCTAACTGAATCCAGCCGCCGCCAAGAGATCGATAGACTTGGGCCAGCGCGAGTTCTCTGATGTCAGGCGGCGCGAAATTTGCTAGCGCGCCGACTGTGGTCGCGGTCTTCAACGCGATCGGTGCCGGCCAGTGGTCCGCTATTTCATCGGCGCGGTAGAAGCGGCGGGGAGCGCTGTCGCTGTTTGTGCCGAGACTGGCGCCGTACGGCGCGATCCCGCTCGCGGCGACGATGATTCGCGCGGTCGCGACCCATGTCCTCATCGTCGGCGGACGGCGCTGCCGGCGTTGTTGCTGCTGGCGGCGATGGTGGCGAATGCCTGGGTGCGGCGCGAGCAACCGGGGCCGCGCGCGGAGTAAGCGGCCGCGCCGCCTCAGGCTTGCAGCTGCGGTTCTTCCAGTTCGTATCTGCGCATGCGGTGGTAGAGCTGTGTGCGCGAGACCCCGAGACGCCTGGCGGCCTTCGATTTGTTCCACCGCGTCTCGTGCAGAACGCGCGAGATCGTCTCGCGCTCCACCGTGCCCAGATCACTGGTGACAGCGTGCGAGGCGGCGGGCTTGCCGTCACTGTGCAGCGCGAGGTGCTCGGCGTGGATCAGGCCACCGTCCGCGAGAATCGTAGCGCGCTCGAGCGCGTTCCTGAGCTCGCGCACGTTGCCCGGCCAGGTGTGCGCGAGCAGCGCCTCGCGCGCGTCCTTGGTCAGGCCGGCTGGCGGACGGCCGAACGACTTGCCGATGTCCTGAAGGAACGTTTCGCCGAGCGGCAGGATGTCGCT
>DASZHO010000168.1:0-7831 GCA_035937795.1 Vicinamibacterales bacterium | reverse complement strand
GCGATCGCGAAGCGGCGGAACCGTCAGCGTCAGCGTGTTCACGCGGTAATAGAGATCCTCCCGCAGCCTGCCGTCCTTCAAGGCGCTCTCCACGTTCACGTTCGTCGAGCAGATCAGCCTGAAATTGGGCTTGAGAATCTTGGTGCTGCCCACCGGGCGGAATTCACGGTCCTGGAGGACCCGCAACAGCTTCACCTGAAGGTTGGTCGACAGCTCGCCGATTTCGTCGAGCAGCAGCGTGCCGTTGTTGGCCATGTCCATCAGGCCTTGCTTGTCGTTCACCGCGCCCGTGAAGGCCCCGCGCTTGTGGCCGAACAGCTCGGATTCGATCAGGTCGGTGGGAATGGCGGCGCAGTTGACCTTGATGAAGGAGCCGCCCGCGCGCTTGCTGCTCTCGTGAATGACCGTCGCCACCACTTCCTTGCCGGAGCCGTTCTCGCCGGTGATCAACACGTTCGCATCGGTGGGCGCCACCGACTTGATGAGCTGGCGAAGCTGGCGCATCGGCTTGCTCCGGCCGATCAGCCCGCCAAACGACGCGCTTTCTTCGAGCTCGGCGCGCAGGCGCCGATTTTCCGCCGTCAGCGCCAACCGCTCGCCGGCCTTGTGAAGCTGAGCCGTCAGCACGCTCGGGTTGATTGGCTTTTCGATAAAGCTCAGCGCGCCGCTTTCCATCGCCTCGACGGCAATGGTGATGCTGCCGTGTCCGCTCACGACGATCACCTGGGTGGTCGGGCTCATCCGGCGGAAATCGGTCAGAAGGTCCATGCCCTCGACGTCGGGCAGCAGCAGGTCCATGAGGATGATCTCTGGCCGCCACGCTGAGAGCTCTTCGAGCGCCTGCCTGGCCGTCGCGGCGGCGCGAACCATGTAGCCTTCGCGCTCGAGCATGATTCTCAGGAACTCGGCGCTGTCGGCGTCATCTTCGACAATCAGGATCTTCGTAGTCAGTGACATGGAGAGAGCATAACTCAGCTTTCAGCGGTCAGCTTTCAGCGGTCAGCTTTCAGCGGTCGGCTTCAGCGGTCAGCCTTCAGCTTTCAGCTCATTGCTCAGGACGCAAGGCGCATGGCTCAAGGCTCACGGCGCGCGGCGGCGCCGAGGCCGGCGGCGCGGCCGGTGGCCCAGGCCCACTGAAAGTTGTAGCCGCCTATCGGGCCGAACGCGTCGAGCATCTCGCCGCACAAAAACAGCCCGCGGTGGATCTTGCTCTCCATCGTCTTCGAGTTGATCTCCGACAAGCTCACTCCGCCCCCGGTGACCTCCGCTTTCCTGAAGCCCTCGTCTCCGGCCCACGGAAGCGCGTAACAATCGAGCGTCTCGACCAGCCGCAGGCGCTCCTCGCGCGCGAGGTTCGACAGCATTCGCCGCCGATCGACTCCCGCAACTTCGAGCAGCGTTTCGGCGAGCCGGGTTGGCAGCTCGGCAGCCACCGCATTCAGCACCGATCTGTTTCCGCGCGCCTGCAAGGCTGCATCCCAGTGCCTGCCTGAGAAGCGCGTCCACCGAACGGTGATTCGCGCCGGGCGGGGGGTTTCAGCGCGCGATCGTACGGCGACATGCGAGACGTCGAGCACCGACGGCCCGCTATAGCCGGTGTGGGTGAAGAGAAAGCCGCCGGTCGCCTTCGCGGCCAGCTCGCCTGCGCGAGCGGTCAACGTGACCGGCAGCGACACGCCGGACAGCCCGGCGAATGGCCAGGCCGTTGGGGCGCCCGGCCCAGACTGGATCGTCAGGGGCGTGAGGGCTGCGTAAGTCCGATGAATCGTGTGACCCAGTTTTTCGACAACACTCAGGCCCCGGCCGTCGCTGCCGGTTCTGGGAACCGACAATCCTCCCGTTGCCGCAATCACCGCGTCGGCCAGGAGCGGGGATTGGCCCTGACAATCAATCCGCCAGCCGGCCGGTTCAGCGCGATCGGCTTCATGGGCCGGCTCAAAACCGGTGACCAGGCAGCCGGTCGCGATGTTCACGCCCCTGGCGCGAGCCAGCGCGAACAGCCTGTCGCGCACATCCCGAGCACTCTCCGATCTCGGAAACACCTTTGCCGATTCGGGTTCCATCATCAGCGGAATGCCCGCGTCGTGTTCGAAGAAGGCGATCTGGTCGGCGAGCGGCCAGGAGCGCAGCATCTTGCGAAGGATGTGCGGCGAAGAATCGGTCACGAAGCGCGCTTCATCAAGCGTCGACGGCAGAATGTTGCAGCGGCCGCCGCCGCTGATCAGAATTTTCCGGCCGCCGTCTCCGGTCCGCTCGAGCAGCCATGTGTCTGCGCCGGCGGAGGCGGCGAAGATTGCAGCCATGGTTCCCGCCGCGCCCGCACCGATGACAACGACGCGAGGCATAAAGCAAAGTTAAAAGTTAAAAGTCGAAAGTTGAAAGTGAAAAGTTAAAAGTCCAAAGTCAAAAGTGGAAGGGCAAAAGTAAAAAGTAAAAAGTAAAAAGTTAGATGTCGTACTGGCGCAGCGTCAGGTTGAAGCGGCCGGCAAGACCGAGCTCCGGCGGGGCGGTTCCAGGCGCGATGCGCGAAACACCGTGGTAGCGCAGCCGCGCCGGACCGCCGAACACGAACGCATCGCCCGACTCGAGCGGCATCGCTTCGATGGGCTCGCGCCGTTTGAGTCCGCCGAATAGAAACCGGGCCGTGTCGCCAAGCGAGATCGAGACGACTGGAACGCCGGCCGCGACCGACCGCGGGGCCTCATCCTTGTCCTGATGAAGCCCCATGCGCCCATCGGCGCCGTAGTAGTTGAGGATGCACAGGTCCGGCTCGAGAGCCATGCCAACCGACGCCGCAATCTCGGCGGCGAGGTCCCGGAATTCGGCCGGCAGGGGCGGAGCCGGCAGCCCATCGAAATCGGCGCGCGTGGCTTCGTACTGGTAGGTCCTGGCGTTCCAATGGCGTCCCAGGCACAACATGCGCACGTGCATGGCGCCTCCGCCCCGCACCACCGGGACGTAGGCCGGCACCGCGCCATCGATCAAGGCGCGACAGCGCGTCACGAGCGCAAGTTGCCGGCCGAGCGAAAGATAGCGGGGCAGGTGAAAAGCGCCGGGCAGGAGCTCCAAATCGCGATTCTACCTCTATAATCGCGGGCGGAGAGCAACATGCGCTACATCGTTTCCGCTTTTGCCGTTGCGATATGCGTGACCATCGCCCTCGCGCGTCCGTCGTTCGGGGACGACGGCGACCGGCTGCTGACCATCGATCATTTTGTCCGGGTGAAATCGACGGTTCCGTCGATGGCCGGGCAGACGGCGCAGATTTACGTGCGGGAACGCGTCCAGGCCGGCCCGGCGCTGCGCGGCATGCCGGCGGCCGAACGCGTGGCGCTGTTCGTACACGGCGCGGGCACGCCCGCCGAAGTTGCCTTCGACGTGCCCTACGAGGATTACAGCTGGATGGCGTATCTCGCTCGCGCGGGGTTTGACGTGTTTGCGATGGACACCTCCGGCTACGGCCGATCCACGCGGCCGCCGCCCATGAACGATCCGTGCAATCTCGCCAAGAGCGCGCAGACGCAGTTCGTACCGAGCCTCATCGTCGCGCCATGCGCGCCAGGTTATGCGCACGCCGCGACCACCATAGCCTCGGATTGGGACGATATAGGGGCCGCCGTCGACTACGTGCGCGCGCTGCGGCACGTCGACAAGGTCAGCTTGCTGGCCTGGTCGCTGGGTGGACCGCGGTCGGGGGGATACGCCGCGCTGCATCCTGAAAAGATCAACAAGCTCGTCCTGCTCGCACCTGCCTACAATCGCGGCGCCGCCGCCGCGCCGCCGGCGCAGCCGCCGGCTGCGCCCGCGTTCAATACCCAGTCGCACCAGGAGTTCGTCGCGAACTGGGACCGGCAGGTGGGCTGCAGCGATCAGTACGACCAGGCGGTCAGCGATGTCGTCTGGTCCCAGTTGCTGGAATCGGATCCGGTCGGCGCCACGTGGGGTCCTGGCGTTCGCCGCGCGCCGCAGACGGCGACGTGGGGATGGACGCAGGCGGCCGTGGCAAAGACCCAGATTCCCACGCTGATGGTATCGGGAGCGCACGACAAGCAGGTGCCCACGGCCCGCGTCCAGGAGCTCTTCACCGATCTTGGATCCGCGCAGAAAGTCTTCGTCGACCTCGCGTGTTCGTCACACAACGCGATGTGGGAGAAACATCACCGGCTCCTGTTCCGTGCGTCGCTCGATTGGCTCAGGCTCGGGTCGGTGAACGGGACTCAGCAGGGAAGCGTGAAACTTGGCTATTGAGCCCTACTTCTTAACTTAGTTTTTTGCCGCCCTTGTCATCAGATAGTCCTGGCGCACGATGTTGTCCTCGAAATACTCGGCGACCATCGCCTCGGACTCGCGGCGGAACTCGGCAAGCTTCGCCGGATCGGTTGCGCTGAGCATTTCCACCACCTTCACAATCGGACCTCCGGCGCGCTCGACATAGGCGTTGTGATGCTGCACGCTGAGCGCGGGCACGACCATGCGCCCGCGATCGAAGACGACGTCCCGGACGTTTGAGCCGAGGCGCTCGCGGACGATGTTCGGATCGCCCCAGAGCGGCGGCGGCGCCACCCCCGCCGGCGGAGGCAGGTAGCGCGCGACGAGGGCAAACCGGCGGGCGACGAGCAATTCGGGCGGCCAGGTCGAAAAGGCAATCGTGCCACCGGGCCTGAGCACGCGCAGCATTTCACCGATCGCCACGTCCGGCCGCGGCGCGAACATGTGCCCGAACTGGCTGAGCACCACATCGAACGCCGAATCGTCGAACGGCATCTCCTCGACGTCGCCTTCGCGCCACTCGACCTCCAGACCGGAGAGCCGCGAATTCTCACGGGCGCGCTCGAGCAGCTCGGGTGTGAGGTCCAGGCCGGTAACCCGGGCGCCGAGTCGCGCAGCCGTGATCGACACGACCCCGGTGCCGCAGGCGCAATCCAATACACGCTGACCCTCGCGCACCCTGGCGTGCCTGACCAGTTGCGCGGCCGGCATCATCGTCTGGATCTCGAGGGGCGCGAAGTGCGCCCACGCCTCTTTCTGGGACTGTTTGAACCGGGCGAAGGTGTCGGTCATTTCAGTTTGGGTCATTTCAGTTTGCCGTCGAGCTCGTCATAGATGCGCTGCACCGCCGTCTGACCGTTGCGATCGAACACGGGCCAGGACGCATAAGGCCCCCAGTTCGCCTGCTTGAGGGCGGCGTCGACCGGCACGCCCGCATTGTGCAGCCGCGTGATTTCGCCAACGACGTATTCCATCAACTTTTCGTAACTCGTCAGCTCCTCCTTCATCACCGCGGGATCGTCCACGAATCCATGGCCGGGAATCACCCATTTCGCGTCGACCTTCTCAAGATTCTTCAGCGTCTGGATCCATTCCTTCGGCGGCGCGGCCCTCATCTGGGGGAAGAGGTGATTGGAAAAGACTTCACTGACGAAGAAGATTTTTTCGGCCGGTAGATAGACCTCGATATCGCCGCCCGTGTGCGCCCGGCCGAGGTTCATGATCTGAATGTCGGTCGCGCCCATTTTCAGCGCTTTCCGGTCCGCCACCGTCTCGGCCGGCACGATCGTTTTCGGCCGCCCGGGCTTGTCTCCCCTGGCCTGCTCGGCCAGGCTGGTCTGCGATGCGGGACTCGAGATGAAGGTGGCGCCCGGCGGAAACGACTCGTTGCCTCCCGTGTGATCACCGTGTTCAGAGGCGACGACCACGTACCTGATCGGCTGGCTGGTCAGGCCTTTTATGAAGTCGACCATCTTCTTCGTCGTCGGCGGATCCTTCTGGCCGTCGGCCACGAGCACGCCGTTGGCGGTGATGACGATCAGATCGTTCGTCGTGTAGAGGCCGCTCGGATGTACATCCGTCCAGACGTATACATTGTCGGCGAGCTTTTTGTTTTGCGGAAAATTCGTGGCCGTCAAACCTCGTTCGGACAGCAGTCCTGTGCGCGCTGCCGATTGTTGGGCCGAGAGCCTGACGTCGAGCAATACACAGAGGCTGACGCCGGCCACTCCGGCGGCGGCGAGGGCGAATTTGAGACTCTTCATCATGAGCGGGCTTATAGCATGCCGAACGGAGTTCTGGCTAGGACTTTGCAACAGAAAGGCACAGGGCACAAAAAGATGAAAGAGGACAAGGAAGGAGCCATCATGCGCAAGACGTTCATCATTATTCCGGCGCTGCTGGCCATGCTTGGCATGGGCGCGGCGCAGGCATTTGCTCAAACGGCTACAGTCGCTACAGTCGTCACCCAATCCGGACAGCGTATTCGCGGACAGATCATGGACATGGGGAATTCTGGCACCGTTGTCGTCCGCGCCAACGGACGCGACAGCCGGATTCCAATTGGCGATGTCTCGCTGATTGATTTCGTGGGCAACGGCGCGAACGTGCCGCAAAACGAATGGCAGAGGGCGAATCAGAACGGCGGCATGGTCGTGCTGAGAAACGGCCGCGCGATAGACGGACGGCCCGTCGACATGAAGCCCTATTCGAATCAGATGGTGCTGGCCGGACGTTTCGGGCAGCAGAATGTCGGATTGAATCAGGTGGCCCGCGTTTATTTCGGCGGCAACGGGGTCAATCAGTACAACAACGCGCCATACGGAAACAACGGCCAGTACAACGGCTACAACCCGAACTACAATCCGAATTACAACCCGAACAATTACCCGCGTAACGGCAACAACGGTCAGTACGGCAACAACGGCCAGTACGGCAACAACGGCCAGTACGGCAACCGCGGCCAATTCGGACAGCCCGGATCGAACGTCAACCGCACCGTTACGGTGCCGATCGATCAGCTCTGGACGGACAGCGGCATCAACGTCCAGCAGGGCCAGGTGGTGCACTTCCAGGCGAGCGGCAGAGTCTCGCTGAGCCACAATCCAGGCGACGTCGGCGGACCGGCGGGAGCGGACACCGGGCGCCTCGCGGGCAACTCGCCGATGCCTGGTGTGACTGGTGGAATGCTGATCGGCCGGGTCAACAACGGACCGCCATTTGCCATCGGCGCCCAGAGCGACATCACCATGCCGGCCGGCGGCCGCCTGTTTCTGGGAGTCAACGACGACTACGTGCAGGATAACAGCGGAAACTTCGTCGTGAACGTCAGATAGGGCTCAAGGCTCAGGGCTCTGGGCTCTATGCTCTGGGCTCAGGCTTGGGGGCGGGTAGATACTCCCGCCCCTTTTTTCCGCCTCACCGCAGCGTGAAATTCACCGTCACTGTCATGATCACGGGCACCGCCACGCCGTTCAGGAGCGTCGGTGTGTATTGCCACTGCCTCACCGCTTCGATCGCCGCGGCGTCGAGCAGCGGAATCGATCGAAGCACGCGCAATTGCTCCACGCGCCCGTCGACGCCGATTATGGCTTCGAGAATGACCACGCCCTGCACGCGTGCCGACTGGGCGATCGGCGGATAGCCGGGCGGGTCGCCGCTGATCTTTCTCGGGACCTGAACCTTACCGCCTGTCCGGATCGGCGCCGGCGGAGCGGCCGCAACAGGAGGCGGGGCGGCTTCGACGAAGCCGGCACCGATGACCGTGCCGGTAAAGCTGGACGCGTTCGCCTCAGGTTCGGGCAAGATGAATCCTGGTTCGCGGTTGATCTCGCGCGGCGCTTCCAGTGGCGCGACGTCCGGATTCTCCTGGAGGATCGGCTTCGCGATCTGCGAGCGGGCTGGAGCAGGTGGAGAAGGCGGAGCGGGCGGCGCTGGCGGCGCCACGAATGAAGCGGTGAACGATCTCGGCGTCGGCAGGATATCGCCGGCCATCAGCGGGACGACGATGAGCAAGACAATGACGATGATGTGCGCAAAAATCGAGAGCGGCAGCGTGTGCCAC
>DASZHO010000167.1:0-14069 GCA_035937795.1 Vicinamibacterales bacterium | reverse complement strand
GGCAGCAGGTAGCCGGTGAACGACAGGAGCAGCGTCAGCACCAGCATGATCACGCCAACCGACCAGTTGAACTCGCGCGGCGGCTTGTACGATCCGGTCATGAACACGCGAAACATGTGCAGCCACACCGTGATGACCATGGCGTGGGCGCCCCACCGGTGCATTTCGCGCATGATGCCCAGAGGGACGTGCTCGCGCAGACCGACGATGTCGGTGTAGGCGTACTCGAGCGTCGGCCGGTAGTAGAACATCAGCAACAGGCCCGTGAGCGTCAGCGACAGGAAGAGAAAGAAGCTGAGCCCGCCCATGCACCACGTGTAGCGCAGCTTCACGCCCGACTTTCTGATGCGCACCGGATGCAGATGGAGAAAGATGTTCGACAACATCACGAGCACGCGGTTGCGATCGGTGTCGGGCCGGTCGTGCCGGAATACGGAGGTCCAGACCTGGGTTTCCGTGAGCCAGTTCCACGCGCGCGTGCCGGCGCTCTCCTTCGGTTTGACGGTCTTGACTTCTGTGGCCATGTTTGAATTCTCTTCTCAGAGCTTCAGAAACGCTTCCGGATCGATCCACTGCCCCAGCTCGTACTGATAGTGGTGGCTCTTGTCGACGAGGAGCTGACCGTCCTCGGCCAGCACCACTCGCGCGCGCTCGAGCGGCCGCGGCGCGGGACCCTCGAAATTGATTCCGGTAATGCGGAAACCGCTGCCGTGGCACGGGCACTTGAACTTGTTCTCCGCGGACAGATAGTTCGGCGTGCAGCCCAGGTGGGTACACGTGCTGATCAGCACGTAGAACCCGCTGGCGTGCTGAACGATGTCTTCGTTCGTGCGGATGATCCAGACGCCGTCGGACTCCTTGTGCCGCTCGTCGACGCCCATGCCGTAATCGGCGGGTAACCCGACCTTGAACTGCTGCGGCGGCTCGTTCAGCACATTCGGGAACATGAAGCGGCCCGTGGCAGCCAGCGCGGCCACAGACGCCGCCGTGAACGAACCCCAGGCCAGGCCGAGCCACGCGCGGCGCGAGACCAGCGGCGACGTGTCGTCGGGATCGCGCGAGCTGACCTTGGCAGCAGCGGCCGCCGCCGTCGTCGTTTTGCCCGCCAGGTCGACCGTGGGTGCCGCCGGCGCGGGCGGTCTCGGTGGCGCCGCATGCGTCGCAGCGGCCGGTGCCGGCGGTCTGGGTGCCGCGGGTGCGGCAGGAGCCACTGGCGATGCCGGCGTAGCGGCCGATGCCGCCGGGGCACGGGCGGGCGCCACCGCGGGCGCCCCCGGCGTCACCACGGACACTGGCGGCGTCACCGCGGGCGCCGCCGGCGTCACCGCGGATGCCGCCGGTTTGTCCGCCGGCGCAGGGACTGGAGGTTTCGTTTCGTCAGCCATTAATGGTTCTCAGGGTTTCGGTTGCCGCTTCCCGTACTTTGAGGTTCTTGTCGTCGCGGCTCAGCGCCTTCACAGGCTCGGACAAACTCGATTCCTTCAGCGCCGCGATGGCTCTGAGGCCGCTAATCATCACTTCGCCGACCGGGTCCAAATCGTCCTGCGCCTGCTGCTGTCTGGTGACGGCATGCTGGACGAAGTCTCGGTCGAGCATTCGCCGAAGCACCGGCACGCCGTCGTGCCGGCCGTGCCGCGCCAGCGCGACTGCGGCGTTCCACTGCACGTCGGGCTGCTGGTCGTTCAGCGCCTTCACGAGCGTCGGAGCGCCGACGTCGGCCGGCAACGACCCAAGCGCATACACGGCCATCTTGCGCACGCCAGCGTCGTCCGAGTCGTACATCCGTTCGATCTGGGGCGCCACCGTGACGTCGCCCGTCGAGCCAAGCGCCCAGATGGCGCTGATGCGCGTCTGGCTGTCCTTGTCGTTGAGCGCCTCGATCAACAAGCTCCGCGCGTCGGCAGGGATTGGCGGTGTCAGCCTCCCGAGAGCGAGCGCCAGATACTGTCTCACCCGCGGATCGTCGTCAACCGATGCCCCGGAAGCCGCAAATGCCCTCACCAATTCCGGCGCCAGCGTCGCTTCCTCTTTCTTGACGAACCGAGGGTCGCCCATCAACCGCGACAGCTCGTAGGCGGCCGGCCATCGGCGGTTGCTGCCTCCGGACTGGATGTCGATCAGGTACTCCTGGGCCGATCGATCCTCGGTCAGGAGGCTCCGAAACCCGACGTACAGGAGCACCGTGGCGCCGATGACGAGGAGGGGGATGAGGAAAAATTGAACGGCAATGGCCGGCGCAGCGGCCAGCGGGTTGCGAGGGGCCGCCTCTCGCTCGACTAGCTTTTCCATTGAAGACGTAACAGATTCCAAACCAAAGGGTTAAAGATCCGGTAACTTTTACTACGGATTTTCGATCTACGTCAAATTTTGGGCAGCGTGACGCCCCGCTGCGCCTGATATTTCCCCTTCTTGTCGGCGTACGACATCTCGCATGGCTCGTCGCTCTGGAAGAAGAGCACTTGCGCAATCCCTTCGTTGGCGTAGATCTTCGCCGGCAGGGGCGTCGTGTTCGAGATCTCGAGCGTCACCGTCCCTTCCCATTCAGGCTCGAAGGGGGTGACGTTGACGATGATCCCGCAGCGGGCGTACGTCGATTTGCCGAGGCACACCGTAAGCACGTCGCGCGGAATGCGAAAATACTCGATCGAGCGCGCGAGCGCGAAGGAATTCGGCGGGACGATGCAGACGTCGGTCTTGACATCGACGAACGACCGCGGATCGAAATTCTTGGGATCGATGACCGTGTTGTTGATGTTGGTGAACACCTTGAATTCGTCGGCCACGCGGATGTCGTAGCCGTATGACGAGACGCCGTACGAAATGGCGCTGCCGCGCACCTGCGAGGCGACAAACGGCTCGATCATCAGGTGTTCGTGGGCCATCCGGCGGATCCATCTGTCGGACTTGATCGTCATGTTCGATCGTCAGCGGCGAAAAAGCATCATCAAGACCGTGAGCACGACGCTGATCACGATCGAGGTGACCAGTGGAAAGTAGAACGTGACGGGGCCTTTGCGCACCATGAAGTCGCCCGGCAGCCTGCCCAGCGGAACGCCGGCCCAGAGCAACAACCCGAGGCCGATCAGCACGGCGCCTGCGATGATAAGGAGCCTGGGCATTCACTCATCCGATAGCTCGATTCCCGGGAAGAAGTAGCCAATTTCGAAGGCGGCGGTCTCCGGCGCGTCGGACCCGTGGGTGGCGTTCTCCCCAATCGAGGTCGCAAAATCCTTCCGGATCGTCCCCGGATCCGCCTTCGCCGGGTCGGTCGCGCCCATGAGCGTCCTCCATTTCTTGATCGCATCCGGCGCTTCCAGCACGAGCGCGACGATCGGGCCCGACGACATGAACTCGGTCAGGCCTTCAAAAAAGGGCCGATCCCGATGCACCGCATAGAACCCCTCGGCCTCGGCCCGGCTGAGCCGCATCATCTTCATGGCACGGATCTGGAATCCGCCGTCCTCGATGCGCTCAAGAATGCGCCCAGTTAGCCGCCTGGACGTGGCGTCTGGTTTGATGATGGCGAATGTGCGTTCCATCGAAGCGGCCAATTATAACCACTAACGGAGCACACGATGACTGTTCAGCCCGTTCTGCCGAAACCGACTGACCCGGATCAATACAAGGGCGCCGTGGAAGGTGATCGACCCACAGACACGCAGAATAGCAATTCGAACGCGCCAGGCGCGCTCGACGCCAATGGGCTACCCAAGGACAAAGTTGCCATCGCCGAGGATGTCATCGGCGCCAATGAGGATGGGACGGAGGGCTGAACTACCGCAGACTCTCCATGATTTCATCGAGCGCGGTCTTCGGGGGACGGATTCGCTCCAGCGGCAGGCTCGCCAGCGGCTCGTCGACCACGTTCAGCAACTGCAGGAAGTCGTCCCGGTCCGGCTCGATATAGATCAGCCCGGTGGCAAACTCGCCGCGGCGCGAGGCCTCGTGCAGCGTCCGCAGCGCCCCGATCTTGTCGGTCGGGTCGAATCCTTCGCCGAGCTTCTTCAGCATGAGCGTCGACCCGTCGTGCATCTTGACCTCCTGGGTCGTGCCCGGTTCGTAGTCGACCGAGATATCCTCGAAGTAGGGCACGAAGCTCACGCCCTCGAGCACGTCGTCATGATCCTTCACGTACGCGTAGCTCTTGGTGGAGCCTTCGTGATCGTTGAAGGTGACGCAGGGCGAAATGACGTCGAGCATCACCGTGCCGCGATGGCTCAGCGCGGCCTTCAGCAGCGCAAGCAACTGTTTCTTGTCGCCCGAAAACGAGCGGGCGACAAACGTGGCGCCGAGCTCGACCGCAAGGGCGCAGGTATCGATCGGCGGGAGATCGTTCACCACTCCGTTTTTCAGCTTCGAGCCCAGGTCGGCGGTCGGCGAGAACTGGCCCTTGGTGAGGCCGTAGCAGCCGTTGTCTTCGATGATGTAGATGATGGGCAGATTGCGACGCATCAGATGCACGAACTGGCCGATGCCGATCGCGCCGGTATCCCCATCGCCGCTGACGCCGATGGCGATCAGTTTCTGATTGGCGAGCATCGCGCCCGTGCCGACCGAGGGCATGCGCCCGTGGACGGCGTTGAACCCATGCGACCCGCCCAGGAAGTAGGCCGGACTCTTGCTCGAACACCCGATGCCCGACAGCTTGATGACCTGTTTGGGGTCGATGCCCATCTCGTAAAACGCGTCGATGATGCGCTCGGAAATCGCGTTGTGTCCGCACCCGGCGCAGAGCGTCGTCTTGCCGCCTTTGTAGGTCTGCGGCTCCAATCCGATTCGATTCACTTTTAGAGGCACGGTTGGCATTGGTTGTCGATCCTCATTCGCCGCCGATCATTGATGAACCCGATATGGGCGTGAACCGCCTGGCCACTTCGAAGCCCTCCTGCGACAGAATGTCGTCGGTCACGCTGCGGGCGTCAATCGGCAATCCGCTGTAATGGAGAACGCTGCGGAGCTTCTTGCAGCGGTCGGGCGACAGCTCCAGCCTCAACAGCATGGCGAGCTGCCCGTCTCGATTCTGTTCGACGATATAAATCCGATCGTGCGCGTCGATGAACCGGGTGATTTCCTCGGTAAACGGATAGGCGCGCACGCGGAGATACGACGTCTTCACGCTGGTTTCCTCGCGAAGCTGATCGCGACTCTCGATGATTGCCCAGTGCGACGTGCCGTAACCGATGATGCCGATCTTCGCTTCCTCGTCTGTCTCGACCACCGGCCTGGGCACGTATTGCCGGGCCGTCTCGAATTTCCGGGCGAGGCGATCGACGTTCTCGACGTAGTCGTCCGGACGCTCGCTGTATTGCGCCTTCGCGTTGTGGCCCGAGCCGCGCGTGAAAAATGGCGGCATGCCGTCGCCGGGAACCGTGCGGTAGGGAATGCCGTCGCCGTCGACGTCCTTGTAGCGTCCCCACTCGCCGATCTTCCGCAACAGGTCGGGCGTCAATACCTTGCCGCGATCGATCGGCTTGTCGGGATACTTGAAGCCGTCCGACATCCAGTTGTTCATGCCAAGATCGAGGTCCATCATCACGAACACGGGTGTCTGGAATCGCTCGGCCATATCGAAGGCCTGCATCGCGATGCTGTAGCACTCTTCGACCGAATTGGGAATCAAGAGGATGTGCCGGGTATCGCCGTGGGAAAGGAACGCCGTGCTCAACAGGTCGCCTTGCGCGGTCCTCGTCGGCAAGCCCGTCGATGGCCCGACGCGCTGCACGTCGAAAATCACCGCCGGCGTTTCCGCGTAGTAGCCGAGCCCGACGAATTCTGACATCAGCGAAATGCCGGGACCCGCCGTGGCCGTCATGGCGCGCGCCCCAGCCCAGCCTGCGCCGATCACCATACCGAGCGAGGCGATCTCATCTTCGGCCTGGACGATCGCGAACGTCGCCTTTCCCGTTGCCTTGTCGACGCGGTATTTCCGCATGTACCCGATCAGCGATTCAACCAGAGAGGAAGAGGGTGTGATGGGATACCACGCCACCACGGTCACGCCGGCCATCATGCAACCGATGGCGGCGGCCGAGTTGCCTTCGATCAGAATCTTCCCCGTCGTCAGGTCCATCTTCTCGAGGTGAAACGGATCCTGCTTGGGGAGGTTCGCCGCCGCGAAATCCCAGCCCGCTTTCAGCGCGGCCTGGTTCAGCGCCACGGCCTTGGCTTTCTTGCCGAGCTGCCTGGTGAGCGCCTGTTCCATCAACCCCATTTCGATGCCGAGGAGCTTCGCCAGGATGCCGTCGTAGATCATGTTCCGCACGAGGCGCCGGAGCTTGGCGTCGGGGCACACCGGCGTCACCAGCTTGTCGAAAGGCACCGGATAAAACGTGAGATCCGAGCGCAGCGTGTTCAGCTTCAGAGGCTCGTCGTAGACGACCGCGGCGCCGGCCTCCAGCGTCAACACATCTTCCTTGGCCGTTTCCGGGTTCATCGCCACCAGGAAGTCGACTTCCTTCTTGCGGCCGACGTATCCGCGCTTGCTGGCCCGGATGGTGTACCAGGTCGGCAGACCGGCTATGTTGGACGGGAACATGTTCTTCCCGGAGACCGGGACGCCCATCAACAGGATCGAGCGAAGGAGGACGAGATTGGCGGTCTGGCTGCCCGATCCGTTAACGGTGGCGACCTGAATGCTGAAATCGTTGACGACCCGGGAGCTGGAGAGCGGGGGGGCAGTTTCCTGTGGTGCTACGTCAGTCGGTGACATCCCTTGTCCTTAATCATCGCCATGGAGATAAAACGCCATAATCGAGAAAAGAAGAGTACCCAACCAGAGATTATACCACGCGGCCGACTGGAACTTCAGGCAGCCGCGCTATTTACGGTTACGCGACGCGCTTCACGGCGCTGCCAATCTCTGCCGGGCTCTTCACCACTGTCACGCCCGCGGCCGTCAACGCCGCCATTTTTTCAGCGGCGGTGCCCTTCCCGCCTGCAATGATCGCACCGGCATGGCCCATTCGCCTGCCCGCCGGTGCCGTCTGCCCGGCGATGAATCCGACGACCGGCTTTCTAAACGACCCCTTGATGTAGGACGCTGCTTCTTCCTCGGCGGTGCCGCCGATCTCCCCGATCATCACCACTGCGTCGGTCTCGGGATCGTCGCCAAACAGCTTCAGCACGTCGACAAAGGAAGTGCCAATCAGGGGATCGCCGCCGATGCCGATGCACGACGACTGCCCCATGCCAAGCTCGGTGAGCTGGTGGATCGCTTCGTAGGTGAGCGTCCCGCTCTTGGAGACGATGCCAATGCGCCCCTCGCGGCAGATATGGCCGGGAATGATGCCGGCCTTCGCTTTCCCCGGCGAAATGGCGCCTGGACAATTGGGGCCGACCAGACGCGTGCCGGGCCTGTCTTTCAGGAACGTGAGCGCGCGCATCATGTCCAGCGTCGGAATGCCTTCGGTGATACAGACCACCAACCGCAGCCGCGCGTCGGCAGACTCCATGACGGCGTCAGCCGCGAAAGCTGCGGGCACGAAGATCACCGACGTGTTCGCCCCGGTCTCGTCCGCCGCGTCGGCGACGGTATTGAAGATGGGCCAGCCTTCGTGGGTCGTTCCACCTTTGCCAGGCGTGACGCCGCCGACAACCGCGGTGCCATAGGCCGCGGCCTGCCTGGCGTGGAACGTCCCCTCGCGGCCGGTCAGACCCTGGACTATCAGCCGCGTACTTCTATCCAACAGAATCGCCACTTATTTTGGACTCTCGGCTTTGGGCTTTGGGCTTTGGGCTACACCCGCGAGCTGCACGACCCGCTCCGCTGCCTCGCCCATGGAATTCGCTGTCGTGAAATTCAGGCCGCTCTCCTTCAACAGCCGCTTCCCTTCTTCGACGTTCGTGCCTTCCATCCGGATGACGATCGGCACCGGCACGCCCAGCTCCATCACGGCCGCGATGACACCTTCGGCGAGAATGTCGCATCGGAGGATGCCGCCGAAGATGTTGATCAGCACGGCGCGCACATTCTTGTCGGACATCAGAATCTTGAACGCGTTGCGAATCTGCTCCTTATTCGCGCCGCCTCCCACGTCCAGGAAGTTGGCCGGCTCCCCGCCCGCCAGCTTGATGATGTCCATCGTCGCCATGGCAAGGCCGGCGCCGTTCACCATGCAGCCGATCGTGCCCTCGAGACGGATGTAGTTCAGGCTGAACTTCGAGGCTTCGATCTCGAGGGGATCTTCTTCTTCGAGGTCGCGGAGCTCTTTCAGCTCCGGATGGCGGGAGAGCGCGCTGTCGTCGAAGGTCATCTTCGCGTCGAGCGCCAGCAGGTCGCCCGCCTTGGTGACGATCAGCGGATTGATCTCGATGAGGGACGCGTCGGTGCCGAGAAATGCCGCGTAGAGCGCCGTCACCATCCCGCCGAATTTCGCGACCTGGTCGCCCTGAAGGCTCAAGGCAAAGGCCAGCTTCCGCGTCTGGAACGGAATCAACCCCGTTGCCGGATTGATATATTCCTTAAAAATTCGTTCGGGAGTCTTTTCGGCGACCGTCTCGATTTCCACGCCGCCGTCCTGGCTGGCCATGATGACCGGCCTGCCAGCCGCGCGATCGATCACGAGGCCGAGATAAAGCTCGCGCGCGATCGGAAGGCCTTGTTCGACGAGCAGCCGCGAGACCTTGCGCCCTTCGGGACCGGTCTGATGGGTGACGAGCGTCATGCCGAAAATCTGCCTCGCGATTCGGTCGGCCTCGGCGGGGTTGGCTGCCAGCTTCACGCCGCCGCCTTTGCCGCGGCCGCCTGCGTGAATCTGGGCTTTGATCACGACTGTTCCGCCGCCGAGCCGCTCCGCCACCGCCATGGCGTCTGCCGCTTTGAAAACAACCTCGCCGGAGGGCACCCGAACACCGTAACGGGCGAGAATGGCCTTGGCCTGGTACTCGTGAATTTTCATCGGTACAAAACAACGAATCGTATCGTCCGCGGTTTGGCTGCGTCAAGCGTTGCGAATAGAATGAACCTTTGATGGCGTCTCGCAGTCGTTTTCTTTCTTCCCTTCTCACCACCAAACTCATCGTCGGCGTCACCGGGCTCCTGCTGTTTCTGTATCTCATCCTGCACATCGCCGGAAATTTGATGGTGTTTCTCGGGCAAGACGTCTTCAACAGGTACTCCTACGCGCTCATCAGCAATCCGCTGGTCGTGCCGGTTGAAATTGGACTCGTCGCAGTCTTCTTGATCCATCTGTTCAAGGCGATCCGGGTGACGCTCCAGAACCGTGCGGCGCGCCCCATGCCGTACGCGGTGAAGAAGATGGCGGGCGGCAGCAGCCAGAAAAGTCTCGCCTCGTCAACGATGATCGTGACCGGGTTGGCGTTGCTCGTCTTCATTCCGATCCACGTGAAAATGTTCAAGTACGGGCCGGACTATCAGTACGGCACGACCGCGATGCGTGACCTCTACCGCGTCGAGCTCGAGAACTTGAGCTCGCCCGGATGGGTGGCCTTTTACGTGCTGGCCATGGTGGTGGTCGGCTTTCATCTCTGGCACGGCGTCGCGAGCTCGTTTCAGTCGCTCGGGGTTTCGGGCCCGCGCTTCACGCCGTTCGTCCGCAAGGCGGGCAAGACAGCCGCATTGCTCATCGCGGGCGGCTTCATCGCGATTGCGGTGTGGGTGTTTCTTTCGGGAGGCGGGTCATGAAGGTCGACCCGAAGATTCCGGGCGGCCCGATCGCCGAGAAGTGGGATCGCCGGAAATTTGAGAACAAGCTGGTGAATCCGGCCAACCGCCGGAAGCACGAAATCATCATCGTGGGCACTGGACTGGCGGGCGCCTCGGCGGCCGCGGCGCTGGGCGAGCAGGGCTACCGCGTCAAGCTGTTCTGCATTCTCGACAGTCCGCGGCGCGCTCACAGCATCGCCGCGCAGGGCGGCATCAATGCGGCCAAGAACTATCGCAACGACGGCGACAGCGTCTACCGGCTCTTTTACGACACAGTGAAGGGCGGCGACTACCGGTCGCGCGAAGCGAACGTCTATCGCCTCGCGCAGCTCAGCGTCGACATCATCGACCAATGCGTCGCCGCGGGCGTCCCGTTCGCCCGCGAATACGGCGGTCTGCTCGACAATCGGTCCTTCGGGGGCGCGCAAGTGTCGCGAACGTTCTACGCGCGCGGGCAGACCGGCCAGCAACTGTTGCTCGGCGCCTATCAGTCGATGCTCCGGCAGGTTGACGAGGGAACCGTCACGCTCTATCCACGCCGCGAAATGCTGGATTTGGTCGTCGCCGGCGGCCAGGCGCGCGGCATCGTCACGCGCGATCTTGTCACGGGCGAGCTCGAGCGCCACGAGGGCCACGCGGTTCTGCTCTGCACGGGCGGCTACGGCACCGTGTACTACCTTTCAACCAACGCCATCAACTCAAACGTCACGGCGGCCTGGCGCGCGCACAAGCGCGGTGCGCTCTTCGCCAATCCGTGCTTCACGCAAATCCATCCGACGTGCATTCCCGTGAGCGGCGACCATCAGTCGAAGCTCACGCTGATGTCTGAGAGCCTTCGCAACGACGGCCGTGTGTGGGTGCCGAAGAAAGTTGGCGACAAGCGGCCGCCCGATCAGATCCCGGAAGCGGAGCGCGACTACTACCTCGAACGCCGTTATCCGAGCTTCGGGAACCTCGTGCCGCGCGATGTGGCGTCGCGGGCGGCCAAACTCGAATGCGACGAGGGCCACGGCGCGGGCGAGACCGGGCTGTCGGTCTATCTGGATTTCAAGGATGCGATTCAGCGGCTCGGCATCGAAATCATCAGGGCTCGCTACGGCAATCTGTTCGAGATGTACGGGCGGATCACCGCCGAGGATCCCTACAAGGTGCCGATGCGCATCTACCCCGCCATCCACTACACGATGGGCGGCTTGTGGGTGGACTACGACCTCCAGAGCACCATTCCGGGATTGTTCGTGATGGGCGAGGCTAACTTCTCCGATCACGGCGCGAACCGCCTCGGCGCAAGCGCGCTGATGCAGGGCCTTGCGGATGGCTATTTCATCGCGCCCTACACGGTGGCGAATTATCTCGCGGGCGCAACGCTGCCGGCGGTACCGGCCAGCCACACGGCCTTCACCGACGCGGCGGCAGACGCCCAGGCGCGCATCGACAAGGTGCTGGCGATCAAGGGCAAGCGGACGGCCAGGGACTTTCACCGTGCCCTCGGGCACATCGTCTGGGATTACGTCGGCATGTCGCGCAACGAAGCGGGCCTCAGGACCGCTCTCGAGAAGATCCGCGCCCTGCGCGATGAATTCTGGAGAGAGGCGTCGGTGCCCGGCGAGAAAAACAACCTGAACCCCTCGCTCGACTACGCCGGCCGGGTGGCTGACTACATGGAATTCGCCGAGCTCCTCACGCTCGATGCGCTGCATCGCAACGAGTCCTGCGGCGGACACTTCCGCGAGGAATATCAGACGCCCGACGGCGAGGCCAGGCGCGATGACGAGCACTACAGCTACGTGGCGGCGTGGGAATTCACCGGGATAGGCCAGCAGCCGCTGCTCCACAAAGAGCCGTTGGTATTCGACGAGGTGCACCCGTCGCAGCGGAGCTACAAGTGAGCGCCAGGACGATCTCGGTGAAATTGAAAGTGTGGCGGCAGGCGGCGCAGGGGCGGCCGGGCCGGCTGGTCGACTACGTGGCGGCCAACGTGCCGACCGACATGTCGTTTCTCGAAATGCTCGACACGGTCAACGAAGACCTCATTCGCAAGGGCGAAGACGCGATCGCGTTCGACTCCGATTGCCGCGAGGGCATCTGCGGATCTTGCGGCCTGATGATCAATGGCGTGGCGCACGGCCCCGACGCCGGGGCCACGACGTGCCAGGTGCACATGCGGCGCTTCAAGGACGGCGAGACCATCACGGTCGAGCCGTGGCGCGCAAGGGCCTTCCCGGTTCTCAAGGATCTGACGGTCGATCGACGGGCATTCGACCGAATTCTCGCCGCCGGCGGCTATGTTTCAGCCGGCGTCGGCGGCGCGCCGGACGGGAACGCCATTCTGATTCCGAAGGATCTGGCAGAGGAGGCGATGGATTCGGCTGCGTGCATCGGCTGCGGCGCCTGCGTCGCGGCCTGCAAGAACGCGGCGGCGCACCTGTTCACCGCCGCGAAGATTACCCACCTGGCTCTGTTGCCTCAAGGACAACCTGAGCGCGAGCGCCGCGTCGTCCGGATGGTCGATCAGATGCAGGAGGAGGGTTTTGGCGCCTGCTCGAACGAAGGGGAATGTGAAGCGGTGTGCCCGAAACTGATCCCAATTTCGAATATTGCGAAGATGGTAAGGGAGTACACGCGTGCGATATGGCTTGGCCACAAGTAGGCTCAGGGCTCACGGCTCAGGGCTTGAAGCCGGGAGGCCGGCGTCCGAAGCCTGCTTTCTCTACAGTTTCAGCGCGTCCACCAGCTCCTTGACGGCCGCGGCCGACTTCATGAGCGCCGCCTGTTCGTCCGGGTCCAACTTGATCTCAATCACCTGTTCCAGTCCTCGCGCGCCAAGCTTCGCCGGCACCCCAAGATATTGGTTCCTCACGCCGTACTCGCCCTGCAAATAGACCGAGCATGGCAGGATTTTCTTTTTGTCCTTCAAGATCGCTTCGACCATCTCGGCGGCGGCGGCGCCCGGCGCGTACCACGCGCTCGTACCTACCAACTTTGTAATTTCAGCCCCGCCATCCGCAGTACGTTTGCAGATCGCGTCGATCCGCTCTTTCGGCATCAGCTGCGTGATGGGAATGCCCGCCACGGTGGAAAGGCGGGGCAACGGCACCATCGTGTCGCCGTGGCCCCCGAGCACAAAGGCGTGGACGTTTTCCACGGACACGTTCAATTCGGCGGCGATGAAGGCGCGCATGCGGGCCGAATCGAGCACACCGGCCATGCCGATCACGCGCTCGCGCGGAAAGCCGCTCAGCTTCAGCACGGCCTGGCACATGGCGTCGAGCGGGTTGGCTACCGGCACGATGATGCAGTTGGGCGAGTGCTTCACGACCTGCTCGGTGACTGCTTTCATAATGCTGAAGTTAACGTTCAATAAGTCGTCACGACTCATGCCAGCTTTTCGCGGCACGCCAGAGGTAACAACCACGACGTCGGAGTTCGCGCTCTGCGCGTAGTCGGATCCGCCGACGATCAGGCTGTCGGACCCGATGATGGGGCATGTCTCGAGCATATCCAGCGCCACGCCGGCTGCCTTCTGGTCCGCGATGTCCACGATCACCACGTCGGCGAGCTCTCTCTCGGCGAGGCTCCGAGCAACAGTCGCGCCGACATTGCCCGCTCCGCCTACCACGGTCACTTTGCGATTCATCGAACGCTCCTCAGGAAAAGTGAAAGGTCAAAAGTTAAAAGGCAAAAGTTGAAAGTTAAAAGTCGAAAGTGTCAAAGTGAAGAGGCAAAAGTCTTTTAGGTCACGTCCCCACGCGCGCCGGAAATCGTTCAACAGAAGGTGTGGAAAACCCTGTTGAAAAGACCGCTCAGACGCATCTCTCGGGCGATCAAATCGAACAATTTAGCGGATTGCACCATCCGTGGTGCGATCGTGAACCGGATCAAGACCGGTTGGAAAACCGACGGATTATACTGTAATCAACACCATGAAAATCGTGATCGCCGACGGCCTTCCTTCTTCCGCTCTTGAACGTTTCCGCGAAGCCGACTGGATCATCGACGCAAGACAAGGACGGCCCCCGGCAGACTTGGCATCAGATCTCAAAGATGCCGACGCGCTCATCGTACGAAGCGCCACCAAGGTCACACGCGAGCTGATCGAAGCGGCGCCAAAGCTGCGTGTCATCGCTCGCGCGGGGACCGGCGTTGACAACGTCGACGTCCCCGCCGCCACTGCTCGTGGCATCGTCGTGATGAATGCGCCGGGCGCGAACAGCGTAAGCGTCGCCGAACATGCGATCGGGTTGATGCTGTCGCTGGCACGGCCGGTGCCGGCGGCCGACGCATCGATGAAAGCCTCCAGATGGGAGAAGTCGAAGTTTGCGGGCGCCGAAATTCGGTCAAAGACCCTTGGACTGGTTGGGCTGGGCAAGGTGGGTCAGGAAGTCGCCAGCCGCGCGCACGCGTT
>DASZHO010000166.1:0-52937 GCA_035937795.1 Vicinamibacterales bacterium | reverse complement strand
AGAAGGTAGAAAGTAAACGATAGAACGGGCGTCAAAAAGCGGGGCGCACAATCTGGTAGCGCACTTGCACCGCTCGATGACCAGAGCACCTTGGGAGGCTCCGGCTGCCCTCCGGGACGACACCATGCGAAGATCGCGCGCGATTCCTGTTCAATCCCACTTCGTTGAGAGTGGGCGGAAACACGCCCTTGGAGGTTCTTGCTGTAGGACGAGCGCATCCCGGACGGCCCTGGGTCATGCGGCAATCGTCGTCGCTTTGGTCATGGTCGACCTCAGCCTCCCGGCCCATCCTCGCTGCCGTGACGTCTCCACCGCCCATCGTTGAGTTTCCACTGTCGGCGGGAAGCAATCCAGAAGGGATCACTGCGGGAGCGGATGGCAATATCTGGTTCACCGAGGCGTTCGCGAGCAAGATCGGGCGGATCACGCCCACCGGCACGATCACCGAGTTTCCTGTTTCCAGGTCTCCAAAGTGCATCGCGGCCGGCCCGGACGGCAACTTCTGGTTTACGGAGGCTTTCAATCAGATCGGGCGCATCACAACCACCGGCAGCATCACCGATTTTTCGAACATTGGTGGGTACGCCAACGGGATCACAGCCGGTCCCGACGGCAACGTCTGGTTCACGGTGAAGAACTCCCCACCCCCTCCACCGCCAGGGGAGCCCTTTCCGCACCAGCAGTTTATCGGGCGGATTACGCCCGGTGGCACGATCACCGAGTTTCCTGTTCCCACCTTTGACAGCTCTCCCGCGGGAATTACGAATGGCCCCGACGGCAACCTCTGGTTCACGGAGTCGGACGCAAACAAGATCGGCCGGATTACGCCCAGCGGCAACATCACTGAATTCCCCATTTCCAACGTCGCCGCCTACCCTAGCCAACTCGGAGGCATTGCCACTCGCGCTGACGGGAACCTTTGGTTCACAGAGACATTCGGCAACAAAATCGGACGGGTGACTGTCACCGGCCGCTTCACCGAGTTCCCGATTCCAACGGGACCAAGGGGTAGTTGCATCGCCTCCCCCCGTTCCGGCTGTCCAGCCGGCATTGCGCTGGGTGCGGACGGCAACCCGTGGTTCACCGAGACGACCGCTGGCAGCATCGGGCGGATTGCCGGCAACGTCGTACCCGACGGGACAGCCAATTTGATCTGGCGTCAGACGCAGACTGGAGACCTAGGTGTGTGGGCACTCAACGGCCCGCTTCTCAAATCCGAAACGCTTCTGGCCTCCGGCGTGCCCTTAGAGTGGCAGATCGTGGGCATCGGCGACCTCGACGGCAATGGCACGCCCGATCTGATCTGGCGTAACACCCGGACAGGCGACGTGGCGGCGTGGCTGATGAAGGGTGTGACGCTGACTCAGACGCCCATCGTGTCGCTCGGCGTTCCCCTTGCCTGGCAAATCGTCGGTGTGGGTGATGTGGACGGCGATGGCCACGCCGATCTGATCTGGCGCCACAGCCAGACCGGAGATGTCGCCGTGTGGTTGATGAACGGCGCATCGGTGACGCAGTCACTAGTCGTCTCGAGCGGCGTCCCATTGGCGTGGCAGATCGCCGGAGTGGGCGATGTGGATGGCGACGGCCACGCCGACCTGGTCTGGCGCAATACGCAGACTGGGGATGTTGCCGCGTGGCTGATGAACGGCGCGACAGTCGCCCAGTCGCTCGTCGTTTCCAGCGGAGTGCCGCTGATCTGGCAGATCGTCAGGGTGGCTGATGTCAATGGCGACGGGAAAGCCGACCTTGTGTGGCATAACACGAGCCCGCAGAGCATCCCACCGGGCGCCGTGGCGGTGTGGCTGATGAATGGCGGCGGCGTCACGCAGGCGCCGGTCCTCGCGGATCAAACGCCGTTAGCTTGGCAGGTCCAATAGCGAGACGTGAGGTTAAAAGTTACCTCTCAATGGACGTGCTTGTCCCAATCATCCCTGCGGCCGCCTGAGTAGACGCCGAACTTTCTCCTCGCGCGATCCATCTTCCAGCGGAGGTAGCGATACCGGACCTCGTCGGCCGGCCTGAGATGCCGTCCACGCAGCAGCGCGTAGCCGGCAACGAGGCCGCCCAGGTGTGTGATGTGCGCGATGCCGCCGCCGCTGTCGCCAGTCGATAAGAGCAATTCGATACCGCCCATGATCATCACGAAATACTTCGCAGGAATCGGGAAAACGAGATACATGTAAATCGGCCGGTTCGGAAACGTGAGGCCGTAGGCGAGCAGCAACCCGTAGATGGCGCCCGAAGCGCCAATCGTGATCGAATCAAACATCCGCGCGGTGGCGGCAAAAGGCAGGAACGCGACGATGATCGTCGTGAGGCCGGCGGCGATGCCGGTGGCGAAGTAGTAGCGGACGAACGCCCGCGTGCCCCACAGCCGCTCGAGCTCGGTGCCGAACATCCAGAGCGCCAGCATGTTGAAGAGGATGTGCCCCAGACCCCCGTGCAGAAACATGTAGGTCACGAGCTGCCACACCCAGGCGCGCCCGGTCACGTCGCTCGGGCGCAAGCCCAGGAGGTTCACGACTTCCGTGGAGACCTGTGCAGGCAGTACGTAGACGAGGATGAACATCCCCACGTTGGCGATCACGAGCGCTTTGATGGCGGGGGAAAGAGGTCCCGGGCCGAACGCATAGGAAAAATCGCGCGAAGGAGGGCGGCGCATTCGCTCCAGATCGTACCACGTTCAGCGGTCCGAAGGGCCGCGCTTCAGCCGGGTCCTCACCAGGCGCAGGCTCTCGGTGAATTCGCTGATGCGAAGCGCCTGCGCGCTCCCCGCCAGAACGGCCAGACCGATACCGATCGCTCCGAAGACTCGTATGGCCTGCGTCGAGAGGCCGGCGCCGCCAAATGGAATACGCAGCACGCGCTCGGCTTCGTAGGCCGCTCCCGCCATCACCAGAGAGGCAAGCGCGATTTTCGAAAACGCCGTCGCCAGGCGGCGGCCGTCGATGCCGCCCAGCCGCCTGTGGAGAAGCCAGAGGAGCATTGCGGCGTTCGAAATCGCCGCGATCGCCGTGCCCAATGCCAGCCCTCGATGGCCAAGCACGCGAACAAGGACGAGGTTCAACACGATGTTGATGATGACGCTGGCGCCGCTGGCGAGGACCGGCGCACGGCTGGTGCCGAGCGCGTAAAAGGCCGGCGACACCAGCTTGACGGCGGAATAGCCCAGCAGGCCCGGCGCGTAACAGATCAGCGCCCCGGCTGTGGCAAGGGTGTCGCCGTGGGTAAACCGGCCGCGCTCGTAAATCAGGCTGACGATCGGCGCTGCCAGCGCCACCAGGCCGGCGGTGGCCGGCACGTTCAGCATCAGCATCATGCGCAGACCACTCGACACCGACCGCCGCACTCCCGCGCCATCGTTGAGCGCCGCATACCGGGAGATCCGCGGCAGCGCCGCGGTGGCGATGGAGATGCCGAATAACCCGATGGGCATGTACATCAGCCTGAATGCGTAGTCGAGCCACGAGACGGCGCCGGTCCCAAGGCCCGTGGCCAGCCAGCTGTTGACCAGCAGGTTCACTTGCACGGCCGCCAGCCCGGCGATGCCCGGGCCCATCAGCCGCCCGATTTGTCTCAACCCTTCATCGCGGAGATCGAGGCTTGCCCGGTAGCGGAAGCCCTCGCGATGAAGCGCCGGCCATTGCAACAGCACCTGTCCGGCTCCGCCGAGGAGGGTGCCGATCGCGATCGCAACGATTGGCGTGATGCCGAGCCGTGGCGCCGGCGGCACGAGCAGCAGCGCGCAGACGATCGTGGCGACGTTGAACATCGCGGGCGACAGTGCGGGAATGAAGAATCGATGCACCGCGTTCAGCATCGCCATCAGCACGGCGGCCACCGTCACCATGGTGAGGAACGGAAACATCAGCCGCGTCAGACGGATGGTGAGCTCGATCTTGCCCGGAACCTTGCCAAAATCGCCGGCGTACAGCGTCACCAGCGGCCCGGCAAAGATGATTCCGGCGAGCACAAATGCGCCGGTGATGACCACCATCAGGTTGATGACGTTGTTGCCCACGCGCCACGCTTGCGATTTGCCGCCCGAGGCAACCGCCCGCGTGAACGTGGGCACCATGGCCGCGCTCATCGCGCCCTCGGCAAAAAGCTCTCGAAGAAGGCTGGGAAGTCGAAAGGCAATGCGGAAAGCATCCATCGCATCGCCTGCGCCGAAGTAGTAGGCAAGAACCTGATCGCGAACCATGCCGAGGATTCGGCTGGTCATGGTGGCCAGCCCGATGACGCCGGCCGAACGGGCAATCTGCGAAGAAGCGTTAGGCGCCAAGCTTGCGGCGGACGAGCTCGTTCACCACTTTTCCATCGACGGTCCGTCCGGCCAGCTCGGCCATCACCGCCTTCATCACGCGTCCGAGGTCTTTCGCCGACGAGGCGCCGGTCGATCGAATGGACGCGTCGACGGCGCGCTCGAGCTCGGCGGCATCGATGGCGGCGGGCAGGTATCCCTCGAGGACGACGATCTCGGCGGTTTCTTTGTCCGCCAGATCTCTGCGGCCGCCTTTGAGGAATTGTTCGATCGAGTCGCGACGCTGCTTCACGAGCGCCGACACAACCTGGAGCGATTCGTTCTCGTCGAGCGCCCGCCCGCGCTCCACCTCGCGGTTCATCAGCGCTGCCTTCAGCATGCGCAGGGGTACGAGCCGCGCCGGGTCTTTTGCCTTCATCGACGCGGTGATCGCGCGATTCACCTCTTCAATCAATGCCATCGGCCGGTCTCCCCCTCCCCGGTCCCAATCCTACCGGTCCTGGTCCGAGTCCCCGAGCGTGACGTGCCAGTCGTCGGTTTCCTTGTAGAAGGACGCCGGCACGTTCACCGCGTTGATCTTCACGGCCAGCGGCAGCGGATGCCGCATTTGAAAATAGCCGGAGCGCCGAATCACGCGGCGGAATCCGGCGTGGCAGGCGTAGCAGCGAATCTTGTCGGAGCCCGCCAGCCGCGCTTCGGCATCCACCCACCGCAACAGCGTCTTGAACCCGAGTTCATCGTGCGTGTCAGCGAGAAAATCGACGAGCCACGTGACGCGGCCGCGCGGCTCCTGCGCGTGCCGATACACCGCGTAACCCTCCGCCCGCCCCTCGCGCTTCAGGGCAGCAACGGAGTATCGCACGTGGGGCGGCTCGATGTACTTCCAGTTCAGGTACGCGGCGTCGCGGCGCACCGCGAGCGCGAAGCGATCCGCGAGACGTTCCCAGAGCTCGGTGAACGACGGGTCGAACCGCCGGATCGGCTCCACGTCGGCGCGGAGCGGCCTCACGCGGGCGGCGACGCGGACGATGGGCAGCGTCACCGCCGACACGAAACGATTGACCGCCATCGGCCACTGCGGAAGTCGAACGGCGCGCCGGGTCAGCGGCTTCACCAGGCCTGGAATGGGCGGCACATCGGGCCAGTGCATTTTCTTCAACAGCGCCGAGGAGGATTCCGACAGACCTAGCCCGAGCGATGCCTCGACGTGGCGATCCCAGTTCCGAAACAGCTCTTCGCCCAGGCCGCGCCGCTGGCGTTCGGGCGCCACCATCGCGTCGGTGCCCCACGCCGCCGCGATTTCCTTTCCGCCGAGCGAGAGCCGCACGGGAATTGTCGAGTAGTGTCCGATGATCGTCGGCCCCTCGCGCACCACCCACAGCAACGGCGTACCGTTCGGATTGTTCGGATTGCGGCGGTATTGCCAGTCCCATCGGAGCCGGCTTGCCGCGGCCGCGTCGGGGCCGAACATGCGGCGATAAAGGGCTTCAACGCCGCGCTGGTCCTCCGGCCGGTACCGATCGATTTCTGGCATGCTGTTCGGAGGTGGCCTGACCGCTACGCGACCGGGATGATTGTAACGCGCCGGAGCGAAACTATCGATCGGCCTGCGGTGGAGCGATCAACGCCGGCCGGACTGGCGGTGTTGGAGACGGCGTCGGCGGGCCAGGCAGCGGGGTGCCTGTGGGCGCCGTGAAGACTGGCGTGGTCGTGCTTCCCGTGGGCGGCGTGGCGCCCGGCAGGAGCGGGCGCGGCGGTCCGACCGGCGTGCGCATGGAGTCGAACGCGCCCGGCGTTGACCCCGGCACGGCAATGAGACCGGCGGCGGCTGCGGCGGCGATGGCCGGATCGTTCATGTTCGGGCCGTTGTCGTTGGCCGTCGCGGGTGATTCCGGCAGGATGCCCGGATTCGTGGGCGGCCCCATGCGCAACTGCGTGACGTT
This sequence comes from Vicinamibacterales bacterium, assembly GCA_035937795.1. Taxonomy (GTDB): domain Bacteria; phylum Acidobacteriota; class Vicinamibacteria; order Vicinamibacterales; family JAMQPK01; genus JAMQPK01. The sequence goes on along the minus strand of DASZHO010000166.1, from coordinate 46,727 downwards.
GGGCGGTGTCTGGAAGGGCGGCTGGAACGGCGGCGTCTGGAACGGCTGCTGAGCGCTTGCCGATGCGGGGCGAGCCGGTACGGCGGTCGTCGTGGCCATGATCAAAATGCGGTCGTAAATCGATGCGTCCGGAACGATCGCCGCACGGGGGGCGGCCAGGTAACCGGGCACGGTCCGCAGAATGATGTCGAGGGCCTGGGCCTCGGGTATGTCGTCGAACTTCAGCGTCATCGGTCCGGAACTGACCCGCTCCAGATTCAGGATGCGCGTCTTGCCCACGCGAGCCCATTCCGTCAGGATCTGGCCAATCGTCACTTGCTGCGCGTCGAGCGACACCTTGCCGTCGCGGATGGTCAGCTTGAGACCCGCCGCGCGGCTCGGCGACGCCGTCAGGGTGAGCACGAGGAGCGCGAAAACCAGCCTTTTCATGGAATAAAACACGTGCTCCAGTATAGCAGGGATGGGTCCACCCGGCGGCCCGGAGCCGCGTCTAGGGGTCGTGCGTCCTGAAGTACTCGATGACGAGGCCGATGATTTCGTCGAGCTGGACTTTGGGCTGATAGCCGACGAGTTGTTGGACTTTTGTGAGGTCGGGAACGCGGCGCGGCATGTCCTCGAATCCGGCCTCGTAGGCTTTGTCGTAGGGCACGAACACGATTTCCGACTTGCTGCCGGTTTGGGCCTTGACCATTTCCGCCAGTTTCAGAATGGTGACTTCCTGGCTGTTGCCGATGTTGAACACCCCGCCGATGGCCTTCTTCTCCTTGACGAGATTCAGCAGGCACCCCACCACGTCGCCGATGTAGGTGAAGCTGCGCTGCTGTTTACCGTCGCCAAACACGGTGATCGGCTCGCCCGCCAGCGCCTGCCGGACGAACGACGGCAGCACCATGCCGTATTGGCCTGTCTGCCGCGGTCCGACGGTATTGAAGAATCGGACGATGATGACGGGGAGGCCGCGCTCCTTCCAATAGGCGAGCGCGAGAAATTCGTCGATGGCCTTGCTGCACGCATACGCCCAGCGGTGTTTCATCGTGGGACCCATCACCAGGTCGGCGTCTTCGCGAAACGGCACGTCGGTGCTCTTGCCGTACACCTCGGAGGTGGACGCGATGCACACCAGCTTCTTTTTCTTGTTGGCGTGCTTGAGCACGACTTCGGTGCCGTGGACGTTCGTCTCGATGGTGTGAACCGGCTGTTCGACGATCAGCTTCACGCCTACCGCGGCTGCGAAATGAAAGATCAGGTCGTTGCGGTCGACCAGCTCGGCGAGCAGCGGCTCGTTGGTGAGGGTGTCGATCACGTATTTGAACTTCGGATGGTGCTTGAAATGCCCGATATTGCGGATCGAACCGGTCGACAGGTTGTCGATGATATCGACCTCATGGCCCGCGTTCAGCAGCGCTTCGGCCAGATGCGATCCGATGAAACCCGCGCCGCCCGTAATCAACGCCCTCACGAAGCCGGTTCCTTTCCTTCGCCCTTGCCGGCAAACGCGCGAATCGCGTCGGCGACGCGAGCCACATCGTCCGTTGACAGCGCCGGGTGCAGCGGCAGCGACAGCACTTCATCTGCCGCGGTCTCGGCAACGACGCAGACGGCGGGGTTCGCCGAGCAAAACGCCGGCTGCCGCGATATTGCCACCGGATAGTGCACGAGGGTTTCGATGCCTGCGGACCGCAGGTGGGCCTGAAGCGTGGATCGCTTCTTCGTCCTGACGGGGAAGAGATGATACACGTGACCGCGATCGATCTCCAGCGGGACCCGCACGGCCGCGCCCGCCAGCCGCGTCCGGTATTCCGACGCCAGCGCGCGGCGCCGCTCCGTCCGCGGTCCCAACCACCGCAGCCGCACCCGCAGGAGGGCCGCCTGCAGTTCGTCGAGGCGGCTGTTCACGCCGATCTCCGCGTGATGGTAACGATCCGTCTGGCCGCCGTTCCGAATGCGCTTCATCCGATCGGCCAGCGCCGGGTTGTTGGTGATGACGGCGCCGCCGTCTCCAAGCGCGCCGAGGTTTTTCGTGGGGTAGAAGCTGAACGCGCCGGCGTCGCCGAACGTGCCCACCGGCTTTCCCGCGCACGTCGCCAGATGCGCCTGGCAGCAATCTTCGACGAGCGCCAGCCCGCGCCTGGCTGCGAGCGCGGCCAGCGCGATCATGTCCGCCGGCTGGCCGTAGAGATGCACCGGCAGCAGCGCCTTTGTTCGCGGCGTGATGGCCCGCTCCGCCATCGTCGCGTCGAGCGTGAGCCGGTCGTCATCGATGTCGGCAAACACCGGGCGTGCCCCGGTCATGGCGATGGCCAGCGCGGTGTAGGCGGCCGATAACGGTGTCGTGATCACCTCGTCGCCGGGCCCGATGCCGAGAGCCCGCAGAATGACGGCGATGGCATCGGTGCCATTTCCCGTGCCGATGGCATGCGCGGCCTGGGACGCGGCGGCGAATTCGCTCTCAAAGGCTTCGACTTCGGGACCGAGCACGTACCAGCCACTGTCGATGACGCGCGCCATCGCCGCCTTGATCTCGTCCGCGTCCTCGGCGAGATGCAGGTCCATGAACGGAATACGCAGGCCGCTCATGCGACGTTGGAGGGGGTCGGGGCCGGCTCGTCGAGGTAATGCTCGCGATGGGCACGGTAGAACTCGATCGTTCGGGTCAGGCCGGTGCGCAGCGGCACGTGCGGGAGCCATCCCACGGCGGCGCGGAACCGGCTCGAGTCGGCGTAGAAGCTGCCGATGTCGATCACCTTTTTCTCGGGAGGCCAGGGCACGTAGCGCACGCTGCCTCCCTTGGCGACGTCGAGCAGCAGTTTCACCAGATCGCTGTGGCTGATTGGCTCGTTGCCGCCCACGTTGAACACCTGGCCGTTCACCGCGTCGGAGGCGCCGGCACGCAGAAAGGCCTCCACCGCGTCCTCGACGTAGATGAAATCGCGCACCTGCGAGCCGTCGCCGAAGATCTGAATCTCGCGCCCTTCGAGCGCGAGCCGGATGAACCAGCCGATAAACCCCTGCCGGTTGTGTTTGATCAGTTGCCGCGGGCCGTACACGTTGGTGAGGCGCAGCGAGCAGGCGCGGACCCTGAAGACGTGGTTGTAGAGCAGGTGATAGTTCTCGCCGGCCGCCTTGTTGATGCCGTTCACGTCGGTAGGACGAACCAGATGATCTTCGGTCACGGGCAGCGAATCCGGCTTGCCGTAGACCTGCCGGGTTCCCGCGAAGACCACTTTCACTCCCGGGTTGAACTTCCGGCACGCCTCGAGAATCGACAGCTGGCTGCGGCAGTTGATGTCGAGATCGGTGTAGGGATCCCGCATGCTGTCGATGTGGCTCACCTGGCCGGCGAGATTGAAGATCACCTCGCGGTCGCGCACGAGGTGGTTCATCGTGCTTTCCTGGCGCACGTCGGCGATGTTCACCCGCACGCGATCGGCGACGCCGTCGATGTTGAAGAAGTTCCCGCCCGAGTCGGGGATGAGCGAGTCCATCAACAGCACGTCGGCGCCCAGCTCGGCCAGGCGGTGCGCGATGTTGCTGCCGATGAATCCCAGCCCGCCGGTGATCATCACGCGGCGCCCGCGATAGAACTCGTTCGCGGAAAATGGCCTCACAGCGCTCGCGTTCCCTCCTCGACCGCCTCGGCGGCGCTCTTGACCTGCGGCTGCTTGTGGACGCCGCGCACGACCAGCGCAAACCACAGCCTGAAGACGTCCAGGCCCGTCCGGTAGATGCGGGAAAAATTGAAAAACTGGGAACGGCCGTACGCGCGGTGGTAGTGGTGCACCGGCACCTCGACGATCGTAAAGCCGGCGTCCTGGATTTTCTTCATCATCTCCAGACAGATGACGCCGCTGTTCTTCTCGAGGCGGACTTTGTCGAAAATCGTGCGGCGCATCATGCGAAAATCGCAGTCGACGTCGCGCACCTTCAGCCCGAACAGAATCTTGACGATGTAGTGGTAGAGGCGGCCGATGAAAATGCGGTGCCACGGATCCGACCGGCTGATCTTGTAGCCGTTCACGAGATCCACGTCGGCGCCCATCTGCCCCCACAGGAGCGCCATTTCCCCCGGGTCGTACTGCGCGTCGCCGTCGGTGTAGAAAACGATCTCCTTCGACGCCGTTGAGAACCCGCTGCGCAGCGCGCCGCCGTAGCCGCGATTGGTGGCGTGCGTCACGATGCGCAGCGCAGGGTAGACCAGGGCCAGCGCGTCCAGAATCTGCGCCGTCGAATCGGTGCTGCCGTCGTTGACGACAATCACCTCGTGATGCGGCGTCAGCGTCGAGGCAGTCTGAAGCGCGCGGATCACCAGGCTGGCAATCGTGCCGCTGTCGTTGTACGCCGGAAAAAAGACGCTGAGACTCGAAGGCGCGGCCGACGGGCTGCCGGGCATCTTCACGGGCATCTTCAAAGGACCTGACGTTACCATGCCGGTCGCCAGAAGGGCAAGAGAACTAAAGCTTTAACCGCAGTCGCCACGGCACCACGATCGATTCCATCAACACCTGGCCCGACAGCTTCGACGCTCCCTGGCGGCGTTCGACGAACATGATCGGCACCTCGCGGATCCGGCAGCCCGCGCGGTCGGCCAGGTACAGCGTCTCGACCAGGAACGCGTACCCGTCGGAAATGACGCGCTCGAGCGGAAGCCTGGCGAGCGACTCCTTGCGCCAGCAGCGGTAGCCCGATGTGCAATCGTGGGCCGTCAGCCCGGTGACGAATCGAACGTATCGATTGGCAAACGCGCTGAGAATCAGGCGCCTCAGGGGCCAATTCACCACGCTGCCGCCGTTCAGATATCGCGAGCCGATGACGAGATCCGCATCGACCGCGCAATCGGACATGTCGCGCAGATATTTGGGATCGTGCGAAAAATCGGCATCCATCTCGAAGATCAGGTCGGCTCCGTCCGCCAGGGCGCGCTTCATGCCTTCGATGAGCGATCGGCCGAGCCCACGCGCGCCGGTTCGATGGATCACGTGGACGCGCTCCGGAAAATTCGCTGCGAGCGAATCGGCGATCTGTCCGGTGCCGTCGGGCGAATTGTCGTCAACGACAATGATCCGGTAGCTGGGATATTTCAGAATGGCGTCAGCCAGATCCGGGAGGTTGTCACGCTCGTTGTACGTGGCGATCACCACCGCCACGTTCATCGGGGTCCCTCCGAACGCAGCGTCGAAATCTGTTCGGACACCAGCCCGACAAGAAGAATCACTACCGCCAGCACGATCAGCAGCACCGAGGAGTTCGTGATGTGGCGCTGGGTGACGGCGGTCCAGACGGCATACGCCGCGCCGAGCGTGAAAGCCGCCGCGCTGACGGGGGCGAAAATCCTGAGCGGGCTGAAGACCGTAATCACTTTCAGCAGAATGAGAAAAAAATTCGCCCCGTCGGACACGAGCCGGATCTTGGATTCGCCCAGCCGCGCCCGAGGCTCAATCGGCTCGAAACGCACGCTGTAACCCGCTTTGAGGCACGCCAGCGTCGTTGTGGTGGGCGTCGAGAAGCCGTTGGGCAGCAGGTGGAGGAATTCACGGAGGCAGCTCGACCGGGCCGCGCGCATGCCCGATGTTAAGTCAGGGATCGCGCGCCCGGTGAGATAACTGGCCAGCGAGTTGAGCGCCGCATTTCCAAGCCGCCGGGCCGCCGACGCCTGGCCGTGCGCGGCGCGCGCGCCCACCACGAGATCGTACTCGCCCAGAAAGGCCACGAGCCTGAGCGCGTCGGCCGCCGTGTGCTGGCCGTCGCCGTCCATGATGAGAATCGATGACCCGGCGGCGTCGCGGATCCCGGTCTTGACCGACGCGCCGTTGCCTTTGTTGTAGGGGTGCGTGATGACCCTCGCACCGGCCCGCCGCGCCGCCTGCGCCGTCTGATCGGCAGACCCATCGTCGACGACGATCAGCTCGTGCCAGTGGGCCGCCGCGCGGAGCGATTCCACGACGGATCCGATGGCCGCTTCTTCGTTGAATGCCGGAATGACGACGCTGACCGATGAGGGATCTGCCAAGGATGGAGGATCTGCCAATTAGGTTGCGTGACGGAAATTGATCACGTCGCCGTCCTGCACGATGTACTCCTTGCCCTCGAGCCGAACCTCCGCGTTCTCGCGGCAGGCGGCGAGCGAGCCCCGGCGGAGCAGCGCATCGCACGAGACGACCTCGGCGCGAATGAAGCCGCGCTGAATATCGCTGTGAATCTCGCCCGCTGCCAGCTGCGCGTTGGTGCCGCGGCGGGTGGACCAGGCGCGATTTTCGTCCTCACCCACGGTGAAGAACGAGATATAGCCCAGCAGATCGTAGCTCGCGCGGATGACACGGTCGAGCCCGGATTCGGCAAGGCCGAGGTCGGCGAGAAAGGACTTGGCGTCGGCGGCGTCGAGCTGCGCGATTTCCAGCTCGATCTTCGCGCAGACGGCGACAAGCCGCGTGTTGACCCGTCCGCCGAAGTTCGTCAGGCCCGCGCGCTCTATCGCCGCCGCCGAACCGCCCGCACCGGTCAGATCCGCCTCATCGAGATTCAGCACCACCAGCAGCGGCTTGGCCGACAGGAACTGAAACCCCCGCAGCCGTTTGACGTCATCGGCCGCCAGACTCAGCGTACGAAGCGGCTTGCCCTCCTCGAGCGCCGCGCGGCACAGGGCGAGCACGTCGCGCTCTCGCTCGAGCTCGGCGTTCTTTCCCTTTTTCAGGTCCTTCGCGAGCCGTTCAAGGCGGCGTTCGGCGATGCCGAGGTCGGCGAGGATCAGTTCGTCTTCCATCGCCTGAATGTCGCGCGCCGGATCGATGGTCTCCTGTGGCGCAGGAACCGACGGATCGCGGAACGCGCGTACGACGTGCAGCAGGGCGTCCGCATTGCGGTACGCCGTCACGTCCACGAGGGCTTGCGCGCCACCCGTCGCGCCCGCGATGTCGCTGAATTCGACGGTGGCCGGGACGTGCTTCTTGGGATTGAACAGCGCCGTCAGCCGGTCGAGCCGTTCATCCGGCACCTTGGCGATGCCCACCTGAACCTCGGCTTTGCCGTGCGCGCCGGCGGTCTCCTTCACGCTGGTCATCAGCTGAAACAGCGTGGTCTTTCCGGCCGAGGGGAACCCGATCAGCGCAGCTCTGAGCATTGGCGGGAAATCTAAAATCGTATCACGCGCCTGCCGCCGACGTTTTGCCAGATATTCGCCCATCAAGTCATGACGATTCTGAGGGGCGAAAATTTAGCGTAACTCTTTGGCGTACTGTATTTTACGGTTGACTTCAGGAGGTCACTCCTCTAGACTCGCGATGGATTTTTTTGGAGAGAAATGGAGTAGCCGAGCGTGCTTCGGGGCAACTCGCCGGCGAAAATTGATGACCGGGGGAGGCTCAAAATCCCCAACGGCTTCCGTTCGTTCATCGAGGATGAGCACGGGCGTGAGCTGTTCGTCACCAGTCTGTACGGCGACTCGGTCCGGATCTACCCGATGCCGGTGTGGGCCGAGCTCGAGCGAAGGCTCGCGCAAATTCCGTCGACGCATCCATCCCGTTTGAAGTTCCTGGACAGGGTCAATTTCTTCGGCCAGGTTTCTGAAATCGACAGTCAGGGCCGCGTCGTGATTCCGTCCCGGCTACGGGAGTCGGCCACGATGGTCGGCGAAGTCGACGTGTTCGGCCGGATGAATCACCTCGAGGTCTGGAACCACGAACGCTTCGTGGCGAAGCTGCAGCGCGATCCGTTCACGGACGACGATGCGCGCGCGCTTTCTGATTTGGGGCTGTAGTGGCGTGACCGCTCACGAGCCGGTGATGACCCGGGAAGTGCTGGCGTATCTCGCCCCGGAACACGGCGGGCTGTTCGTCGACTGCACGGTCGGGCTGGGAGGTCACGCGAAAGCGATGCTCGAGGCGGGCGCCACGCGGGTGATTGGGCTCGATCGCGACGGCGCGGCGCTCGCCGTTGCCACGCGCACGTTGGAGACGTGGCGGGATCGCGTCGATCTCGTGCACTCGGACTATCGGGCGATCGAGTCGGTTCTGGACCAGCGCGGCGTCGAGCGTATCGACGGCGCGCTCGCCGATCTCGGCCTGTCGTCGTTTCAGCTCGAGGCCGGCGGCCGTGGGTTCAGCTTTCAGCGCGAGGACCCGCTCGACATGCGGATGGATGCCACGACTGGGCCGACCGCGGCCGATTTCCTGAGAGACACGCCGGAAGGCGAAATCGCCGACGTGATTTTTCGGTACGGCGAGGAGCGGTTTTCACGCCGCATTGCGCGGTCGATCGTCCAGGCCCGCCTGCAGGCGCCGATTCGGACGACAAGCGAGCTGGCGGCGCTCGTGCGCCGGGCCGTTCCCCGCAGGGGATTTTCGCGGATCGACCCGGCCACGCGCACGTTTCAGGCGCTTCGCATCTGGGTCAACCAGGAGCTGGAGAACCTGGATCAGTTTCTCGCGGCCGTAGCCGCGCGGCTGCGAACCGGCGCGCGGATGGTGGTCATTACATTTCATTCGCTCGAAGATCGCATCGTGAAGCACACGATGCGCGCGCTGGCGCAGCGCGAGGATGGGACGATCCGGGTGCTCACGAAGAAGCCCGTGCTCCCCCGGGCGGATGAGATTGAAAGAAATCCGCGCGCGCGCAGCGCGAAGTTGCGCGTCGCGGAGCGGGTCGCGTAGAGCGGTCGAGGTTCGTCGCACAACGGCGGTGCAGCGAGCTCGAGCCGCTGCAGGGCGCCATCAAACGAGGGCCAGGGGCCGGCGGCCATTCCGGATGGACCGGACTGGCCCTCGGAGATCACACATGGAAGCTTTCGAGTACGCGATCAAGAAAGACGTGCGCAACAACCCGATCGTGCGCGAGGTCGACGAGCGCCGCCTGCGCGAGCAATGGCGGCTTCTCGCGATCGGCGGATTGCTCGTCGTGGTGATTCTGTTTTCAGGGTGGCAGCGCGTCGAGCTGTTGCAGCACGGCTACCGCGTTGAGCAGATGCAGCACCAGCGCGCCGACGAGGAAGAAATCAACCGCCATCTGAAGCTCGAAATCGAGACGCTGAAATCGCCCGAGCGCATCGAAACTCTGGCCATCGAGGAGCTGCATCTGGTGGCTCCGGAAACCGGCGCCGCCGTGATCATCGAGCGGGTGGTGCCGGCCGAACCGCCTTCCTCCTCGATCGTGGCCTCAGCACGGGAGAAATTCGGTGAGCGAGCCCAGCTCCGATAACTGGCGACGCGTCGTCCGCCGTCGGCTTTTTGTGGCCACAGCCATCTTCATGCTGTGGGCCACGGGCATAGAAGCTCGCCTGTTTTATCTCCAGGTTCGCAGGCACGCCGATCTCCAGGCGCGCGCCGAGCGCCAGCAGATGCAGACCGTCGACGTCTCGGCCAAGCGCGGCGATATTCTCGATCGCCACGGCAAAGTGCTCGCCTACAGCGTGGATGCCGATTCGATCTACGCGGTGCCGAGCGAGATCGAAGATCCCGACAAGGCCGCGGCACTGCTGTGCCATGCCCTCGAAGACTGCTCGCCGAAAGAGCAGGACGCGGTGGCCAAGCGGCTTCGCCAACGCCGCTCGTTCGTCTTCATCCGCCGCCAGGTTTCGCCCGCCGAGTCGCACCGCATCGCCGATCTCCAGCTCGAAGGCGTCGGTTTCCTCAAGGAGGACCGCCGTTTTTACCCGAACAAGGAGATGGCGGCGCAACTGCTGGGCTTCGTCGGAGTCGACAACAAGGGGCTGGCCGGCATCGAAGCGGCGTACGACAGCCAGATTCGCGGCGCGCAAGGCCGGCTCTTCTTCCAGACGGATGCCCATCGCCATGCGTTCGGCCGTCTCGAACGGCCGCCTACCGCCGGCGCCAGCGTCGAGCTGACGATCGACGAGTACTTGCAGCATGTCGCCGAGCGCGAGCTGCGCGACGGCGTCGCCCGCAACAAAGCGGCCGGCGGAACCGCGATCGTGATGGATCCGAAAACGGGCGAGATTCTCGCGCTGGCGAACTATCCCACATTCAATCCCAACGCGTTTGCAGGCGCCGATGACAACGAGCGGCGCAACCGGGCGGTTCAGGATATTTACGAGCCGGGCTCCACCTTCAAGGTCGTCACCGCGTCGGCGGCGCTGCAAGAGCACATCGTCGGCATCGACGATCCGATCGACGCCAGCGGAGGCTCGATCCGGATCGGGTCGCGCGTGATTCACGACACGCACAACTACGGCGTGCTTTCGTTCACCAACGTGATCGTGAAATCGAGCAACGTGGGCGCCATCAGGGTTGGCCTCCAGGTGGGGGCCGAGAGGCTGGGGCTGTACGCCAGGCGTCTCGGATTCGGCCGCACGCTGTCGCCCGATTTTCCAGGCGAGGCGACGGGCATCCTGTGGGATCCCGCCAAGCTCGATTCCAGCGCGCTGGCGTCGATGTCGATGGGCTACCAGGTCGGCGTCACCGCGCTCCAGATGGTGACAGCGGTGAGCTCGGTCGCCAACGGCGGCGAGCTCCTTCAGCCGCGGGTCGTGCATGCCTTGATTCGCGACGGTCATCGGACGGAAGTGAAACCCGAGGTCCTCGGCAGGGCTATCTCGGGCGAAACGGCCGCCACGCTGACGGGCATCATGGAGCAGGTGGTCGAGCGCGGCACCGCCCTGCCGGCGAAGATCGACGGCTACAGCATTGCGGGCAAGACCGGCACGTCGCACAAGCTCGTCAACGGACGATACGCGCCGTCGGACTACAACGCGTCGTTTGTGGGCTTCATTCCGTCGCGCGATCCGCGCGTGGCGATCATTGTGGTGCTTGACTCTCCGCACGGCGCTGTTTACACGGGCGGCCCGGTGTCGGGTCCAATCTTTCAAAAGATTGCGCAGGCTGCGCTCCGTCATTTCGGAATCGCACCGAGCATCAACGCGCCACCGCCGGTGCTCGTGGCGCGCCACCCCGGCGGGGAGCAGCCGTACCAGACGGCCGCCAGCCGCGATGTCGCAGCCGTGACACCCGCGGGCCACTTCCGCGGCCTCCAGGATCTGCCGGATCTGCACGGCTTGAGCGCCCGCGAAGCGGTGCGGGTGCTGACGAGACTCGGATTGGCGGCGCGCGTGAACGGCAGCGGCGTTGTCGCGTCGCAGCAGCCTTCCGCCGGTTCTCCGGTCGATCGGGGCGCCACCTGCGAGCTCTGGCTCGAGCGGACCCCGATCGCGGTCGCCTCTCTCTCGCCCGCCATCCCCCCTCAACGCGGTAGCCGCGCCGGAGGGTCCGACATCTCACCCCCACGCGGCAGCCGCGTCGGGGACCCCGGCGAGCCATGAGGCTGGCTCGCCTGCTGAAGGCGCTGGAGCGCCGCGCGAAGGCGCAACCGACCGGGCCGGCGATCGATCGCGAGGTTCAAGGATTGGCATATGACTCGCGCCGTGTGGAGAAAGGCGATCTCTTCATCGCGCTCACGGGCTTGAAAGCCAGGGGCGCGGAGTTTGCAGCGGACGCGGTTGCGCGCGGCGCGGTGGCGGTCGTGTCCGATGCCTCCGCCGACCGGCCGCCGCCGGTGCCATGGATGGTCGTGGACGACGCGCGCGCGGCGATGGCCGTGCTGGCCGCCGAGTTCTACGGCCATCCCAGCGAATCGATGACGGTGGTAGGAATTACCGGCACCAACGGCAAAACGACGACCGCCTTTCTTTTGCGCTCGCTGTTCGACGCGGCAGGCATGAAGTGCGGCCTTCTGGGAACCGTCACCTATTCGATCGGTGACGCGGAGTTCGACGCGTTGCGCACGACGCCCGAAGCGCCGGACGTGCAGCGGATGTTTCGACTCATGGTCGACCGCGGCTGCCGCGCATGCGCCATCGAGGTGTCCTCTCATGCGCTCGCGCTGAAGCGCGTGGATGAAACGAAGTTTGCGGCCGCAGTCTTTACCAATTTGACCAGGGATCATCTCGACTATCACAAGGACATGGAGAGCTACTTTGCCGCCAAACGGCGGCTGTTCGAGATGCTGCCCCCGGGAGCCCCTGGAGTGATCAACGCTGACGACCCGCGTGGAGAGGCGATGGCGAAGGCGGCGCCTCGCGCCGTGACCTACGCGATGAACAAGCCTGCCGACGTGACGCCCGGCCCGCAGTCGCTGACGTGGGAAGGCCTCGAGTTCGACATCAGGACGTCGCGAGGCACGGTGCATGTCCGGTCCAGTCTCATCGGACGGCCGAACGTGTCCAACATCCTCGCCGCGGTGACGACAGCCGTGGCGCTCGACCTTCCCGTGGCAGCCATCGAACACGGCCTCGAGCACCTCGAAGGCGTGCCCGGACGGTTTCAGGTGGTGACCGATCATCACGACGATATCGTCGTGGTCGTCGACTATGCGCATACTGACGACGCGCTGAGGAATCTGCTGGAGACGGCGCGGCCGCTTGCGTCCAGGCGCCTGATCACGGTCTTTGGCTGCGGCGGCGACCGCGACCGGACCAAACGGCCCCTGATGGGTGCGGTGGCGGCGAGACTGAGCGATATCGTCGTGGTCACCTCGGACAATCCCCGCAGCGAAGATCCGGCGCGCATCATCGATGACGTTAAACGCGGCGTCCCGGCCGCCGAGCGAGGGGCCGACACCTTCTTGACCATCGTCGACCGCAGGGAAGCGATCGATCGGGCTATCAAGATGGCGCGGGCCGGCGATTTTGTGCTGCTCGCGGGGAAGGGCCACGAGAAGACGCAGGTGATCGGCGACCAGGAGCTGCCGTTCGACGAGGTTGAGTTAGCGCGCGAAGCGCTGCAGCGGCGCCGTGGCTCTCGCGCGCACTGACGAGCAGTCTGGTGCGAGGGCAAATTGAGCTGACCCTGGACGCGATCGCCAAGGCGGTGGACGGCAAGCTGACCGGCGTGGATCGGCCGGTCGGCGGGTTTTCGATCGATACGCGAACACTGAAGCCCGGCGATCTGTTCTTTGCAATTCCCGGCGAGCGCTTCGACGGCCACGCGTTTGTCGCGGCGGCCGCGGCGGCGGGGGCTGCTGGAGCGGTCGTGAGCCGTCCGCGGGCAATCGTGCCGCCGGCAGCCGACGCCTCGCTGATTGTGGTGGGCGACACGGTGGCGGCGCTTCAGGCGCTGGCCTCCTACGTGCGGCGCGAATCCCGGTCGACAGTCGTGGCGGTGACAGGCAGCGCCGGAAAGTCGACAACGAAAGAGATTGCGGCCGAGTTTCTCTCGGCTCGGTATCAGGTGATCCGGAACAAGGGGAATTTGAATAATCACATCGGACTGCCGCTCTCGCTGCTGGATTTGCGTCACAGGCCCGACATCGCGGTCGTCGAGCTCGGGATGAACCACGCCGGCGAAATCAGCACGCTCGTCAAGATCGCGAAACCGGAGGTGCGCGTCTGGACCAACGTGGGGCCTGCGCATCTGGAGTTCTTCGGGACGGTGCACGCCATCGCCGACGCGAAAGCCGAAATCATGGAAGGCGCCGGTAGCGATGATCTGCTGATCGCGAATGCCGATGACGACCTCGTGATGCGTCATGCGGGGAATTTCGCTGGACGCGTGCGGACCTTTGGCATCGAGCGTCCCGCGGACGTTCGCGCGCTCGCTGTTCGAGACCTCGGCGTCGAGGGCACGGTTGCGCGCATTCGTACGCCTGTTGGGGACGCTGAAATCAGCACACCGCTTCCAGGCATGGCGAATCTCGCGAATGTGCTGGCCGCTGCTGCGGTCGCGATTCGCTTCGACATACCCCTGTCCGACATCGTCGAGCGCTCGGCGGCGCTGAAGCCGGTTGCGCGCCGCGGCGAGGTCACCCGAACGGCGACGTTCACCATCGTGGACGATTCGTACAACTCCAATCCGACCGCGCTTTCCCGGGCGTTGTCGATGCTCGCGGGCGAGACGCGGTTCCACCGGCGGGTCGCCGTCATCGGCGAAATGCTCGAGCTTGGCGAGGCGAGCGAGGCATTGCATCGGCACGCCGGCCGCGAAGCCGCCCAGGCCGGCCTCGGCGCCCTGGTCGCCGTCGGCGCGGCGCCCGCACGCGCGCTCGCCGAGGGCGCCATTGCCGCGGGCATGCCTGCGATCGACGTTCATTACGCGCCGGACAGCGCGCAGGCGGCCGAGCTGGCTGCCAGGCTCGTGAAGGCCGGCGATATCGTGCTGGTGAAGGGCTCGCGCGGCATCCGGACCGACGTGGTCGTGGATCGTCTCAAGGCGGAGATCGACTGATGCTCTACCGCCTGCTGTATCCATTCCACACGACCATTCCGGTGCTCAACGTCACCGGCTACATCACCTTTCGAACCGCTGCGGCGAGCCTGACGGCGCTGGCGATCAGCCTCGTCCTGGGTCCATGGCTGATCAGCAAACTTCGCGAATTCCAGATTGGCCAGGTGATCCGCCACGAGGGTCCCGCAACGCATGCGCCCAAAGCCGGAACGCCGACGATGGGCGGGCTGTTGATCCTGACGGCCGCCATCGTGCCGACGCTGTTGTGGGCGGATCTCGGAAACATCTATTTGTGGATCGCCGTGCTGTCGACGGTCGCCTTCGGCGCAATCGGGTTCGCCGATGACTATCTGAAGATTGTGCGGCGATCGCATTACGGCCTCTTGCCGCGCTACAAGATCGCGGCTCAGGTTGTCGTGGCGCTGCTGGTCGGGCTGACGCTGATCCTGCTGGCCCAGCACAATCTTTACAACACGCGCCTGATCTTCCCGTTTTTCAAACGGCTCATTCCGGATCTCGGCCTCAGCTACGTCCTGTTCACCGTCGTCGTGCTGGTCGGGTCGTCCAACGCGGTGAACCTGACCGATGGGCTCGATGGGCTCGCGATCGGGACGTTCGCGATTGCTGCGGCCGCCTTCACCGCGCTGTCCTACGTCACGGGCCATCGCGTGCTGGCTCAATACCTGAACCTGGTCCATTTCGAAACCGCGGAGCTCACGATCTTCTGCGGCTCTCTCGTCGGCGCGAGCCTCGGCTTCCTCTGGTACAACTCCTACCCGGCGGACATTTTCATGGGCGATGTCGGCTCGTTGGCGCTCGGCGGAGCGCTCGGGACCGTTGCGATATTGATCAAGCAGGAGCTGCTCCTGCCGATTGTCGGGGGCGTCTTTGTGCTCGAAGCGCTGTCCGTGATCATCCAGGTGGCGTCGTTCAAGCTCACCGGGCAGCGCGTGTTCAAGATGGCGCCCCTGCATCACCACTTCGAGCTCATCGGATGGAGCGAGCCGAAGGTCATCACGCGCTTTCTGATCGTGGGAATCATCTTTGCGCTGTTCAGCCTGACGACGCTCAAGTTGCGATGAGGTTGCGATCGAGGCGATGGAGACGATGACGCAGTTTTCAGTCGAGGGAAAAAAAGTCACGGTGATCGGCGGGGCGCGGAGCGGCGTGGCGGCGGCGCTGCTGCTCGTCGAACGTGCGGCCCGCGTCACGCTGACGGACGTGCGTCCGGCGCTCGCCGATATCGCCGACGACAGGCGCCTTCGCGCGGCCGGCGTCATGCTCGAGCTCGGCGAACATCGGCTTCAGACGTTGACGGAGTCGGACCTCATCGTGCTGAGCCCCGGGGTGCCTCCGCGACAGCCGCAGGTGGCCGCGGCGCGGCGGGCCGGTGTCCCCGTGATGGGTGAGATCGAGCTGGCGTCCCGCTGGCTGAGCGGCCGCATCGTGGCCATCACCGGCACGAAGGGAAAGTCGACGACGACGACGCTCGCTGGGCGGATGTTCGACGCCGCAGGCCTGAAGGCACTCGTGGGCGGAAATATCGGCACGCCGCTCAGCTCGCAGGTTGCCGAGTCCACTCCGGAAACATTCCACATCGTCGAAGTGAGCAGTTTTCAGCTCGAGACCACCGACTCGTTCCATCCCTGGATCGCGGTGCTGCTGAACTTTTCACCGGACCATCTCGATCGGCATGGGTCGATCGAAGAGTATGCGCAGGCCAAGATGAAGATTTTCGCAAATCAGACAGATCGGGATTGGGCCGTGATCAACGCTGACGACCCCGAAACGCTCGCCATGGCGCGCCAGATTCGCGCGCGAAGGCTGGATTTCGCGCCCCACCGCAGCGTGAAAGAAGGAATCGTCATCAAGAAGGGGATGATTCGCGACGTTCGCGATGGCAGCGACGTGCCGCTGGTTCCCCTGTCGTCGATTCAACTGGTCGGCCTTCACCTGCGCGCCGACGTGATGGCGGCGGCCGCCGTGGCGCGCATCGCGGGCGTGTCGCCGGACGCGATGGTGCGCGCCGTCGAGTCGTTCGCCGGCCTCGAACACGCGCTGGAACCGGTCGCGACGATCGGCGGCGTGCGGTTCGTCAACGATTCCAAGGCGACCAACGTCGAGGCGGCAAAACGCGCGATCGAGAGCTTTGACGAGGGGCTGGTGGTGATTCTCGGCGGCCGGTTCAAGGGCGGCGATCTGAGCTTGCTCGCCGGGCCGCTGCGGAAATCCAAGGCCGTGGCGGTGGTCGCCATGGGCGAAGCGCAGCCGCTGATTCAAGCCGCGCTCGAAGGGGCCGTGCCGGTGCACCTGGCGCCGAATCTGTCGTCGGCCGTCCGGCAGGCGTTCACCCTGGCGCCGCCGGGCGGAACGGTGTTGCTCTCGCCCGCGTGCTCGAGCTTCGACATGTTCCACGACTACGCCGAGCGCGGAGCGACGTTCAGGCAGGAGGTAAAGAGGTTGGCGGAAGAATCGAGAACGACGCGCGAGCAGTGAGCAGTCGTCAGTCGGCCTTCGGCGGTAAGGAGCTGGCTGCTGGGAACGCAGGCTGCCCCGGTCTGCGAAGCTGGTGTCCCAACCCCTGGGCTGACTGATGACTGCTGACTGCTCGCACCGGCGGGCAGCCGTCTTGTCGGAACCGGAGCCCTCCGGCTTTAGTCCCGACGGAAAAACCACGCCGGGCGCGGGGCGACCGGCTCCCGAATACGGGGGCAAAAACAGCGAGTATGGCCCGAAAACTGAAGTCCGACAAGGTACTGTTCGTGGCCACTCTGCTCCTGGTGTGCGCCAGCGTGGTGATGGTCTACAGCGCCTCGGCGGTGCTCGCCACGCAGCGGTTCAATCAGCCATATTTCTTCCTCATCAAGCAGTTCATGTGGGCCGCCCTCGGTGTGTCCGCGATGACATTGGCCATGCGTTTCGACTATCGCCGCTATCGCGAGCCCTCCTTCATATGGATGTCGCTCGGGACGGTCACCCTCGCATTGGTGGCCGTGCTCTTCAGCGCTCCGATCAACGGCAGCAGCCGGTGGTTTGGCCTGGGCGGAATGGGCGTGCAGCCATCGGAGCTCGCGAAATTGAGCGCCATCTTCTTCATGGCGGCGATCCTCGAGCGGCGCATGGATCGCGTCGACGAAGTCGGCTACGCGCTCGTGCCGATTGGATTGGTCGTCGCCATGCTGGTGGGCCTGATTCTCGCCGAGCCCGATATGGGCACCGCGATGACGCTGCTGATGATCGCGGCCGCCATGGTGTTTGCCGCCGGACTCAATTACCGCTACGTCGTCGGTGCGATCCTTGGCGGCGTCCCGGTTGCATATCTGGTGCTCATGAGCGCCTCCTATCGCCGGCGCCGGCTGTTGGCATTCTGGAATCCGTGGAGCGATCCGCTCGGCGATGGATTTCAGATCATCCAATCGCTCATCGCGGTCGGAGCCGGCGGACTGTTCGGCCGGGGCTTCATGGCGGGCGTGCAGAAGTTGTTCTATCTGCCGGAGCCGCACACCGATTTCATCTTTGCGGTCATCGCCGAGGAATTCGGACTCGTCGGCACAACCGTCGTTCTGTTGTGCTTCGTCGTGATTGTCTGGCGAGGCCTGCGGGTGGCGATGCATGCGCCGGATCGGTTTGGTGCGTTCCTCGCCATCGGTTTGACGACGATGATGGCGGTCCAGGCGTTCGTCAACATCAGCGTCGTCCTGGGCATGATGCCCACCAAGGGCATTCCGCTGCCGCTCGTGAGTTTCGGCGGATCGTCCCTGGTCATCAGTCTGCTTGGCATGGGCATCCTGCTCAACGTCTCGCAGCACGTTGCGCCCGGATCGTGAAAGTGGGAGGACGGCTTGCGCGTGGTGATAGCGGGCGGCGGTACGGGAGGCCATCTCTTCCCCGGGCTCGCGGTCGCGCGGGCCTTGAAGGCTCGTGTCCCGGACGCGCAGATCTCGTTCGCCGGAACAGCCGCGGGCATCGAGGCGCGCGTGATTCCGGCCACGGAATTCGAGCTCGATGTGATTCGAAGCGGCGGCCTGAAGGGAAAGTCGGCGGCGGCCCTGATCCGTGGATTCGGTCTGTTGCCGGTGAGCGCGCTGGACGCATGGCGGGTGATTACCAAGCGCAGGCCGGATGTCGTCATTGGCGTGGGAGGCTACAGTTCCGGGCCGATCGTCGGTGTGGCGGCGGCGCGTGGAGTTCCCACGCTGCTGCTCGAGCAGAACGCGGTGCCCGGCATCACCAATCGCCTCCTGGCGCCCCTGGTGCGGTCGGCCGCGGTCACCTACGAATCGTCGTTGAAGTATTTCGGCAGGAAGGGGTTCGTCGGCGGCAACCCGGTTCGGCAGGAGTTCCTGCATGTTGATGAGACCGCGATTAACGCAGCCAACGTTCGGGTCCTGATCTTTGGCGGCTCTCAGGGCGCGCACGCAATCAACGTGGCCGTGGTGGAGGCGGCGCCGAGGCTGGCAACCGCCGCGCACGTCAATTTCGTGTGCCAGACAGGGACGCGCGACTACGACCTGGTCCGCGAGGCCTTTCAACGGAGCGGCGTGCAAGGCCGCGTGGAGAGGTTCATCGATGCGATGGACCGAGAGGTGAACGAGGCCGGACTGATCGTGTCGCGCGCCGGGGCCACCACGCTGGCCGAGATTACGGCGGCGGGGCGCCCGGCCATTCTGATCCCGCTGCCGACGGCGACCGACGATCACCAGCGCAGGAACGCCGAGGCATTGCAGGCGGCTGGCGCGGCCGAGGTGGTGGAGCAGAGGAACCTCACGGGCGAACTGCTCGCTGGCCGCATCCTGGCGCTGGCGGGCAATCGCGAGAAGCGGAAGGCCATGGCGGCCGCCGCCAGGAGGCTTGCGAAGCCCGATGCTGCCGATCGAATTGTCGACGTCGTCGTCAGCCTGGCGGGGCATCGTCCGTTGTGAGTGGTCTGCTTGGTCAGGCCAGGCGCTTTCATTTCGTCGGCATCGGCGGCATCGGCATGAGCGGGCTCGCCGAGCTGCTTCTGAATCTCGGCTATGAGGTGAGCGGATCGGACATGCACCGGACAGAGATTACGAACCGGCTCGAGTCGCTCGGCGCCCGCATCTACGAGGGGCACAGCGCCGCCAATGTGACGAATGTCGAAGTGGTGATCTATTCGTCGGCCGTGAAGGCCTCGAATCCCGAAATAACGGCCGCGCGCGAGCGCGGTCTCCTGATTCTGCCGCGGGCGGAGCTGCTGGCCGAATTGATGGAGCTGCGCTATGGCATTGCCGTCGCCGGCGCGCACGGGAAAACCACCACGAGCTCGATGATTGCCGTGGTGCTCGAAGCGGGAGGACTCGACCCCACGGCGGTAATCGGGGGGCGCGTGCGCGCGTTCGGCAGCAGCGCGCGCCTGGGGCGCGGTAAATACCTCGTTGCCGAAGCCGACGAAAGCGATCGGTCGTTTCTGCGGTTGCAGCCCCGGCTGGCGGTCATCACCAACATCGATCGCGAGCACATGGAGGCATACCGCGATTTCGCGGATCTGCAGAAGGCGTTCCTGGATTTCGCCAACCGCGTGCCGCCGGCCGGCGCCGTGGTCATCTGTGCAGACGACCGGCATCTGATGGCGCTGAAGTCTTCGATGAAGGCTCGCACGATCACGTACGGGTTCGCGGCCGGCGCCGACATTTCCGCGTCCGGCGTTCGTTCCGAAGGTTTTGGCTCTGTTTCCAGCGTCAAGGGGCTTGGCGAGCTCCGGTTGAGCGTGCCGGGGAGCCACAACGTGCTGAACGCCATGGCGGCAATCGCCGCCGGACGCGAGCTGGGGATCGATTGGACCACGATTGCGCGCGGTCTGACCAGCTTCCACGGCGCCGAGCGGCGTTTTCAAAAACGCGGGGAGGCGCGCGGCGTTTCGGTGATCGAAGACTACGGCCACCATCCGACCGAAATTGCGGCAGTCGTCGCGGCGGCCAGACCAATGACCGAAGGCCGGCTGCTCATCGCGTTTCAGCCCCATCGATTTACCCGGACGCAGTTGTTGATGAACGAATTCGGCCCGGCTTTCGAAGGTGCTGATGCAGTTCTGCTGACCGATATTTACAGCGCCAGCGAAGAGCCGCTTCCCGGCGTCGACGTCGATGCGCTGGCTGCGGCGGTTCGCGCGACTTTTCGCGGCGATGTCCGCGTTGTGAAGGCCGTTGCCGACGTGCCGGCTGCGCTGGCCCGCATGGCCGGACGCGGCGACCTGATTGTATTGCTCGGCGCGGGATCGATTGGCTCGATGTGGCCTGCCGTGCTCGAGGAGCTCGAACGCTGATGCCCGTGACCGCTCCGGCAGACCGGCGGTTTCGCCGCGCGCATCTCAAGCCGGCGCGCAAGCGCCCGTCCTGGGCGTCGTGGCGCTGGCGGGCGGCGGCCGCCGCCGTCGCACTTGCGTTCACCGGTTATGCCGCGCATCGCGCGATGAACGTGTTCGTCGGTCTGCGCATCTTCGAGGTGCAGCGGGTCGTCGTGCACGACAACCACAGGCTGTCCAACGGAGAGGTGCTGGCGCTGCTCGATGGGCTGCGCGGCGAAAGCATTCTGACGATCGATCTGAACAGATGGCGCGCGACGCTGCTGAGCTCGCCGTGGGTCGCCGATGCCTCGCTGCGTCGCACGCTGCCGTCGACGGTCGAGGTCACGGTGCGCGAGCGTAAACCGCTCGGGATCGGACGAATCAATGGGTCGTTGTACCTGGTCGATGAAGCCGGAGTCGTGATTGACGAATACGGGCCGAACTACGCCGACCTCGATTTGCCGATCATCGACGGGTTCTCCGCGGCGCCCGGCGAGAACAACCCGGACGCGGCGCGGGCGGCGCTCGCGTGCCGGCTGCTCGATGCGCTCCACGTGAAGAACATGTCGGCGCGCGTGTCGCAGATCGATGTGACCGACGCGCGCAACGCGGTCGTGCTCCTCGACGGCGACCCGACGTCCGTCCGTCTTGGCGATGAACACTTCGTGGAGCGTCTTCAATCGTACTTCGAGCTGGCGCCGGCGCTCCGCGAGCGCGTGCCAGAAATCGAGTACGTCGACATGCGCTTCGACGATCGGGTGTACGTGCGCCCGGCGGCTGTCGCCGCTCCGAAGTCTTCGCCCCAGAAGGTACCGAAGCGGGGCAAGGACGCGCAGACGGGCTGAGGGTTGGCTCACGTGAGTCCGGGGTACGAGGTCGTGGGGCGGGCCCCACGACAAGCCAAGAAAAGAGGCCGCGTGGCAAGTAGAGAACGATACCTGGTGGGGCTCGATATCGGCACCTCGAAGATCGGGGCGATCATTTCGGAAATGATGGACGACGGCAGCCTCGAGATTATCGGCATCGGTGTCGCTGAGGCCAAAGGGATCAGGCGCGGCGCGGTCGTCAATCTCGAGGCTGCCGTCGATTCGATCAAGCGTGCGGTCGACGAGGCCGAGTTGATGGCCGGTGTCGAGGTCGACTCGGTCTACATCGCCATCTCCGGGCCGCATATCAAGGGCTTCAACAGCCGTGGAGTGATCGCTGTCGCCGGCAAGAACCGCGAGATCACGAGAGACGACGTCAGGCGCGCAATCGAGGCGGCAAAGGCGGTGGCGCTGCCCAGCGGCAGGGAAATTCTTCACGTGCTGCCGCAGGACTTCGTGGTCGACGACCAGGACGGCATTGGCGCGCCGGTGGGCATGACGGGAGCTCGGCTCGAGGTGAACGTGCACATCGTGACGGGCGGCACGACAGCCACGCACAACATCGTGGCGTGCGTGAATCGCGCGGGCGTCAGCGTGATCGACACCGTCATCGAGCAGCTGGCGGCGAGCGAGGCCGTCTTGACGCCGGACGAAAAGGAGCTCGGCGTGGCGCTGCTCGATATCGGCGGCGGCACGACCGACGTCGCGATTTTCGAGCGCGGCAGCCTCTGGCACACGGGCGTCGTCGGCATCGGCGGCGATCACTTCACCAACGACATCGCCGTCGGCCTGCGGACGCCCATTCCGGACGCGGAGAAATTGAAGCGGAAGTGCGGCTGTGCCTTGTCCTCGCTGGTCGATGAAGACGAAACGATGGAAGTGGCAAGTGTCGGCGGCAGGCAGCCGCGGCTGATGGCGCGCCGTGTGCTGTCGGAAATTCTTCAGCCGCGAGCCGAAGAAATCTTCCATCAGGTGTGGGATGAGGTTCGCCGGGCGGGCTACGAAAAGTCGCTCAACTCCGGCATCGTGCTCACGGGAGGCGGCGCGATTCTCGACGGGATGCCCGAGATTGCCGAGCAGATCTTCGACTTGCCGATCAGGCGCGGGTGTCCGGCCGGCGTCGGCGGACTGGCGGATCACGTGAGCAACCCTGAATTTGCGACCGCGGTCGGGCTCGTGTTGTACGCGCAACGCAATCACATCACCGAGGCGGGCCGGATGGTTGGAGCCGGCGCGTTGGGCCGCGTGGCCGGCCGGCTGCGCGGACTGTTCAAGGAATTCTTCTGACAATTCTGACTGGGAGGCGACGAATGGCAGAACAGTATGACACTCCATTGCGGTTGAAGCTGGCCGAAGAAGCCCGCGCGGGCGCGCGTATCAAAGTGATGGGCGTAGGCGGCGGCGGCAGTAATGCCGTGAACCGGATGGTGCGAGTGGGGCTCGAGGGCGTCGAGTTCATCGTGGCCAATACGGACCTGCAGGCGCTCGAGAGCAATGCGGCTCCGATCAAAATCCAGATCGGCAGCAAGCTCACCAAGGGCCTCGGTGCCGGCGCCGATCCCAACGTCGGCCGCGAGGCGGCGCTCGAGGACACAGACACGTTGATCCAGGCGCTCACCGGCGCCGACATGGTCTTCGTCACGACCGGATTGGGCGGCGGCACCGGCACGGGCGCCGCGCCGGTCATCGCAAGTCTCGCCAGCGAGCTCGGCGCGCTGACCGTCGCGGTCGTGACCAAGCCGTTCAAGTTCGAAGGAAAAAAGCGGTTCGCCCAGGCCGATCGCGGTCTGGCGGCACTGCGGGAATGCGTCGACACGGTCATCACGATCCCCAACGAGCGGCTCCTCACGATCATCGATCGCAAGACGACCCTGAGCGAGGCGTTCGCGACGGCGGACGACGTCCTGCGGCAGGCGATTCAAGGCATTTCGGATCTGATCCTGGTGCCCGGCCTCATCAACCTCGACTTTGCCGATGTGAAGACGATCATGTCGGGCATGGGCATGGCCATGATGGGCACCGGCATCATGTCGGGCGAAAACAGGACGATCGAGGCGGCCAAGGCTGCCATCTCGAGCCCGTTGCTCGAGGGCGCGCAGGTGAACGGTGCACGCGGGGTCATCATCAACGTGACCGGCGGCGCGGACATGTCGTTGATGGAAGTGAACGAGGCGTCGCTGCTGATTCAGGAGGCCGCACACGAAGACGCAAACATCATCTTCGGCGCCGTCGTCGATCCGAAGCTCGAAGGGCGGGTCAAGGTAACCGTGATCGCCACCGGCTTCGATGCGAGTGCGGTGCGCCAGCCGGTGACGGCCGGGTATCAGACGCCGGTGGATCTGCAGCACTACACGCCGCACGTGAAGGAAAAGACGGAGATGCCGGCGATCGAGCTTGGGCGGCTGACGATTGCACGGCGGCCGGCGCTGGATCTCGCCGCAGCCATGCCGCCGCCGCAGGCGCCGAAGGCCGCCGCAGAGCCGGGGGATGTCGACCTGGATGCCCTGTCGGCTTTCGACGTGCCTGCATTCCTCCGCCGCGAGGGTTAGGCGCGAGGGGCAAAGGGCCAATGACCCGCTAGCCCCGCGGCTCCTCGCGAGGCTTGGGCGCGGCCGGCTTGGGCGCGGCCGGCTTTCCATGTCAAGAATCGTTCGCCGCGCGCGGCGCTTCGGTACCAACCCGCCTCAGACGAGCTGAGTCGAGGTGGTCCTCCGTCCCCGTCGGTCGCACGTGCCCGCCCTCCTCCACATCCGGGTTGGAACGAGTCACGTGGTAGACTGAGTAAATCCACGGAAGGCGAGATCGTCGGCGTCGCAGGGTAAGCAGCCTGCCGCCGGGAATGTCCTCCCTTAGCATTGATGAAATCCTGGCAACTGGTCGAACAAGCGCGAGCCACGCTCTCGAAGGAAGTGGGCTACGTGCGCAAGCCGCACGCCGGCCGGCTTCGGGTGGCATTGGCATTCCCCAACACCTACTTCGTCGGGATGTCGAACCTCGGCTTTCAGACGGTCTATCAGCTCTTCAACGCCCACGACGATGTCGTGTGCGAGCGAATGTTTCTCCCGCCCAAGCAGCAGCTGAAGGAGCAGCTGGCGTCGCGCACTCAGTTGATTACCCTCGAATCGCAGACGCTGGCGCGCGACGTCGATGTCATCGCGTTCTCCGTATCGTTTGAATGGGATTACACGAACATTCTCACGATGCTGCGATTGGCAGGGGTGCCGCTGCGAGCCGCCGATCGAGGGGCCAGGGATCCGCTCGTGGTGATTGGCGGCGCCATCACGTTCGTGAATCCAGAGCCGCTCGCGCCGTTCGCCGATGTGATTGCCGCCGGCGAAGGCGAAGACCTGGTGCCGAAGCTCGTAGACGGCTTTCGACAGGGCGGCAGCCGGGACGATCTCCTGAAGTCGCTCGCGCGGCAACGCGGGTTTTATATTCCCAGTTTTTACGGCGTCGAATACCGGGCGGACGGCACGATCGAGCGGTTCGTGCCGCGCGAGGACACCGATGCGCCGCAGGCGGTGAAGAAGGCCGCCCTCGCTGCGACCGATACGGTCGAGCCGCCCTGCACGCAGATCTTCACTCCGGATACCGAATTCGGCTCGCGCTTTCTCATCGAGGTGGTGCGCGGCTGCGCCAACCTGTGCCGATTCTGCTGGGCGGGGTACAACTATCTTCCCGTTCGCCCATTCCCCGTCGATCGCATTCTGGCGCGGGCCGGGGCCGCTCGCGCACACTCGAGCCACGCCGGCCTGGTATCGATCGCGTTGTGCGACCACCCGGAAATCGAGCGGATTCTCTCCGGCCTGGCGGGTATGGGCTACTCGATTAGTCCCGCCTCGCTGCGCCTCGACGACCTCACCGAACCGATCGTCCGCCGGCTGCGGGAAAGCGGTGAGCGGACGCTGACCATCGCCCCGGAAACCGGGTCCGACCGTTTGCGCCGCGTCATCAACAAGACGGTGACCAACGACGAGATCCTGGACCGTGCCGAGCTGATTTTTGCCAGCGGCATCGAGAACCTGAAGCTCTACTACATGATCGGGCTGCCGACCGAGACCGACGAGGATCTGGTGGCCATTCGCGACCTGACGCTTCAACTGCGCGAGATCATGCTGAAGCACGCCAAAGGCAAGGGGCAGATCGGCCGGATTATCGGCAGCGTGAACCCGCTCATTCCCAAGCCGTCGACGGCCTACCAGTGGCTGCCGATGGAGGATCCCGCCGTCGTCGAAAAAAAGATCCAGCGGCTGCGGTCGCTGACCGCGGACATCGACAACGTGTTTTTCAACATCAAGTCGGAGCGTCATTCGTTTTACCAGGCGCTGCTCTCGCTTGGGGACCGCCGCGTCGCGCCGGTCATCGAGGCGGCCGAAGCCAACGGCGGGGACTGGCGGCGGGCTGTTGCCGATGCCGGGATAGACGCGGACTTCTATGTGTTTCGCGACAAATCGGGCGATCGCGTGCTGCCTTGGAGCATCATTGACGGCGGCATGAAGGAGGCGTTCTTCCGCAACGAGCTCGACAAGAGCTATCGCGAGCAGTGGACGCTTCCTCCGAAACGCGCGGCCGAGAACGCCCGGCTTCTTCCCGTGCTCTGACAAGAGACGGCAGAGGCTCACCACAGGGAGCGCGGAGCGGCGCCGTCCAGTTTTGGCGTTCCCCGTGGTAAGCGCCCGACGCGGCTCTATTCCGCTACCGCCATCTTCTCTTCGTGTTCCTGATACGCCTGCAGAATCAGTTCGCGCACACGATCTTGCGCGGTCGCATCGGTCACCGGGCGAAGCAGCGCAAAGCTGCGGCGCTCGCCATTTACCGAGTACTGGCGCGCAGGGAACGTGACGTTTCGCCCGTCGCCGTTCCGGCGCTCCCATACCGCAAAGCCGACAAGCTTCAGGCCATTGAGATAGCCATCCTCGAAATGCAGCTCCGCCTCAGCGAGTTTGCCGATTGGCGTGCCTTTGTCATTAGGGGTGATCTTCACAACCATATGCCGTTCTCCTTTTTCTGATTCTCGCGGGACTCCCCGCGAGCTGCTCCTCGCGGCCTTCGGCGGCCCGGGCGCTTGCCACGGCGTCTGTTTCGCAAGCCGAGTACCGTCGATGGCGAGACGGGCGCGTTTCTGGAAATACTTCAGGCTGCGGGAGTTGCGCTCGCCGCGTGCCGACCGGGGAGGGCGGCGGCGATCGAGCAGACGGGAATGACAACTAGCGGAGCAGCATCACCTGAGAGATGGCGAGGGTTTCGGAGTGGGTGATCGTCAAGAGCGAGCTGTTTGCGCCCAAATGCGCGAATCGGGCCGCGGCGCCGCCGTGAAACTTGAGTTGCGGCGGTCCGCCTGGCGCGCGTACCACCTCGATGTCCTTCCAGAGGACGCCGCGTGAGCGTCCGGTGCCGAGCGCTTTCATCGCGGCCTCTTTGGCCGCGAAGCGGCCGGCAAGATGGGGCGCGGGATGACGCCGCCGCGTCGCGTACGCAATCTCGCCGTCGGTGAAGATTCTGCGGAGGAACCGGTCGCCGAAGCGCGCCACGGTGGCCTCGATGCGATCGATTTCGGTGGCATCCAGGCCGATGCCGATAATATTCATACGTGTCACAGATTAACGACGACTTTCACTGGACGCAAGAGTCGTGGGGCAGAGCGCTGCGCTGCAAGGCGATATCCGCGCCCCATCTGTTCTCCACCAGCGACCTCGAGCTTCGCAAGGCCGACGATTTGCCAGGTGCCGGATGGGATCGGCTCGCCGCGACCCTTGGCGTTCAAGCCGGCAACCTGTTTCGGCCGAAGCAGGTCCACGGCGACGCCGTCACGGCCGTGTCAGAAGCGCCGGCCGATGCGGCCGATACGAAAGACGTCCGCCGGGCGCCGGCCGACATCATCATGGCGTCGCGCCCGGATGTCGCCGTCGCCGTGCAGGCCGCTGATTGCGTGCCTCTCCTGTTCGAGGACCGGCGCTCGGGCGCGGTTGCCGCGGCGCACGCCGGATGGCGCGGCACCGCGGCGGGCGTCGCTCGCAAAACGATCCAGGCGATGCACACGCACTTCGGGGCTGATCGGGCCGACCTGACCGTCGCCATCGGGCCCTCCATCGGCCCCTGTTGTTATGAAGTTGGCGAGGAGTTGCTGGCCGCGTTTGGCCCCGGCGGACGACGGTGGTTTTACCGGTTATCGGGCAGGTTGCTGCTGAATCTGTGGAGCGCCAACGTCGATCAACTCCTTGAAGCGGGCGTGGACAGGAAAGCTATTCACGTCGCCGAGCTGTGCACGGCCATGCATCCGGATCTGTTCCCGTCCTACCGGCGCGATGGTGAGAAGGCAGGCCGTCTTGCTGCCGCCATCCGGTCCGGCCACCACGGCGCGTAGGGCTGGATGCCGCGCCCGCCCTCCATCACTTGCTCGGATTTCCCGCGGTCCTGCCATTCGCCGCAATACAGAACCGGACAGACGGGTGCGATCCTATAGCGGCGGCGACCCGGTGCCTTCATCCATGGCAAGGTTGGCGAGCCTGTCGGCGTCCTTGTTCTGATCGCGCCGCACGTGTTCGAAAGCCACGCGGTCGAGCGTGGCGGCCAGCGTTTGCGCTTGTCGGAAAAGCGGTTGAAGGCCGGGGTTCTTGACGCGGTACTCGCCCTTCATCTGTCTCACGAGCAGCTCGGAATCCGACTTGATATGGATGTTGCGGTGGCCGTGCTGCTGGGCGTAGCGCAGCGCCGCCAGCAGCCCGTTGTACTCGGCAACGTTGTTGGTGGAGCTCCCGAGGAACGCGTGAAGCTCGTCGATCAGCTCGCCGCGCTCGTCTTCGATACGCACGCCGTACCCGGCCGGTCCGGGGTTCCCGCGCGCGCCGCCGTCGATGAAGGCCACGATCGCCATCAGGCCTGGGGCACCGCGGCCGGGCTTTCGCCGGCAAAGTACAAGATGCGCCGGCAGCTGTCGCACTGAATGATCGAATCGTTCCGCCGGACTTCGTTGAAGACTTGAGGACGCAGCCGCACGTGGCAGATCAGGCACATGCCATCGCGCGCCTCGGCAACCGCAATGCCTTTTCGGCCTTTCGCGACCTGCTCGAAGATGGCCAGCACGGCGCGATCGATTTCCGCCGCAAGCTTCTCCCGCGCGCTCCCGGTGCGGTCCAATTCGGCCTGCAGCCCCGTGACTTCCTGGTCGAGCAGCTGACGCTCGGCTCCGACCTCCTTTTCGGTGATCTTCAGCGCGGTCTCGGCTTTCTTGACCGCGGCCGACAGCTCGTCGGACTCCATCATGGAGTCGAGAATGCGGTCTTCGAGCGCCTTGACGTCGTTCTGGGCCGTCTCGATCTCGTGGAGCATCGCCTGGTACTCGCGATTGGTTTTCACCTCGAGCAGCTGGTCCTTGTATTTGGCAAGCCTCGTCTGGACTGTGGCCACTTCCTTTTCGTCGGCGCGCCGCTTGTTCTGCGCCTCGGTGAGCCGTGTCTTCGTCCCGGAGACCGCTTCGCGGGCGGCCGCAAGCCGGTCGTCGAGTCCTTGCAGGCGCTGCGGGTAGTCGGCAATCTTGCGGCGCGCCTCCTCGGCGGAGGTTTCGAGCTGCTGCAGGCGAATCAATCGTCCCAGGTCAGGATTCATAGCTAAAAAAAAAGCCCCTCGTGGGGGCTGCGCTGAAGAGTTGACACTCAAAAGTCGAAACTGAAAAGTGACGCTTGACGTTCACTCTCCAATTTCCTCTTTCAAGTCCTGTGTTTTCAGCATTCATCGTAAGTGGGCCCACCAGGATTCGAACCTGGGACAGGCCGGTTATGAGCCGGCGGCTCTGACCGCTGAGCTATGGGCCCCAGGCTGATCATGAAAGTTTAGACTGGAAAGTGAAAAGCGAGAAAGTAACTTGCAAGCCCCTTTACCTACCTTCCACTTTCTACTTACAGCGAACTCAGGTTACGTCGTGCGTCCTTCGAGAAATGCACGGAGCTTACGGCTTCGCGACGGGTGGCGCAGCTTGCGGAGCGCCTTGGCTTCGATCTGGCGGATGCGCTCGCGGGTCACCGCGAAATTCTGCCCCACCTCTTCGAGCGTGTGCTCGCTGCCGTCGCCGACGCCGAACCGCATCTTGATCACACGCTCTTCCCGCGGCGTCAGCGTCTTCAGCACCGACTCGGTCTGTTCCTTCAGATTCAGATTGATCACGGCCTCGGCGGGCGACACCACCTGCCGATCCTCGATGAAGTCGCCGAGATGCGAATCTTCCTCTTCGCCGATCGGCGTCTCGAGTGAAATCGGCTCCTGAGCGATCTTCAGCACCTTGCGCACCTTCGACACCGGAATGTCCATGCGCTTGGCGATTTCTTCCGAGGTCGGCTCGCGGCCGAGCTCCTGCACCAGCGCGCGCGAGGTGCGGATGAGCTTGTTGCTGGTCTCGATCATGTGTACCGGGATGCGGATCGTCCGGGCCTGGTCCGCAATCGCGCGGGTAATAGCCTGGCGAATCCACCACGTGGCGTAGGTCGAAAACTTGTAGCCGCGGCGGTACTCGAACTTGTCGACTGCCTTCATCAGGCCGATGTTGCCCTCCTGAATCAGATCGAGGAACTGCAGCCCGCGGTTGGTGTACTTCTTCGCAATCGACACGACGAGCCGCAGGTTCGCTTCCACCAGCTCCTTCTTCGCCTGCTCCGCCTGCACTTCGCCGCGATAGATCGTGTCGAGCGTCGCGCGCAGATGCTCGGTGGTCTGTTCGAGCTCGTCGGTGCGGACCTTGACGGCCGCCTTGAGGTCCTTGATGCGCCGCAGGATCGTCTTCTTGTCGTCTTCCTTCAGCTTCGGCGGCTTCTTGCCCTTGGGGTTCAGCTGGCGGTCCAGCCCTTCAGCTTCGCGCTCGATCTTGCGGACCGATTCCACCTCGTCCTTGATCTCTTCGATCAGCCGGCGCTTCACCAGTTCGGTGAATTCCACCTCGCGGATGAGCTGCGACAGCACGACCTGCGCACGCATGGCCGCCCACCGCGCCTTGCGATACTTGCGCTTCTCGCGCGTCGTCGTGCCCCTCGGCGTTTCGACGAGCTTTTCCTCGAGCTTCTGCACGACCGCGCGCTGCTTGCGAATCGCGTCGATCTGCTTCAGCACTTCCTTGGCGCGCTCTTCCACACGCTCGTCGGTGATCTCATCGTCCTGGAAGATCACCAGTTCGCGGATCGTGCGCGTGCCGGCCTTGAGCTGGTCGCCCATGCCGATGATGTTCTTCGCCACCGTCGGCGTGCGGGAAATCGACTTGATGACGGCGAGCTTGCCGCGCTCGATGCGCCGCGCAATCTCCACTTCCCCTTCGCGCGTGAGCAGCGGCACGGTCCCCATCTCGCGCAGGTACATGCGGACGGGATCGTTGGTCTTGTCGAGCGCTCCGGGCGTCAGATCGAGCTCGAGCTCTTCGCTGCCCTCCGCGGTGCGATCGAACTGTTTTTCCTGCAGGTACGTCTTTTCCGAGTCGACGACCTCGATGCCCGCGCTGCCAAATGTATTGAACAGGTCATCGAGCTCGTCCGACGAGGTAATCTCGGCCGGCAGCAGCTCGTTGACTTCGTCGTACAGCAGGTAGCCTTTCTCCTTTCCGATGGAAATCAGCTGCCGCACTTCGTCGTATTTTTCTTCAATCGACAAGCGTTCCTCCTACCTTGCGCGAACCAAATATGATACCCGAAGACCCGGGATTAATGCGCGCTGCGGCCGAGCGCCTCGATCTCATGCAATAAATCACGTTTCTTCTCCCACAGCGCGGTGATGTCAGCATCGTGGGAGCCCCCGAGCGCCTGCAGACGATCGATGTCGCGTTGCACCGCCGCCAGTTCCCGCTCGCAGCGGAGCCGCCGGATGGCGCGCACGCATTCGCCCGCCGGCGCTGGGGAAGTCGGCGCCGCCGCAATGGCTGTCACGAGTTGGGCCTCCACTGGATTTAGACGCTCGAGAAGCGCAGAAGGCAACAGCGCCGGGGTCCAACCGGCGAGGGCGCGCGCCTCTTCAAGCACCCGCCTGGTTGGGAGACCATCTAAGTCATTATCCTGCAGATCGTTGAGAGCTGTCATCCCGATTTCGGGCTCGTGGATGAGCGCCCAAATCAGCCCCTTTTCGGCTGTTTTCACCCGGCCGAAATTCGGGAGCTCGCGCGCAGTCAGCTCCGGACGCCGCTGGACGGCGGCTTTACGGACCTCGGCGCGCACCACCTCTTCTGTAATACGAGCCTTGTGGGCCAAACGATCACCGAATTGATCCCGGGCCGCCGGGTCGGGAATGCGCGCCGCCACCGCCAGCATCGCGGTCAGGAACTGCCTCCGGCCCTCATCATTAGTTAGATCGTGATGACCGGCTGTTCGGTCCAACAAATACTCGAGATAGGGCCGCGAGCTTTTCAAGAGCTCCAAATACGCATCGGCCCCCCGTTGTTGCACCATGCGGTCGGGGTCTTCGCCAGGGGGCAGCACCGCCACGTTCACCTCGAACCCCTCGGCCACCAGCAGCTCGCACGACCGTGCCGCGGCGTCCTGGCCCGCCGCGTCAGGGTCGAAGCTGATGATCACCTTCGAGGTGAAACGGCGCAGGAGTTGCGCTTGGGGCGCCGTCAGCGCGGTGCCGCACGACGCCACAACCGGCGCGATGCCCGCTTGCGCCAGCTGTGCGAAATCGAAATATCCCTCGACGAGAACCGCATAGCCGAGCCGCCGGATATCGCCTTTCGTCAGATTCAGGCCGTAGAGGGTGCGGCTCTTGGTGTAGATCGGCGTTTCCGGTGAGTTCAGATACTTCGGCTGCTGATCGGCGTCCATCGCGCGGCCGCCGAAGGCCACAATCGACCCCGCGTCGCGCGCAATGGGAATCATGAGGCGCCCACGAAACCTGTCGACGATTTGCCGGTTATCGCGCTCAACGACCAGGCCGCTCCGCAGCAGCAACGGCAGCGCCAGGCCTTGCGTCAGCAACGCCGCTTTCAGCGTCTCGGAGCCGGGCGGCGCGTACCCCAGCCCCAGTCTTGCGATGGTCTGAGCCGTGATACCGCGTTGCTGAAGCATC
Organism: Vicinamibacterales bacterium; assembly: GCA_035937795.1. Classification (GTDB taxonomy): domain Bacteria; phylum Acidobacteriota; class Vicinamibacteria; order Vicinamibacterales; family JAMQPK01; genus JAMQPK01. The sequence continues at coordinate 14,361 of DASZHO010000166.1, read as the reverse complement.
CGCCGCGCCCTGGCCCCGGCGGCCGCCTCCAGCTGCCCGCGGAAGAAGTCCGCCGCCAGCTCGTGCACCTTCAGGAGCGCCTCGCGCTCGACTGCATCCGATTTCGATTCGGCGCCGCCCACCGGTTCGGGAATCGGCACCCCGAACTTGGAAGCGAGATGCCGGACCACGTCCTGAAACCCCATCTTTTCCTGGAGCTCCAGAAACTTGAAGACATCCCCGCCGGCGTTGCAGCCAAAGCAGTGGAAGAAGCCCTTGTCGCGGTTGACGTGAAACGACGGCGTCCTTTCGCCGTGAAAGGGGCAGAGGCCTTTGTAGGTGGCGCCGCTCTTTTTCAGCGGGACGTATTCCTGGACGACCTGGACGATATCCGCGTGGATACGGAGATCGTCGATGAATGACTGCGGAAACATGGGGAAAATCTGAAAACTTGAACTGGAAACTAAAAAATAAGTACTAACCTAAACTTTCGAACTTTACTTTCCACTTTCCACTTTCCACTTTCCACTCTCCACTTTCCACTTTCCACTTTCCCCTTTCCACTTTCCACCTTCCACTTTCCACCTTCCACCTTCCACTTTCCAATTAATCCTTCAGCTCTGCGATGGTCACACCCCCGCCGCCCTCTTCCTGCGACGCCGTTCTCACGTTGGCCACGAGCGGGTGGCGGTGGAGAAATTCGAAGATAGCCTCGCGGAGCCGGCCCGTGCCGAAGCCGTGAATCAGTCGAATCGTGCGCTGGTCGGTCAACAGGCTCTCGTCGAGAAACTTTTCGAGCCGGTCGATCGCCTGGTCCACGGTGTTTCCGACGAGCAGCAGCTCGCTGGAGGAATTCTCGCGCGGCTGCACCTGGACGCTCACCCGCACGGGAGCCGGCTGGGGCCTGTGCGGCATATCGAGCACGCGCAACTCGACCGTGTGCGCGCGAAAGCGTTTGCCGCGCACGTCGACTTCCGCGTCGTGGTCGTGCACCAGCACGACGGTGCCTTCCAGGCCGAGCGTTTCGATCAACACGCGGTCGCCGGCAACCGCGGGACGCGATTTCGGCGCCTCGGGCGCCTGCGGCGGTTCATCGTGCCGGAATCGTTCGACGAGCGAATCGACCGCGTTGCGGGCCTCGCCGCGCAGACGGCCCACCTCGCCGGTGGACGGAGTCGCGACGGTGCTCTTGGCGGCCTGCTCGGCCAGCGCCCCGGCCTGCTTGCGAAGATCGCCGACCACGCTATCGATTTCAGCGCGGGCTTCCCGCAACCGCTCGTCCAGCTTCTCGTTGAGCTTCGCCTTGAACGTGTCTTCGCGCTGGCGCAGCGCCTCATCGCGCGACCGCGCGCGGCTGTCGGCTTCGCCGAGAGCCTCGCGCTCGCGCTTCACCAGCCGCCGCTCGTGCTCGAGCGCCCGCAAGTCCGAGTCGACTTTCGCGAGATGCTCGGCGAGCTGCGCCTCGCGCTGGGATAAATTCCGCCGCGCGCTGTCGACGATGGTGCCGCTCAGTCCGAGGCGTCCGGCCATCTCGAGCGCCAGGCTTCGGCCTGGCGATCCGTAGAGCAGATGATACGTGGGCTCGAACGTGTCGGGGGTGAATCCAAACGCAGCCGTGGTCACTCCCCCAGTCGTCGCTCCGTAGGTCTTCAACGCGTCGTAATGCGTGGTGGAAATGACGATGGCGCCGCGGCTGCGGAAGTGCTCGATGATGGCCACGCCAAGGGCACCTCCCTCGAGTGGGTCGGTGCCGGCGCCGAGCTCGTCGAGCAGAACGAGGGCCGGCAGCGAGAGCGAGCGATCCATCGCGGCGATGTTGGTGATGTGCCACGAGAAGGTGCTCAGGTTGGCGGCGATCGATTGTTCATCGCCGATATCGGCAAAGATGGATCGGAACACCGGAAGCCGCGCATCAGCCGCCGGAAGAAAAAGTCCCGCTTGCGCCATCAACGCCAGCAACCCCGCTGTTTTCAGCGCCACCGTTTTGCCCCCGGTATTCGGGCCCGTGACGAGCAGCACCGTCGTTGGAGGAATCACCAGCACGTCAACCGGGACAGGCTCGCGCGACAGCGTGTCGCGCGCCGGGTCCAGCCGCGAAACGACCGCCGGAATCAGGAGCGGGTGCCGGGCTCCGCGCAGTTCGAGGCGGCCGTCGGACGAGATCGTGGGCGCGACGCCCGATACGAGATGCGCGAAGGAAACCTTGGCCTGGATGACGTCCAGTTCGGTGGCCGCATCCAGCGCCTGGCGCAGCTCCACGGGCTTGGCGCGGAACCCGTCGGTGAGGGCGCGCAGAATTCGATGGATCTCTTCGCGCTCTTCCTGTTCGAACGCCACGATCTCGTTGTTGATCTCAACGGTGCTCAGCGGCTCGAGATAGAGGCTGGCGCCGCTGCCCGAGCTTCCGTGAATGATTCCCGGGATCGAGGCGCGATACTCGGCTTTCACCACGAGCACGTACCGGCCGTCGCGATCGGTCACGACCTGGTCCTGCAAATAACGCGAGGTTTCCTTTCCGCGCAGGTACGACTCGAGGGTAGAGCGGAGCCGCGCGCGTTGCTTGCGAAGCTGGGTGCGCAGACGGCTGAGCTCCGGGCTGGCGGAATCGTTCACGTCGCCGGACGGGTCGATTTGCCGGCGTACGTCGCCGATCTGGTGCTGGAACGATCCGCAATTCTCGGCGATCGCTTTCAGCATCGGGAAAGGTCCGCTGATGCGCCGGATGTTCGCGCACGTGAGGGCCACCGAATCGAGGAACTCGGCGAACGCCAGCAGCCGGAGCGGCTCCAGCGCGCGTCCTTCCACCGCAAGCGCCGCGACGAGCGATTCCAGATCGGCGGGCGCGCGCAGCGAGAACGGAGGATTGGCATCGAGGTATTTCATGCCCTCGCTGGTCGCGGCGAGCAGCTGCGAGACGCGATGCGCGTCGGACTGCGGCTGCAGGTCAGCCAGGCGCGCGGCGCCGAGCGGCGTCAACGCAAACCCGCGGACGAGCTCGACGATGTGATCCCACTCGAGGGCGCGGAGGGCACCAGAATGCATGGATAGGCTTATAAGTGGTTGATGCGGCTCGCGATGGTGGCCGCACCAAAGCCGTTATCAATATTCACGACGGATACGCCGGCGGCGCAGCTGTTCAGCATGCCGAGCAGGGCAGCGACGCCGCCGAAACTGGCGCCGTAGCCCACGCTGGTGGGTACGGCGATGACCGGCACCTTCACAAGACCGCCCACGACGCTCGGCAGCGCGCCTTCCATGCCGGCCACGACGACGACCACGCGCGCCGCCGCCAGACGAACGTGCTCGCCGAGCAACCGGTGAATGCCGGCGACGCCTACGTCAAAGAGGCGATCGACGGCATTGTCCATCACTTCAGCGGTGACGCACGCCTCTTCGGCCACGGGCAGGTCCGAGGTGCCTGCCGCAGCTACCAGGATTGTGCCCTTCCCCGGCTGGGTGTCCTGCTGCCGGAACGCAATCGTGCGCGCGACGGGATGGAAGCGCGCGCCGGGCACGACGGCCTGCACCGCCGCGAACGCCTCCTCGGTGGCGCGCGTCACCAGCAGGGTATGGCCGCGCGCGACAATCCGCGACGCTATCGAGGCAATCTGCGAGGGGGTCTTGCCCAGTCCGAACACCACTTCCGGGGACCCCTGGCGCCACTCCCGATCGTGGTCGACCCGGGCGAAACCGAGGTCTTCATAAGAGGATGCGCGGAGCAGTGCCATCACGTGATCGAGGGCCTCCTCGGGCGCGACCCGGCCCTCGCGTACCTGGTCCAGCAATTGCTGCAGTTGGGCGACGGTCATAAATGGGGATGTGCTTGTCGCGTTCGAGGACACCGCAGTATAATCGCCGAACGTTTGCGGCCTGATTTGCTCACCGAATGACGCCCTCTGAGACAATCATCCTCGTCAGTTACTTCTTCGTCCTCAGTATTCTGGCGGTGTACGGCTGGCATCGCTACTACCTCGTGTATCTTTACATGAGGCACAAGGATTCCCAACCGGTAGAACCCGCCCCTCTCAATCCGCTCCCGCCCGTCACCGTGCAGCTGCCGATTTACAACGAAATGTATGTGGCGGACCGCCTGATTGATGCCGTCTGCCAGCTCGAGTATCCGGGTGAACTGCTCGAGATTCAGGTCCTCGACGACTCTACCGACGAGACGCGCGAAATCGCGGAGCTCGCGGTTCGTCGCCATGCCGCGCATGGGGTCGACATCAAATATTTCCACCGCGAAGATCGCACCGGCTACAAGGCCGGGGCGCTCGAGGCCGGTCTGAAGGTGGCGCGCGGAGAGTTCGTGGCGATCTTCGATGCCGACTTTCTGCCGGCTCGCGATTTTCTGCATCGCCTGCTGCCGTATTTCGGCAACGGCCGGGTGGGCATGGTGCAGGCGCGCTGGGGTCATATCAACGAGGACTACTCGCTGCTGACCAAGATTCAATCGATTCTGCTCGACGGCCATTTTGTGCTCGAGCACGGCGGGCGCAATCGTGCGGGCGTCTTCTTCAATTTCAACGGCACCGCCGGCATCTGGCGCCGGATCGCCATCGACGATGCGGGCGGTTGGCAGCACGACACGCTGACTGAAGATCTCGATCTGAGCTATCGCGCGCAGATGCGCGGGTGGAAGTTCGTGTTCGTCTCCGATGTGGTGGCGCCGGCCGAAGTGCCGGTGGAGATGAACGCCTTCAAGTCGCAGCAGCATCGCTGGGCCAAAGGCTCGATTCAGACGTGCCGCAAGCTGCTGCCGCAGATTCTGCATGCGGACCTGCCATTTGCGGTGAAAGCAGAAGCCTTCTTCCATCTGACGGCGAATTTCAACTACCTGTTGATGTCGGTGCTGTCGATCCTGATGTTCCCCGCGATGGTGATCCGCTACAACATGGGCTGGTACGAAATGCTGCTCATCGATGTGCCGCTGTTCTTTGCGGCGACGATGTCGGTATGCAATTTCTACGTCGTATGCCAGCGCGAGATCCACAGCGATTGGATGTCGCGGCTGCGCTACATGCCGTTCCTGATGTCGATTGGCATCGGCCTCTGCGTGAACAACACCAAGGCGGTGCTCGAGGCGCTCTTCGACAAGAAGACCGAATTTCTGCGCACGCCGAAATATCGCATCGAAGCCGACGGCGACGAGTGGGTGAGCAAGAAATACCGCCAGTCGGTCACCGTGCAGCCGCTGATCGAGCTCGCCCTCGGCTTCTATTTCACCGCGACGGTTTTCTACGCGCTGGCCAATGGCATCTACGGCACGCTGCCGTTCCTGGTCCTCTTTCAGATCGGCTTCCTCTACACCGGCCTTCTCTCGATCGTCCAGCAGTTCGCCGGCGATGGCGTCGTCTTGAAAACGCAAGTCTCGGTGGATCAGTAACTCGACCATCGAAACGGCCGTTGGGCACGTCGGGGCCGGGATCTCCGCCTGGCTGGAGCTGCCGCGCCGCTCCTGAAGAATCCGCCGCCTGCCGACCACCGCCTCTCGATCCCGACTGACGACCGTCGACTCTCGACTCTCGACTCAGTACGCTGATATCATCGCGGCACGTGACCACAACGGCACCCTCGAAAGCCGGACTCGAAGACGTCGTCGCCGCAAGCTCGGCCATCTGCTATCTGGATGGCGAGCACGGCGTCCTGGCGTATCGGGGATACGACATCCACGACCTGGCCACCCAGGCGAGCTTCGAAGAGGTTTGCCACCTGTTATGGCACGGTCGGCTCCCGAACCGCGGGGAGCTCGGCGAGCTGCAGTCGCAGCTCGCCGCGGCTCGTGCGCTGCCCGAAGGCATTCTTCGCCTGATGCGGACGCTGCCCCCCGACAACGCCATGGACACGCTGCGCACGCTCGTGTCCGCGCTGTCCCATTACGATTCCAACGCGACCGACACCTCGCCCGAAGGGCGCTATCGCACGAGCGTCAGGCTGACGGCGCAGCTCGGAACCGTGGTCGCCACATCGGGGCGGCTGGCCGCGGGTGGGGGAATCATCGCGCCCGATCCTGCGCTGAGCCACGCGGCAAACTTTCTCTACATGCTCACGGGCGACCGGCCGGACGCGCTCGCGGCAAAAGCGCTGGATATCGCCCTGGTGCTGCACGCCGACCACGAATTCAACGCGTCGACGTTCGTGGCGCGCGTCGCGGCCGCGACGCTCACCGATGTGCATTCGGCGATAACCGGCGCCATCGGCGCACTCAAGGGCCCCCTGCACGGCGGCGCGAACATCGACGTGATGCATCTGCTGATGGAGCTGGGCGAGGACGCCAGCGAGCAGAGGATCGACGACGCGATTCGCGCGAAGCTGGCGAGGAAGGAAAAGATTCCAGGGTTCGGCCACCGGGTCTACCGGACCGAAGACCCGCGCGCGACGCACCTGCGGCGGATGTCGCAGGAGCTCGGCCAGAAAACTGGAAGCCTGAAATGGTTCCAGATATCGCAGCGAATCGAGCAGCTCGTGAAGACGGAGAAGAAGCTCAATCCAAACGTGGATTTCTACTCGGCCACGACCTATCACGCGCTCGGCATTCCGACCGAGCTGTTCACGCCGGTGTTTGCCGTGAGCCGCGTGTCCGGGTGGACGGCGCACGTGTTGGAGCAGTACGCCAACAATCGCTTGATCCGGCCGCGCGCCGACTACATCGGCCCGGTGTACCCGCAGAGCTACATCCCGCTCGACCGCCGCTGACTCGTGCGTCCGGCTCCGGGCTCCAGGCTGTGGGTTCTGGTCTTCGGATGTACAATTTACGTTAAGCCCATTTGATGGATCCTCAGCGCGTTCGCAACTTTTCCATCATCGCCCATATCGATCACGGCAAGTCGACGCTGGCCGATCGCTTTCTCGAGCTCACCGGCGCGCTGCAGCCGCGTGAAATGGAGGCGCAGGTGCTCGACTCGATGGACCTCGAGCGCGAGCGCGGCATCACCATCAAGGCGCACCCGGTCAGGCTGAACTACACCGCCAGGGACGGGCAAACCTACGTGCTCAACCTCATCGATACGCCTGGGCACGTGGACTTCTCGTACGAAGTCACGCGCTCGCTGGCCGCATGCGAGGGTGCGGTGCTGCTCGTCGACGCTTCGCAGGGCGTCGAAGCGCAGACCCTCGCCAACGCGTATCTGGCGGTCGAGTACGACCTCGAGATCATTCCCGTCATCAACAAGATCGATCTTCCAAGCGCGCAGCCTGAAGAAGCCCGCCGGCAGATCGAAGAGATCATCGGCCTGGACGGCTCTGGCGCGATTCTGACGAGCGCGAAGGAAGGCGTCGGCATCGCCGATGTGCTCGAGGCCGTGATCACGCGGTTGCCTCCGCCGGCCGGTGACGCCGGCGCACCGTTGAAGGCGCTGATTTTCGATTCATGGTACGACCCGTATCGCGGCGTGGTGATCGTGGCTCGTGTCCTCGACGGCGTGCTGAAACCCGGCACGAAGATCCGGCTGATGGCGCAGGGGCAGGACTACGAAGTGGAGGAGGTCGGCATTTTTTCGCCGAAGCCCGAGCCGATCGGCGAGCTCGCAGCGGGTGAAGTCGGGTTCCTGGTGGCGAACATCAAGACCGTCGCCGACGCGAAGATTGGCGACACGATCACCGAAACAAACCGGCCAACCGAGACGCCGTTCCCCGGTTTCAAAGTGCTGAAGCCGATGGTGTTCGCCGGCTTGTATCCGGTCGAGGGCCATCAATATCCGGAGCTGCGCGACGCGCTCGAGAAGCTCCGGCTGAACGACGCGTCGTTTTTCTTCGAACCGGAAACGTCGGCGGCGCTCGGGTTTGGCTTCCGCTGCGGCTTCCTCGGGCTGCTGCACATGGAAATCGTCCAGGAACGTCTCGAGCGCGAGTTCAACGTGGATCTCGTGACGACGGCGCCCGGCGTGCTGTACCGGGTGACGACGACCGACGGGCAGGTGCGGGAGATCGACAGCCCGGCGAAGCTGCCGGAAGCGGGGAACGTCGAAAAAATTGAAGAGCCCGTCATCACGGCGATGATCCTCACGCCGGCCGAACATGTGGGCGCCATCCTGCAGCTGTGCCAGGAGAAGCGCGGCGTGCAGAAATCGCTGGAGTACCTGAGCTCAAACCGGGTCCTCATCACCTACGACCTGCCGTTCAACGAGGTGGTGCTCGATTTCTACGATCGCCTCAAGACCATTTCCCGCGGCTACGCGTCGCTCGACTATCATGTAACCGGGTACTGGGAGTCGCCGCTGGTGAAGCTCGACATCCTGGTGAACGGCGATCCGGTGGACGCGTTGTCGATCATCGTCCATCGCGACAACTCCTACGCCCGCGGGCGGGCGCTGGCGGCGAAGATGCGCGAGCTGATTCCGCGGCAGATGTTCGAGATTGCGATCCAGGCCGCCATTGGCAGCCGGATCATTGCGCGCGAATCGGTGAAAGCGCTGCGCAAGAACGTGCTCGCGAAGTGCTACGGTGGTGATATCACCCGGAAGCGCAAGCTGCTGGAGAAGCAGAAGGAAGGCAAGAAGCGCATGAAGCGCGTGGGTCGCGTCGAGATTCCGCAGGAAGCGTTCCTCGCCGTGCTCAAGATGGGAACCGAGGACTCGTAAATGGCCACCGTGGAATTCAGAAAATCGATCGCCCGCGAATATTTCGAGTCGCTGGTCATCGCCGTCGTACTGGCGCTCTTCATCCGCACGTTCGTCGTTCAGGCGTTCAAAATCCCGACCGGGTCGATGGAGCAGAATCTGCTGATTGGCGATCACTTGCTCGTCAACAAGTTCATCTTCGGCCCCACGCTGACGCCGTTGGAGCGCACCGTGCTGCCGATCAAGGATATTCAGCGCCGAGACGTGATCGTGTTCAAGTATCCCGAAGACCCCGAGCGCGACTTCATCAAGCGGGTGATCGGGCTGCCGGGCGAGACGGTCGAATTGAGGAATAAGCGCGTCTTCATCAACGGGCAGCAGCTCGCCGAGCCGTACGTCTATTTCCTCGAGGACCCGCCGCCGATACCACAGGAGATGGCGCAATCGGGCGAGCTCCAGTCCGTGTCCGGGGATCCGCGGGTGCAATATGGCCCGGTCACCGTGCCGCCGGGCCATTATTTCGTCATGGGCGACAACCGCGACAACTCCCAGGACAGCCGCTATTGGGGGTTTCTGCCCCGCGAGAACATCAAGGGAAGAGCCCTCGTCATCTACTGGTCGTACGACGCCGGTTCGGATGAGAACGCCGGCACGCTGCCCGCCCTGGTCCACATGGTCACGCGCACGCGCTGGAACCGCCTCCTGCATCAGGTGCGCTGAGCGGCAACGCCATGAAAACGATCATCAAGCTGGTCTTCGCGGCGCTGATCATCAACGCCTGCTGGCGGGGGGGCTCGGCGGCCTTGCGCTATTACAAATTCAAGGATGAAGCGCAGCAGGCCGCGCTGTTTGGCTCGTCGAAGTCCGACGTCGAACTGCAGAACGGCATCATCGACACCGCTCGCCGGATGCAGTTGCCGATCATACCCGGGAGCGTGAACGTGCACCGCGAAGAAGGCCACACGTTCGTCACCGCGACCTATACCGAGCAGATTGAGCTCGTGCCGACGTATACCTTTCCGTATCAGTTCAACCTGAATCTCGACGTGATGACGCTGGCCGGGTCGCTGAAATAACCCGGAGCGTTCTCGAGCCGCCGTCTTCGGCCCGGGCAGCGTCGAGCCCGCTCACCCGTTGTTGGCGATCTTGGGCTCGTCGGCGCGCTGCGGCGTGGCTTGCTGGTCGGCCTGCCGCGGACGGTGCAGGAGAATCTTTTCGTCGCGCTCGCGCTGCTCCTGCTCGCGTACGAACTCGAGCGTGCTGCGCAGCGTGCCGATCGAGGCCTCGAGCGACGTCTCCACCTCGCGGCGCTTCAGCTTCATGCCGTCGATTTCGCGCTGCACGTCTTCGAGCCGCGCCTGCGTCTTCTGCAGCAGCAGGTCGGATCGCCCTTCCGCCTCGCGGATAATCTGCCGCGCCTGTGCGTCGGCGTTCGCGCGAATATCGTCGGACAGCTTCTGCGCCGTGATCAGCGTGTTTCGCAAATCGCGCTCGTGCTCGCGGTGCTGATTGAGAAGCGCCTCCATCCGCGACATGTCCTCACGCAGCTTGTCCACCTCGCGCAGCGCGTGCTCGTAGTCGTCTGCAACTTCGGCCATCAGCGCCATCACTTCGGCGCGGTCGAAGCCGCGGAAGGCCGTTCGGAACTTCGCCTGGCGCAAATCGAGAGGACTGACCTTCATGCGGCGGTCTCCAGCGGGATGCGGCTCGGGCTTGGTTCCGGCTGCGCGCGGCAGATCCGGATCAAACATGGCGCGCCCCAAAGATGGCCGTGCCGAGCCTCACCATGGTGGCTCCCTCCTGCACGGCGATTTCGAAATCGTGGCTCATGCCCATCGACAATTCCCGCAACGATTCCGGCTCGAGGCCCCCTGCCAGCAGTGTAGCGCGAAGTTCGCGGAGCGCCGCGAAATACGGTCTCGTTTTTTCGGGGTTGTCGAAATACGGCGGAATCGTCATCAGCCCGGCGAGGCGGGCGGCCCGGCAGCAGACGCCGGCCCGGACGATGGCTTTCGCGGCCTCCGGCGGCGCTCCGTGTTTGGTGGCCTCGCCCGCGAGATCCACCTGCACGAGCAGCTGCGGATTCGAGCCTGCTTCGGCCGCCGCCCGGTCGATCGACTCGAGCAGACCCAGGCTGTCGACTGACTGAATGGCGCCGAAGGCGGTCACAGCCTTCCGGACCTTGTTCGATTGCAGAGTGCCGACGAGATGCCATCTGATCTTAAGGTCGGCCGATCCCTCGATTTTCTGTAGGGCTTCCTGCACGCGGTTCTCGCCGAACTCGGCCTGGCCCGCGGCTGCAGCCGCCCGGACGTGGTCCAGGCTGAACGTTTTCGAGACGGCCAGCAGGCGCACATCATCGGGCTGCCGGCCGGCTCGTGCGGCCGCCTGCCGCAGCCGCTGCCGCACGTCGGCGAGCCTGGCGCCGATCTCTTCGTGAAGGCCCATAAAAGAAAAGCCGGGTCCACGGGACCCGGCTTGCGCATTCGTTCAGCTTGTCAGAAGGAGCTCAGGAACAGGAACCCCGCCTCACTTGAGCATCGGCTTCAGCGCATCATAGGTCGTCTGCGCCTCCGCGGCGTTCTTACCCGTAGGGGCCAGCTTCAGGTATGTCTGAAATTCGGCCGCCGCTTCCGGAAGCTTGCCGAGGTTCAAGAAGACTTTGCCGAGCATGAAATGCGAATCGGCGTGATTGGCGTCCGCCTTGATTGCCCCTTCGAAGGCCTGCTGGGCTTCGGGAAACTTGTTGGCATTCCATAACCCGACGCCGGCGCTGAACATCGAATCGGCGTTTCCGCCGCCGGGAGACGCTGCGCTCAGTTCTGCCGCTTTGGATGCGGCCGCGGCGGCCAGATCCATTTTCTTCTGGGTCGTGTAGAGCCCGGCCAGCGCGTTATACGCCTCGGGATAGCTCGGGCGCAGCTCGATCGCCTTCTTGTAGGCGGCTTCGGCCGCGTCGTAATTTTTCAACTGCGTCTGCGACACGCCGATGTTGTAGTAGCAATCCGAGCAGGTCGGCATCGCCGTGGCGGCCTGCGTGAACGCATCGACGGCGCCCTGGTGATTTCCGGAGTTGGCGTCAGCGACGCCCGTATCGAAATACTTCTTGATGGAGGCGTTCTTGGCCGCCTGCTCGTCGCTGACACGAGCCTTGTTCGACAGCGTGAAATTCAGCGCGGTGAAGTTGCCAAGCCGAACGGCGGCGCGTGCCTCGTCGACGCCGGCGCCCGATTTCTCGGCGTGGACCAGATAGTTGCCGGACTTCGGAAGCGTGCCGATGATGTAGTTGCCGTTCTTGTCGCTGGTCGCTTCCCACTTCTGGCCGCCGGCGTCGGGGATGGTGGACACGGTGATTTTGGCGCCGTCCACCGGCTTGCCGCCTTCGTCGGTCACTTTGCCTTGAATCCTGCCCGTCTGGGCGAACGCAGGCACCGCAATGACGACCAGGGCCAGGGCCATCAGGAATCTGGGCAACGTCCAGCGGGTCCGCCGGCCGCATTGTTCGGAAAACATATCAGTCCTCCACACACAAAAGGCGCCGCATTTCTCATGACGCCAATACGCTCTGGTGACGCAAATGCAACTTGAGAGAAAACAGGGGTAGTTTACACGAAAGCGTGCCAGGGCTTCTATTTAGCGGCTATTTCCGGCCAAAAAAGCGCCCGATCTCGTTGACGTCGCGGATCACCGTCGCGGGCGGCAGCGACGCCAGAAACCGCTTCCCGTATCCCATCGTCCGCAGCCGCGGATCGAGGATGGCCAGCACGCCGCGGTCGTCGCGATGGCGGATCAGCCGGCCGAGCCCCTGCAGCAGCGCGAGAATGGCCAGCGGAACCTGGTAGTCGCCGAACGGCTGACCGCCGCGGTTGGCGATCGCTTCGATCCGCGCGGCGGTGATCGGGTCGCCGGGCGAGGCGAACGGCAGCTTGTCGATGATCACGCAACTGAGCGCTTCGCCCATCACATCGACTCCCTGCCAGAAACTCGACGTGGCAAACAGCACGGCGTTGGGCGTCGTCCGGAACTGCTGAAGCAGGGCCGACCGCGGTGCGTTGCCTTGAACCAGGATTGGATATCGGAGCTCCAGTTCGGCGATGGCTTGAACGGCGCGCATCGCCGCGTAGCTCGTGAACAGCACGAACGCGCGCCCCTCGCTGCGCTCCAGGATGGCAAGCACCTCGCGCGCGGCCGCGGCGGTGAAATCGGGCGACCGCGGGTCGGGCATCTTGCGCGGCAGATAGAGGATGGCTTGTTTCGCGTAATCGAACTCGGACGAAAGCCGCACACAGCGAGTGGCGCCCGGGCGGTTGAGTCCGAGGCGGCCGCGGATGTAGTCGAACGATCCATCGACGGTGAGCGTTGCCGACGTCAGCACCGTGGCCTTCATCCGGTCGATGAGCACTTCACGAACGATCGGCGAGACGTCGATCGGCGCGGCGCGCAGGAACAGGCCGCGGCCTCTGGATTCGAGAAAATAGACGTAGTCGGGATCGCTCGCTTTCATGACGAACCGAAGGCTGTCCCTCAGCTCCCCGGCGCGTCGCGACAAGCTCAACGGATCTTGCGGTGCGGGCTCACCGGCCGTACGCGCCGTGTCCGCAGCCACTCTGATGAGTCCTGCCGTCGCCTCGAGATTGTCGAGCGCGCCCATCAGGAGCGCGCCTTCTTCATACACCGGCTCGAGCGCTCCGCTCGTGACGCGCACTCGGCTTTCGGAGGCTTGTGACGAGCGCACCGGGATGCCCTGTTGCAGCAACCCGAAAAAGCCGTGCGCGCGCGCGGTGAGGCGGTCCAGGACGCGCTGAAGGTCAGCGGCCTGCCCGCCGGTCATACCCGGATGAATCATGCGTTCGCCGTCGCGGACGAGATCGTCGAAGCGGTAGTTGCTGACCGCGACTCCGAAATACTGCGTCGCCACATCTTCCAGCTGATGCGCCTCGTCGACGACGGCATAATGGCATTCGGGGATCACCTCGCCGTACGCGCTCTGGCGAACGGCGGCGTCGGCGCAGAGCAGGTGGTGATTCACCACGACGAGATTCGATTCGGCTGCGCGCTGGCGCATCCTGGTGACGAAGCAGTTCTGGTATTGCGGGCACTCGGTGCCGATACAGTTCTCCGACGTCGCCGCGATCTCCCCCCAGAAGGGCAAGTCTTCGGGAAGGTCGGCGATCTCGGCGCGATCCCCGGTCTCGGTCTTTTCCGCCCACTTCTCGAGGATCGGAAGGAAGACCTGCACCGCAGATTCGCCGAACAGCCGGACGGTCCCCGCTCCCTCCGCCGATGCGCGGAACGATTCGAAACGATGCAGGCAGAGATAGTTGCCGCGCCCCTTCATGTAGGTGGCGGTGAAAGGGACGCCCAGCGCGTCGCGCAGGATGTCGAGATCCTTGAAATAGATCTGCTCTTGAAGATTCTTCGTCCCGGTGGAGAGGAGCACACGCTCGCCGCTGAGAATGGCGGGCACGAGATAGGCGAGCGTCTTCCCGGTGCCGGTGCCGGCTTCCACGAGCAGCACGCCGCCGTCTTCAAACGTCTTGGAGACGGCTTCGGCCATTCCACGTTGCGCCGGACGGACTTCGAACGACGGCAGCGAGCGCGCGAGCCCGCCGGACTCGAAGACATTGGCGACGCGGTCGCCTAGCTTTGCCGCTCCGGGTAGAGAGGGAACATCCGGCACAGTTTCTCGACTTCGGCCTTCACCATGCCGAGCGCCGCATCATCCTCAGGGGTCTGCAGCGCGCGCGCGATGAGCTCGGCAATGCGGTCCATTTCGCGCTCGTTCATGCCGCGCGTCGTGACAGCCGGCGTGCCGATGCGGATGCCG
>DASZHO010000165.1:0-4096 GCA_035937795.1 Vicinamibacterales bacterium | reverse complement strand
TTGCGGGCGCGAGCGGTGTGTACTTGAGTGGCGGATTCGGTCTGTGGGAGTTGATCTACCCCTTCATCGGCGCGGCGATCGCGTTTCGTGGGCTACGGTCGTATCGGTTTATCGGTGTCGGCTGGCTGATTCACGCGTGCTGGGACATCGCGCATCACCTGTGGGGCAATCCCATTTGGCCGTTCATGCCGAGTTCCGCGTTCGGTTGCATGATTTTCGACAGCATGATTGCGCCGTGGTTCCTCGCCGGTGCGCCATCGTTTCCGAAGCGCCCGCACGCCGCGATGCGTGCCGGTGCGTGAACGACGGCTACGCCGACTGTATCTCGTGCTCCGTGAGCGAGCACCTGGATTTCGCTCCCCTTAGCCGGCCAATAACTTCGTGGCCATCCATCGAGCGTCGGTCGCCCGCTGCGGCCCGTCAACCTCGGACCCCGCGACGGCGCCGTCGAACAGGACGACAAGAGCGCGAGCCGTCGCCGTCGGGTCCTTCACTCCCGCCGCCATCGTCCACTCGCGGAAACGCTCCCCGAACCATTCACGCTGATCGCGAGCAACGGCGCGCGCCGGATGGGCCGCATCGGTGAGCTCGCTGACCATATGCTGCAACGGGCAACCGCGGAAGTCCTTCGACTCCGCCCACTCCACCACCCAGTCGAAGAATTTGAGCGCGCGTTGTGACGGCGGCGTGTCGGCGAGGTACGCCTCGATGTTCGCGCGGGCGTCCCCTGTTCGGCGCTCGAGGGACGACGCCACGAGCTGGTCCTTGCAGCCGAAGTGCTGATAGAGCGACGCCTTCGCCGCGCCGGCCTCCGCCAGGACGCGGTCGATACCCACGGCCCGCACGCCCTCCCGGTAGAACAGGCGATCGGCGGCGTCGAGGAGACGGTCACGGACGCCGATTTCGGAGGTTTTCACCCGTTTCCCAGCTTTCCGCGGCACTCCTTGACAGTACAGACAGATCGGTCTATTGTCAATGGCATGAATAGACAGAACGGTCTGTTCTCGGTTTCCCGCAGGGGGTTGCCGCGTTCAGTCTCGCGCGTTGCGAGGCCGTCAGGAGTCTCGACATGGGTTACGCACTTTCAGGCAAGACCGCACTCGTCACCGGCGCCAACCGTGGCATCGGCGAAGCCCTCGTGGACGCGCTAATCGCGGCCGGCGTGAGAAAGGTGTACGCCAGCGCCCGCAGCATCTCGGCCCTCGGCCCGCTCGTGGCCCGCCACGGCTCCCGCGTCACGCCGTTGCAACTCGATGTCACAAACGCCGCGCAGATCGCCGCCGCCGCGACTGCGGCGGACGTGGACCTCCTGGTCAACAACGCGGGCATCGTCGGCTTCTTCGGTGGCGAATTCACCGATCCGAAGTGGATCGAGGGCGGGCGACAGGAGATGGAAGTGAACTTCTTCGGCACCTTCTCGGTCACGCAGGCCTTCGCGCCAGTGCTCGCGAAGAATGGCGGCGGCGCCATCGCAAACCTCAACTCGGTGGCCTCGTTCGTCAGCTTTCCGATTCTCGCGGCGTACAGCGCCTCGAAGGCCGCGACGCACTCGCTCACTCAGGCCACGCGCGCGATGCTGCGGGGGCAGAACACGCAGGTGTTTGGCGTGTATCCCGGCCCGATCGACACCAGGATGGCCGAGGTGCTGACGATCGAAAAGGCGTCGCCGGCGGACGCCGCGCGGGCGATCGTCGCGGGCATCATCGCCGGCGACGAGGAGATCTTTCCCGACAAGATGAGCCAGGGCGCGGGGCCGGCCTTCTTCGCGGATCCGAAGGGACTCGAGCGGCAGGTCGCGGGGGTCCCGGCCGTTGCCTAGACCTCGCAGGCTGACGGTCGGTGAAGACGCACCTTCATCGGTGGCCTTGGAAAAGTTTGAGCGACAATATCAATGAGGTTAAACGCGATCTCTGTGAAACGGTCGCGTTCCAGAAGGGTCAAGACGCCTCTTTGGCGCGCCTGTCAGTTCTGAAGTCTGCCTTCGCGGGATGCGGATGATGGTCGGTCGTGAGGTGTGCGTAGTATCCGTCCAGCGTGACGGACAGAAACCCTTCGCCCACCAGCACCTCGAGCATCATTTGGGAAATGGTCTCCTCGACGCCGCACAGACGTTGCACCTGTTCGGATTTCAACCGCAAACCCGGCGTGCCCAAAAACTCGGCGCGGAGGCGCTGGAGGACTTCTTCAATCGTTCTCATGATGACCTCAAAGAGGTCATGCGACGATGGGCGTCGCCCCTGAGTTGGGTCAGCATGAATCTCTCCAGTGGCAGCCGCGTTGGGCTTTGGAGAGTCTGTGGCTTAGCCGATTCCCGCGTTAAGCGGCGGCGGCAGGCTCAGGAAAGCAAGGAAGAAAACGCTTCATTCAATCAGTTCCGAGCCTCGCACGCTGTCCCAAATGGAACACCCTCTAAAGTGACGCACGGATTCGGGTTAGATGGACTGTGAACACCTAACCGGGCGTGACGACGTGCCTGGTTCTGATATCCTCGTCGACTATGGCAAAACGAACGCATCGCTTGTATGACCTCGCCAAACGCGGAGCCGAAGTGCGGCTCCACGAATTGATGGAAGAAGCGAAATACCTCGCCAGGATGTTCCCGCATCTCCGAAATTCGTTCGACAAAGACGATCTGCCGGTGCCCTTCCTCTTGGCGAGAGGTGCACAGCGGGCGCGTAAGCGGCTCGCTCAACAACCGCGGCGGCGAATGTCTGCTGCGGCACGAAAGGCGCACAGCCAACGCATGAAGAGATTCTGGGCGGCGAAACGGAAGGCGGCGGCAAAGGGGTAGAGTGATCGCCTTCACCGAGCCACGAACTTCAACACGTTTCGGTCACCTATGGAAGCGCCCCAGATGACGCCCGCTCGATCGACGGAAATTCCCTCCGGGAAGCTGGCGTTGTTTTTGGGCGCAGGATCGGGGATGAAGGCCGCCACAACGCCGTCGTTGACACTGCCAATTCGAATGCCCCGGTGATACCCGGGGTTGTAGCCGTACTGCCCGGGGACATTGCGTGACTCCGAGTCGGCGACATACAGCACATCGTTGTGAATGCGCACGCCACTCGGGCGGCCGAACTGTCGCCATTGCGCAATGAATTCACCACGAGGCGACAGAATCTGAACGCGGTTGTTGTTCCGGTCGCCGACAAAGATCCGGCCCCTTGAATCGAGCGCAATCGAGTGGGGACAGTCGAACTGTCCCGGGCCTGAGCCCTTCGTGCCCCAGGCTTCGATGAACTTGCCGTCTTTTGTCATATGAACGATCCGTCCGTTCGACTGCGGGGCAATATGACCGTCGGCGATGAAGAGGTCGCCGTTCGGCGCGATGGCGAGATCAGAGGGCTCGTTAAAGAGGTCCGGCGCCGTGCCGCGTATGCCTGGCTTGCCGAGCGCCAGCAGAAGACGCCCGTCCGGCGAGTACTTGAAAATCTGGTTGCCCTTGACGCCCTCGACGACGCCGGCGTCAACAATCCAAAGGTTTCCGTCGCGATCGAACTCGATTCCGTGTGGGAAGACGAACTTCCCGGCCCCGAAGCTGCGAATCAGCTTGCCGGATGGGTTGAACTGCAAGATCGGATCGACGCTCGACTCCGCGCACGAGTTTGCCCCACACCGTTCGAACACCCAGATGTTCCCTTTCGCATCGACGTTGATGGCGTTGGTCGATCCCAAGGTCCGGCCCGGCGGCATCGTGACGATGTCTGGCACGGTACGATACGGATTGGGCACGTCAGGCAGCTCGGTGTTCTGCTGCGCGTTGATCAATCCGGTGGCGGCAGTCACCAGTGCGGCGATGACGAGAAATGACCAGATTGATGGCTTCATTGCGTTCTCCTTGCTGAGTGGCTCACGCATGTGAACAGGGTCACACACGCCGTTTCCGGTGTCAAAGCCGCTTTATGGCGGCTACTTCGGAATGGACTTGCTCACGCCGTTCAGGATGGTTCGCAACCTTACGTAACAGCCAGTGGTCCGAACTTTCAAGTTTTCAATCGTCCCCGATTGTGCTATCAGTTTTTGAACACTCATTTTGAGCGAACCATGAACAAGCACGAGCTCCTGGCCCGGCGCGACTACTTCAACCTGGTACATG
>DASZHO010000164.1:0-28059 GCA_035937795.1 Vicinamibacterales bacterium | reverse complement strand
GCAGCGGCGACTTCACCCTGGATTCAGCGATCTCGCTCGCAGACCTGGCTCAACGCCCGGGCGAAGCCGCCGCGCGCGTGATTCCGCTACATCGACTACTGCCCTGGCTGCCGGCGCTCACGTTGACGGTCGAAGGGGCGTCGCTTGCCTCTCGCGGCGGGTTCATCGCGGCCGGCCATTTGGATGGGCGGCAATCGGTGCCCGACCGCGGGAAGGTACGGCTCATGCACCCGGACGGACGGCTGCTGGCGATAGCCGAGCGGCGCGCGGGCGGCGGTTCGGGGCTTTCAGCGCTTTTGCCGCTTTTGCATCCGGGCGTCGTACTGGAATAAAATATGTCGTTTGGCGTTAATACATTGCGGCGGGCTGGGGAGGTTCACTCCACCGGGACCCACGCGCGGCCGGCGCGCGCGGGACCCCCTGGGCCGTTCGCGGAGGTAAGTTCCGTGGCACTGAACAAGGACCGAAAGACCGAGCTGATCACCTCCTACCGTACGCACGAATCGGACACCGGGTCGCCTGAGGTTCAGGTGGCCATCCTCAGCGAACGCATCGGCTACCTCACCGAGCACTTCAAGACCCACGCGAAAGACCATCATTCGCGCCGGGGCCTGCTCAAACTGGTCGGCCAGCGCCGCCGCTTGCTGGACTACCTCAAGGGAAAAGACTCAGAGCGCTACTCCGAGCTGATTCGCCGCCTGGGCATCCGCAAGTAAGTCAGCGCGCACCCCTCGCACATAGAGGCACAAATGTATAGACGTGAAGTTGAAATCAACGGCACCCCCCTTTCATTCGAAACAGGCAAGCTCGCCAAACAAGCCGATGGCGCCGTGCTCGTGCGCATGGGCGATTCGGTGGTGCTGGTCACCGCCTGTACCGCGCCGAACGCCCGCGAAGGCATCGACTTCCTTCCGCTGACGGTCGACTACAAGGAATACACCTACGCCTCGGGACGCATCCCAGGCGGATTCTTCAAGCGCGAGGGAAAGCCGACGGAAAAAGAAGTGCTGACCAGCCGCGTGATCGATCGGCCCATTCGCCCCCTGTTCCCAGCGGGCTGGCGGCACGAAACCCAGATCATCGCGCTCGTGCTTTCCGCCGATGCGAACTACGACCCGGACGTGCTCGCCCTCACAGGCGCGTCGGCCGCACTGTCGATTTCGAGCATCCCATTTCAGAAGACGATTGCCGGCGTGCGCGTCGGCCAGGTCGACGGCCAGTACGTCATCAACCCGACCTACGAGCAACGCAAGCAGAGCCGAATCGATCTCGTCATTGCGGGCAGCCGGGACGGGCTCGTGATGGTTGAAGCCGGCGCCAAGGAAGTTCCCGAAGAAGAGGTCGTGCAGGCGCTCGAAGCCGGCCACGCCGCGATCAGGCGCATCGTCGACACGATCGATGCCCTCGCGAAGGAAGCCGGCAAGAAGAAGGTGGAAGCACCGAAGAAGGAGATCGATCATGCCTTCTATCGCGAAGTCGAAGAGAAGGTGCTGGTGCCGCTGAGCGAAGCGATGCGCATTCGCGACAAGCTCGAAAACTACGACAGCGTCGATCAGGTGCTCGAAGATCTCGTGGCCGACCTCCCGGAGGGCGAGGTGCAGCGGAAGGTGGAAGCCAAGGCCATCTTCAAGGAGCTGAAGGAAAAAGTCCTGCGCGGGGAAGTATTGGAGCGCGGCGTTCGCCTCGACGGCCGAAAATTCGATGAAATCAGGCCGATCTGGTCCGAGGTGGGAGTGCTCCCGCGCACGCACGGCTCGGCGGTGTTCACGCGCGGCGAAACGCAGGCCCTCGTGACCGTGACGCTCGGCACGTCGGACGACCAGCAGAAGATCGAAACCGTGGAAGGCGAAACGTATCGGCGCTTCATGCTCCACTACAACTTCCCGCCGTTCTCGGTGGGTGAAGTTGCCTTCATGCGCGGGCCGGGGCGGCGAGAAGTGGGCCACGGCGCACTCGCAGAGCGCGCGCTGCTGCCGGTGCTCCCGCCCGAAGACAAATTCCCGTACACCATTCGCGTGGTGTCGGACATTCTGGAATCGAACGGCTCCTCATCGATGGCGTCGGTCTGTGGCGGCACGTTGTCGCTGATGGACGCCGGCGTGCCGCTCATCGCGCCGGTGGCGGGCGTCGCCATGGGCCTCATCATGGATGAGAAGACCGGCAAGTACGCGGTCCTGTCGGACATCGCGGGCGCCGAAGACCACTACGGCGATATGGACTTCAAAGTGACGGGCACGGCCAAGGGCGTGACGGCGCTGCAGATGGACATCAAGGTGACCGGGATCACGTCGAAGATCATGCGGGAGGCCCTCGAGCAGGCCAACCGCGGGCGGATGCACATCCTGAGCGAGATGCAGAAGACGCTGAAGACTCCACGCGGAAACATCTCCACGTACGCCCCGCGCATCATCACGATCAGAATCCCGGTCGACAAGATCCGCGACGTGATTGGACCGGGCGGCAAGATGATCCGCAGCATCATCGAGCGCACCGGCGTGAAGATCGACGTCGAAGACGATGGCAGCGTGAACGTGGCGTCCGCAGACGAGGCCGCCGCACAGAAAGCCATCGGCATCATCCAGGAGTTGACGGCCACGCCCGAGCTGAACAAGACCTATATGGGCAAGGTTCAGCGCATCACCGACTTCGGCGCGTTCGTCGAGATCATGCCCGGCACCGACGGGCTGCTCCACGTGTCGGAGATCGCCAACCATCGCGTCAAGGATGTTCGCGACGAGCTCAAGGAAGGCGAGCAGGTGCTGGTGAAGGTGATCAACATCGATCCGACTGGTAAGATCAGGCTCAGCCGGAAGGCGCTGCTCCAGGATGAGGGCGCGGCGGCAGGCGCGCCCAAAGCGAGCACCACGTAGACGTCCACGGGTTCCGTCCGCCTTCGCTCAACGCGTCGGCGGACCCGGCGTGCACAGCTCCCCCCAGGGAGAGTGATTATGGCCAGCCCTCCGCTTGCTCGTTCGGCGGGGTTGGGTCTCGTCGCCGGCATCGTGCTCGGATTCGCCGTCCCGCAGGCCCAGGAACCGTCGGAGCGGAACGTGACCGTGTCGGCTCACAAGTACGCATTCTCCCCAGGCCTGATCGAAGTGAGCCAGGACGACCTGGTCCGGATCACGCTCACGAGCGCGGACATTCCGCATAGCTTCACCATCGACAAATACCGCATCGCCAAGCGTGTGGAACCCGGCAGAGCCGTGGTCTTCGAATTCCGCGCCGACCAGCCGGGGCGCTTCCCGATCTACTGCAACCTTGCTATCGACGAGAAATGCAAAGAGATGCATGGGGAGCTGGTGGTGACGGGGAGAAAGTAGAAAGTGGAAAGTGGAAAGTGGAAAGTGGAAAGTTGAAAGTAGAAGGTTGAAAGTTGAAAGGTGAAAGTCGGGGCTAGGCGCTCAGCGTTCGCGTCAGCTCGCCAATGTCCTTCACCTTCTCCACCGATTCGATCTGGCCAAGCGCCTGTTGGATTCGATCCTTCGAAACGAGCGGCGTTGCGCAGTCGGCGAAGCGGTCGTGAAGCTCGGCTCCCGTAAACGGCCAGTCCGGCGATCCGCGATAGCGCTCGTCCGAGGGCTGCACCAGCGTCCGGCCATCCATGAGGTCCACTTCGACGATGCTGCGGATTTTGTCGAAGCCCATCGCCTCGATTTTCGGATCGAAGACAGATGTTACCTTCGTCATGATCTGTTGGACGGGCCCGCTCGCGACGAACTCGTCGGTGAATTCCTGGACACCGGCCTTACGGCGCAGCGCAATCACCCCCAGGAGGAAGGGAATGCAGAACTTGGCTTCGAGCTCGGTCTTCGCCGTGGTGTAGCGAAGCGGATCGAGAATGTTCGAGCCCGCACGCAAGCGGATGGCCTTGATTTGCTCCGGCTTGATGTCGTGCTCAGTCATGACCTTCAGCATCGCGTCCATGCTCGGATGGCTGAGGCTTCCGCACGGGTAAGGCTTCACCGACACGCCTGGCGTGACGATCGAGTGCGGCCGCCCGAGCGCTCCGATCAAGCGATCGAGATCCGCGCCGCCGCCCATGACCTGAAAGTATCCCCACTGCCCATCGAGACCATCGTCACCGGCGGTGAACCCGTTGGCGGCGAGCGATGCGGCGAACACGCCGTTTTCAGCGGCGCGCGCGGCGTGCAGCGGCTTGGTCATCGAGCCGAAGTTCACGCGAATGCCGGCGGCGAGGCTCGCGGAGATACCGATGGCATGCGCCGCTCTCGCCGCGTCGAGCTTCATGAGCCGCGCGGTGGCGGCCGCGGCCGCAAACGTGCCGGCTGTCCCGGTGCTGTGAAACCCGCGGTTGTAATGGCTGGGGTCGATCGCCTCGGCAATCTTGCATTCGACTTCGAACCCGATGAGAAATGCCTCGAGAAACTCGGCTCCCGTCGCGCGGCGCTCCTCGGCAACCGCCAGAGACGACGCGAGGGCCGGCACGGTCGGATGGGTCAAGAGGCCGTAGGTGCGATCGGGCGTCGTGGAGAGCTGCGTGTCGTCGAAGTCCATCGCGTGACCCGATGCCCCATTGGCAAGCGCGGCCTTCGCGGCGGGCGCCGTCATCTTCTCCGGGCCAAGAATGGTCGCGCCCTGTTTACCGGCGACCGATCTGATGTATTGACGAACGATCGCGCTGCCTTTCACGCTCGAGCCGGCGAGGATCACGGAGAACCCGTCAAGGAGGCAGCGCTTGCCCTGCACAACGACATCGGCGGGAAAATCCTCGAGCCTGGCCGAGGTCAGAAACGAGACGACCGCCCGGGTGGACCCTTTCAGCGCGTCGTTGGTCATCTTTTTCGGGCCGGCAGGCGGCGGGGTTTGCGCCGCGACTCTCCCGGTGCCGACGGCGGCCGACGCCACCGCCCCAGCAGCGCCGCCGGCAACGGTACGAAGAAAGTCTTTTCGATTCATGTCACTCTCGCGGCATTATGCAACAAGAGCGCGCCACGTGGGCGTATACTGCGCGTTATCATTTGATTCGCGAAGGATTTTATGAAAAAGGTCTCTCGCCGCAAGTTCATCCGCGGGACCAGCTCGGCCGTCGTTGCCGCCGCGGCGCTCCCCACGCTGCCGCGCCAGCTCGCCTCCGCGCAAGGGGCAACCCCGGCGCCGCACCCGACGGCCGCCCCCAGCACGGCCGTCCGGGTCACACTAAACGGCGCCGCCAAACGCATCACGGTCGAAGATCGATGGACGCTGGCCGAGCTGTTGCGCGACCATCTCGGCCTGACCGGCACGAAGATCGGGTGCGACCGCGGCGAGTGCGGCGCCTGCACGGTGCTCGTGGACGGCAAGCCGGCCTACTCGTGCAGCCTGCTGGCTGTATGGATGGACGGCCGCTCGGTCGAAACCATCGAAGGCCTCGCCCCGAAGGGCGACCTCAGCCCGCTGCAGCGCTCGTTCGTCGAGCACGACGCCCCGCAATGCGGCTTCTGCACGTCGGGCCAGCTCATGTCGGCCACGGCGCTGCTGCGAGCCAACCCGCATCCCAGTGCGGACGATGCGCGCACGGCCATGACCGGGAATCTCTGCCGCTGCGGCAACTACAACCGGTACGTCGAAGCGGTCGTTCCGGCGAGCGCGCATCCCGTCGCCAGCTCATCTTCACCTGCCATGCCGGATCTGACCACGGCGGGACATGCCACCCCGCGGATCGACGCGGCTGAACGCGTCAGCGGCAAGGCCGTCTACTCGCGCGACGTGCAGGTGCCCGGCATGCTGTACGCCAGCGTGCTGCGAAGCCCGCATCCCCACGCGCGCATCAAATCGATCGACGCGTCGAAGGCGAGGGCGCTGCCAGGCGTCAAGGCGGTGGTGACGCACGAAAACTGCACGATCGTGTGGGGCGCCGGGTCGATCGCCGGCGGCCAGCAGTACAACGATGAGGCGAAAAAGATCACCAAGCAGCGCCGTTATGCGTTCAACAATCCCGTGCGGTTTGTCGGCGAACCGGTGGCCGCTGTGGCCGCCGTCGATCGTCACACCGCGGAAGAAGCGCTGCATCTCATCGCGGTCGACTACGACGTGCTCGATTTCGTGCTCGATCCCGAAGAGGCGTTGAAACCCGGCGCGGTGCAGATCTGGCCGGAGGGCAACCTCTGCCTGAACGGCCGCAACGAGGCGCTTCCCACAGGCACCAAACGCGGCGACGTCGACGAGGGGTTCCTCGAGGCCGATCGCGTGTTCGAGGATGTGTACTCCACCGCGTTCGTCCACAACGCGCAGATGGAGCCGCGCTCGGCGGTCGCGCTCTGGGAAGGCGACAAGCTGACGATCTACACCCCCACCGGGGGTATCGCCAACTGCCATCACGACATGGCCCGCGATCTGGGAATTGCCGAAGAAAAGGTACGGGTGATCTGTCATTACATGGGGGGTAATTTCGGCAACAAGAATCAAAATCAGGACGCGGACTTGATCGCGGCGGTCCTGGCGAAGGAGGCCGGCGCGCCCGTGAAGCTCGAAATGTCGCGCAAGGAGGACTTCATCGGCATGCACGGACGGTGGCCGACCAGGCAGTATTACAAGGTCGGGGCGAAGACCGACGGCGCGCTGACGGCGATTCGGCTGCGCGGCTTCAGCGGCATGGGCCCGTATCGAAAGAACAGCGGCAACATGGCGGGCGTGGAGCTGTATCGCGCGCCGCACGTCGAGACGGTGATCTCTCCCGTGTACACGAACAGAACCGTGTCGGGCAATTTCCGCGGACCGGAATATCCGCAGGGCTTCTTCGGCATCCAGTCGATGATGGACGACGTGGCCTACAAGCTGAAAATGAACCCGGTCGACTTCGTGCTCAAGAACATGCCGCGGCCGGCGACAGACGCTTCGGGATCAAACTTCACCAACTACACGCTCGACGAATGCATACGCCGGGGAGTGGAGGCTTTCGATTGGAACGCGCGCTGGCGTCCGCAGGCAGGCTCCGATCCGGGCCCGGTCAAACGCGGCGCCGGCATGTCGTTCATGGCGTTCCGATCGGCGCTCGGGCGCAGCAACGCCGTTTTGCAGGTCGACAGCCAGGGGCGCTACACGGTCTTCGTCGGCGTCACTGATGTGGGCGGCGGCGCGAAGACCACGATGGGACTGATCGCCGCCGAGGAGCTCGGCGTGGCGCTGTCCCGAATCGAAGTAGTGTGGGGGGATTCGGATCGCTGTCCGTACTCGGTGGGCGAATCGGGCAGCCGCACGACGATCATGACCGGCTACGCGGTCATCGAAGCGGCGCGCGATTTGAAAAAGCAGATCGCCGCCAAGGGTATGCCGGCCGGGCGCGATATCCTTGTCGCCTCTGCGTCTCCGAATCCGGCCATCGCCGCCGGCAAGGTGCGCAACGCGTTCGGCGCCCATTTCGTGGAGGTGGAGGTGGACACCGAGCTCGGGCACGCGCGCGTGACCAGATACGTCGCCGTGCACGACAGCGGCAGGCTCATCAACCCGCTTACCGCCACAAGCCAGATCAAGGGCGCCGTCACCATGGGCATCGGCATGGCGCTCCACGAGGATCTCATCTACGACCGCCGTACCGGCCAACCGCTCACCGGCGGGTTCTACGGCGACCGTATTCCGACACATCGGGACGTGCCGGAGGTGGAAGTCATCTTCATTCAAAACGATGACGGGTATGGCCCGTATGGCGCCAAGAGCATCGGCGAAGCCGGCAAGACGCTGTCGCCGGCCGCGATCGCCAACGCCATCCACAACGCGACAGGGCGCCGGATGAAGGATCTGCCGATTACTCGCGACAGGATTCTGGGAGCACTCGCATGAAAGCCTTCACCAACGCGAACGCGCGCGATCTTCAGCAGGCGGTCACGCTCGCACAACAGGCGGCCCGCAACGGCCAGGCGGCGTCGTTTGCCGGAGGCGGCAGCGACCTGTTGCAGCTGGCCAAAGAGCGAATTGTCGCGCCGGATGTGATCATCAATTTGAAAACGATCAAGAATCTCGATCGGGTCACGCCGCACGCCGGCGGTGTCGAGATCGGCGGCCTTCTGACGCTCGACGCGCTCAGCAAGCACCCAACCGTGAGCCGCGACCATACCGTCTTGTCCGAAGCCGCTGGAAGCGTCGCGACGCCGCAGATCAGAAACGTCGGCACGCTGGCAGGCAACCTCTGTCAACGACCCTGGTGCTGGTATTTCCGCAATGGATTTCCCTGCCTGAAAAACGGCGGCACGACGTGTTTCTCGGTGACCGGTGAGAATCAGTTCCACGCGATCTTCGGCGGCGGACCGAGCTACATCGTCCATCCGTCGGATACCGCCCCCGCGCTGGTAGCGCTCGACGCAACGTTCCGCGTTGCGGGACCGTCAGGCGAGCGTCTCGTGCCCGCCGCAGACTTCTTCGTGTTGCCGCGCGAGAACGCCGCCCGCGAAAATGTTCTCGGGCCTGAAGAGGTGCTCGCGTCGGTGCAGATTCCCGCTTCGCGCCCGGGGACGCGTAGCACGTACCACAAGATTCTCGACCGCGAAGCGTGGACGCACGCGGTGGTGAGCGCGGCGATCGTGCTGGAAATGGATCAGGGTACGTGCCGGAGCGCGCGGATCGTCCTCGGCGGCGTGGCGCCGATTCCGTGGCGACTGCCGGAAGTCGAGCGCCTGCTCGCCGGCCAGCGCATCACCCCGGAGCTGGCGGCAAAGGCGGCCGACGCGTCGGTCGCCGGCGCGCGCCCGCTCCAGAAGAACGCGTACAAGATTCCGCTCACCAAAGGCGTTGTCCGCCGGACCCTGCTCGAGGTGGCCGCTCGCGCCTGAGGCCATGGACCGTCGCGAATTCCTGTTCCTCAAGAAACGGCCGCGCAGCCGGAAGTTCGAGCTGTCGTGCCGGTGGCTCTACATGAAGTGTCTGGACACGCAGGTCACGGGCCAATTGTCGTCACACTCGAGCAACTCGGACCTGCAGCCGGGGGAAGGACCGGCGCTGTTCGACGGACGCACCACGAGGCAATTGTTCGACGATCTGGATCGCCAGCTCCGCGACGTGGACACGGTGCGCGTGACGCATATGGACTGGCTGACCGGGGATCTGCGGCGCGAATTCGGCAATCTGATGCGGGTCTTCCGCGCTCGCGGCGGCCGGGTCGTGATCGAACGCTGAACAGCCTCAGTTCCGGCCTGCCACCAGCTGCGCGGCGCGGAGGCGATCTTTGATCGGCGGGTGGCTGTAGAAAAACGCCTGCACGAGTCGCGAGGGATTTTCTTCCGCCAGATTCTGCTGTCCGAGTCTGCGCATTGCAGAAATGAACGCCGACGGATTCCTCGTCATGGCAAGCGCGTAGTTGTCCGCGCGGCGCTCGTGCGCCCGGGAAATAGCGTTCATCAACGGCTTCACAACCAGGCCGAGAGCGGCGGCGGCGATGAGCAACACGGGGATTCCCGCCGGATCGGCCGCGCCCCGCAGGCCAAAGTACGGAACGGCCACCTGGAGCAGCCGGCCCACGGCGTAGAAGCCGGCAAACGTGAGCGTTGCGTCGAGCAGCACGGCGCTCCAGATGTCCCGGTGCACGTGGTGCGCCAGCTCGTGCGCGAGAATCACTTCAATCTCGTCGTCGGAATATTCGGCGAGCAGCGTATCGGAAAGCAGGATGCGGCGCGTGTGCCAGATCCCGGTGAGGGCGGCGTTCGCCGTTTTCGTACGATCGCTCAGCGTCCACTCGTACACGCCTTTGATGGTGGTGTTCGCTTTTCTGGCGAGCGCCGTCAGCCGATCGCGCAGCGCCGCTTTGTCGAGCGGTCTGAAACGGTAGAACAGCGGAAGGAGCAGCACCGGCGCGAGGTTCACCAGGACGATCGCGACGAGCGTGTACCCCACACCCGACACGATCCACCACGTCAGCGGCCAGCGACGGAGCGTGTAGTAAACAAAGACCGCACCGGCTTCGCCGAACACCAGCCCGATTCCCGCGGCCTTCACGTAGTCTTTCAGCCAGTGCCCCATCGTCTCGGTGGCCAGACCATAACGGTGCTCGAGGACAAAGCCCTTATAAAGGGCGAACGGCAGCGCCGCGAGATCGAGGAAGAGGGAGAGCGCGAGGACATAGATCGCTACGACGGCCGTCTGGCTGCGCAGGGCGCCGAGCCCGGCCGCCCAGTCGCGCAGCGCGATCGACACGCCCGTGAGCATCGCGGCCAGCAACAGGGCCAGCGTCCAGGCCGTCGAGAGCAAGCTCGCGCGGCGGCCGAGGCGATGGTAGCGCGTGGCCCTGTCTTCGTTCATTTTCCTTCTATCGTCATGCGGCCGTTCGTCGTGCGCAAATCGATGGACGGGCCGCCGCCGTTGAGCGCGGCTTCCAGGCTTCGAACTCGCCGCCCGGTCGGCTGTTCGATCGGCAGCCCGGAAACATCCAGCGCGCCGTTCACCACGCGCGCCGACAATTGCGCCCTGCTCGACGCTGGAAGCCGGAGCGACAGCCGTCCGTTGGTCAGTTCCAGCTTTACCTCGCCCGCCACGCGCGTCAGTTCCACGTCCAGCGAGCCGTTTGCCACCACGGCATCGATGGCGCCGCTCATGTTGGTCAGGTCGACCCTGCCATTCACTTCCGTTGCCTTGAGCTTCCCGTTCAATCCATCGGCCTTCAGCGGTCCATTGGTGACGGAGATGTCGGTCTGCGCGCCGGCCGGCACATGCACGTCGTAGCGCACCTGGTAGGAGCCGTGCACAGCGCGTGGGGACATCGTCTCGACGCGCACGTGTGCCGGCTCGTTCGTCTCCTGGACGGCTCCCTTCGCGAGAATTTCCTTCGCGCCCGCCTCGGTCAACGCCTGCGCTGAAATCGTCGCGTGCACTTCAACCGTACCGGCGGCGCCTGGCGAGAGGGTGACAGGACCGTTGATGTTGACGATCTCGACGCGTCCGCCCTCCGCGAGCGGATAGCGGTGCGTCCACTCATCGGTCGCCTCGGCGGAAAACAGGCGCACCGAGGCTTTGCCGTTGTGGACGTTCACATCGCAAGCGACCAGGCCGGCGACCACACCGACACCTGCCAGATGGACCAGGGCCAACAGACCTTTGGAGGGCATTACTACAAGAGACGAACGCCGGTGCCCGAATGTTTCCTTAGAAGCGACGTCATAACCTCGCCGGGCGGGTCCTGTCGCCGATTTTTCCTCGTCCGTCCTTCTTTGGGCCGCTTCGCTTGCGGGGCCCCTTCGCCCCGCGCCGCTCGCGGCCCTGCGCGGCGGACAAGAAAAAATCGGCGCCACCCGCGGCACGAGGTTATGACGCCGCTTCTAGTTCAGTTCGAGCGAAATCAGCTTCGAGACGCCTGGCTCCTCCATCGTGACGCCGTAAAGACGGTCGGCTATTTCCATCGTCTTGCGGTTGTGTGTGATCAGGATGAACTGCGTATACGTCTGCATGCCCTGCAGCATCTCGATGAATCGCCCGATGTTGGCATCGTCGAGCGGCGCGTCGATCTCGTCGAGCACGCAGAACGGGCTCGGCTTGTATTTGAAGATGGCGAACATCAGGGCGATGGCCGTCAGCGCCTTTTCGCCCCCCGACAGAAGCTGGACGCTCTGCAGCCGCTTGCCCGGAGGCGAAGCCACCACTTCAATCCCGCTTTCGAGCTCATCGTTCTCGTCGAGCAGCGCAAGGCTCGCGCGACCGCCGCCGAACAGCGTGCTGAACGTGCCCTGGAAGTTTTCGTTGATCACCGCAAACGCGTCCCGGAAGCGCTGCTTGCTGGTCTCGTCGATCTTCTTGATGGTCTCGCCGGTCGACCGAATCGAATCGACGAGATCCTTCCGTTGCGACGTCAGGAACGTGTGGCGGGTCGACAGTTCATCGAACTGATCGATGGCCATCATATTCACGGGGCCCAGCCGATCGATTTTTCTGCGCAGTCCGGCGATGTGTTCTTCGGGCAAAGCCGTGGCGGCGACCGTTGGCTCGGGAACGGTCTCGCCACCCTCGTCGCTCTCTCCAGATTCTTCCTCGTCCTCGACCGCTCCAACCGGGCCGGCCGGGCCCATGCCGACGCCGCCAGCGGCCATTTCGGCGACGAGGGCGTCGAGCGACATTTCAAGCGTTTCCTGGCACGACTCGGCGAGATGCTCGAGGTGGCTTTGCTGGGTGGCGCGTGAAATTTCCAGCTCGCTCAGCTCGCTCTGCACCGTTTCAAGCGCTCGTCGTGCTTCGCGGATGGCCGCCTCGTGTCTATCAGCCTGTTCCCGCAGCTCCGCGACCGCGTCCTCGGCACCGCGGACATCGGCTCGAAGCGAATCGAGCCGCTGAGCGTCACCGTCCAGCTGGCGTTCGGTCTCGGCAATCGCCTGCTTCAGATCCTCGCGCTGGCGGTCGAGCCCGGTCGCGTTCGCCTGAGCCGCGTGGACGCGTTCCTCGAGCTCGTTGTGAGCCTCTGCAAGACGCAGCACCTCGCTCTGAAGCCCCGAGGCGCGCTCCACCATCGTCGCGTAGGCCGCTTTCGCTTCCGCCGCCCGGTCGGCGAGTCCGTGAGCGCCTTCGCGCGCGTCGCCCAGCCGATGCTGCGCCTGGGACAACCGCTCGTCGGCAGCGCGCTGTTCCTGCTGTAAACGCACGATCGAGGCGCGCGCCTCCTGCTGGCGCGCCTCGAGAGCGCGACGCTGCTCGTCGGCCGTGCGCCGCTCGGCTTCGACGAGCCCGGCTTTGTGCCTCACTCGCTGGAGATCTTCAGCCGAGCGCTGCAGCTGCATTTCCAGCCCGACGATGGCCTTTTCCTCGCTATGGAGGTCGGCACTTATGGCCGCCAGCGAGGTCGATAGCTGAGCAATCCTTGTTTCGAGCGCCGCCACTTCGGCCGTCGACTGATCGCGCTCGGCCGTTTCGGCCGCAATGCGGTCGCGGAGCTCCTTGATTTCACGCTTGATGCCAAGAATGCCCCTGCCTTCGTCCTTGCCGCCACCGGAGACGAGAACACGGCCGCGGACCACTTCGCCGGTGAGGGTCGCAATCGGGGCCGAAATTTCACCGGCGGCGGCCAACGCCGACGTCAGATCGCCGGCAATCCATGCTTCGCCAATGGCCATCTCGATGGCGGCGCGATGCGCGCCGGTAATCGTGACGACGCCGCGGAGCGGGGTGAGATCCTGCCCCGCGCCGGTTCGCCTGAAGGCGGCCCCTATCGCGTCGGAATTCACCGACTCGAGAACCACGAAACCGCAGCGGCCCGCATTTTCCCGGCGAATGAGCTCCAGGCCGGCCTCCGCCTGCTTGTGGGTGGGCACGATGACGTGTTGCAGCAGGTCGCCGAGACACGCTTCGACCGCGCGCTCGAACTTCGGCTCGACTTCGAGATGGTCCGCCACAGAGCCCTGCTGGCCCACCTGGCCGTTTGCCTGCGCCAGCACTATTCGAGCCGCGTCCGTATACCCGGCCCGCGCCGTCTCGAGATCGGCAAGCGAAGCCAGCCGCGCCGACAGCCCGGCAAGCTCGCGCTCTTTCGCGCGCAGGCCGTTCGACCGCCACTCGAGCTCGATTCTCGTCGACGCCAGCTCGGTCTCGCGCGCCGCACGGGCGTGCCTCGAGCTCTCCGCGCTCTGCTGCGCGCGCCGCAGCCCATCGGCGGTGGCCGCGCGATCGGCATCCAGCGCCTCACGCTCGACTCGAAGATCGGCATCCTCGACGTCGAGTTTGGAAAGGTCTCCGGCAACGCGCCCGGCCGCTTCTTCCGCGCGCTCGATAGCGTACCGCAGCGTGGTTGCCGCATTCAGCGAAGAGAACACCTCGGCTCTCGCCGCCTCGACATCGCTCTCGAGGCCTTCGATGCCCTGGGCGGCTGCCGTGCAGTCCCGCTCGACCTGTCCCAGGGCTTCAGCGGCAGCCCGTTGATCCTGCTCGGCTCGCGAAGCGGCATCCCGGCGGTCGGCAAGCGCAGCGCGGCCCGGCTCGCGCCTGGCTTCGAGCGCGCGCAACTCGTCCCGCACCTCGTGCGCGCGCCGCTCGACGGCTTCAATCTGCTGGCGATTGAATTCGATTTGCTGCTGGCGCCTGGTCATGTCCAGCTCGCAGGCGTGCGCCGCGCCGCGGGTGTCTGTTGCGCGCTCGTCGGCGCCGACGAGCGCGATGCGGACACGGCTGAAATCGGAATCCGCCGTCGCCACGCCGGCCGCGGCGCCGGATTCGCGGACGCGGGCATCGGCCAGGCGCGCGCGAATCGATTCGATCGCCCGCGCCGCTTCTCGATGGCGTCCCGCAAACAGCACCTTTTCCCAGTGGCGCAGCTCTTCGCGCAGGCGCCGATAGCGGCGCGCCTTTGCCGATTGCCGCTTCAGCGATCCGAACTGTTTTTCCAGCTCGAAGATGATGTCGTCGAGGCGCGTAAGGTTCAGCTGCGCCGCTTCGAGCTTCAGCTCCGCCGCCCGCCGACGGGCCTTGTACTTCGTAATGCCGGCGGCCTCTTCAATGAGCTGCCGCCGATCGGCCGGCCGCGTGCTGAGAATCATTCCGATCTTGCCCTGCTCGATGATCGCGTAGGCCTTCGCGCCGAGCCCGGTATCCATCAGGAACTCGTGCACGTCTCGCAAACGGCAAATCTCGCCGTCCAGCAGGTATTCGCTCTCGCCCGATCGGTACAACCGGCGTGTTACTTCGACGGTCCGCGCGATTGGCGCAACGTCTTCTCCTTCGAGCAGCGGTTCGCCGAGCACGATATCGGCAGCCTTCATGACGTCGCTCAGCCGCAGCCGAACTTCCGCGGCGCCGGTCGGCTTGCGGGCGTCGCTGCCGTTGAAGATGACGTCTTCCATCCGATCGCCGCGGAGGCTCTTGGCGCTCTGCTCACCCAACACCCAGGTGATAGCGTCGGCCACGTTGCTCTTGCCGCATCCGTTCGGTCCGACGATGGCGGTCACGCCGCGATCGAACGAGAGATGCATGCGATCGGAGAAGGACTTGAAGCCGGAAATTTCGAGCTGTTGAAGACGCATGGATGGTGCTGTCCCCTCTTTGTTCACGGTACGTAAAAAAAAGCCGCGCGCGGATCTTGGTACACCAAGACCGACGAGCGGCTGGGGCGCTCTGACCGATTGAACCCGCGTGAAGTGTGCAAAAAGGACCGAAGTCAGGTCCGAGCGCCCAACCCGTTGAGCGCGCCCCGTGGACCCGAGAACGGTCGCCAGTGTAACAAGCCCCAAATGTAGGGGCAAGGACAAAGTCGAGCGCTACGTGTAGCGTCTACCCGAGCGGCAGCGTTGCCTCCCCGGAGACGGACGAGCTTGCTAGCGAGAGGCGGCTTTCATGCCGGCCGGCGGCGATTTCAGCATCGATTCTGCCTCTCCGAAGAGGCCGAGGGCGTACTGTGCCTGTGGATCTTTCTCGAGCAGGTGCCGCCAGGCCGTCGCCAGATCGAACAACTGCGTGTCGACTTCAAATCGAATCATCGCCTTGATGAACTCGACATCGGCATTGAAGCCCGCCTCGTCGTAGGTCAGCGGCATCTGCGCCTTCACGAACGTCTTGAACTCCTGGACGGTTGCGTCATCGGCGACGAACTGACCCGTGATTGAACGGCGCGACGTGGCGTCGACGGCCGCTCCAAATTGCGTGTCGCCTTCACGGTCGTAGCGCCGGGCGAACATCTGGAACATCGTCGGGTAGAGCCGGCGGCCGAATTTGCCGGGATTGAACCCCTGGATCGGGCCGTCCAGACGGTGGTCCGGCTCGATGCCGCCGCCGCTGTAGACCTTGCGTCCGAGCCGCACGGTGTATTTCAAGTCCGACGCGGGGTGCACCTTGTTGGGGTCCTGGTCGCGCAGCGTATAGGAGAGGTATTCGTCGAAGGTCTCGTCCCACGGACGCTGAATCAGCCGCCCGGCCGGCGTGTAGTAATGGGCCGTCGTCAGCGCGAGGCCGGCGCCTTCGCTGAGCCGGTAAATCGACTGCACGAGCGCCTTGCCCCAGGTGGTTTCGCCGACAACCAGGGCGCGATCGTGATCCTGGAGCGCGCCCGTCACGATTTCCGACGCGCTCGCGCTGCGGCGATTGGCGATCATGACCATCGGCAGGTTCGTGTACTCGCTGGTGTCGACCGCGCGATAGTCCT
This sequence comes from Vicinamibacterales bacterium, assembly GCA_035937795.1. Classification (GTDB taxonomy): domain Bacteria; phylum Acidobacteriota; class Vicinamibacteria; order Vicinamibacterales; family JAMQPK01; genus JAMQPK01. Next base: position 12,026 of record DASZHO010000164.1, on the reverse strand, counting down.
GGTCGGAATTGGGAATCCTTCCGCGCGTGTAGACGATCAAATCGCCCTTGGGGAGGAAGCGGTTGGACACCTTGATGGCCTGATCGAGCGGGCCGCCCGGATTCTCGCGAATGTCGAGCAGCAGCCGCTTCATCCCTTTCCCCGTCAGGTCCTTGAGCGCAGCGCCAAGCTCGCGGTCGGTCGTCTCAGAAAAATCGTGCAGCTGGATGTAGCCGGTGTCGCCCGACAGCATGAATTCGACCGGCACGCTCGGAATGTTGATCTCGTCGCGCACCACTTCGACTTCAATCAGCTTGTCGTAGCCGGGCCGCTTGATCGAAACGTGGACCGGCGTGCCGCGCGGGCCGCGCAGCTTCGCCACGGCCTGATCACTCGTCCACCCCTTGGCATCCTCGCCGTTGATCTTGGCGATGATGTCGCCGCGGCGGATGCCCTTCTTGTATGCAGGCGACCCTTCGAACAACGCCACGACGGTGATGTCGCCGTCGACGACGTTGATGCTGATGCCGAGGCCGTAGTAGTGCCCCTCCTGGCGTTCGCGCAGGGCGGCGTACGCCTTCGGATCCATGAAGCTCGAATGCGGATCGAGCGTCTGGAGCATGCCGTTGATGGCGCCGTACACGAGCCGGTCTGACTCGACCTTTTCGACATATTTCTGGTCGATCTGGTTCAGGGCCGCGGTGAAGACGCTGTAGCGTTCCGGCAGCCCGTCCTGGACCGCGAGGACGCGTCCCCCGTAAAAGCCGCCGGCGAGGGCGGAAAGGGCAATGGCGAGGGCGGCAACAGAGACAGATCGATATGTTCGCATAGCAATCAAAATGGTACTAGATAAGCCCACCTGTAGCAATAAGATCCGCCTGCTGGGGGTATAATAGTGAGTCTCGCACTTCTCTAAGGAGTACGCATTTATGGGTTCCATTGGCATGCCGGAGATGCTGGTCATTCTGGTGATCGCGCTGATCGTCTTCGGGCCGCGCAAACTGCCCGAACTCGGCAAATCAATCGGAAAGAGCCTGGCGGAATTCAAGCGCGCGTCGAACGAGCTGAAGTCAACGCTCGAAGAAGAAATCAGGATCGAAGAGCAAAAGACCGTCAAGAAGCCCATGCCGCCGCTGCCGGCCGCCCCCACGACCGCCGCGAACGCCGAAGCCCCGCCCACCCAACACGTGGACACCGGCGCCTAGCCCGGAACCGGACATCCCATGGCGGTCGTTCCCTTTCCCGATCCTCAAGGCAACAAGGACTCACCGGCAGACGACGAGTCCGGTCGCTGGGGAGAGGAGGGCGCCGAAGAAACCGGCGGAAAAATGTCGTTTCTGGAGCATCTCGACGAGCTCCGGAAGCGCCTGATCTACTCGGTCATTTCACTCGGCTTCGGCGTAGCCATCGCCACCCTGTTCATCGGGCGCATCTACGGATTCGTGATGCGGCCGATGCAGGCCATGCTGCCGCCCGGCAGCAAGCTCATCTATACCGAAGCGCCTGAAGCCTTCATGCTGTACATCCGTCTGGCGATCATCGCCGGACTGGTGATCGCCGCGCCGCTGATCATGTCGCAGCTGTGGCTGTTCATCGCGCCTGCGCTTTACCAAAAAGAGCGGCGGTTCGCGGTGCCGTTCGTGGTTCTCTCCTCCTCGGGATTCATCGGCGGCGCCTGGTTTGCCCACAAAGTCGTGTTTCCGATCATGTGGAAGTTTTTCTCCGGGTTCTCGAACGACTTCGTGGCGTTCATGCCCCGCATCGAGGATGCGTTCGGCCTCTACATCAAGATGGTCGTGGGGATGGCACTGGTGTTCCAGATGCCGACGATCGTCTTTTTCCTGGCGAAGATGGGTGTGGTGACGGCGCGGCAGATGCTGCGTTATTTCAAGTACGCGATTCTCGGGATCTTCATCGTGGCGGCGGCCGTGACGCCGAGCCCCGACATGGCGAGCCAGTTCATCGTCGCGATACCGATGATCGGGCTGTATTTCATCAGCGTGCTGATTGCGTGGATGTTTGGAAAGAAACAGGTGATGGAGGAAAGTTAAAAGTCAAAAGTCGAAAGTCGAAAGTCGAAAGTCAAAAGTCGAAAGTCGAAAGTCGAAAGTTAAAAGGCAAAAATTAAAAGTGAAGTCAAAAGTTCCGTTACTTTCGAGATTTAACTTTCAACTTTCAACTTTTCAGCGTAGCTGATTTGTCTCTCGCAGCGGCAATCGTCTGAACCACCTCCTCTGGTTTCACCTTCAGGACCTCCTTGGTCCGGCGGTCGCGCAGCTCGACAATTCCATCTTTCAGCCCCCTCGCACCGACCGTCAGGCGCAACGGCATCCCGATGAGGTCGGCGTCCTTGAACTTCACGCCGGGGCTCAGGCCTTCCCGATCGTCGTGGAGGACCTCGAATCCGGCGGCTTCCAAATCACTCTCGGCCCGATCCGCCACAGCCGCGATCTCGGGCTTGTTCGCGTCCAGGCTCACGAGGTGTACGTGGTACGGGGCCACCGGCCATGGCCAGATGATGCCGTCGGCGTCGTAATTCTGTTCGATCACGGCCGCGATGGTGCGCGTGATGCCGAGGCCGTAGCATCCCATCACCATCGGACGCTCGACGCCCGCTTCGTCCAGGTACACGCAGCGCATTGGCGTCGAGTACTTCGTGCCGAGCTTGAAGACCTGACCGACTTCGATGCCGCGGAACGCCTGGTACCTGCCCTTGCCGCAGCGCGCGCACACATCGCCTTCGCGCGCCATCCGCAAATCGTGGAATCCCTTGAACTGCTTCAAATCGCGATCGGGCTTGAATCCAAAGTGGTGATAGCCCTCTTTGTTGGCACCGCAGGTGAGGTTGTATGCCCCCTCGAGGCTGCGGTCGGCGTAGATCGGCACGTCGAGCTCGACGGGCCCGATGAAACCCGAACGCGTGCCGGCGCGGCGCTCCGCCTCCTCGAGCGGCACGAGCTCGAGCGAATCAGCGCCGATCAGATTCTTCAGCTTCACGGTGTTGGGCTCGTGGTCGCTGCGCAGCACCAACCCAACGTCCCACGCGGCGTCCGCTTTCGTCGCGCGGTAGAGATAGAACTTGGACGCGTGATCGAGCGGCAGGCCATCGTGTTCGCCGTCCTTGAATGCTCTGGCTTGATCCTCCATCGCGATGATGCCCGGGGTGTGAAAATGGGCGCGTTTGAGCTCGAGCACCGGCTCGGATGAGTACTGGAACGGCAGCTTGGGCGCTTCGGTTTTTTCCGCATTCGAGGTGTATTCGCACGCGTCGCAACTGAGAATCGCGTCTTCGCCGCTGCCGGCCAGGACGTGAAACTCGTGGGTGAAGCTGCCGCCAATCGCGCCGCTGTCGGCCTCGACCGGGCGGAACTTGACGCCGAGCCGCGTGAAGATCCGCCTGTAGGCCTCGAACATCCTCCAGTATTCCCGGTCCGCATCGGCATCGTCGACGTGGAAGGAATAGGCGTCCTTCATGATGAATTCGCGGCCCCGCATGAGGCCGAACCTGGGTCGGATCTCGTCGCGGAACTTCGTCTGAATCTGAAACAGGTTGATGGGCAGCTGCTTGTAGCTCTTCACGTTCTTCCGCACGATGTCGGTCACCACTTCTTCGTGGGTCGGTCCCAGGCAGAAATCGGCGTCTTTGCGATCCTTGAACCGCAGAAGCTCCCGCCCGTAGAACTGCCAGCGGCCGCTCTCGTCCCACAGCTCGCGCGGCTGAACCGTGGGCATCAGCAACTCCTGGCACCCGTCTCTCACGAGCTCTTCGCGGACGATGTTTTCGAACTTCCGGATGCTGCGGAGGGCCAGCGGCAGATAGTCGTAGATGCCTGCCGCGAGCTTCTGGATCATGCCCGCGCGCATCATGAGCTGCTGGCTGACCACATCGGCGTCGCGCGGGGCTTCACGGTACGTCTGGAACAGAAGCTTTGACTGTTTCATGAGCGATGCATCAGGTCTGAAACGTGGATCTTCCAGTTAACGTTGTCGCGCGCCGGAAAATCGGTTCTGAAGTGGCCGCCCCGGCTCTCTTCGCGGCGCAAGGCCGATCTTGCAATAAGCGCCGCGACGGTGATGAGGCTCGCCAGCCGCCAGGCTTCGTGACCCATCCCCGGATTGTCCGCGAGCCGCCGCTCGAGCGCGGCCTGCTGCGATTGGAGGAGATCGACCGCCTCGAGCAGGCTGTCGCGATCGCGAAACAGGCCGACCGATTTCCACATCAGCGCGCGTATGTCCTCTTCATCGAGCGGCGGCATCCGGCGCTCAGGCATCGTCGCGGCCGATGTTGAAGCCTCGCGGAAGACCGGCGCGGGCAATTTTGCGGTGGAGGCCGACCCGGCCATCGCCTGTCCGGCACGGGCGCCGAAGACCAGTCCCTCCAGCAACGAGTTGCTCGCCAGCCTGTTGGCGCCGTGCACACGGGTGCAGGCCGCTTCGCCGGCGGCAAACAACCCGGGAATGGAAGTACGGCCATCCAGATCGGTCTCGACGCCTCCCATCAAGTAATGCGCGGCGGGCCCAACGGGAATCAGATCGCGCGCCAGGTCGAGCCCGGCTTTGAGAACCGTGGCGGCAATCATCGGAAACCGGCGACGCACCTGGCCCGGATCGAGATGCTGCATACTCAAAAACACACCCCCTCCGGTCCGTTTCGATTCCCGGACGATGCTTCGCGCCACTACGTCCCGCGGGGCGAGGTCGCCCGACGGGTGATAGTTGACCATAAAGGCCTCGCCGGCGGCATTTACGAGTCGCGCACCCTCGCCACGCAGAGCTTCGGACAGGAGAAAGCGTGGCGCGCCTTCGACGTCGAGCACGGTCGGGTGGAACTGCACGAATTCCATGTCCGCAACCCGCGCGCCGGCGCGGAACGCGAGCGCCACGCCGTCGCCCGTGGCGATGGCGGGATTCGTGGTTTCGTGAAACACCTGGCCGGCGCCTCCGGTTGCCAGTAACGTCGCGCGCGAGCGCACCTGCCCCGGCCTTCCCTGTTCGTCGATGAACCGCACGCCCGCGCAGCATCCATCTTCGATCACCGCCTGGGTCGCCAGCGTGTTCTTCAGCACGCGGATGCGAGTCATCGCCGACGTCCGCTCCCACAACACACGCCCGATCTCGCGCCCGGTCGCATCGCTGGCGTGCAGCACCCGGCGGACGCTGTGGGCTCCTTCGGAGGCAAGCGCCGGCCGGCCGTGCGCATCGAGATCGAATCGGGCACCCCACTCGAGCAGCTCGAGTGTATAGCGCGGACCCTCCTCGGTGAGGACGCGCACCGCGCGCTCGTCGCAGAGGCCGTCGCCGGCCGCCTCGGTGTCAGCCGCGTGCAGCGCCGGTGAGTCGTCTGCGCCGATCGCTGCCGCAATGCCGCCCTGCGCGTACTCGGTGTTGCTCTCGCTCGGATCGGCCTTCGTGATGATGACGATGTCTCCGGCGGGCGGCAGCTCGACCGCGGCTCGGAGTCCCGCGATGCCGCTGCCGACGATGACGAAGTCGCCGCGGAGATCCACTGGGTGTATCCTACTGCAACAAAAAAGTCGAAGGTGAAAAGTAGAAAGTAAAGTCGAAAGTCGAAAGTAAGTTTGCAACTTACCTATGTTACGAATCGACGTCACGGCGGGAACCCATCGTTACCCGGTCTACATAGAGCACGGTCTCACGGCGCAGCTGGGCCGGCTGGTCGAGCAATCCAAGGCCGGCGCGCGGCAGCTTTTTATTTCGAGCCCGCTGGTGTGGAAGCTACACGGCAAGGCGCTCAGCCGCGCCGTGCCGAACACCGAACCGATCCTGCTTCCTGACGGCGAGCGCTACAAGCAACTCGCCACGGTGGCGCGCGCCTACGAATCGCTGATCAAGCTGCAAGCCGACCGCGGCGCCGGCATCATCGCCGTTGGCGGCGGCGTGATCGGCGACATGGCGGGATTCATCGCCGCCACGTATCTGCGCGGCATCGGCTTGATCCACGTGCCAACCACGCTGCTCGCGCAAGTCGACAGCTCGATCGGCGGCAAAGTCGGCGTCAACCATCCGCTGGGAAAAAACCTGATCGGCGCGTTCTACCATCCCTCGTTCGTCGCGACCGATCCGGTGCTGCTGGAAACCCTGGCGCGCCGCGAGTTTCGCGCGGGGCTCTATGAAGTCATCAAGTACGGAATGACCTCGAGCCGCGATCTGTTCGACCGCGTCAGCAAGAATATCGATGGCCTGTTTGCGAAGAAACCGGACGTGGTCGTCCCGATCATCGGCGACGCCTGTGCGATCAAGGCGGCGGTCGTCGGCGAGGACGAGCGCGAAAAGGGGCCGCGGCGGATGCTGAATTTCGGCCACACCGCCGGCCATGCGCTCGAAGCCGTGACGAAGTATCGCCGCTTCCGGCATGGCGAAGCGGTCGCCTACGGCATGCTCGTGGCCGCCGAGCTGGCGGTCGTCCGTGGCCTGATGCTCGATGCGGATCGCCAGGCGTTGACGCGCATCATCATGCAGCTCGGGCCGCTGCCGCCGATCGGCGATCTGTCGGCGCGCGAAGTGCTCGACGCGGTGAAGCACGACAAGAAAATCGTGGACGGCACGCTGCACTACGTGTTGTGCACGAAGATCGGATCGTGGACGACGGTCGAGGACGTCGGCGAGGAGGAACTTGGCAGAGCCTTGCGGAAGCTCGGGCTCAAGAAGTGAGGGAGAGAGAGAAAGTAGAAAGTAGAAAGTGGAAGGTGGAAAGTGGAAGGTGGAAAGTGGAAGGTGGAAAGTAGAAGGTGGAAAGTAACTTTCACGGAATCCGATAATCCTTCAGCTTCATGAGAAACGTCTTGTACGGCAGCTGGAGGATCTCCGACGCTCGTCCCTTGTCCCCGCCGGCTTCCTTCAGCACCTGCTCGATCTTGCGCTTTTCCACTTCGCCTTGCGCCCGGCGGGAGACCTCGGCCAGCGTACCGGAAAAATCAAAACCGGCCCATGGATTCGGCGGCTCCTGGCGCACGGGCGCGTGAAACGTCAGATTCAGGTGCCGGGGAAGAATCGTATCGCCGTCGGCCAGGATCACTGTGCGCTCCATCGAGTTCTGCAGCTCCCGAACGTTGCCGGGCCACGGATACTTCTGGAGAAGCTCGATCGCGGCGGGAGAAAGGGTCGCCACCTTTTTTTTCATTTCCCGGCAGAAGCGCTCGACGAACACGCGCGCCAAGATGGGGATATCGTCCGGCCGGTCGCGCAGCGGTGGAATCATGATCGGGAACACGGACAGCCGGAAGTAAAGGTCCTCGCGAAACACCTTCGCCGCCACGGCCGCGCGCAGCCCCTTGTTGGTCGCCGCGACAATCCTGACGTCGACGTGCAGGGAGACCGTGCCGCCGACGCGTTCGAACCGGCGCTCTTCGAGCGCACGCAGAATCTTGCCCTGCAAGCCGAGCGGGAGGTCGCCGATTTCGTCCAGGAACAGCGTGCCGCGATGCGCCAGCTCGAACTTGCCGGGCTTGCGGCCGACCGCCCCCGTGAAAGCGCCCTTCTCGTGCCCGAACAACTCCGTCTCGAGCAGGTTGTCGGGAATCGCCGCGCAGTTGATGGCGACAAACGGCCCGTCGGAGCGTTCGCTGAGCGCGTGGAGCGCACGCGCAAACAACTCCTTTCCCGTTCCGCTTTCGCCCTCGAGCAGCACCGTGGCGTCAGTACCGGCCGCGCGCTGCAGCGCGACGATCACCTGCTTCAATGCCGGCGCCTCGCCGATAATCTGCGGCGCCCCGCGACGCGTCGCGAGCTCGTCCTTCAGAAGAATGTTCTCGGTCACGAGCCGGCGCTGCGCGAGCGCGCGCTCGAGCAGCAAGAGGAGATGGTCCGGATCGACGGGCTTGGCGAGAAAATCGAGCGCGCCTTCTTTCATCGCCTCGACGGCATCCTGGATGCTGCCGTAGGCGGTCATCACCACAACCGGGGTTTCCGGATCGTGTTCCTTTGCCGCGCGTAGCACGCCGAACCCGTCGCCCTGCGGCAGGCGCAAATCGGTGAGGACAACGGCCGGACGGGATTCCTGCAGTTTCTGGACGGCTTCGGGCTGGTCGCGCGCTTCGATGACGGTGTGGCCCTGGGCCTCAATGGCCAGGCGCAGCATCGTGCGGAGCGAGTCCTTGTCCTCGACGAGAAGGACGGATGCGGCCAACTATCGCAGCCAGCCGGCCGGCACGCTGGCCTTCCGGGCTTCTTCCTCGGTGTCCGCGATCGCCTTGGTCTGGTTGTCGACGTCCTTGGTAAGCCGATCCATTTCGGCCAGCGCCGTCTTGCGATTGCCTTCGATGACGGCCCGCCGCGCCGGATCGTCGGTGTTCACAAACTCGGTCGTGAGCGCATTCACTCGGCTCTGCACGGCGTCGATCAGCACCTTGTCGTGCGCGAGCGCATCGCGGGCGCTGGTGATGCGATTTCTCCAGTACGCCTCATCCTTCTTGGACTTGGAGTCGTCCGCAGCCGCAGCCGTGTCCGCCTTGGGTGGGCCTCCGTTGGAGGGTTCGGCAGGTTTAGCGCTCGCAGCCGGTTGAGCGGCTGGCGCGGGTGTGCTCTCGCCCCCGTTCCGTTTCAAATCATCGTTGGTGTAGACCTTTGCGGGCTGTTTCACGGCTTTTCGCCGGGCTTCTTCGGCACGGGCCACGTCGCCCAGTGACTGGGCGCGAGCGACAGATGGCCAGGCCAGAAGCGCCAGCAACCCCGCAAACAACAGTGTTTTTCGCATTGGTGGATCGTCCCTCTTCGATGACGTATCGGCGCGGCCTCCATAGCAGTGTAGGCCTCCGGAGCGGCCGATAATTACAAAAACAGCAAAGCCGTGTCGAAATTGCAACGTGTACCAAGAATCAACAGATCTCGTATTTAGCTTATAAGTGGCTTATTTACAATGACATACAGTCCTCCTGTACGCTACTGCCAATCGGCCCCCAAATTGCGCTATGGTCCTGTGATGACACGGGACACAAACAACTCAAACGGTTTCACGCTGGTAGAGGTGCTCATGATTCTGGGCATCTTAGGCGTGGTGTTCGCCATGGCGGTGGGCATGAGCCCAACGCTGATCAATAGCGCCAAGTCGGATAGCGCGGCGATTTCAGCGCTGAACGCGGTGGAGCTCGCGCGCAACCGCGCCGTCGGCGAGCGCCGCGACTTCCAGGTGATTTTTACCGCGCCGAACAGCATCCAGGTCGTGCGCATAGAGGTGCCGGGCCCCGCCACGACGACGGTGCTGAACACCTATCTGGACAACGGGCAGCAGTTCTACAAGTTCACGGGCATGGCCGATACGCCCGACCACTTCGGGAACGCCAGCTCGATCGCGTTTGGCGTCACGCCGACGATCGAATTTACGAGTGACGGCTCGCTCCTGGATTCGAACGGCGACCCTGTAAACGGCACGATTTTTTTCGGCGACCCGGTGCGCGCGACATCCGCCAGGGCGCTAACGATCTTCGGCACGACGGGATTAATCAAAGTGTGGAAATGGGACGGTACGCAATGGACACAATGAGCAGGCATCACGCGACCGTGTCGTCCAGCGAAGGGTTCACGCTGATGGAGGTGATCGTCGCGACGGCCATCCTGGCGGGCGGTCTGCTCACCTTGGCGGGCTTTCTCGGCAACGGCATGCGCTTCATGGCGGGATCGTCGCCTGCATTGATCGCGCGTGAAAAGGCGCGCGAGGCGGTCGAGAGCGTGCACTCGGCGCGCGACACGGGCCTTCTGTCGTGGACGAACATTCAAAACGTCGGCAGCGGTGGAGTGTTTCTCAACGGTGCTCAACCACTGAAGAACCCGGGTCCCGATGGCCTGGTCAACACCGCCGACGACACCGGCGTCGAGACCATTCGAACTCCCGGCCCCGACGGCATTCTGGGCAATAGCGACGACGTGCTCATACCGCTATCGAACTACACGCGGGAAATACAAATCACGCCGCTGTTCAAGGACGGAACCTCGGTCGTCAACCCCAATCTTCGGCAAATCACGGTGATCATCCGGTACACGATTGAGGGCGTGAGTCGAAACTATACCCTCACGACTTACATATCGGCATTCTCATGAAAATCAAACCCTCGATCAATTACGCTCGTCGCAGCCCAACGGCGGGCTTCTCGATGGTGGAGCTCCTGGTGTCGATGGCCATCAGCGTCGTGGTCCTCGGCGCGGCCACGATGGCGATGCAGCACGCGACTCGCCTCAACGAGACAGCCATGGTCATCAGCGGCATGAACAACACGCTGCGCATCGGCATGGACATGGTCGTGCGCGACCTGCTGCAGGTGGGTTCGGGCCTCCCGACCGGGCATGCGATTCTGACGCCGTCGGGCGTCGGTTCGAGCCGGGTCAAGATGCCTGGCCCTCCGGGCACTGCGTTTACCAACGCCGTGGGCGACCTCGACATGAACGCGGTGAACCCCGAGCCGGGCCTTGGCCCGGTGATCAACGGGGCGGCCACCGACGTGCTCACGGTACTGACCGCCGACAACAACTTCATCAACGTGCCGCTGACCGCGATCACGAACACCACGATCGACGTCGCGACGACGGATGTGGCGACGGGGCTCGCCATCAATATCGCGACGGGACCGGATCGGGTTCAACCCGGGCAGCTACTGATGCTGGAAAAGGGGGCCACGACCACGCTCGTGGAGGTCACGTCGGTCGACACCGTCAACCGCCGGATTACCTTCGCCGACGGTGACGCGCTGAACCTGAATCAGTCGGGTGCGGCAGCTGGCAACGTCGCGTCCTTGCGCGCGACCGCGCCCCCCGACGTGCTGCCCACTCTTCCTGCGACGCAAGTCATCCCGACCAACGCGACACGTATGAGGATGATCACCTACTACCTGGACAACACGGACGCGAATCACCCGCGGCTGGTGCGGCGCATCAACAACGGCAGCGCGACGACGTTCGACAACACGTCCGGCGTCGCCGTCGCGATGGAAATCGAAAACCTGCTGTTCACGTTCGATATCGCCGACGGTCTCACCAACCCGTCGACCGTCCGATTCTCGGCTTCCGATCTGGCGGGAACAGGCGCATGCGCGCCGAACCCGTGCAACGTGAATCAGGTGCGCAAAATCAACGTCCTGATGACGAGTCACTCGAAGAAGGCAGTTCAGTTGGCGGGGCAGATGTTCCGCAACACCCTCACCTCGCAGGTGAGTCTGCGAGGCATGGCGTTCGTCGACGAATATCTGGCTCCGTAACATCGATCTTGGGAGGATTCAAGTGGCATCGTTGAAACGACATATTCGGCGCGCAGCATCGACTCAGTCCATCGGCAGCGACTCGGGCGTCACCCTGATCGTCACGCTCCTGGTGATGATGCTGATGGCCGCGCTGATGGCCGGATTTTTCGCGGCGGTGAACTCCGACATGCGATCGAACGCGCTCGACAAAGACTCGACGCGCGCCTATGCGGCCGCGCATGCCGGGCTCGAAAAGCTGACCTCCGATCTGGCGCAGCTCTTCGGCGCGGACGTGGCCCCGAGCGTCGCGGACATCAACGCCCTGCTGCTGAATCCGCCGGTGATTCCGGGCTTCAGCTTTATCGCGCCTGGGGGCACCGCGGGGTCCGGCTACTCGGTCACGTGGAAGGCCGACATCCACGGCAACCCCGCGCCCGACGACCCGACCGGCAGCAACATCACTGCGGGCCCGTATAAGGGGTTCAAAGGGATCATCACGAAATATCCGATCACGATCACCGCGCGCTCGACCTCGGGCGGATCCGAAATGCGCCTGCGGCGCGAAGTGCAGACGGTGGCCGTCCCCGTGTTCCAGTTCGGCGTGTTCTCCGATAGCGACCTGACGTTCTACGCCGGCGACAACTTCAATTTCGGCGGCCGCGTCCACACCAACGGCAACCTGTTTCTGTCGGAACTCGGCGGCTTCACGCTGACGTTCGCGGACAAAATCACGGCGGTCGGCGAAGTCGTCCGTGGGAATTTTTCAAACGGCCTCACGGTGAGCAGCAACTTTTTCACGGGCACGGTGAACGTGCCGGTCACGATTGGCTCGCCGGGCACGTTTCGCAATTTGAACTATTC
>DASZHO010000163.1:0-2685 GCA_035937795.1 Vicinamibacterales bacterium | reverse complement strand
CAGGCCGCGTGGAACATGCGTCTGATTTCGACCACACCACCGACGGGAAAGACCCTTGGCGCGACGCATTCGGATCTCGCGTTCACCGGCAAGTACGCGATTCAGGGCAACTACAACGGGTTCGAGCTGTACGACATTTCCGATCCCGCCAAGCCGGTGCTCGCGCAAAGCTACCTGTGTCCCGCGTCGCAAAACGACGTGTCGGTGTATCGAAACCTGCTGTTCATGTCGTCCGAGTCGACCAACAGTCGATTCGACTGTGGCTTCGGCGGGGTACCGGATCCGGTCAGCAGGGATCGCGTGCGGGGCATCCGCGTGTTCGACATCGCCGACGTCAAGCATCCGAGGCTGGTCACGAGTGTGCAGACGTGCCGCGGATCGCATACGCACACGGTCGTGACGCAGCAGGGCGACGCCGACAACGTCTACATCTACGTCTCGGGCACCGCAGCCGTCCGATCGGCCGACGAAGTGCCCGGCTGCGCGGACGGCGGGATCGACGATCCCAACACGGCGCGCTTCCGGCTGGAAGTGATCAAGGTGCCCCTTGCTGCGCCGGAGCGAGCTGCGATTGTCAGCTCGCCGCGCATCTTCAACGGTCTACCGGTGCCTCCGCGCGATGCTCGCCGCGATGCCATTGACGCCGCCGAACGTGCCGTTGCGGCCGCCGCGGCTGCTGCGCGGGGAACGCCGGAGCGTGGGGCGGCGGGCACTGCCGACGCCGGACCCGGCGGACGAGGCCGAGCCAACGCGCCGCCGCCACCGCCAACCGGTCCGAATCAATGTCACGACATCACCGTCTACCCAGAAATTGGTCTCGCTGGCGGGGCATGCGCCGGACTGGGTCTTCTGCTCGACATTCGCGACGCCGGCCATCCGGTCCGTCTTGACGCGGCGGCTGACTCCAACATGTCGTTCTGGCACTCGGCCACCTTCAGCAACGACGGGAAGAAAATCCTCTTCACGGACGAGTGGGGCGGAGGCGGACAGCCGCGCTGCCGCGAAAGCGACAAGATGGAGTGGGGCGCCGACGCGCTCTTCACCATCGTGAACAACAAGCTGATCTTCCACAGCTACTACAAGCTGCCAGCCCCGCAGACACCGTTCGAGAACTGCGTCGCGCATAACGGCTCGCTGATACCGATTCCTGGCCGCGAAATCATGGTGCAATCGTGGTATCAGGGCGGCATATCCGTGTTCGACTGGACGGACGTCGACCATCCACAGGAGATCGCGTACTTCGATCGCGGCCCGGTCGACGGCGCTCGCCTGGCGATGGGCGGCTCCTGGTCCGCCTACTGGTACAACGGCGTGATTGTCAGTTCCGAGATCGCGCGTGGCCTGGACATCTACGAGCTGATGCCGAGCGGCCTGATCACGCAGAACGAGCTCGCCGCCGCCAAGACAGTGAAGATGGCGTATTGGAATACGCAGGACCAGCAGCGGTTCGTCTGGCCGCCGAGCTTCGCGCTCGTAGGTGCGTATCTGGATCAGCTCGCGCGATCGAACGGAGTCGGTTCGGAGACGATTACGTCGGCACGGACGGCATTGACCAGCGCGGAGCGGCGGTCCGGGTCTGAGCGCAAGGCGGCGCTGAGGGAGCTTGCCTCTCGGCTGGATGCCGCGATGACCACGGCCCGAGATCAAGCCAAGGTGCGCACGCTGGTGGCCGCGGTCAACGACTTGATCGGCACGCAGCGCTAACCCCAACGTCGCATTCGCGGGCGCTTTTTCTTAGCGGCTCTAAGCCGGTTCGCTCGGGTGACCGCCGGTTCTCTTCCGACGTTGTTACAATTGATTGCCATATGCAGACGCATACTGCAGTCATCAGACCAGCGGATCACGCCGAGTGGCGGTCCGACAAGATGGGCAAGAGTACCATCTACGAATCGGCCCGGCTGCTGGTCGGCTTGAACGCTTTTGAGCCGGGCCAATCGCATGTGCTGCACGCCCACGCCGGCACAGACAAAATGTATTACGTGATCGACGGTGAGGGCATTTTCCTGCTCGAAGGCCGGGACTTGCCGATGCAGGCGGGCGATGTCATGGTGGCTCCCGATGGAGTGCCGCATGGTGTCAAGAACACCGGCAAGGGACGCCTGCTCGTGCTGGCCGTCCTCGCTCCAGCCCCGAGAATCTAGTAGATGGCGCGCGATCAGCGAATCGAGCGGCGATGCCGCGGTTCTCTTCGCATCCGTGAGCATTGCGTCAGCAGCGCGGGTCGTCGTCGTGGATCCAACGTCACGCGAGCAGCAGAAGCTTTCCTGATCCGCCCTTCTCGGCAGCAAGATGGGCTTTGTTCGCTTCCGCCAACGAAAATCGCTGTCCGAGCGGAATCGTCAGTTTTCCAGCTCTGACAGCTTCGGCCATCTCGACTAATGTTGCAGGTGCCGGCTTCACCTGCATGGTCTCGATCCTGACATTCGGGTGAGCTGCGGCATTGCTCGGTGGAGCGAGCACAGAAGCGAACATTCCACCTTTTTTGACTTTGGCAGTCAACTTGTCGGCGGTTGGTCCTGACACGGTATCGGCGACGGCGTCAACGGATCCCAGCGACGCGAGCGAGCGTTCATCGTCGAGCGCAACCACGCGATCGGCCCCCGTCGCTTTGCCGTGTTCCACTTGTGTGGTCCGAACTCCAGCGATGACGATCCAACCTTTGTTCTTGGCGGCAAACACAGCAGA
>DASZHO010000162.1:0-7120 GCA_035937795.1 Vicinamibacterales bacterium | reverse complement strand
CTCGGGAATCAGCTCTTCAATCAGGAAGTTGGCGAAGCGCGGCGTCAGCGAGTCGTACTCGAAGATGCGCTCGTATCGATTCTGCGCCTGATCGGAAAGCGCGGGCATGACGCCGGGATCGATGAACATCGCCATCATCGGCGGGATGTCCCCCTTGGCGATCAAGTTGTCGAGGACGACCGGGACCCGCACGCTGTCGCCTGCGTATCCGCTGCCATCCAGGAAGATCATGAAGGGCGCCGGGCGACCGGCGTCGTACTGGGCGGGCACGTAGAGTTGATAGTTGTGGGGCGTGCCCGGATAAAACCTGCCGGGCGCGAGCACGTGCTTGGTGACCGTGCCCTTCGGGACGCCGGGCTGGGGCTGCGCCTCGGGCGGAAGCGAATACGCCACGGGCGGCAGCCCGCTGAGCGGAGCCTGCGGAGGCATGACGGGCGCCTGGGCTCCAAGCCAGACGGCGGCGCCGATCACGAAACCGCCTGCCGCAGCGAGATTCTTCATACGCACCTTCGCGCGTCAGCGCTTCGAGGGGATTTTCGGAGCTCCACCGGATTTCACGATGAGCGCCGTCAGCAGGTCGACCGCCTTATCGATCGGCTGGAAGTCGGCGATGCTGATAGGCGTCCGTCCGGCTTCATCCAGCTCGTCGAGCTTTGCTCCTTTGTCGGCGAGAAACTGGATCACCTGGCAGATCTCGTCCTGCGTCCGCTGCACTCCGCCTCCGAGCGCGGCATGAATGGGGGTCTGCCCAACCTTGTTGACCACGTCGACGTGGGGATCGAGTTCGTAGGCGTACGTCACCGCCTCGAGCTTTCCAGCGGCGCCGAACATCAGCAGCGTCGTCCCGTTGTCGGCTTGACGCGCCGGATCGGCGCCCCCCGCCACGAGCACCCGCATGACGTCGACTTGATTGGACCGTGCGGCGACCATGAGCGGCGTCAGTGCGCCACCGGCGGCGCCGCGCCCGCCACCGCCGCCGCCGCGTACCGGCAGCCGGGCGTTGGCCGTCGTCACGTTGGGGTTCGCGCCTTTGGCCAGCAGCGCTTTCACGAACTCCACGTCGCCCACCTGGGCCGCGATGTGCAGCGGCGTGTTGCCGGCGCGGTCGGCGGCCTTGATGTCGGCGCCTCCTTCGAGCAGCGCCACCGCGGCCTGCCTGTTGGAAAATCCCATGGCCATCATCAGCAGCTTATTGCCCGACGGCAACGTGAAATTCGGATCGAGCCCCGCCGCAAGCAGGCTTTTCATCGACTCGACGTCGTTTTTCGCAACGGCAAAGGCGAGCGCGTTGAAGCCGGTCTTCGAGACGGCTTTGGCGTTTGCGCCGATTTCGATGAGCGCCCGCACGACATCGGTGTGTCCTTCGGCGGCGGCCCACATCAACGCGGTCTGACCGCGCCGGGGCTCCGCGGCGTTCACATCCGCTCCGTGCAGGACAAGCTGCTTGACCGCGTCGACGCTGCCCGCGCCTGCCGCAATCATCAACGCCGATTCTCCATTCCAGCGGCTGGTCTTCGCGCCGGCTCCGGCGGTCAGCAAGCGCTCGACCATCAGGGCGTCGCCGTTGGCGGCTGCCAGCGTCAACGGCGTTTCGCCATATTCATCGGCTGCGCTGACGTTGGCGCCCGCCGCCAGCAGCGCGTCGGCCATCGACCGGTCACCCAGATGAACGGCCCAGGCCAGCGCGGTGGCGCCATCGGGCTGAGCGGCGTTCACATCGGCCTTCTCCCGGATGAGCGCCGCGAACGCTTTGTGGTCGCGGCGCTTGACGGCGTCGAGCAGCCGCAAATCTTTCGCGTTCGCCCGACAGGGCGCCGCCAGCAACCCGAAGATAACCATCCCCAGAGCAATTGATCTCATTGCTGTTGTACCTGCAGGCATCGGCCGCATTCAGCGTTTGGACGGAATTTTCGGAGTCCCACCGCGCTCGATAATGAGCTTGGTGAGGAGATCGACTGCCATGTCGACCGGCAGGCCGTCGGCCAGCGCAATCGGCGTGCGTCCGGCGCCGTTCATTTCGTCGACCTTGGCGCCGTGGTCGGCGAGGAACTGGATGACTTCGCAGACTTCGGGTTGAGTCCGGCCGTTCTGAGCAACGGAGGCGTGGATGATGGTGTTGCCTGTGGTCGTCACGACGTCCACATCGGGGTCGAGCTCGTACACGTACTTGAACGTTTTCAGGCGGGCTCCCGATGCCGCGGCCATCAGAAGATTCGTCCCGTCCTGCGCCTTGAGGGCTGGACTGGCGCCCGCCGCGACGAGCGTGCGCATTGCGTCCTCGTGATCGCCCTTCGCGGCCAGCATCAGGGGCGTCTGCTCGCCGGCATTGCCCCCGCGGCCGAATCCGCCGCCGCCACCGCGCGCTCCCACGGGCAAGGTCGCCTTGGGCGTCCGCACGTTGGGATCGACGCCTTTGGCGAGCAGCGTTTTGATGAGATCGAGATCTCCGGCCTGCGCCGCAAGATGAAGTGTCGTGTTCCCGGCCCGATCGCGGACATTCACGTCGGCGCCGCCCTCGATGAGCGCGAGCGCGGCAGGCGTGTACTGATACGACATCGCCACGATGAGGGGCTTGGCGCCCGATGGCAGCGCGGCGTTCGGATTTGCGCCGGCCTTCAGCAGGGCCTTGATCGACGCCACGTCGTTCTTGGTGATCGCGAAGACGAGCGGGGTAAACCCGGTCTTCGACACCGCATTCGTGCTGGCCCCTATTTCGATCAGTCCGGCAACGACATCGCTGTGACCCTCGGCGGCGGCCCACATCAGCGGAGTCTGGCCGCGGCGCGGGTCCGACGCGTTCACGTCGGCGCCGTGCAGGACCAGCTGACGCACCGTGTCGAGGCTGCCCGCGCCGGCGGCGATCATCAGCGCCGTTTCGCCGTTCCAGCGCGTCGCGCTCGCGCTTGCCCCTGCGTTCAGCAACCGCTGGACGAGCACGGCATCTCCGTTCGCCGCGGCAAGCGTGACCGGCGTCTCGCCGTATTCGTCGTTGGTGTTGGCGTTGGCGCCGGCGTCCAGCAGGGCTTCGGCCATGCTTCGCTGCCCGAGATGAACCGCCCACGCCAGGGCGGTTGCGCCGTCAGGCTGCGCGGCATTGACGTTGGCTTTGGCCCGCAGCAGCGCCGCGAACGCTTTCTGATCGCGGCGCTTCACGGCGTCCAGCAGACGGACGTCACGCTGCTGCGCGTGGAGGGGCAAGAGCGCCCCGAGCGTCCAGATGCAGCACACCCCGAACAGGCGCAGAGCCCGCTGGCCCGTCATGACCTTCCTGCGCTATACACCGGTCAGTCGGCCCTTGCTGTCCCCGAACTCTTCGACGTGCGGCACGCCGGCGAAATCGAACATGTTCAGGAACAGGTTGTTCAGCGGCGTTTCCTTCGCGTACACCAGATGGCGATTGCCCTTCACCTGCCCGTTGGCGCTGCCGGCGAGCACAATCGGCAGATCGTCGTGGGTGTGAATGTTCGATTCGCTGAGGCTGCTGCCGAACGCCACCAGGCTGTGATCGAGCAGCGTACCGTCGCCGTCCTGCGTCTCTTTGAGCCTCTTCAGCAGGTAGGCGAACATCGAGACGTGGAGCCCGTCGATCTTGATCAGCTTCTCGAGTTTCTCCGCGTCACCCTGATGGTGCGAGATGGAGTGGTGCCCGTCGGAGATCCCGATTTCGGGGTAGGCGCGGTTGCTGCCGTCGCGGCCCAACATGAACGACGAGACCCGCGTCATGTCCGTCTGCCAGGCGATCACCTGCATGTCGATCATCAGCTTGCTGTACTGCTCGTAGTCGTCCGGAATGGCGCTCGGACGCTCCATATGCGGAAGCTGCGTGGTCAGATTCTGCTCTTCGGCGAGCTGGATGCGGCGCTCGATGTCGCGCACCGCGTCGAGGTATTCGTCGAGCTTGCGCTTGTCGCCGTTGCCCAGATTGCCGTGGAGGCGTGAGAGGGACCCGGTGACGTAATCGAGCACGCTCTTCTGGTTTTCCAGCCTCGCCATCCGTGAGGCGGGGTCGGTGCTCTCACCATCGCCGAAGAGCCGTTCGAACACCGTGCGCGGGTTGATCTCGGCCGGCAGCGGGCTCGTCGACGAACGCCACGACATCGACATGTATGCGCAGGTATAGCCCGAGTCGCAGTTGCCGGCGAGCGGCTGGGGTTCCAGACCGAGCTCGAGCGAGGACAACTGGGTATATTTGCCCAGCTCCTTGGCGGCAATCTGATCCGCCGAGACGCCGAGGTGAAAATCGGCGCCGCCGGTCTTGTACGGATGGACGCCGGTCAGGAACGTCGCGGTCGCGCGCGCGTGATCGCCCGGGCCATCGCCAAGCGCCCGGCCCGTCACCTGGGCAAGACCGCTGAACACGTTCACGTTCTCGCGGAACGGCTCCAGCGCCTTCATCGTCGGACTGAACTCGAAGTTGGCCCCGGCCGTCTTCGGCGTCCACATGAACGGCCGCGGACTCTTGTCGCACGCCCCGACGATGCCGTTGGGGGTGTAGAAGTAGCCGAGCCGGATGGGCGACTTCGGTGCCGCCGCGTTGAGCACCGACAGCGGGAGCATCGAATCGAGCAAGGGCAGCGCCATCGTTGCGCCGACGCCTCGAAGGAACGTTCGCCGCGGCAAGGACTTGTTGAACATAGTCATGACTCCGAACCCCTCCTCATCTGAAACGGTGTGCTTTTTATAATAGCGAGAATCAGCGCGGAAATTCGATAATTGTCGCGCGCCGCTTCACGGTCAATCGATCGAACCGTGGGATAGTCGTAGTACTCGACCCCGCGGCCGAGCGCGTAGGTCAGCAGTTTCTCGGTGGCCGTCCGCACAAAATCATCGCGGTACTTCGTCAGCAGCAACTGCGTCAGGCCTGCCGGCCCCTGGAATTCGGTCCCATCCGGCAGCTTGCCGCTGGCGTCGATCCGGCCGGCCGCATCCTCGTCGCGCCACTTACCGACGCCGTCGTAGTTCTCCAGCGCGAATCCGATCGGATCCATCCGTCCGTGACACGCCGCGCAGACCGCGTTGGCCCTGTGGACCTGCATCTGTTCCCGCATCGATAACGTCTTGCCGTTCGGGGCGGCTTTCAATTCCGGAACGTCGGGCGGCGGGGGCGGCGGCGGCGTCCCGAGCAGATTCTCGAGAATCCATTTGCCGCGCTGAACGACCGACGTGCGATTCGGATACGACGTGACCGTGAGGACGCTGCCCTGGCCGAGCAGCCCGTGCCGATTCACGTCGGTGAGCGCGACGCGCCGGAATTGCGAGCCATAAATCCGGGGAAGGCCGTAGTGCTCGGCCAGCCGCTGGTTGACGAACGTATAGTCAGCCGACAGCAGATCGAGAAGGCTGCGGTCTTCACGGAAGATGCTCGAGACAAAGAGCTGGGTCTCGGTCAGAAACGCCTGGCGCAGCGATTCATCGAACGGAAAAATAACCGGATCCGGCTTCTGGGTCTCGACGTTCCTCAAGTTCAACCACTGTCCCGCAAAGTTCGAGACGAGCGTGTCGGCTCGCGGGTCGTCGAGCATCCGGCGCACCTGGTGCTCCAGCACGGCCGGCTCTTCCAGCCTGCCCTTCTCGGCGAGATCGAGCAGCTCGGCATCGGGGATCGTGCTCCACAAGAAAAACGAGAGACGCGAGGCCAGCTCGAGATCGCTGACGCGATGCGCCTTGGCGGGCTCGAGCGTCGAGGGATCCCGTTCGATCCGGAACAGGAATTCCGGCGAGACGAGCATGGCTTGAATCGCGTTTTGAATGCCGCTTTCGAAGTCGCCGCCGGCGCGTCCCTTTTCGTAGAACGCGTAAAGCGGTTGGATGTCGGCGCCCGTCACGGGGCGGCGAAACGCCCTGTGCGCCAGCGTTGCGAGAATCGTGCGCGCGCACGCGGGCTCCTGCGCCGGTCTTACCGGGTGGCACACAAAAATCTTCGCCCGGCTCGGCGTCTCTCCACGTCCCGTGGGATTGTACGGTCCGCCGATGATCAGCCTGCTGATTTCCGGCGTCTGCCCCGGCACGTCGAATCGCTTCACGCGTGCGCCGTTCAGCCTCAGATCGACGGGCGAAGGTATCGGCGACGGCGCGGCGCCGCCGCGTCCGCCCCCGCCTCCGAAACCGCGTCCGGCTGGCGCTTCGCTTTCTGGCTTCACGTTCTCGCGTGGCGAGGTCACGCCCACCATGTGCAAGCCGGCTTTCACCGGGATCCGCACCTGATAGGGATCCGTTTCAGCTTCCTCACCCGTCGGCTGCACACCGATCAGCCGGAACTTGAAGACGTACTCGGCGTCGACGGGAAAGTAATAGGGCACCGAAATGCCGGCGCGCGAATCGAACGGCAAATCATCGGTCAGCTGCTCGTTACGCGAACCCTTGACCGGATCGCGCTTGGCGTCGAAGATCTCCTCGACCGGCTTCATCGCGAGATCGCCGACGGCCAGCCGGCTGATCTTGTGCGCGGCCGACATGTACCGGTCGAGCAATGCGGGAGAGGTCGAGAGCACGGCCGCAATATTGTCGAATCCATATCCCGAATCATCGACCGGCAGCCACTCCCCGGGCCGCACGTCCACGGCGAGCAGATCGCGGATGGCGTTGCTGTACTCGGCGCGGTTCAGCCGATGGACCGGGGCCCGGCCAGGGTTCGGATTGGCGACGGCTGCCCTGTCCAGACTGGTCTCGAGAAACGCCGCAAACGCCTTGGCAACCTCCGGCTCGGGCCGCGACCGGACGGTGCTGGGCGGCATCTCGCCCGAGCGCACCTTCCGCATGACTTTTTCCCAGATCTCCGCGTGTTCGGGCACGCCAGCCAACGACGCAACGGGCTGCAGCGACAGGCCCGCCGTCTTCAGCCTGTCGTTGTGACAGGTGACGCAATACTTGTCCACCAGACCGGCGTACTCCGGCGCCGGAGTCGGCGGTGTGAGGTCCACTGGACGGGGTGTCGGTTCAGCGGCCTTTCTCCCGGCAACGGCTGCACTGCCCTGAGTCGGCCGGGGCGCCTTCGAAACGCGCGACGGGACGCCTGGTGCTGGGGATACTGGACTTACCGGGGCAACGGGCGCTGCTGGGACCGCGGCCGCGCCTGGGGCCACGGGCGCCGGGGTCGATTGGGCCTGGGGCGAACCGCCAG
>DASZHO010000161.1:0-6447 GCA_035937795.1 Vicinamibacterales bacterium | reverse complement strand
CGAGATACCGTCCCGGCTCCGGCACTCCAACGATATAGTCAAGACGTGGCACCGGAGTAAGGTTCACCGCCACCACGACGAAGTCTGAACGGTCGTGCGCGCGTCGCACGAACGACACCACGCTGCTTTCAAAATCGCTGCAATCGAGCCATTCAAAGCCGGTGTAGTCGAAGTCCACCTGATGGAGCGCGGGCTGTCCCGCAAGACAGCGGTTCAAATCTCGAACCCATCGCTGGATCCCGGCGTGGCCCGGATCGCCAAGCATGTGCCAGTCGAGGCTCTCGTCGTGGTCCCACTCGCGCCACTGGCCGAACTCGTCGCCCATGAACATCAGCTTCTTGCCCGGATGACCGAACATGTAGCCGAACAGCGCGCGCAGCGTGGCGCGCTTCTGCCACACATCGCCCGGCATCTTGTCGAGCAGCGCGCGTTTACCGTGCACCACTTCGTCGTGCGAGAGCGGCAGGATGAAATTTTCGGTAAAGGCGTACAGCAGTGAGAACGTGAGATCGTTATGCGCCCAGCGGCGATAGACGGGATCCTTGCTGGCGTACTCGAGCACGTCGTGCATCCAGCCCATGTTCCACTTGTAGGTGAACCCGAGCCCGCCGAGATGCACGGGCCTGGTGACTCCGGGCCACGCGGTCGATTCCTCCGCGACGGTCACGCTGCCCGGATGCTGCGAATGTGTTTCCACGTTCAGCCGCCGCAGGAATTCCATCGCATCGAGGTTCTCGCGTCCGCCGTACTGGTTGGGCAGCCATTCGCCTTCCTGGCGCGAGTAATCGAGGTACAACATCGACGCCACCGCGTCCACGCGAAGGCCGTCGGCGTGATATTCCTCGAGCCAGAACAACGCGCTGCTCAACAGAAACGCGCGCACTTCGTGGCGGCCGTAGTTGAACACCAGCGTCCCCCATTCGCGATGTTCACCCTGGCGGGGATCCGCGTGCTCGTAGAGCGCCGTTCCATCGAAGCGCGCCAATCCATGCGCGTCTTTCGGAAAATGCCCCGGCACCCAGTCGAGGATCACGCCGATGCCATTGAGGTGGCATTCGTCGACAAACGCCTTGAAGTCTTCGGGCGGGCCGAAACGGCTCGTGGGCGCAAAAAATCCGGTGACCTGGTACCCCCACGAGCCCGCGAACGGATGCTCCATCACCGGCAGCAGCTGGATATGGGTGTAACCCATTTCCTTCACGTACGGCACAAGCTGCTGCGCCATCTCGCGGTAGGTGAGATGCGCGTTGCCGCGGTCGGGCACCCGCTTCCACGACCCGAGATGCACCTCATAGATCGACATCGGACGGTCGAGCCACCCGTTGTGGCGGCGGCGGGCTTCCATCCACCCGCCATCGCGCCACGCGTACCGGTTCAGGTCCCAGACGATGGCGGCGCCGCTGGCGTCGGATTCAAAGAAGAAACCAAAGGGGTCGGTTTTCTGCAGCCTGGAGCCATCGACGCGCGACACGATCTCGAACTTGTACCGATCGCCGTCCCCCACGTCCGGCACGAACACTTCCCAGATACCGCTGGCGCCGAGGTTCTGCATAGGATGCGACGCGGCATTCCAGCCGTTGAAGTCGCCAATCACGCTCACCTGTTCGGCGTTGGGCGCCCAGACCGCGAAATGGACCCCCATCGCATCGCCCACCTGCCGCCGGTGGGCCCCGAGCTTGTCGAACGCGCGATGCAGCGTGCCCTCTCCGAACAGATACAAGTCCAGTTCGGTCAGCACGCGGGTGTCCGGGCTCGTGGTCATGACAAGGGATCCTCTGCGGGCGGCTGATCGATGTCGAAGAGGCCTTCGGCCACAAACACCGAGCTGCCGCCGACGCGGACGCGAGTGATGGCACCGCCGCGCAAATCAATCGCGATATGAATCCAACTGGGCCGGCCGAGCTTCTTGCCCTGCAGATTCAACATCGCGCCGGCACGTTCGGGCGCGACGATCGCATGACGGACCAAATAGGAGCCGAGCGGTCCGCTGGCGCTCCCGGTAGCAGGGTCCTCGTACACTCCGAGATCCGGCGCGAACATCCTCGAGTACACCGTAGCGGTGTCGTCGGCGCCCGTCCGGTCCGTCGTAAACAGATAGAGGGAAAAATGATCCACTCCGGATCTCGTCGCCAGGGCTCTCAACGCGCGCGCATCGGGCGCCGCGCTGTCGACCGCCTCCCTGGTGGCAATGGGCACGATCACAAACGGTACACCACAAGACACCCGCTGCACAGGAAGACCTGTCGAGCGGATCGCCGTTTCGGGCAACCCTATGGCGCCGGCCACCGGCGCGACTTCTTCGGCCTGGCCAAACTCCGGATTGCGCTGCGTCATCCAGGCGAACACGAGGCGGCCGTCGCGCCATTCCAGATCGACGGGCAGCGATCCGATATTGAGCCCAAACACCCATTGGCGTCTGCCGGCCGCGATGCGCCCCTCGTGCGCCAGCGCGAATGTGCTGCCGATCACCGGGTGGCCGGCCATCGGCAGTTCGACCGCGGGGGTGAAGATGCGCATACGGACATCGCTGTCCGGCGATTCCGGCGCGGTGACGAACGTCGTCTCCGCAAAATTCATTTCCCTCGCGACGAGCTGCATTGTCCGATCCGGCAGCCCCCCCGCCTCGGGAAAAATCGCGAGCTGGTTGCCACCGAACCGCCGTTCGGTGAAGACGTCGAAATGGAGGTAGCGGTACTGCCGAATCGCCATGTTAGGATCAGCATTCTACTGGCACTGCGAAACCAAGGAGTGATCCGCATGACTCGCTCGATTTCGATGTTCGTGACGGTTGCGGCGCTGGCTGTCATGCCGCTCCGCGCCCAGACAACCACGCCCGCACCCGGCGGCGCGGCGCCTCCCGCCAAACCGGCGGCACCGGCTCCAGCGGCCCAGGCCGCGGCCGCGCCCGAGAGCGCCAGCAAATACGGGCCCGGAACCTACGCGCACTTCACCACCACCAAGGGTAATTTCATCGTGCGTTTCTTCGTCGAGGACGCCCCGAAGACCGTGGCGAACTTCGTGGGGCTGGCCACCGGCAAGACCGCATGGAAAGATCCGCGCACCAAGGCGCCCGTGCACCGGCCGTATTACAGCAATATCCTGTTCCATCGCGTGATCCCGAATTTCATGATCCAAGGCGGCGATCCAACGGGCACCGGGATGGGCGGCCCGGGTTACGAGTTCGCCGACGAGATCAGCCCGAAGCATCATCACGACAAGGCGGGCATCATGTCGATGGCCAATCACGGACCGAACACCAACGGCTCGCAATTCTTCATCACCGTCGCGCCGTATCCGTCGCTCGACGGCCACTATTCGATTTTCGGCGAAGTCGTCGAAGGCCTGGACAACGTGATTGCGATCTCGCAGGTGCCGCGCTCGATGGTTGGTCCCGACAAGGATAGGCCGATTACGCCGGTGGTGATCAAGAGCGTCAGGATCGAAACGGTTCCCTGAGATCTCGCGTCTTCGTTCATGCTGAGGCTTGTCTCCCGGATCGCCCGGAGCCTGAACTGGTCGCGGCGCGGGTGGTCGAGCAGAAGCGACCGGGCGTTTCACGAAGACCTGTATCGAGACGGCGATTACGATCCCTTTTCGCTCGCCTATCCGGGCTACACCACGATCCGGCGATTCGCCGATCTGGTCGAACCGTACCTCCCGAAGGAAGGGCTGGTGCTCGATCTGGGATGCGGGCCAGGCGAGATCACGTGCGAGCTCGCGGGACGCCGTCCCGATCTGCGCTTTCTAGGCATCGATCACAGCGCGACGGCGATTGCGAAGGCGGACGCCAACATTGCGCGGCGCGGCCTCACGAACATCCGTTTTGAGCGCGCCGACGTCGAGGCGTACGTTCCTTCGCACCCAATCGACCTTGCGACGCTCTTCGATTCGTTCCATCACCTCGCCGATCCTGTCCGGCTGGTCAAGCGGCTCGGCCCTCTCGTGCGACGCTGGGCGCTCGTCGAACCGCGGGGCAGCTGGATCGGAACCTGGCAGAAGGATCTCGACTTCGACTGGCTGGCCCACGACCTCGACAGGATTCGCGGACACGTCGCGTACCTGTTCGGCGAACAGCCGCCGCCGGCTCCACCACCGCCCAGCCAGACATCCGCCACGGACGATCCCGCGCCGGGAATTTCGCCCGCGGTGACAGCTTTGAGCCCTGCCGCTTCGAGCGGAGCGATCGAACGGCGGTACACGCTCGAGGATTTCGAGCGTTTCTTCGACAAGGATGCCGGCTGGACGCTCGATTTGCGCGGAACGGTCGCCGGGCTTGAAACCTACCCTCCCGCGGCGCACGCGCGCGGCGACTTGCGCGAGCGTTTCGGCGAGCTTCGCTATCAGCTCTATCGCGACATCGATGAATGGCTGTTCAAGAGCGATCTCGATCTGCACGCGAAGCATTGGCTGATTGTGGCCGAACGCGGCGGCAAATCGCGGCGGGTCGGCCTCTCGCCTCCCGCGCAGCCGCCCGGCAATCGCTTCGCGGTCGCGGGGCCGTACGACGTTCGCTACGGCCACTACCGCGGACCACGCGAGGCCAGGCCAGGCGAGCGGATGATCGGATCCATCGAGCTCACCAATGAAGGATGGCACGCGTGGTCGAGCGCCGCGGGCGGCGCCATCTTCACCAGCTATCACTGGCTGGATGCATCGGGACGAGTGGTCGAATTCGACGGGGAGCGGACGCCGCTGCCCAGAGCCATTGCCGCCGGCGAAACATGCGAGGTGGCGATCGCCGTGTGTGCGCCGCCGACGCGGGGGCAGTACCGCCTGGCAATCGATCTGGTACGAGAAGGCGTCACCTGGTTCAGCCAGGCGGGCCGCCCGTGGCTGGACGTGCCGTTCCGGGTCCGCTAGCTCGCCGCGCCCGGAGGATCTCGCCGCGCCGGCCCATGTATCGTTTTTGGGCATCGGTTTTTCCGCATGGACGCACCGGACTCCGGCCGAACTTATTGAATTAACATTATTGATGCGTGACAGATCGCGACATCGACACGCTCCGTCTTGCCGCCATCATCAATTCCTCCGATGATGCGATCGTCAGCAAGGACCTCAACGGCATCGTGACCTCGTGGAACACGGCCGCTGAAACGATGTTCGGCTACACAGCCGATGAGATCGTGGGCAAATCGATTCGGACAATCATTCCTCAAGACCGTCAGGGCGAAGAGGACGAAGTGCTGCGCCGGATCCGCCTCGGGCAGTCGGTGAATCACTTTGAAACCGTGCGTCAGCGCAAGGACGGCTCGCTTGTTCCAATCTCGCTGAGCGTGTCTCCTATTCGCGACCGGACGGGCAAGGTGATCGGGATCTCGAAGATTGCGCGCGACATCACCGATCGCAAACGGGCCGAGGCGCAGACCGAGCGCGCGTACGAACAGATGCAGATGGCGAGCCGCCTCAAGGACGAGTTTCTGGCGACCTTGTCCCACGAGCTGCGCACGCCGTTGAATGCGGTGCTCGGCTACGCGCGCATGCTCCGGTCGGGCGCCGTTTCCCTGGATCGCGTTCCGCAGGCGCTCGAGGTGATCGAGCGCAACGCGACGTCGCTCACCCAGATCGTCGAGGACGTGCTCGACGTCTCGCGCATCGTTTCCGGCAAGGTGCGGCTCGACGTCCAGACGGTGGACCTTCCGACGGTATTGAGCCACTCGGTCGAAACCGTCAAGCACGCCGCCGACGCGAAGCAGATCAAGCTTCACTGTGTCATCGATCCCGTCGGCCCGGTGTCGGGCGATCCCGACCGGCTCCAGCAGGTGATCT
Source organism: Vicinamibacterales bacterium (assembly GCA_035937795.1). Taxonomy (GTDB): domain Bacteria; phylum Acidobacteriota; class Vicinamibacteria; order Vicinamibacterales; family JAMQPK01; genus JAMQPK01. Next base: position 681 of record DASZHO010000161.1, on the reverse strand, counting down.
GGAATCTGCTCAGCAACGCGGTGAAGTTCACACCCAAAGGCGGGCGTATCCAGGTTCGGCTCGAGCGCGTGCACTCTCACGTGGAAGTCGTCGTGAGCGACACCGGCAGCGGCATCACGCCGGACTTTCTGCCGTACATCTTCGAGCGCTTCCGGCAGGCCGAAGGCGGCACCACGCGCCGGCACGGCGGTCTCGGCCTGGGTCTGGCAATCGCGCGCCATATCGTGGAGATGCATGGAGGAACCATCCACGCGGCGAGCGACGGCGAAGGCAGCGGCTCGACGTTCCGCGTCAAGTTGCCGCTCCTCATCGTGCATGCACAGCAACATCCCGAGCCGCATCGCGTCCATCCGCGAAGCGTAAGAGCCGGCGAACCGATACCGATCCTGGCGCTGCGGGGTGTAAGCGTGCTGGTTGTGGACGACGACGTCGATGCGCTACTGATGCTGCGGGAGATTCTCGAGTCGGCCGGAGCCGTGGTGCAGACGGTTGGGTCGGCCCCTCAGGCTCTCGAAAAGCTGGCCATAGAGCGTCCCGACGTCCTCGTCAGCGATCTCGGCATGCCGGGCATGGATGGATTCGAGCTGATCGACCGGATCCGTCAGTCGCCGGATCAGGTCGTCCGCGACATTCCGGCCGCCGCGCTGACTGCGTATGCGCGTTCGGAGGATCGCTCGAAGG
>DASZHO010000160.1:0-33823 GCA_035937795.1 Vicinamibacterales bacterium | reverse complement strand
CCCGAGATCTTGGACCAGAAGACGGCCATCTCAGCCGGTCCGTTCCCATACCACGTCACCAGATACTCGGTGAACGTGAAATAGAACCACAGGAGGCTCATCAGCAGCAGCATCCTGCCGAGGTTGTCGAAATGCACCGGCAGAAGATAGTGCTCGAGGTGAAAGTACTTTCGGATCAGCACCATCGCAATCAGCAGCGCCGCGATGCCCGAAAAGATGGCCCCCGCCACGAAGTAGGGACCGAAGATGGTGCTGTGCCACATGGGCATGACCGTCATCGCGAAGTCCCACGAGACGATCGTGTGCACCGAGACGGCGACCGGAATGATGATGAGCGCCATGATGCCAATCGCCTTTTCCAGCCGCACCCACTCTCTCTCGGTGCCACGCCAGCCGAGCGCCAGCGTGCGGTACAGCTTCTTGCGCCAGCCGGTGGCCTTGTCGCGGGCGACCGCCATGTCGGGGATCATCGGCAGATAGAGATAGGTGACGCTTCCCGTCAGATACGTGTTGATGGCGATGAAGTCCCACATCAGGGGCGACTGAAAGTTTGGCCACAGATGTCTGCTGTTCGGATAGGGAATCATCCAAAAGAAGAGCCACGCGCGGCCCAGATGGATGATCGGGAACAGCGACCCCGTACAGAGCGCGAACGTCGTGATCGCCTCCGCGCAGCGGGTGATCGGCCGCCGCCACTCGGCCTGGACCACGCGAAGAATGGCCGAGATGAGCGTTCCCGCGTGGCTGATGCCGATCCAGAACACGAACGACGTGATGTAGAGGCCCCAGAACGACGGCCTGTTTTTGCCGACCAGACCGATGCCGAAGAAGAGTTGCCGCCCCCAGGCGACGAAGGTGACCAGGCTCACTGCGAGGAGCATCGCGAGCACGGCGTAATATTTCGTCCCCGTCTTGAACAACGGACCGAGCAGGTCCTTGTTGATTCGCTGTTCGGTAAAGGGGGGAGCCGCCTGTGGATTGGCCATCGCCTACGCGTCGCCTTCCTTGAGATAGACGACGCGCGGACGCGTGCCGAGCTCGGCGAGCAGGCGGTACCCGCGGCGTGAGTCGGCGACTTTCGAGACTTCGCTCTCCGGATCGCTCAGATCGCCGAACACGAGCACCTTGGCCGGGCACGCCTGCTGGCACGCGGTCTGAATTTCGCCGTCTTTCACCGCGCGCTTCTCATCTTTGGCCCTGTCTTCCGCGCGGCGGATCCGCTGGACGCAGAACGTGCATTTTTCCATGATGCCGCTGGTGCGGATCGACACATCCGGGTTGAGCTGCTCGTTCAGCGGGCTCGGCCACGACGGGGTGAACCAGGTGAAGAACCGGACCGTGTACGGGCAGTTGTTCGCGCAGAACCGCGTGCCGACGCAGCGATTGTAGACCTGCGCGTTCAAGCCATCGTGCGTGTGATAGGTGGCGTTGACGGGGCAGACCGGCTCGCACGGAGCGGCGTCGCACTGCTGGCACATCACCGGCATGAACTTCGCGCGCACGTTCGGGAATTCGCCTTCCCAGTAGCGCTCGACGCGAATCCACTGGTGCGTGCGCCCGATGGAGGCCTGCTCGGGCCCGACCGTCGGCAGATTGTTTTCAGCGTGACACGCCACCACGCAGGCGGCGCAGCCGGTACAGCGATCGAGATCGACGGTCATTCCCCACTGGGGCATGTCAGCTGCTCCTGAAAAGGTCTCACGCTATCGATGTAACGGCGCTTCCACCGGAGCGTCGCTTCCGAACTGTATCGGTAGTTCGACCCTGCCTGTCTTCGCGGCGCTGACGCGGACGCCCGTCTGCAAGACGGCTCCGCTGCCTTGATCCAGCGTCGAGGCCACGAGCTTGAGCGGATTCGCGCCACGGTTGGCCGCGTAGCGGCCGAACTGCGTGTGCCCCTGGCCAACCGGGATCGCGATCACATCGGGCCGTAACCCCGGGTACAGGTAAACCGGCAGCTCGAGGCTTCCCTGCGGGGAGCTCACCTTCAGCACGTCCCCTTCGTGCACGCCAAGCGTAGCCGCCGTCTGCGGGTTCACTTCCACCCACGATCCCCACATCACCGTTGTCATCGGGTCCGGCATTTCCTGCAGCCAGGGGAGGTGCGCGGTGCGCCCGTCGGAAAACGCCTGCGATGGATAAATGTGAAGCAGGAACGGAAACTGTCCTGCCTCCCCCGCAAATGCACCCGCGGTCACCGCCGGCGCAACGAATTGAATCTTGCCTTTCGGTGCTTGCGGCGTGGACTTCGTATCCCACCATCCCCCCGCCGCCGTGACTTTCTTGTAGAACGCGTTGAAATCGCTGTCGGTCACGTTGCCCGCGTTCGATGCGTGCGCCGTTTTGAACGATTCCTTCACCGCTGCCGCCATGTTGGCGAACGGCAGCGCGTCCGCGGTTCTGCCGCCCAGGGCCTTCGCCGCTTCCAGCAGCACGTCGCCGGTGTCGCGGGTATCAAACCGCGGCTGAACAACCGGCTGCGCCAGCGTGCGCACCGGGAAACCGACGCCTGGCTCGGGCACGTCGTCCATCCAACGCTCGAGCGGATGATGGCTGGGGAGAATCAGATCCGCCATCACCGCGGTTTCGTCGAGGAACGACGAGAAGCTGACAATGAACGGGACGCTCGCGAGCGCCGAACGCAGCTTGTCTTGCTCGGGCAGGGTAAAGAGCGGATTCGAGTCGAGCACGAGCAGCGCCTTCACCTGGTTGGCGGCCATGGCGATGATGAGGCTCAGCAGATCGGGCGCGGGAGACGCTGGCGGCGCGCTTTCGCCCACTTCGGGGTCGAACAGAATGCCGCCCGGCATCCCGTACGCGCCGACCAGTGCGTTCAGCGCGTAGATCGCCACCAGTGAATTGACGTCGCGGCTGTCGCCAACCGCCACGCTTGGGCGGCGGGTCGCAAATTCACGGGCGATGCGTGCAATGACGTTCGGTTTCACGTCAACCTGGGCCGCAACCGTCTCCGGAGCGTAACTGGCGAGCGCGGCCGACCATTCCGAAAAGCCGTTCGTGCCTTGCGCGAGGAAGTCCTTGTCATGCAGCTCCTCGGCCACGATGACGTGCGCCATCGACAGCGCGAGCAGACCCTCGGTGCCTGGTTTGATCGGCAGCCACTCGTCGGCGCATGCCGCGGTCTGGGAGAGCCGCGGTTCGGCCTGCACGAATTTGCCGCGAATGCCCGGCCGCCCCTGGCGAAACATGCCGTACGAATAAATGTGGCGGACCGGCGAAAGAAATGTCTCGAACAAGCTCGCGTTGAACGACAGCAGGTAATGGGCGTTCGCGAAGTCCACCACCGGCAGCTGCGCAATTCCCGTCACCATCTGCATCGCCTTGCGAATGGGCGCCGGATCGAACGGGTCGTAGGGCGCCACGTTGGTGGCGCCGTAGCCCGACGCGAATCGTTCGATCACCGTTCGGAACGTTCCACGATTCCGGCGGCCGCCCACCAGCGCGACAGCCTTCGGCGTCGACTGCAGCTGTTGCAGCTGCGCGACCAGCAATGGCATCGCGTCTTTCCACGAGATCGACTGATACTGGCCGGATCCCCGCGGGCCGGAAAGTTTCAGCGGGCCCTGAATGCGATCCGGATGGTAGAGCGCCTGTACCGACGCCTGTCCACGCGCGCACGTGCCACCCATGCTGATGGGGTGGTCCGGATTGCCTTCGATCTTTTTGGCCATCACGGCCTTCACGCGCTTCGGTTGGCCGTCGACGGTGCGGACCGATTCCCCCTGCATGACGCGCACGGTGATGCCGCACCCTGCCGAACATGACTGGCAGAGCGAGCGCACCCAGGCTTCTTCGCCGGGGGCGAAATCGTCAGGCGCCACGAGGAGCGGTATCAGCTTCTCGGGTTTGCCGCAGCCGTCGAGGATGACGCTCGCGGCGCCCACCGTCGGTGCAATCTTTAGAAACTCGCGTCTCTTCATACGATGACTGACGACTACTTGTGACAGGTCAGACAATCGTCGCTGACCTTGTTTTCCCGGTGGCAATCGATGCACTTTCCCATGGTCCAGCGCACGCGCTGGCGCGCATCCAAGGCGTTTTGCTGGTCGCCGTGGCAGCGTGAGCAGTCGACGTTGGCCTTCACGTGGCGCTTGTGGCTGAAGTAGACGTCGGCTTCATCCTCGAACTTGTACACTCGCACCCACGGCGGCTCCTCGTTGCGCGCGGCGTACGCGGCGAGCTTTTTGATCTCCGGGCTGTCGGTCTTGATGTTTTCGTGGCACACCATGCAATCCGACACGCTGGGGAAGGTAGCCATGATCGATCGGTCGGCGTTGGCGTGACAGGTGAGGCATTCCATCTGATTGGCGATGTGTGTCTTGTGCGGGAAGGCGATTGGCTGCGGCACGGCCGGCGATCGCAGAAAGGCGAACGCCGCCGAGGCAACCAGCAGAATCAGGACAACCGCGCCCAGAACGTATTTACGCATCGATTCGTCTGTGGTCAGGGAGCGACCAGACCGGATCCAACCTTCACCGAACAACGGAATAGGCGGAAAACGCGGAAGTCTATCTCGCTTTCCGATCGAAAGTCTAGGGCGACAGTTGGGGAGTGGTGTCTACTCCGAGGCTGGAATGATGCTGCTGTCGTTGGCCGGGGGCGGAGGTTCGAATGTATACGGTTGTTTCAGGGCGTACCGGGCGAACCAATCGAGCTCGGCGTTCATCTTGTAGAGCTGATGTTGTGGTCGCACCCACGTATGGCCATCGAGCGGCACGACCTCCAGCCGCGTCGGCACGCCCAGAGCTTTCAGCGCTCGAAACATCTCGATGGCCTGCGGCAGCGGGATACGCGGATCCCTTTCGCCTTCGACGAAGAGCGTCGGCGTACGGACCTTCCAGGCATCCCTTATCGGTGAGTTCTCCCAGTACGTCTTGATCGGCGGATCCCGCTGCCACAGCGAGCCGCCGAACCAGAGATCGCGATCCGCCCGCGTATCGGTCTGGCCGTACAGCGAGATCCAGTCGGACGCGCCGGCGCCGACCGCTGCGGCCTTGAATCTCGTCGTGAACGTGATCAGCTTGTTCGTCAGGTGACCGCCCGCGCTGTATCCCATCGCCACGAGCCTGTCCGGGTCGGCCACGTCCATCGCAATCACCCGATCGACGCCCGCGAGCACATCAAGATGGCTCTGCTTGAAGTAGCCGCCTATGGGCTCGCGATAGGAGGCGTTCCCGTAGCCGGAGCTGCCGCGGTAATTCGGTTTCAGGACGGCGTAGCCCTTGGCGGTGAAGACCTGCTGGTATCCCTGCCACACCACCGGTCCGAAGCTGAACTTGTCCGAGTCCTCCGGGCCGCCGTGCATCACGACTGCGAGCGGATAACGCACGCCGGGTCTGTAGTCGAGGGGGTAGAACAGAAGGCCTTCGACCGTCGTGCCGTCCGCGCCTTTCCACTGAATCTTTTCCTCGCGTGGCAGCAGAAAATCACGGTCGAGGTAATCGTAAACGCCCGTGACGCGCCGGGGTACGGCCTTGGCGTCAAGCGTCCAGATGTCGCCGAATCGAGTGGGTTCGTCGATCGTAAAAACCTTGGAATCCCGCGTCAGGCTCAATTCGGGGATGGAGTGCGAGCCGTCCGTGATCTGCCGCGGCTTGCGGTTGACGAGATCGAACTGGAACAGCTCGCTGTGAACGCCCATGTTCACAATCGTCCAGATTGACTTGCCGTCGGCGGCCCATTCAGCCCGCAGAACTTCATAGGGAAAATCGGGCACGACGGCATGCGGCGTTCCTCCGGTGGCCGGCACCACAAAGAGGTTGCTGTTGTAATAGGGCTCCTGGCGATCGTTGGCGCGCGCGACGAACAGCACTTGCGTTCCGTCGGGGGACAGCGCCGCATCGCTCTCGGTCACCTTGTTATGGGTCAGTTGGACGGCGCCGCTGCCGTCGGCCTGCATCAGCCAGACTTCGCTCAGATACGCATCCAGGATGAGCGGGGAAGGAGCGCGATTGACGATCAGCACGCCGTTGGGGGCCACCGCGAACCCGACGATCGAAAAGTCGCCGCCGGTGACGCGTTGTTCTTTCCCATCGCTCACGCCAATCCTCCACAGGTGCTGCTGCCGATAATCGTCGTACGAGTAAATGTCTCCTCGAAGCTGGTCGCGTTCCCGCTCGGCGTCGGTAGGAGACTCGGCCGCGATGAAGTAGATCGATGCACCGTCCGGCGACCACGCGATCATTCCTGGCTGCGATGCGAAGACGCTCGTGGCGTGATGAGAAAGCTGGCGAGGCGCGCCGCCCTCCGATGCCAGCAGAAAAATGCTGAGGCCAGGCCCGGAGCCGCGACCCAGAAATGCCAGCGTGGTTCCGTCGGGAGACCAGGCTTTCGCCGCCCCCACTCCTGATTCGAACGAGGTCATGCGCCTCAAGCCGGAGCCATCGGCTCGAATCTGCCAAATCTGGTCGACGCGCCGGTTGTTCGGCCAGTCAGCCGTTCGCAGGGTGAAGGCGATGCGCCGGCCGTCGCCGCTCATCAGCGGGTCGAGCACCCTCGGGATGTTGAGAAGATCCACCAGCGTCATCGGGCGCTTGCCCTGCGCCCGCGGGGCGCCGGGGATTGCCGCCACGCAGGCCGCCGCAACAATCGCAATAGCGAGCGCCCGCCGGACCGCGTGACCCGCTTTCATTCGCACACCACGGAGAACAGAGGTTACAGCTCGCGCGTGGTGGGCGGCATCCCGCCGCGGGGCGCCGGAGCGTGTCGGCAACGGGCACCACCAGCGGGGGCGGCTTGGCATGGGATGAAAGCGAGTATAACCTCTCATAAACGGGCTCAGGAGCCACTATGTCTGATCGGAAGTATCGGCAGCGCGGATATCAAGATGAGGGACGAGAGCGCTCGAAGCCCCAGGGCGCGCACCCGTCTGCGCCCAAACCGCCGGCCGATCGCATCGAGACCCGTCTGGACAAAGCCGAGCGCAGGGCCCTCGAAGGGCGTGCCCCGAGCGTGCCGGGCTTCCGCGAGGTCGTACGGTGCGCCCGCTGCGGCAACGTCACCACCGGGCAAATCGCCGGCGACTCGCGCTGCAAGCGCTGCGGCTCCGACTTGCACGCATGTGCGCAGTGCGAATCGTTCGACGCCGGGAAGCGGTTCGAGTGCGCCCAGACGATTCCGGCGCGCATCTCGCCCAAGGATGCGCGGAACAGCTGCGAGCTCTTTTCACCCCGGGTGACCGTGGAACGTGAGACCCACTCCCAGGTGCAGGCGGAGGCGCCAAACAGCGCGAAGAAGGCGTTTGACGATCTGTTCAAGTGAGTAACGGCGATCGCTCGGACGTCATCCACGAGGTGCTTGCGGCCGTCAGTTCCGCGGTCCGCCTCGTGTTCTTCGAACAGTCGATCGGCTGCGACACCTGCACGCCTACCCGCCAGCTGCTCGAGCAGATCTGCGACATGAGCCCGTACATCACGATCGAACCATTCAACCTGGTCCTTGATACGGAGCGCGCAGCTCAGCACGGGATCGATCGCGTGCCGGCGATCATTGTCTGCTCCCCGGATCGCGATCGCATCCGGTTTTACGGTGCGCCGTTCGGCCACGAGGTGATGTCGTTGCTCGAGGCTATACGGCTGACGGCGTCCGGCGACTCGGGCCTGACCGCCGCCAGCCGGACGCGGCTCGCGGGGCTGGCGAAGCCGGTGAGCCTGCAGGTATTTTTCACGCCGACCTGCACGTTTTGCCCCCAGATGGTGAATCTCGCGAATCGGCTGGCGATTGAAAGCGCGAATGTGACCGCCACGGCCATCGACGCGACTGAGTATCCCGACCTGGTTCGCCGTTACAACGTGAATGGCGTGCCGAAGACGATCATCAACGATGCGCTCGAAATCATCGGAGCCGCGACCGAAGCGGACCTGGTGGAGGCGGTTGTCAACCTGGCCGTCGAAAAATGAGGCCCGCCGCTTGCGGGCTGATTGCGTTCCTTGCGCTCTCCGCAAACGCCTTCGCGCAATCTGCCGTCACCTATCACCTCAGTTTTCCCGAGCCGCAACATCATTGGATGCAGGTTGACGTCCGCTTTGCAGACGTGCCGGCGGCGCCGCTGCGTGTTCACATGAGCCGTTCCTCTCCCGGGCACTACGGCGTGTACGAGTTCTCGAAAAACGTCTACGACGTGCACATCGACGATGGGAATGGGAGAGAGTTGATCGTCGAACGTCCGTCCGCCAGCGAGTGGGACGTGGCCCCTCATCCGGGCACCGTGCGCGTGCGCTATCGGGTCTTTGGAAATCAAGTCGACGGGACGTTTCTTGCCGTCGATCCCACCCACGCCCACGTCAACATTCCGGCCACGCTGATGTGGGCCGAAGGGCTGGAAGCCAGGGCGGTTCGCCTCACGCTCGATCCGCCAGCGGGAAGCCGTTGGAAGGTCGCCACCCAGCTGCACGCGACCGCTGATCCGTACACATTCACGGCCCCCAGTCTCGCCTACCTGATCGACAGCCCGATCGAGGCGAGCGATTTCGTGTTGCGCACGTTTCAGGCCGAGCAGCGCGCGGGCGCGGGCGTGAAGGAGACCTTTCGAATCGCGCTCCATCACACCGGCAGCGACCGCGACGCCGACCGGCTCGCCGCCGACATCGAGCGCATCGTCCGCGAGGAGTCCGCGGTGTTCGGAGAGCTGCCGGCCTACGAAGGGGGCGCGTACACGTTTGTCGCCGATTATCTTCCGTATGCTCTTCGCGACGGGATGGAACATCGCAACAGCACCATCCTGACTTCGCCGGGCGGGCTGCGTGTGGCCGACGAGCGTTTCGACATCATCAGCACGGCGGCCCATGAGTTTTTTCATTCCTGGAACGTCACGCGCATCCGGCCCAGGTCAATCTCGCCCTTTGATTTGGAGAAGGCGCCCGCGTCCGATGAGCTCTGGCTTGCGGAAGGGTTTACCAGTTACTACGAAGCGCTGACTCTTCAGCGCGCCGGTCTCGCCGTCATCGCACAAACCGCGGAAACGCTCGGGATGGCGATCGACGCGGTGGTGCGGAGCCCGGCGAGAAAATATCGGAGCGCCGTGGACATGAGCCGCATGGCGCCGTTTGTCGACGCGATGGTGTGGGGCGACCAGACCAACGGCGACAACACCTATATTTCCTATTACACGTGGGGGAGCGCCATCGCGCTGGGGTTGGATCTGTCGCTCCGCGAGCGGAGCGGCGGACAAGTCACCCTCGACGACTACATGCGGGCGCTCTGGCAGCAATATGGACGGGTGCCCGGCCCCGAGGGCGTTGTGGCGCATCCCTTTACGATGCAGGATCTGCGCGACCGGCTGGCTGACGTCTCGCACGACGCCGTATTCGCGGCCGGCTTTTTCGACCGGTATGTCGAAGGACGCGACGTCGTCGACTACGAAGCGCTGCTGGGACGGGCGGGGATGTTGTTGAGGAAGCGATTTCCGAAGCGCGCCTGGATCGGCCCGCTCCAACTGAGCTTCGATCGCGGACCGGCGCGGATTTCCACGCCGTTGCTGGAGGATACGCCGGCGTATGCGGCCGGCCTCGACCAGGACGACGAGCTGATGTCGTTGGACGGCGAAACGATCGGCGACCCCACCCGCGTTGAGGAAATTCTGCGGCGCCACGCGCCGGGCGACACGTTGCGCGTGAGGCTCCGCCGAAGGGGGGTCGGCGAAGAGCTCGTCATCACGGCACGGGAAGATCCGACGCTGGAGCTCGTTCCAGCGGAGACCAGCCGTCCGCTCACTCAATCCGAAAGAACGCTGCGCGATGATTGGCTCGGTTCAAAGCGCTGAGACACAGCTGATTCGCGGCATCGGGCTCTGGCAGGCGACAGCCCTGAACATGATCGACATGATCGGGGTCGGTCCGTTCATCACCATTCCGCTGATCATCGCCGCCATGCACGGCCCGCAGGCCATGCTCGGGTGGGTGCTCGGCGCGCTGCTGGTGGCCTGCGATGGGCTGGTATGGGCCGAGCTTGGCGCCACGTTTCCCGAGGCCGGCGGGCCGGTTCGTTACCTGCGGGAAATGTACGGCCCGGGCTTCGGCCCGCTGCTGTCGTTTCTCTTCGTGTGGCAGCTGACCTTCAGCGCGCCGCTCTCGATCGCGTCGGGGTGCATCGGCCTGTCGCAATACGCGGCGTATCTGTGGCCGGCGCTCGGCGTGACGCTCGCCGCGCATCAATTTCACCTGTCGGTTCCCGCCATCGGTACAACCGTTCTTGACGTCATCATTACGCGCGGCACTTTTCTGGCCATGGGGACGGTGGCCTTCGCGGTGTTTCTCCTTTACCGCCGGATCACCGTGATCGGCAGGCTCGCCTCGTTTTTGTGGGTCGGCGTCATCGGTTCGGCGATCTGGATCATCGTTTCCGGCCTGCTCCATTTCAGCGCGAAGCAGGCGTTCACGTTTCCGCCCGGCGCGTGGACCTTTTCCGAGGACTTCTTCCTGGGCCTGGGCGCGGCCCTGCTGATTGCGGTCTACGACTACTGGGGCTATTACAACGTCTGCTTCCTCGGCGCGGAAGTGCGCGACCCGGCGCGGACGATTCCGCGCGCGATTCTCCTGTCGATTGGCGGGGTCGCCGTCATCTATCTCACGATGAACATCTCGATCCTCGGCGCCATGCCGTGGCAGAACGTGCAGGCATCCACGTTCATCGCCTCGGATTTCATGCAGCGAATCTGGGGAGTGTGGGTGGCTCGCATCATCACGCTGCTGATGATGTGGACCGCCTTCGCGTCGGTGTTTTCGCTCATTCTCGGCTATTCGCGTATTCCGTACGCCGCCGCGCTCGAGGGCAATTATTTTCGGGTCTTCGCGAAAGTGCATCCGCGGTATGGGTTTCCACACGTCTCGCTGCTCACCCTCGGAGCCGTGGCGATCTGCTTTTGCCTGTTCAGGCTTGCCGACGTGGTGACGGCGCTGGTGGTGATCCGCGTGGCGGTGCAGTTTCTCGCGCAAACGCTCGGGATCATGGTGTTGCGCTCCCGCCGTCCGGATCTGCCGCGGCCGTTCAGAATGTGGCTCTATCCGCTGCCCGCGATCCTGGCCTTCTGCGGCTTCGTCTACCTGCTGATCATGCGTCCGAAGTCGATTGAATCCATTCGCGTCGCGATCGCGCTCATCATCATCGGCGTCATCCTGTTCGCCGTTCGCAGCGCCGCTGCCGGCCGCTTGCGAACCAGCCCATGACCGATTGCAGCGCGGAACCAGCGCTTTGCGCCTGATCGACCTGATCTAATTGTGTTATAATTTACAATATGAAGACTATTGCGATTACCATTGAGGAAGACGTGCTCGCACGCGTCGACCGCTTGGCGGGCCCGACGGCGACAGGAGCGCGGAATCGGTCGCGCTTGATCCGGGAAGCAGTGCGAGAACACGTGTTCCGGCTCGAACGCCTGGCCGAAGAAGAGCGCGAAGCGGCGATCATCCGCCGGCATGCCGGACGCTTGGCCCGGGAAGCCGCCGCGCTCATTCGAGACCAGGCGAAGCCATGAAATGGGGAGAGATTTATCGGACCCGCGACAGAATCGCAGAGCGTGGACACAAGCCAGGCTTCTACGTCGTTGTCTCACGTGATTTCGTCGCCAACCACCTGGACCTGTCAACGGTGATTTGCGCCCCCGTGTATCACGAAGTCCTGGGACTGCGGTCGGAGGTCGTGCTGGGTGTCGATGATGGCATGCCCCGGCAAAGCGCCATTCGCTGCGATTTCCTCACGCTGATGTTCAAACGTAAGCTGACCGGCTTCGTCGCGGCCCTGCCTCACGGGAAGCAAATCGAGCTGAAGCAGGCGCTGCTCCGCGCTTTGCAGCTCGACCGTTGACCTCCACTCATCATGCGACGTTCTGGGCGCAAGCTTCGGATGGATCGCTGCCCGCACCTGGTTTATCGTCGTGTGCATGAGGTTTGAAGTGCACAAGCGGCCGGCCGGCTCGGCGCTCAACCGGGTGCAGGCGGCGTGCGACATCATCCGCGCGCATCCCGAAGAGCGCCATACCTTGAGCGCGCTGGCAAACAGGGTGGGCGCCAGCCCGTTTCATTTCCAGCGCACGTTCACGCACCTGGTGGGCATATCCCCCCGGGCGTACGCAGAAGCGTGCCGCCTGGGGCGGCTGAAGTCGGCGCTCAGAGGGGGAACAAAAGTGACTCCAGCGACGTACGACGCAGGGTACGGCTCGAGCAGCCGTGTGTATGAGCGCGCCGGAACGGCGTTCGGCATGACGCCGGCAACATACCGGCGCGGCGGCCTTGGCGCGAAGATCGATTTTTCCATCGTCGACTCGCCGCTCGGCCGCCTCCTGGTCGCGGCGACCGGGCGCGGCGTGTGCCGCGTGATGATCGGCGACGAGGATCGGACGCTCGAGAATGGGCTGCGAGCGGAGTATCCGCAGGCGGAAATCCGCCGCCACGACAAGATTCTGACGGGCCCTGTGCGAGCGCTCCTTGACTATCTGCGCGGCCGTTCGCCGCACCCCGAACTGCCGCTTGACGTCCGGGCCACCGCCTTTCAATGGCGCGTGTGGAGTCAGCTTCGCGCGATTCCATACGGCGAGACGCGCACCTACCGGCAGGTAGCGAAAGCCATCGGATCGCCGACGGCCACGCGCGCGGTCGCCCGCGCCTGCGCGACGAATCCTGTCGCGTTGCTCATTCCCTGCCACCGCGTGGTGAGGACCGACGGCTCGATGGGCGGCTATCGCTGGGGCATCGAACGAAAAGAGACCCTGCTGGCGCAGGAAAAGTCGGGTCGACGTTCGACATAGAATGTTCCCCGGTGTCCAAGACCCATTATGGGGTCCGCTACTGGCTGGATCGGCTCCCCGTGTCCCGGCGGCCGTCCTATCCCCAGCATCGCGGTCATCTCCAGACCGATGTCGCCATCGTCGGCGGGGGCGCCATCGGCTGCGTCGTTGCGTACGTCTTTGCCGCAGCGGGCGTTAAGGTCGCGCTCTTCGAGGCCGGGCGGGTGGCCCAGGGCGAAGCCTCCAGCGGGTCCGGCATCATTGTGCACGAGCCGGAAACCGACCTTCACAAGCTCATCGCGCAGCACGGCTTGCGAGACGGGCGCCACCTTTACCAGACGGCACGGCGCGGGTCGCTCGAATATCTCTCGGCGATCCGCCGCCTCCGGATCGAATGCGCGTTACAGAGCGGCGATGCCATTCATGTCGGATCGGCGTCCGATGGCGCCGATCGCCTGAGAAAAGAATATGCGGTGCGCCGCGATGCCGGCCTCGACATCGCGTCGGCCGGCGGTGCGGCGCTGGTCCGGCTGTTCGGCGTGAATGGATTTGCGCTTCTGACCCACGGCAATGCGACGGTGGATCCCTACCGCGCGACGCTTGGGTTCGCGAAAGCGGCGGCCGCGCGCGGTGCGAGTGTTTTTGAGCGGTCAACCGTCACACGCGTTCGACCGAGACGCCGGACCGTCGACATCAAGACCGAGAACGGAACCGTCACGGCATCCCGGGTGGTGCTCGCAACGGGCTACCCGACCGGCGATTTCAAGCCGCTGCGCCGGCGGTTCCTGCGCTCCGACGGGTACGCTGTGCTGACGCCCGAGCTTCCCGCAGCGGTCCGGCGCGAGATGACTCCGCCGAATCTGATCGTGCGCGATACCGCCTCGCCGGATCACTGGCTTCGGTGGGTCGGCAATCGAGTGCTCTTCACCGGGGCGAGTCAGGCGAGTGTGCCCGATCGCGCAAGGCAGAAGGCGATCGTCCAGCGCACCGGCCAGCTGATGTACGAGCTCTCGGTCATGCGTTCGGCGATCTCGGGGACCATGCCGGAATATGCGTGGGACGGGCCGTTCTCGCAGACGGCCGACGGGATCCCCTATTTCGGGCCGCACCGGAACTACCCGCACCACATGTTCGCTTTTGGCGGCGGTCCCGGCGGGCTCGGGCTCAGTTTCACGGCCGCGCGGATCCTCCTTCGTCACTACCTGGGCAAGCCCGACAAGGGTGACGAGCCGTTTTCCTTCACCCGAATCAGGGAATAATCGAGGTCATGGCGACAGTCGACGTGCTGGCGTTTGGGCCGCATCCCGATGATCTGGAGATTGGCCTTGGCGGAACGCTCGCCAAGCACGCCGCTCTCGGTCACGCCGTCGGGCTGTGCGATCTCACGCGCGGCGAGCTGGCGAGCAACGGCACCCCCGATCAGCGCGTAAAGGAAGCCGAAGAGGCGCGGCGCGTGCTTGGCGCAGCCTGGCGCGAGAACCTGGCGTTGCCCGATCGCGCGATTGGCTCCAGCCCCGACCATGCCCGGCGCGTTGCAGAGATGATTCGGCGGTGCCGGCCGCGCGCCATCGCGCTGCCGTACTGGCACGATCGCCATCCCGATCATCTCGCGGCCGCAACTCTGCTGCGCGACGGGGTTTTCAATGCGAAGCTGCGGAAGTATCAAGCCGAGGGAGAGCCGTGGCAGCCCGAATGGATGTGCTTTTACTTCATCAACGATTCGGCGCCGGCCTCGTTCGTGGTCGACGTGTCGGACTATTACGACGTCAAGAGGAGGGCGTTGGCGTGCTACGCCAGCCAATTCATGCGCGCAACCGGAACGGCTGAAACGCGTCTAAACTCACCGGGCTTCAACCAGCTGATCGAAAGCCGGGATGCGCAGTTCGGCGCGCTGGCCGGGGTACGATACGCCGAAGGCATTATGACGACCGAGCCGGTCGTCCGAAACGGCTTGTTGAAAACGTCATGAATATTGCGGTCGTCTGTTACGCGTCGGTGGGTGGAAGCGGCATCGTGGCGACCGAGCTGGCCAAGTCGCTGGCCAGGCGTCACCATCAGGTGCACCTCATCAGCACGGAGCCGCCGTTCCGCCTGGGCGACTACGAGGCGGGGCTGGCATTCCATCGCGTCCACACGCCGAGCTATCCGTTGTTTCGCGAGCCGCAATACCTGTTGTCGCTCGCCACGCAAATTGTGCACCTCTCGCGCGAATTCGCGTTCGACATCGTGCACGCGCACTACGCGATTCCGCATGCCACAGCGGCGTATCTGGCCAGGCAAATCCTCGCCTCGACGCCCGGCGCTCATGTGCCGAAAGTCATGACCACGCTGCACGGCACCGACATCACGCTGCTCGGCAGCGATCCGTCCTATTCGGAAACCGTCGCCTTTTCGATCGAGCAGTCTGACGGCGTCACGGCCGTGTCGGAGAGCCTGAAGCGCGATACCTATCAGTCGCTGCCGCTCACGCACGATATCCGGGTGATTCCGAATTTCCTCGAGTGTGACGACCACTGCAAGCGCGACCTGCCGGATCTCCGCGCGCGGCTCTGTCCGCCCGATCGGTACGACAAGCTCATCATCCATCTCTCGAATTTCCGGCCGGTGAAGCGCGTGGAGGCGGTCGTCGAGATCTTTGATCGCGTGAAAAAGCAATTCCGCGCCAAATTGATCTTCGTCGGGGACGGTCCGGAGCTCAATCGCGCGATGCGGATGGTGCACGAACGCGGACTGGCCTGCGATGTCGAAGCGCTCGGCGAGCAGGATCAGGTCGTGCCGCTGTTGTCGGTGTCGGATCTGTTTCTTCTGCCCTCGGCGCAGGAAAGCTTTGGCCTGGCGGCGCTCGAGGCAATGGCGTGCGGCGTCCCGGTGGTTGCCTCGCGGGTCGGCGGCTTGCCCGAGGTCGTGGAGGATGGCGTGTCGGGCTATCTCCGGGCGCCAGAGGACGTTGACGGCATGGCGGACGCCGCGCTTGCGCTGTTGACCAACCCGGAATTACATCGGCAGTTTGCGAAGGCCGCACTGGATCGCGTGCGGCTCCATTTTTGCGCCAAACGCGTCGTGCCCCAGTACGAGGCGTATTATCAGGAAATAACGAGGCAATGATGAATCTCAGGCGCGCCTGCTTGACGGCCGGTGCAATCGCGCTCGTGCTCGTCGGCCTTCCCTCGGCGCAGATGCGCGTGCGCCCGGTGGATTTGGAAGACGGCGCTGTGGCGATGGGCCTGATCCTCAGGCATCTGAGCAATACCGGCGTGTTCATGCAGGCCACTGCGCACCCCGACGACGAGACGAATGGGCTGCACGTGATGTTGAACCGAGGACAGGGCGTCCGCACCGTGCTCGCCACCGCGACGCGGGGCGATGGCGGGCAGAACGAGATCGGCCCGGAAATCTTCGACGGCCTCGCCGTGCTCCGTACCGAGGAACTGGCCGCGCTTCATCGGTTCGACGCGACCGAGCAGTATTTCACCCGCGCCGTCGATTTCGGCTACTCGTTCAGCATCCAGGAAACGATGGAGAAGTGGGGCCACGACGAAATTCTCGGCGACTTCGTTCGGTTGATTCGCCTGACGCGGCCCGACGTGATGCTTGGAATGAGCCCGGTCGCCAACGGCGGCGGCTTTCATCACAACTCGTCGGGGATCCTCAGCCGCGAAGCGTTCAAGGCGGCGGCGGATCCAACCAGATATCCCGAGCAGATTCGTGAGGGCCTTCGTCCGTGGCAGCCGAAAAAGTATTACTACCCCGGCGGTGGTCCCGGCGGCGGTGGCCCGGCTGGCGGCGGTCGTGCGGCCGGCGGCGGGGGTGCGGCTGGCGGTGGGGGTGCGGCCGGCGGTGGGGGCGCGGCCGGCGGTGGGGGTGCGGCCGGCGGTGGCCGCGCGGGAGGTGCCGGCGGTCGTGGTCGCGGCGCAGCTGCAGGTTCCCCGCCTCCGACCGTGGATCTCGCCGGCCAGCCTCCGCTCAGCCCGCTGAAGAACGCCGTCGTTGACCTGGGCGGTTTCGATGCGTTGCTCGGTAGAACTTACGGGGAGATGGGGACCGAGGAACGCAGCATGCACAAATGCCAGGGTATGGCGCAGCTGCTCAGCTTGCCCACGGCGGCGTCTTCTCAGCGCTTCTTGCTGATGGATACATTCGCGAACGAGCCTGCCGGAGACGAGAAATCGCTCTTTGATGGCGTCGACACGACGATTCCCGGTCTGGCGAGGCTGGTCCCGGGTGCCGCGCCGCCGGACCTGGCCGGAGGTCTGCGCGCAATTGCCGACGACGTGGCCAGCGCGCAGAAGCAATTTGACGCCGGCGGCCCTTACGATGCGGCGCCCGCGCTGATCAGCGGTTTGGGTGCCACCCGCGCGCTTCGCCGGCAGTTGGTGAGCCTCGGACTTTCCGACCAGGCGCGCTTCGACGTCGATGCCCGGCTGAAAACCAAAGAAGACGAGTTCGTGCAAGCCCTGGTGCTGGCGCACGGCGTGCGCGTGGAAGCGCTCGCCGACGATGGCGTCGTGGTGCCTGGCGAAGGAGTGCGTGTCTCGGTGCTGCTCGGCGATCGTGGACCGCATCCGGTCGCCGTGCGATCGGTGTCGTTCGATGGATTTGACGGTACAACCGCGTGCCCGGCGGAAGCGCTGCAGCAGGGCGGCGCGTTTCGATGCGACACGCCGCTGAAAATTCCGGCGGCCGCCAAACCGACGAAGCCCTATTGGAAGCGCCTTCCGGACGCGGCCCGGTATGAATTCGAGCCGGACGCGCCGTTTGGTCTGCCGTTCCGTCCCACTCCGTTTCGCGCGCACGTCGCGCTGGCGCTCAGCGGCACCGACGTCACCCTCGAAATGCCGGTGCAATATCGCTACGAAGGCGCCGCGCTCGAGGGCGAGAAGCGGATGGAGCTGACGGTCGTGCCGAAACTTGCCCTGCGCCCCTCGCCAGGCATCGCGATTGCCCCCGCCGGCCGCGGCACCAATCCCGCCACGATCGAGCGCGAGATCCGCGTGAGGGTGACCAACGCCGATAAGGCCGCAACGTCGGGGCAGGTGCGGCTTGATGTCCCCAATGGCTGGCGTGTGACGCCGCCTGCGATGCCGGTAAGCTTCACGCGAGAAGACGAGGAGCTGACGGTTCGCTTCATGGTCCGTCCCGCTGCCACGACCGCGCTTGGGCAGTACACGGTCAAAGCCGTCGCCACGGTCGGGCCCGATTCCTTCAACACCGGCTATCAGGTCGTCGAATACCCGCACACCCACCGGCGGCAGCTGGAACTGCCTGCCGAAGTGGAATTCAAGGTGATGGACGTCCGCGTTCCGGCGAACCTCGCGGTGGGATACGTCATGGGATCCGGCGACGATGTGCCCGTGGCGCTGCGACAGCTCGGCGCGAAGGTCGACATGCTCGATGCCGATCAGCTGGCATGGGGCGATCTCAGCCGCTACGACGCCATCGTCACCGGGGTGCGCGCGTACGAGAAGCGGCCCGATCTCGTCGCGAACAATCAGCGGTTGCTGGATTATGCCGCCAAAGGCGGTACGGTCATTGTCCAGTACAACCGTCCAGACCGCCCCGGCTTCAACGATGCGCAATACGGCCCGTATCCCGCGAAGGTCACGATGAACCGCGTGACGGATGAGAACGGCGACGTGCAGATTCTCGCCGGGGACGATCCGGTCTTTCACTATCCCAATGAGATCGGCGCGGACGCGTGGAAGGGCTGGGTGCAGGAGCGGGGCACGTACTTCCTCGATCCGCAGGATCCGCACTATGTCGATCTCGTCCAGGTAAACGAGCCCTTTGAAAACAATAAAGGCTTGAAAAAAGGTGCGCTCGTCGAGGCGACGGTCGGCAGGGGCCATTGGATTTACGTCGGTCTCGGGCTCTGGCGGCAGCTGTCGGCAGGCACCGACGGCGCTTACGGGCTGATGGCGAATCTGATCAGTCGCGGAAAACTGCCTGGCGCGCCACGGCCCGCTGCGGCTCCTGCTCAGCGCGGACCCGCCAAGCCGTAGTTATTACGATTTTCGTCGTTCGTCCCTCAGCTTTTATTTGACATCCCACGGAAGGGCGCCGCATAATGTGGTCCCCCTGCCTCGCACCAGCTGAAGTCTCGTATCGGGAGCATCGCTTCTAACCATGGCGTATCACGATCTGCAAATTCAGCATCTGCTTCGGCGGGCCGGCTTCGGCGCGACCGCCGCAGAGATGGATTACTACACCAAGCTCGGCCTGGGCGGCTCGATCGACCAGCTCGTCAATTACACCAGCGTCGCCGACGATGTCGACACCAAGATCGGCGCGCCGGGGTACGTCGGCATGACCTCGGCCGGCGGGTTTTCTCCGTCGATCAACATCGACGACGCCCGTCAGCGGTGGCTGTTCCGCATGACACACAGCCGGCGTCCGCTCCAGGAAAAGATGACGCTGTTCTGGCACAACCACTTCGCGACGGCGTACACCAAGCTGAACGCCAACCTCGCCGCCCCGGATCCCACGCGGATGCTGGCTGCCACCAAGGCGGAGCATCCCGGCGGACTCCGCGGGCAAATGGAGCTGTTCCGCGACTTTGCGCTCGGAAACTTCCACGATCTGCTGATTGAAGTCGCCAAGGATCCCGCGATGCTGGTGTGGCTCGACGGGCGCACCAACGTCAAGGCGCTGCCGCAGGAAAATTTTGCGCGCGAGGTCATGGAGCTGTTCACGATGGGCGTCGGGTTTTATACCGAGCCCGACGTGTATGCGGGCGCGCGCGTCTTCACCGGCTGGAATCTCGAGCGGGTGGGGGCGGGCGCCGACCCCAACGGCTACTATCGCTTCATCTACAACGCCGGTCAGCACGAGACGTCGGCCAAGACCTTCAGCTTCCCGATTTATCCCGATGGCGGTAAAACAATTCCTTCGAGAACGGCTGCGGCCGGCATGCAGGATGGCCTCGACCTGATCGCGGCGCTGGCGCGGAATCCTGAAACCGCGCGGCGGCTGGCGCGCAAGCTCTACGGATTTTTCGTGAGCGAAGTAAACGCGCCGGAAGACACGTTGATCAACGAGCTCGCGAACGTCTATCTGCAGAACAACTACAACGTGGCTCCGATGGTGCAGGCGCTGCTGTATTCCCGCGCGTTCACCTCGCCGGAGAGCCACTTCACGCGCTACACCTGGCCGGTGGAGTTCGTCGTCCGCGCGATGAAGGAAGTCGGCTACGCGGGATTTTCCCTCAACAGCACGCTGGGCCCGCTGATCGCCATGGGGCAGCAGTTGTTCGAGCCGCCCAACGTCGCGGGCTGGGTACTGGGCCAGAACTGGTTTTCCACCGGGGCGATGCTGGCGCGCATGAATTTCGCCGCGACGCTCACGTCGAATCAACGATTCAACATTGCTTCCGCCGCGCACGGCAAGGGACCGTCGCCGGGGGCGCTTCTCTCGTTCTATCTCGATCAGCTCTCGCCGGCTGACTACGACCGCGCCGCCTACGACGATCTGCTCGCGTACCTGAGCACCGGCGGGACATGGGACGGGTCCGACGCGCAGCTGCGGGTGAAGGCGCCGGGGCTGCTGCACTTGATCGTCGGGTCATCGGAGTATCAGCTCGTATGAAGTTCACCAGACGCGATTTCGTGCGCGGCGGCGTGTCGGCGTTCACCCTCGGCTTCGCCGCGCCGCGCTTTCTCTCCGATCTGGCGCTGGCCCAGGGCGCGGCTGCCAGGAATCTTGTCGTCGTGTATCTGGCCGGCGGCAACGACTCGTTGAGCATGGTGATCCCGTACGCGGATCCGTTCTACGCGAGCCGGCGGCCGACGATCGGGCTGAGAACCGGCCAAGTGCTTCAGATCGGACAAGATTCGGCGGGTAACCTCCTGGGGCTGCATCCGCGCCTGACCGGGCTGAAGACGATTTTCGATCAGGGCCGGCTCGCGTTGATCCAGCGCAGCGGCTACGAGAACTCGAGCCGCTCGCATTTCCAGGGCACCGACATCTGGTCGACGGCGAGTCCGATGTCGACGCAGGGCCCCGGATGGCTCGGCCGCTACCTGGATACAATTCCCGCGCCGGTCGATCCGTTGTCGGCGTGGAACACCACAGGACAAACGCCGCACGCGCTGCAGGCGCGATTGGTGGGGGTGCCGTCAATTCCCGATCCGCGGACCTACGCGTTCAACAGCCCGAACGCCGGCACGGCGGAAGCCCTGAACGAGCGCGCCTTCGCAACCAGAATTTCTTCGCACGTGCCTGTGAATCGGCCGCATCTGGCGTTCGTCAACTCGACGGCCCAGGCGGCGTTTGACACGCTCGATCGCGTAGCGTCGGTCGCGAACTACGTCCCGACCGTCACCTACCCGAACAACAACGGGTTTGCGCTGGCGCTGCGCGCGGTGGCCGGCGTGCTCTCACGCGGCATCGGCACCCGCATTTTCTGGGTCCAGACCGGCGGCTACGACACCCATTCCACGCAAGGCGTGCAAAACGGCGGCTACGCCGCGCTCATGACAACGCTCAACGACGGCCTGTTCATGTTCTACAAGGATCTCAGCAATCAGGGATTGCTATCGCAGACGATGGTCCTGCAGTTCTCCGAGTTCGGCCGCCGGATTCAGGAGAACGCCAGCAACGGCACCGACCACGGCGCAGCGAGCATCATGCTGGCGCTCGGCGGTCCGGTTCGCGGCGGGCTGTACGGCACGGCGCCCTCGCTGAAGCCGGACGGGAACCCGACGCTCGAGAACAGCAACGGCGATGTGCACTACGAGACCGACTTCCGCTCCGTGTACGCCAAAGTGATCGATGGCTGGCTGGGCGGCGATTCGACGAAGGTACTGGCCGGCGACTTCCGCGCAGGATCCCCGAACATCATCTGAGCCCGACCTTCCGGTTTCTACTTACAATAGCCAGATATGTGTGCGCGCGCGGTCTTCGCTTCCTGCATCTTCTGCTCGATTGCGTTCCTTGGCGGACCGAGCGGCCTCGGCGCCCAGCAGCGCCCAACCGAACTCGGCGCGTCGCTGCTACAGATGCCGGGCGTGCGCGCGGCCCTGGACGCCGCGCGCGCCATCGAGCCGCAACTCATCGAAGATCAGATTCGCCTCTGTGAGGTCGAGGCGCCGCCGTTCGAGGAGGCCAGGCGCGCGCAGATGTACGCGCAGATGCTGCGCGACGCCGGCCTGAAGAACGTGCGCATCGACGCCGAGGGCAACGTCCTTGCCGAGCGCCCGGGCCGGCAGCCGCGGCCGAACGTGGTGGTCAGCGCCCACCTCGACACGGTGTTTCCGAAGGGGACTGCTGTGAAAGTCCGGCGCGACGGCGCGGTGCTGCACGGACCCGGCATCGGCGACGATTGCCGCGGCCTGGTCGACCTGCTCGGAGTCGCTCGCGTGTTGACCAAGTCGCAGATCGCGACGCCTGGCACGATCACGTTTATCGGCACCGTGGGCGAAGAGGGCCTGGGCGACCTCCGCGGCGTGAAGCGCCTCTTCAACGAAACCCTCAAGGACAAGATCGATCGTTTCGTCTCGATCGACGGCGATGGCCTCGGCTTGACCTACATCGGCGTCGGGAGCATTCGATACCGGATCACATTCAAAGGGCCGGGCGGCCACAGTTTTGGATCGTTCGGCACCGTGAACCCGGTTCACGCGCTCGGGCGCGCAATCGCGAAGATCGCCGATCTTCAAGTGCCGTCGATGCCGCGCACCACCTTCAATGTGGGGCGCGTCGGAGGAGGCACGTCGATCAACACCATTGCTTCCGACGCCTGGATGGAAGTCGATCTGCGATCGTCGGATGCGCAGACACTGCGCGGGCTGGAGGTTCGGTTCCGGCAGAGCGTCCAGGAAGCCGCCGACCAGGAGAATGCGCGATGGGGAAGCTCGATGCTGTCGGTGACGCTGGACGTCGTTGGAGTGCGGCCGCCCGGCCGGGCGTCGCTGAGCTCGCCGATCGTGCAAACCGCCATCTCGGTTCAAAAAGCGCTGAACCTGCCCGTGTCATTTGCAGAGGGCTCGACCGATTCCAACCTTCCGCTCAGCCTGGGCATTCCGGCGCTGACGATTGACACCGGGGGAACCGGCTTCGGCGTGCACACCGAGCAGGAGTCTTTCGACACCACCGACGCATGGAAGGGCACCCAGCGCGCGTTGCTGCTGGCCATCGCGCTCGCGCAACCCTGACCGGCCGGAAGCCGGCGGCTTCTGGATTAGACTTTGGTGCCCCATGCCTCCCATCAAGCGAACCAAGTTCAAGCTGAGCACCGACGAGCTGATGGAGATGTTCTATTGGCTCAAGCTCATCCGCGCGTTCGACGAGCGGCTGAGCCTGCTCGTCCGCCAGGGGAAGGTCCGGAGCGGCGTGTATACGGGCATCGGCCAGGAAGCGATCGTCGTGGGGACCTGTTTCGGCCTGCGGAAAGACGATTACATCTGCCCGCTGCACCGCGACATCGGCACGTTCTTGATGAAGGGCGTGGAGCCGCGCGTGATGATGGCGCAGATGTTCGGCAAAGAGACAGGCCTGTCCAAAGGGCGCGACTCGGCGCTGCACAGCGGCGTGCCCGAGCTCGGCATCTTCGGCAACACGAGCATGCTCGGCGCCAATCTGCCGGTAGCGGCCGGTATCGCGTTGACCTACAAAATGGAAGAGAAAGACAACGTCGTCATCGCGTACTTCGGTGAGGGCGCGAGCAACACCGGGGACTTCCACGAAGCGCTGAACTTTGCCGGCGTGAACAAGCTGCCCGTGGTGTTTGTCTGCGAAAACAATCTGTACGCCTATTCGGTCCCGATCGAAAAGAGTATGGCGGTGGAGGACGTCGCCGTGCGCGCGGAAGGGTATGGATTTGACGGCGTGGCGATCAACGGCAACGATGTGCTGGCGGTGTTTCAGGCGACCAAGGGCGCCCGCAGGCGCGCGCGCGCGGGCGAGGGCCCGACATTGATTGAATGCAAAACGTATCGCTGGCATGGCCATTCCGAGCACGACAAGGCGTTCTACCGCACGAAGGAAGAGCTGGCGATGTGGAAGAGCCGTGACCCGCTGCCGACATTCACCGCGTATCTGATGCACATGAGCGTGCTGACGCCCGAAAAAGAACAGGAGATCGACGACCGCATCAAGAGCGTCCTCGAGGATGCGGTGCGGTTCGCGGAAGAGAGCCCCGACCCGTCACCCGAAGCGGCTGTGACCGATCTGTATGCGTGAAATCAGCTACCTGGAGGCCATTCGCGAGGCCCTCGTCGAAGAGATGCGGCGCGATCCGAAAGTGTTCATCCTCGGGGAGGACGTTGGGCCTTATGGCGGCGCGTTTGGCGTGACGCAAGGCATCGCGGACGAGTTTGGCGAGGCGCGCTGCCTCGACACCCCGATTTCAGAGTCCGCCATCGTGGGCGTGAGCATCGGCGCGTCCCAGCGCGGTTATCGGCCGGTCGCCGAGATGCAATTCGCAGATTTCATTACCTGCGGCTTCGACCAGATCGTGAATCAGGCCGCGACGCTTCGATACCGGTGCGGCGGCCGCGTGTCGGTGCCAATTGTGATTCGAGCGCCGAGCGGGGGCAACGTTGGCGGCGGGTTGTATCACTCGCAGAACCCGGAGGCGTGGTTCATCCATCGCGCAGGGCTGAAGGTCGTCGCGCCGGCCACCGCGTACGACGCAAAAGGGCTGCTGAAAGCGGCCATTCGCGACGACAACCCCGTGATCTACTTCGAGCACAAGTATCTCTACCGCCGCGCAAAAGGCCCCGTGCCGGAAGGAGACGAAATCGTGCCGCTGGGCGTTGCCGCCGTGCGCCGGCCCGGTACTGACATCACGCTCGTTACCTACGGCGCCATGGTGCAGCCCTCGCTCGAGGCCGCCGAACTCCTGGCGAAGGAAGGCGTCGAGGTGGAAGTGATCGATCTTCGGACGCTGCTGCCGTTCGATAAAGAGGCGTTGTTTGCATCGATCGAGAAAACCAGCAGGCTGTTGATCGTCCACGAAGACGTCAAGACCCTCGGTCTGGGGTCGGAGCTCGCGGCCATCGTGGTGGAGGAGCGCTTTGACTCGCTGGACGCTCCGGTGATGCGAGTGACATATCCCGATACACATTGTCCTTTTTCGCACGTGCTCGAGCGCCGTGCCCTTCCAGATGCCGCCAAAATCTCCGACGCGCTGCGCCAGCTCGCTGCATACTGAACCTCGCAGGGCCGGCTGAAGCCGTCCCCGACGGCGTCATTTGTGCTTGTTTTTTTGCAGGGTCCGCCTGACGCGGACCGCGTGTATGCGGTGTCCGGCCCAGCCGGACCAGATTGGGGAGGTTGGTGTTATGGCTCGTAGAGTCCTTCACGGTGCAATGGCCCTCGTCATGTTGTCTCTTGTCGCGATCCCGATCCGCATCCTGGCGCAGTCCGATGAGGCACAGCGCGTACAGGAATCGGTCACAGTGTTCAACGAAATCATGGCAGCGCCTGACAAGGCGATTCCGAATTCAGTGCTCAACAAGACGGAGGGCATTGCGGTCTTCCCGGGCACGATCAAGGGCGGGTTCGTGATTGGTGCGCAGCACGGCCGCGGCATTCTGAGCGCGCGCAACACGGGGGGCTGGTCGGCGCCGGCGTTCATGAGCATCAACGGCGGCAGCATCGGCGCGCAAATCGGCGCGTCGGCGGTCGATGTCGTGCTGGTGGTCATGAGCAAGCACGGCCTGCAGAATCTCGTGAGCAACGAGTTCAAGATGGGCGCCGATGCGGGCGTGGCGGCGGGTCCCGTCGGGCGCGACGCATCCGCATCGACCGACGCGTCGATGCGCGCGGAGATTCTCACTTACTCGCGCTCGCGTGGCCTCTTCGCGGGGGTCACCCTGAACGGCGCCTCGATCAGCTCCGACGACGATGCGGACAAGCGGTTTTATGGAAAGCCGCTGAAGGCTGCCGACATCATTTTCCAGGGGCTGGCGGGTCCGAAGGTGCCGTCCGTCGTGAAAGACTGGCAGTCGATGCTGGCGCGGTTTACCACGACAACGGTGAGCGCAAAATAGCCGCTTCGCAGGCAGGGGTTGGGCAGGGTCGGGTGTTCACGGGCTGAGGGCCGAGAGTCGTGCTCTCAGCCCTCGCCCGCGAGTCTTGAACCGTGAGCCTGGGGCCTGAGCCCTGGGCCCTGACCCTTTGGGCCCTGAGCCCGCTACTGAAGCTTGAACCCCGCCGGTATGGCGACATCGGCGGCCGACGCGCTCGGCGAGATCTTCAGCACCTCGTTGGTCAGCGTCATGAAGGTCGAGCGCGCGTTGCCGGCGTTTTTTTCGGCGTTTGCCTGCGCGCGGCGTCGCATGAGGCCGCCAAGCGCACTCCCCACCGACGTGGGAACACCCTGGTCGCCGGCGCCCTGGGGCGCCGACTGTGCCTGCCTCATCTGGTCGGCGCTCTTCACACCCTCAACGGTTGTCGTGCTCTGAATCGCAGTGCCGTCCAGGCCGGCCTTGTTGTAGCGCGTGAAGGCTTCCTTCAGCCCGGGCAGCATGGCCATCGCCGTCGCGAGCTGCTGTGCGTCGATTTGCGGCGTCGGTCCTTGCAGCTTCTGATAGTAGCGCACGTCGAAGTCCGAGATTTCCTTGAGCGCCGGCTGGCTGCGGGTCATCCAGTTGTCGACGGTCATGACCACGCCCCCGCTCTCTTCCAGCGTCTTTCCCTTTTCGCGCACCGTCACCGTGGCGATCACTTCCCGGGTGTCGAAGCCGTTGATGGTCCTGGTCTGGCCTGTGTTCTTCACGTCGAAATCGATGTCGTATTGCTTGCCCTGATTTTGAGGCGGCGGCGGCTCCTTGGATTCCTTGGCGGCGTCCGAGCGGGCCTTCTCTTCCATCGCCTGCATTTTCCGGCGCAGCTCGTCGAACGTCGTCACGGTGTAGGTCTTGCGCCGCATGTCGAGGTCGTAGACCTTTTCTTCCTTCAGGTCGATGATCTCGCCTCGAGTGTCGTTTGCCGACATCTTGCGATCGCCGGACACGGCAACGGCCGACACCACCCCTTCCTTGGCGGCTTTGCCGCCGAACACATTCACGAGCCGGCCGAGGGTGCCGCCGAAGGTGACGAGGTTTTTTTCCTCGGTCTTGACGTCGGCGTGCAGCACCGGAATGGCCGCGACGGCAAAGGTGAGCGCGAGCGCGGGAACGAAAAATTTGCGGGTCATCAGTGAACTCCTCGTTTGAAGATATCGGCCAATGCCTCGTCCAGATTAGCAAAACGGAAGGAAAAACCGAGATCGGCGGCGCCCACGGGCAAGGCGCGCTGGCCGCTCAAGAGCAGGGCCCCGGCCATCTCGCCGAGCATGATTTTAAGCGCAAATCCGGGCGTCGGCATGAAGCTCGGGCGGTGGAGCGCATGACCCAGCGCCTTCGCGAATTCCGAGTCGGTCACCGGCGTGGGCGCGGTGGCATTCAAGGGCCCGCGAGCGGCCTCATTCTGAATGATCCACGAGACAAGCCTCGTCCAGTCCTCTCTATGGATCCAGGGCCTGTACTGCCGGCCCGACCCGATCGGACCGCCGGCAAACACGAGAAACGGCGTCAGCATTTTCGGCAGCGCGCCTCCACGCCGATCGAGCACGATGCCGGTGCGCACCAGCGCAACGCGGGTGAGGGATGCCGCGGCGGAGGCAGTCGATTCCCACTCCTTGCAGACGCCCGCGAGGAAGTCCTGGCCTGGCGCCGACGCCTCGGTGAGCGTTTCGTCGCCGCGGTCGCCGTAATACCCCACGGCCGATCCGCTTACGAAAACCCGCGGCGGGGTCGCCATTTCGCGAATGGCTGCGACGAGGCTGCCGGTTGCCATCAGGCGGCTCGTTCGGATCTGTTCCTTTTGTGCGGCAGTCCAGCGCTTTCCCGCGATCGATTCGCCTGCGAGGTTCACGACGGCGTCGGCCGCGTGCAGCGCCTGGGCCCACCCGCCGCTCTGGCCGTCGGGATTCCACGGTGCATAGGTGACCCGTCCTGGCGGGGCCGCGTGGCGGGAAGACCCGCCGGCAGGGGGGCGGGTCAGCACGAC
Organism: Vicinamibacterales bacterium; assembly: GCA_035937795.1. Classification (GTDB taxonomy): domain Bacteria; phylum Acidobacteriota; class Vicinamibacteria; order Vicinamibacterales; family JAMQPK01; genus JAMQPK01. Next base: position 6,096 of record DASZHO010000160.1, on the reverse strand, counting down.
AACGTCGTGCCCTTCGGTGGTGAGCTGGCCGGTCAGGGCCGATCCGAGGAAGCCGCGTCCGCCTGCGATGATGATGCGCATGAGACCAAGGATAATGCGGCGGCCACTTTTCAATGACGAAGAGGATGCGGATGCGGCGGCGGGCACTTCGGTGCTAGCATGCGACGCTGAATCAGCCGATGCGTGGAGGAGACCGATGAAAACCGTCATGCGAACGCTCGCGATTGCGCTTCTGGCAATGCCGGTCTTGGCCGCCGGGATGCCCGGATTCGTCGTCTGGACGTCCGGCGAGTTGAAGCAGCGCGACCTCGCCCTCTCGAAAAAAGTCGGGCCGGATCATTCCGCGCGGGAAACGCTCGCCGATTACGGCGACCACCGCTTCCGGTACATCTATCGTGATGCGGACGGCTTTCCCGAGCAGCACGAGAACATCGTCGACATCGTGATTGCGCAAAGCGGCGAATGCACGCTGCTGCTGGGCGGGAAGATGATCAATCCGAAAGCGAGCAGCGGCGCCGGTGAATCAACGGGCACGGGCATCGAAGGCGGCGAGCGCCACCCGGTGGCGGCCGGCGACATCGTTCAAATCCCCGCGAAGGTCCCGCACAGTTTTCTCGTGCCGCAAGGGAAGCACTTTACCTACGTCCTGCTGAAAATCCCTGCAAAGTAACGTGCGGCAGGTTGCCGGAGGCCGTGATGAACTGGAAACTGATTTTTCAGCTGTCGCTCTTTGGCCTCGCCATGGGCATCGCCACGGTGTTCGTGATCCCATCGAGCATCGAGCCGGTTTTCTGGCTGGTGATCTTCGTGATGTGCGCCTATCTGATCGCCAGGCGTTGCTCGAGCCGCTACTTCCTCCACGGCCTGTTCGTGAGCCTGGCGAACAGCGTGTGGATTACCGCCGCCCACATCATGTTCTTCGATCAGTACATCACCAATCATCGCCAGGAAGCGGCGATGATGACGGCGATGCCGCTGCCTGACTCGCCCCGGACCATGATGGCCCTGATGGGGCCGGTCGTGGGGCTGGCCTCTGGTGTCGTACTCGGCTTGTTCGCGGTGGCGGCCAGCAAGATCATGTCGATGCCGGTCCGGCAGCACGGCTGATGGGCAAACCGATCGCCCTGCGGTATCCAGTGCCGCGCCAAGCTGACGTGGTGGACGACTACCACGGCTCGAAGGTGGCCGATCCCTACCGGTGGATGGAGGAGCTCGAGTCGAAAGAAGTTGCGGACTGGGTGGCCGCGTCGAATTCGGCAACCGAGTCGTACCTCCGGGATCTTCCGCTGCGCCAGCACTTCAGGACGCGCCTGACCGAGCTGTGGAACTATCCGAGAGTCAGCGTTCCCGTGATCCAGCAAGGCCGGCTGTTTTACTCCAGGAACAGCGGCCTGCAGCGCCAGGCTCCGGTCTTCGTCCGCGCGGGGATCGCGGCCCAGCCCCAGCTCGTGATCGATCCGAACGCGATCTCGCCCGACGGAGCTTTATCGCTGGCCCAGTGGGCTCCATCGCCGGAGGCTCACTTTCTCGCTTACGCGCTGGCCGAGGGCGGCGCTGACTGGCAGACGATTCGTGTGCGCGAGATCGCGTCCGGCAAGGATCTCGCGGACGAAGTGCGATGGATGCGCTTCTCTGCTCTGTCCTGGACGAAAGACAGTAAAGGGTTCTACTACTCGCGATATCCGGAGCCGCCGAAGAACAAGGTTCTCGAAGCGTCCCTCTCCCGCCATGCCATCTACTACCACCGGATTGGGACATCGCAACAGGAAGATGTCCTGGTGTACGAGCGAAGCGATTTTCCCGGGTGGATTCTGGTGGGTTCGGTGTCCGAGGATGGCCGCTATCTGTTCATCGCCGCGTTCGAGGGCGCCGAACACAAAAATCGGCTGTACTACGCCGATCTCGGCGATCCCCTCGCCCCCGATGTCGTCGCTCCCGTCAGCCCGTTGTTCGAGGCCAACGACGCAGAGTACGCGCCCATCGAAAACAAGGGCAGCACTCTCTATCTCCGTTCAGACAAGGATGCGCCGAACCGGAAGGTGATCGCCGTCGACCTCAACCGCCGGGGTTCGGACAAACCGCGCACGGTCGTTTCCGAGGGCCTGGAAACGCTCGATAGCGTGAGAGTCATCGGCGACCGCATCGTGGGTCTGTATCTGGTTGACGTGCAGAGCCGTTTGAAGCTGTTCGATTTACACGGCCAGCCGCAGGGAGAAATTCCATTGCCCGGCGCCGGTTCGGTTGGAGAGATTGCGGGACGAACCGACGAACCGGGTATCTGGTACAACTTCAGTTCGCCGCTCGCGCCATCGACGGTCTTCACGTTCGACCCAGCGTCGGGAAAGAGCTCGGCGTTCGAGGCGCCGGCTCCACCGGTGGACGCCGTGCTGTTTGAAACAATACCGATGTTCGCCGCATCCAGGGACGGCACGCGCGTGCCGTTCTTCTTGACGGCGAGGAAAAACCTGCCGCGCGATGGAAGCAATCCGGTGATGATGCTGGGCTACGGAGGCTTTTCGGTGACGATGCTCCCGGCCTACATCCAACCGGTTCCTGCGTGGCTCGAGCGCGGCGGCGTGTGGGTGACGGTCAGCCTGCGCGGCGGCGGGGAGTACGGCGAGGAGTGGCACCGGGCGGGGATGCTCGAACGGAAGCAGAACGTCTTCGACGACTTCATCGCGGTGGCGGAGCATCTGGTGACGGAAAACTACACGTCGTCTGTCAGACTGGGCATGATGGGCGGATCGAATGGGGGGTTGCTCGTGGGTGCGGTGATGGAGCAGCGGCCGGATTTATTCGCGGTGGCGCTGCCCGCGGTTGGCGTGATGGACATGTTGCGCTACGACAAATTTACCGGCGGCGCCCTATGGGCGACCGAATACGGCTCGGCGTCGGATCCCGCGCAGTTCCCGTTTCTGTTCGGATATTCGCCCTTGCACAACCTCAAGCGCGGTACCTGCTATCCGGCCACGCTGATCACCACCGCGGATCACGACGATCGCGTCGTGCCGAGCCATTCGTTCAAGTTCGCGGCGGCATTGCAGGCTGCCCAGGGGTGCGACAATCCGGTGCTGATCCGGGTCGTGCAGGGATCGCATGGTTATCAGCCTACCGACAGGCTGATCGCCGAGCGCGCCGACCAATGGGCGTTCGCCGCAGAACACCTCGGGATGCGATGAAGGGGGCGGTTACGAGCGTGTGGAGATTTTTGCGGCAGCAGGCGAGCCGGCCGCCAGATTGATTTCCCGCCGCGGCATCATGAGTGCGGCATACGCGCCGCCTGCGGCGAAAAAGCCGACAAACCACGCGTAATCGTACAGAGGCTTGAGCGAGGGCACGATCAGGCCGATCCAGGCGAGCGCGCAACCGAGCGCCGTGGCGCCGATGGCTTTCCAATTCCACCCGCGATATCTGCCGTCGGCGAGATACAAATCCTCGAGGCCGAGCTCGCGCTTCCGCACCAGCCAGTAGTCGGCAATCAGCACACCGGCAATCGAACCAAGGCCGCCCGAGTAGCCAAGCAGCCACGTGAAGATGTATCCATGCGGATCCGCCAGCAATTTCCACGGCTGAATCGCGATGCCAACCAGACCGGTAATCAGGCCGCCCGTCTTGAAGCTGATGAATCTGGGAAAGGCGTTCGCGAAGTCGTTCGCCGGCGAGACAACGTTCGCGGCGATGTTCACAGCGATGGTGGCGACGACGACGGTGAACATCGAGATGGCGATGATGACCGGCGACGTGAACTTGCCCACGAGCTGGACCGGATCCCAGACGGCCTGTCCGTAAATAATTGCGGTCGCGCTCGTGATCATCACGCCCATCGCGGCAAACGCCGTCATGGTCGCCGGCAGCGCGACCACCTGGCCGACGATCTGCTCGCGCTGGCTGCGGCCGAACCGCGTGAAGTCCGGCATGTTGAGCGAGAGCGTCGCCCAGAATCCGATCATGGCGGTGAGCGAAGGAACGAACACCGGCCAGAATTCTCCAAGGGTCCGGAATTTGCCGGGCTGCGACAGGAGTGGGCCAAGTCCATGGGCGGCGCGGATCGCCCACCACACCAGCGCCCCGGTCATCACCAGCACGAACGGCGCGGCCCAGTTCTCGACCTCCCGTACGAGATCCATCCCGCGATAAATAATGGAGATGTTGAAGCCCCAGAACAACAGAAACGACAGCCACTGGGTTGTGGTGTACCCGCCGAATCCAGCGCCCCCGAGCGTGGCCCATCCCGGGATGACTGCGTTGAAAAATGTGTTGAGTGCTTCGCCGCCAATCCACGCCTGGATGCCGAACCAGCCGCACGCCACGAGCGCGCGCATGAGCGCCGGTACGTTCGAGCCGAAGGTGCCGTATGCGGCCCGGGCGAACACCGGAAACGGAATTCCGTACTTCGTGCCGGGATGGGAATTCAGAAGAATCGGTGCCAGCACAATCGTGTTGCCCAGCAGAATGGTGAACAACGCCTGCTTCCAGCTCATGCCGGACGCCATCAGGCCGGAAGCCAGCATGTAGGTCGGAATGCAGTGGGCCATGCTCACCCACAGCGCGGCGTAATTGTAAGTGGACCAGGTGCGGCGGGCGATGGGAACGGGCGCCAGATCGCGGTTATAGAGGACGCTGGCCTCGACGCGCGACGTGTCGACAAGCTCGACGCGGCCGTCTGGAAGCCGGCGCTCATTCAAGGTGCCCATATTGCCGGCGAATTATACAATTGTGAACCACATGAAACGCGCAACCGTCTTTGTCGTCGTCGCCGGCCTCGCGATTGCCGGTTGCCGGCAAAAGGCGCCGCTCGCGAAAAGCGCCGCGGAGGTTCCGCCCGCCGCGCCCGCCGCCCGCTCTGCACTCCCGCCGCCTTCACCGCGTGTGCCGGAAACCGTGGCGCCGCCGGCGCCGCGCGCCGTGGCTCCCCGGCCTGCGCCCGCTCCCGCCGCGGCGCCCGCCGCCCCGGCGCCGGACGCAGCAACCCTTCACATCGATAGCGACGTGCCGGGCGCGCAGGTGTTCATCGACCGCGAATACGTTGGCGTCACGCCGTTGACCGCGCCCAACGTCAAAGCCGGGAACCACCGCATAAACCTCTCGGCGCAAAGCTACGACGGCCTCGCCGAGAACATCGACATCGAGCCGGGACCGCGCGACTTGATGTTCAAGTTCAAAGAGGTACGGCTCGATGCGTCGCTCGATGTCGTGCACAAGCACCGCATGGGGTCGTGCAAGGGCCGCCTGATCGCGACGCCCAAGGGCATCCGCTACGAGACAACCGACAAGAACGACGGGTTCAACGTGCCGCTGGCTGCGCTGGACATATTCGACGTCGAGTACCTGGCGAAGACGCTGCATGTGAAGCTGGCGGCTGGAAAAAAGTACGACTTCACCGATCCGGAAGGAAATGCGGACCGCCTGTTCGTCTTCCATCGCGACGTGGAGAAAGCTCGCCAGCAGATGAAGGGGCAGTAATGGATCCCGACCGCGAATTTCTGCGGCACGCGCTCGCCACGCTGGCGTACAGAGGCGGCAAGGCGCTCGGCGGCGCACCGGCCGATTTCGGATCGTGTGCGATCAGCGGCGCGAATCGAACGCCGGCGCACATCCTGGCGCATATGTGCGATCTGCTCGACTGGGCGCTCTCGATAGCCAGGGGCGCCGAGCGCTGGAACCAGTCCACGCCGGGCTCGTGGCAAGCCGACAGCGATCGGTTCTTCGCGGCGCTTGGAGAATTTGACGCCTTTCTCGCGTCCGACGCTCCCCTCCGCTGTTCGTGCGAGCAGCTGTTTCAGGGCCCGGTCGCAGACGCGTTGACTCACGTCGGCCAGATCGCGATGCTTCGCCGCCTGGCGGGGTCGCCCATCAAGGGTGAGAACTACTTCCGTGCCGATATCGCGCTCGGCCGCGTCGGCGCGTCGCAGGCGAAGCCCCGCCGCGAATTCCAGTAAGGGTCCCACACAGGAGTCGATCCGTCTTTCTATGCATAAAGGAACGTGGTACGCCGTCGCCGCGTACGCAATCTGGGGATTCTTTCCAATCTACTGGAAGTGGCTCGAAGCCGTGCCGGCGCTTCAGGTTGTGTCGCACCGGATCGTGTGGTCGTGC
>DASZHO010000159.1:0-3926 GCA_035937795.1 Vicinamibacterales bacterium | reverse complement strand
CTCGCAGTAGAGCTCCGGATCGAGGCGCGAAATCGTGTAGCTGTTCACTTGCTTTTGATCGAGCAGCTTCTGCTTGGCCGTGTTGTACAGCGGCAGGTGCTTTGGATCGAGATAGCTCTTCACCATCCAGCCTTCGCCGCGATCATCGAGCTTGAGCGGCGTCAGCGTGCCCTTCGGTTGAGCTGCGGCTGGCGCCCCGGCGCCGCCGCCGCGACGGCCGCCGCGACCCTGCGCCCCCGGCGCGCCCGCGGCTGCTCCACCGCCCTGCGCTCTCATGCCCACCATGGTCAGGCAGGCCGCCGCAAAGATCATCGCCAGAAATACCGTTCGTCTTGCCGTCATCACCCCTCCTCATCGCTCGAGGCTTCGCCCCGAGTCTTCGGGAAAACTATGGTTTCAAAACATCGCGTTCAATGGAGGCGGAAAGTATAACCAAAAAAAAAGGCGGAGGCACTACAAAACACGAACAGTCGAGCAAACACGCTAGGGCACCAGCTGCCGCTCCGCCGCCCTGACCCTGCGCGTTCATGCCGACGATCGTCAAGCATGCGGCCGCAAACACCGCGACCAGAAACGTGATTCGCCTTAAGTCATTTCTCCTCCTCGACCTGAACCGGGATATCAAACGATTGCGGGCTGAAATTGAGCGGGGAGTATGGCACGACCTGCCGCCAAAAGCTATTCCAGCTGTGTGCAATGCGGAGCCATTGCAGCCGTGTGCAAGCGCGTCTCATTCCAAGCCGTGTGCAAGCACAGCTCAGAACGCCACCGCGCGGAACTCCTGGCCCTTCACCGTCACGTCCTCGATCGTGCCTTTGACGCCCGTCCTTCCCCGCAGCGACTGGCTCGTGGCGGAGAACTCCGACGTGTCACCAACGGTCTCCCCAGTCAACACATCCGCCCGCGCGAGGAGGTCTAGATGCTCGATCGCGGCAGGCGCGGCAGGCGCGCCGGGAGCGGGGTTCTCCAGCGCTATCTTCAGGGACGGCTGCGTCAGCCGAAGCGATTCTTCAGCCTCGCCGTCGAGGAAGTACGCGGTCAGCGTACCGGTCGCGGAATCGAGCACGAGCTCGACGTGGGCGAACTCCGAACCCAGCTCGACCAGCGTGCCGCCGTGCGGCGCGTGGTGTTCGTGTCCGCTCGCCGGAGGCGGAGATGGAGGCTCGCTTCTGGAGCTGGTGGAGCCGCACGCCGTGCCCCAAAGAAAGACTGCGGCACACGCGCTCAGCGCAACGACTTTCAAAAGAGGCTCTTCAAGAGATGGGCGTGAGGTTTGACGCCACGTCGGTGCGGTACGCCTTGAACGCCGGCACCAGCCCGGCCAGCGCGCCGAGGACGACCATGGCGATCGGCGTGAGCCAGAGAGCGGGATCGAGCTGCAATACGTCGAGGACGACCCCGGTCTGGGCCCGGACGATGTAAAAGGCGGCCGTAAAAATTGCCGCGTAGACGAGATAGCCGACCAACGCGCCGAGAAACGTGATGGTGGTCGCTTCGAGGACGATCGTGGAGAACACCGTTCCGCGGCGGGCTCCGAGCGCGCGGAGAATCGCAAACTCCCGGCGGCGCTCGTTCATCGTGTTGTAAATACTCGCAAGGATCGACCCGGCCGCGACGACCACCACCAGGTAGGCCACCATCGTGAGGATGCGATTCACCCACCCGATGCGATCGAAGAGCTCGGCCATCACCTTGGCGATGGGCCACGCGAGGGTCGCGACCTTCCCCTGCCGATTGATCTGCTGATCCAGGATGAAACCGGTCTGCGCGTTCTTGAATTTGAGCATCACGGCGCTGACTTCCTTGGATTCCTCCGGAATTTCCTTTCCCTCCTCCGGGCGGTAGATCTGTCCGGTGCCGCGCAGCACGTGGCCAGACATCCGGTAGATGCCTTCGATCGGAATCCAGACCACTCGATCCGACGGGCTGTTGGTGGTCTTGAGGATGCCGACGACGGTGAACTGGTCGTTGTGCTTCTGGCTCTCGCTATACTGCAGCCCGTGATACGGCGAAATGACGTCGCCGACCTTCACGCCGAGCTTCGACGCGACGTAGCTGCCGAGCACCGCTTCGCGCGCGTCGACCGACTGGAAGAAGCGGCCGCCGGGCTGCGCCTCGAAAAAGCGCCCCGCCCGATACTGAAACTTCGTGAAGATCTCCGGGGTCGTTCCGACGATGCGGTAGCCCTTGTAATTGTCGCCGACGGCGTACGGAATCGCCACGAGCACGCGGGGATTGGCGGCAATCTGCTTGTACATGCTCCATGGAATGTTCCCGGGCGACGTCTCGAGGTGGAACACCGTGTTCAACACGAGCTGCAGCTGGCTGCCGCGCGCGCCAAGCACGGCATCGAAGCCCGGAGAGCCGCCGGTGAACGCGTCGTAGGTCTGGTGATTGATCGCGAACACCGACATGGTCAGACCGGCGGCCAGGCCCACCGACACGACCGTGACCACCGTGGAGAGCAGGTGCTGGCGCAGGCTGCGCCGCACGAGCGCCATCAGACCGAACCCGATCATTCCGGGGCCCCCACCGGCGCCGCGTGCGCCGCCGCCGCACTATTCAAAAACGCGAGATCTTCATGCCGGGTGAACGCCCCCAGCACGGCCGGGTCGTGGCTCACCAGCAGCAGCGCTGCGCGATTTTCCCGGCAGACTTCCCGGATCAGGACGAGCGAGTCGTTTGCATGACGTTGATCCAGATTGCCGGTGGGCTCGTCGGCGAGCACGAGCTTCGGCCGGTTGGCCAGCGCGCGCGCCACCGCCACGCGCTGCTGTTGCCCGATCGACAATTGCGACGGTTTGTAGGTCAGGCGATTGCTGAGACCCACTCGATCGAGCAGACGGGTGGCGTGCTTGAGGTCGATCCCCGGACCGAACATCATGCCGAGCAGCACATTTTCGAGCGCCGTGTAGCCCTGCAACAGGTTGAAGTTTTGGAACACGTAGCCAAGCGTTCGAGCGCGAACGCGATCGCGCGAGCCCTCGGACAGCGCCGCCATGTCCTGTCCGTCGAGCAGGATGCGTCCGCGATCGGCCTGAAGGATGCCCGCGATCAGATTGAGGAATGTCGTCTTGCCCGATCCGCTGGCGCCGCGGATGGCGACGTGATCTTCGGGCGCCAGCACGAAGCTGGGAATATCAATGATTGTCGTGCGCTCTCCGTCGGGTGCGGTGAAGCTTTTGAGGAGGTCGGTGATCTCGAGCAGGTTGCCCACGGAGACGGTGGCCATCAGCGAGACGCCGAGCGAGCGGACGCAGGCAGCGAGCTTCCCGTCTTCATCGGACTCTCCGTATTTCGCGTGCAAATACTGGGAAAACGTCAGTATTGCACGTTCTTCACGGGGATTTCCAGCCGCCCGCGACGGAAACTCCGCTGGGGAGCGACAGTTGCGCGAGCAGCCCGGCGAACCGGGCCTCGTTTCTCAGCGGCGCAAAGCGAGGCTCAACGCCCAGCTGGACGACGGCGGGGTCGCGGTCGTCGAACGCGCGCGACAACGATGCAAAGGCCGCATCCGTCCGGCCGAGCGCCGCGTATGCGAGCGCCATGTGGTAGGCCGGAACATAGCAATCGGTGTGGAGCCCTGCGAGGTGCGCCAGGAGATCCGACGCTTCATCGGAACGTCCGGAGACGGCCTTTGCCTGCGCGAGCCATGCCAGCGACACGCTTCGCACGCAGTCGTCCCCCGACACTTTCTCCAGCTCCGCGATGCCCTCCCGATGCCTGCCGGCTGCGACGTAAGCGGCGCCGAGCAGGCGCCGCGCGAGCGAGTAGCCGGATTCCATCTCGAGCGCGTGGCGACAGCGATCGATGGCTTCGTCGAATTCGCCCGCGGCGTAACGGACCCACGCCGCGCTCGTGTTGACTGCCAGGCACATCGGATCGAGCCAGGCGGCCCGGTCGGCTTCGCGCCTGGCCTCGTCGCA
>DASZHO010000158.1:0-2074 GCA_035937795.1 Vicinamibacterales bacterium | reverse complement strand
GGTCGACGCCACCCGCTGCCAGCACGCGTTGCATTTCGCGGCTATCGGCAGCCACGCTGACTCGCACGTTCTGATCGACCAGGTAGTCTGCGATCATGGCGCGCATCGCGGGATCATCATCGACAGCAAGAACGTGTGCTGAGCGACTGAACGCCGGTTGCGGACCTGAATCAGCGTGGCGCGGTTCCTCTTGTGCGACTGTTCTCCGGACGGCACGCAACTCGGCGCGGCCCGACATCGATGGGAGTGATTCGTTATCGTCTGGACGTTCCATCATGGTTGATTCTTTCGATGCATCGCGTCACCGCCACGGTCGTGATGCACGCAACGCGCAACATCTTGGACTCATTGGCGCGGGTTTGAGGTTCGTTTTGCGAAGCCGCAGCGAGAACGCAACGCGAGCGGTACTCTCTCCCGGGTTGAGCCGGGTTAATATCCGCATGTCGGCGTCCAGATGCCACGCCGAAAAGTGTGCAATATCTGCCCGGGTCCTGTTCGGAAATGCCGCGATTGCGCCTTCTTTTCTTCGGTCTACCCGTTCGCAGGAACCCCGCGGTTACTCAGGACTCATCGGGGCGCGGTGCGCCGGTGGTTCCGCGGTGGCGCAGCTCGATGGGAGAGCAACGCCAACCGGTCTAACGCGGTCGCCCCACAACATCCGCGCGGTTACTGCGGAAACCTCCCAGTCGCCGCTCCGATCAACTCGTGCCGCACGCCCCGTCGCCCGCCACAGGGGCGACTCGCCGCCACTGGGTTTCAACCGTAACCAGATTCCCGGCGGCTGAAATCCTTGAGCAATTCGCGATGCCCAGACTGCGGCGTGTGGCCGTGCAGGAGGGATCCGATGAGCAACAGGATATCGCAAGGGGCGCGCTAGGTTGTCGGTCTCGGGACCGCGTGGGTTCGAGACAGCCGGGATTTCGACGTCTGCCAGGCGGGCGTCGCGAAGCGGTTGCTCATCGACATCCGGGAACTGACGCCCGCGATCGCCGCGCGCACCGCCGAGATCGAGGCCGAGCGCCGCATCCCCGACGATATGGTGAACGTGCTGAAGACGATCGGCGCTTTTCGCCTGTTCGTCCCGCGCAGTCATGGCGGGCTGGAGCTCGATTTGCCGAGCGGCCTCGCAATCATCGCGGCGCTGGCGAGAATCGACGGTTCGGTCGGCTGGACCGCGATGATCGGTAATGGTGGTCACCTCTTCACCGCCTTGCTGCCGCGCCACACCTACGATCAGCTCTATCGCAGTGGCCCCGACGTGATGGTTGCCGGGGTATCCCAGCCCGCCGGGACGGCCGAGGCGACCGAAGGGGGTTGGCGGGTCGACGGGCGCTGGCCCTTCGCCAGCGGATGCCTCCATGCCGACTGGATGGCCGGCTTTTGCGTGATGACCGAAGGCGGCAAGCGCATTCCCGGGCCGGATGGTACGGGCCCTCTGATTCGGGGCTTCTTCATGCCGGCGCGCGACTGGCAGGTCGAGGACACCTGGTACGTGGGAGGACTCAAGGGCACGGGAAGTCATCACATCGTGATGAAGGACAAGGTCGTTCCGGCGGCGAATTTTTTCGATCCCGAGAATGGCGCACGGGGCCTGCCCGGACCGCTCTATCAAACCGTGCGGGAGGTCCTGCCGCTGTTTCACGGAGCGTTCTCCGTCGGTATGGCCCGGGGAGCGCTCGACGAACTTGTCGAGCTTGCCGGCACCGACCGCCAGCAACTGCGCGCCGCCGCGCCGATGCGTGACTCGGAGCTTTTCCAGGCCGAGCTCGGCCGCGTTGCGGCAGACGTCAGGGCCGCCGAGGCGTTTCAACAAATCCAGGCCGAACGCCAGTGGCGCCGCGCTCTGGCCGGAACGCTGAAGGACGACGCGTCGCTCGACGAGGCGACCCAGGCCGGGATCTGGATCGCCACGACGTGCGTGCGCGCCATCGATGCGTGCTTCGCGCTGGCCGGAGGCAGCGCCGTGTACGAGACCTCGCCGTTGCAACGGCGGCTCCGCGACATGCATGTCGCGGCGCAGCACGCAGTCGTCCACCAGCGGCACTATGTTGGCGCCGGCAAGCTTCTGCTCGGC
>DASZHO010000157.1:0-7385 GCA_035937795.1 Vicinamibacterales bacterium | reverse complement strand
TCGATCTCGTTGACCACGGCGGCGAGCTCCTGATCGGCGTGCTTCTCGTCGTTCGACACGGTCACGACGCTGAGCGCGCAGCGCTGCCAGAGATCTTGGTATTCGACCTCTGCCACCGCAATGTTGAACTTTTTGATGCGGTCTTTGACGCCCCGCAGGACCATCCGCTTGTCCTTCAGCGATCTGGCGCCGGCGATGTGCAATTCGATCGACAGAAGGCCAACAACAACCATGCAGCAGGCTTCCGACTTCCGGTTTCGGACCTCGGGCAGGCGGACGAGGCCCAGAGCCTTGAGCCCAGAGCCCTCTACGCCGAGACCGCGATACGCTCCACCGTGAAGACCTCGATCACATCGCCGACCTTCACGTCGTTGTACCGCTCGAAGGCGATGCCGCATTCGAACCCGGCCTTCACTTCGCTCACATCGTCCTTGAAGCGGCGCAGCGAGGAGATCCGGCCCTCGTGAATGACGACGTTGTCGCGCAGCAGGCGTGCCTTCGAGTCGCCGCTGCGCGTGATGCGCCCGTCGAGCACCATGCAGCCCGCAATCGTCCCGGCCTTCGGCACCTTGAACAGAGTGCGCACCTCGGCCGCGCCCAGCCGCACCTCTTTCAGCGTCGGCTCCAGCAACCCCGTCATCGCCTTCTTGATCTCGTCGGTGACGTTGTAAATCACCGAGTGGTGACGGATATCGACCTGCTCGCGCTCGGCAATTTCCGCGGCGTTGCGGTCGGGGCGCACGTTGAAGCCGATGATGATCGCGTTGGAGGCCGAGGCCAGCAGCACATCCGATTCGTTGATCGCCCCGACGCCCGCGTGAATGATCTTGATGCGCACCCGCTCGTCTGACAGCTTGCCGAGGGTGTCGGCCAGCACCTCGGCGGACCCTTGCACGTCGGCCTTGATCAGAATCGGCAGGTCCTTCATGCCGCCTTCGGCAATCTGCAACTGCAACGATTCGAGCGTCAGCCGGCTGCCCTTGGCGCCGAGCGCCTTCTCCTTCGCCATGCCCTGGCGATAGGTCGCAATCTGACGCGCTTTGGCGGCGTCGGCGAGCGCCTGAAACGCATCGCCCGGCTGTGGCAGCCCCTGCAGCCCCAGGACCTCGACGGGTGTTGAGGGCGGCGCCGATTTGATCGGGCGGCCGCGGTCGTCAATCAGCGCGCGCACGCGTCCCACAATCGGTCCCGCAATGAAGGTGTCGCCCACGTGTAGCGTACCGTCCTGCACCAGGATGGTGGCCACCGGCCCTCGGCCGCGATCCAGCTTCGACTCGAGCACGGTGCCCGAGGCATTCCGCTTCGGGTTCGCCTTGTGCTCGCCGATATCGCTGACGAGCAGGATCATCTCGAGCAGCTGATCGAGATTCTGGTGCTTCTTCGCCGAGACCGGCACCATCACGGTCTGGCCGCCCCAGTCTTCAGGGACGAGATTCAGGTCCGCCAGCTCGCGTTTCACCTTCTCGGGATTGGCGTCCGCCTTGTCGATCTTGTTGATGGCCACGATGATCGGCACGTTGGCGGCCTTTGCGTGATCGATCGCCTCGCGCGTCTGGGGCATCACCCCGTCGTCGGCTGCGACCACGAGCACGACCACGTCGGTGACTTTCGCGCCGCGCGCGCGCATCAGCGTGAACGCCTCGTGGCCCGGCGTGTCGAGAAACACGATATTCCGGTTGTTGACGGTGACGTGATAGGCGCCGATGTGCTGTGTAATCCCGCCGGCTTCGCGCTCGGCCACGCGCGCTTCCCGGATGGCGTCGAGCAGCGTGGTCTTGCCGTGGTCGACGTGGCCCATGACGGTGACGACCGGCGCGCGCGGCACCACGTCTTCGGCCTTGACGTCCTCGGCCTCCACCTCGAGCATGTCTTCTTCGAACGTGCGCAGCTGCAGCTCGGCGCCGAACTCGCGCGCGATCATGGTGGCGGTTTCGGTGTCGACGGTGCTGTTGATGGTCATCATCATCCGCTTGTCGAGCAGCTTCTTCAGCACGTCCTTCACTCGCTGTTCGAGCTTGTCCGACAGGTCCTTCACCGTCATCCCTTCGACGAACGTGATCGTGCGCGTGATCGGGGGAGGAGGCGCGGTGGTTTGAAGCGGCGCGCGCGGGACTTCCCGCCGCTCGCCTTCGGGCCGGCGTGGAACCGCCGGCCGTATCGGCGGAGGCATGAACCGGGACCCGCCAGGCCGCTGCTGTCCCACGCCGGCTGACGGACGCATCGCCTGTCCTGGCTGCTGAGGACGAATCGGCGGCGTCGGCAACGGACGTGGGCCGCCCGGGGTCTGCGGCCGCATCGTCGATGGGAACGATGGACGCGGCGGCGCGGGACGCGTTGAGATGCCACCCGGAGGCCGTCCGGCGGCGGGCGTCGGCGTCGCGGTCACCGCACCCGGACGTGCCGCTTGTGCCGGCCGTTCGGTCTCTTTCGGACGAAGTCTCGACGGCGCGGGGCGAGTGGGCATGGCCGGCACCGACGAGGTGCCGGGGGCCGATGGTTCCTCGATTCTCAAGCGGATGCTCGGCGGCACCATCCGTCCGGGCGCATGCGGCACAGGCGCAGTCGCAGGTGCAGGCGAGGGCGCAGGCGGCGGCGCGGGCGCTTCAACGGGCGCCGCTGCGATCGGAGCTTCCTGCACGACCGGAGCCGGCTCGGCCACTTCTGCGGCCATGGCAGGCGCCGCAGGCTCTTCGACCGCCGCGGGCGGTTCGATCTTCTCTTCGGCGGCGGGCGCAGCCGGCTTGGCGGTCTTCACGAGGCGGGGCGGAGCCAGCGACGGCGCCGCCGGCTTGGGCGGCTCGACTTTTTTCAGCGTCGGGGCATTCTTGCCCTTTACCGGCGGGCCTTCGGCAAACATGTCGCCGCCCGGAAGCGTGATGCCGCGATCGCGCGCGAGGCGCTCCACGAACTGGCGCGCCACCACCTCCTCGATCGTGCTCGACGCGCTCTTTAGCTCGATGCCATGCGCGCGCTTCAGCAGCGCGAGCACTTCCTGGCTGCTCGTATTGAGAAGTTCAGCGACTTTGTAAATGCGGACGGTTGCCAACGATACTCCTTCGGTGCGTGCTCGGTTTCGAACCTACTCGGATTTCCCCTCGGCTTCAGCCTCGGCGCTCTCGCCAACCTGCTCGCCGCGGGCCAGAGCGATGATGCGCTCGGCGGTCTTGAGGCCGATGCCCTGCACTTCGGATAGCGCCTCGACCGTGGCTCCGGCAATTTTCTCCGCCGTGCCGAAACCCGCCTCGATGAGCTTCCTCATCGTCTTGTCGCCGACTCCGGGAAGCGAGAACGTCGCGGCAGGTGCCGTTGGACCCGCTTCCGCCGGAGCCTCCTCGCTCGACACGGCCGCCTCGAAGCCTTCCAGCTGCGCTTCCACTTCGCGCCGCTTTTCCTCTTCGCTCTTGATGTCGATGCGCCAGCCGGTGAGCTTGGCGGCGAGCCGCACGTTCTGTCCCTTCTTGCCGATGGCCAGCGAAAGCTGTTTGTCCTCGACGATCACTTCAACCACGCGTTCCTTGTCGTCGACGATCGACACGCGCTGCACTTTTGCCGGGCTCAGCGCGTTGGTGACGAGCGTGACCGGGTCGTCGGACCACTCCACGATGTCGATCTTCTCGCCGCGAAGCTCGCGGATGATGGCCTGGACGCGCGTGCCCTTCATGCCGACGCACGCGCCCACAGGGTCGACGTCGCGCTCGCGCGAGAACACAGCCACCTTCGCGCGGTCTCCCGCTTCGCGCACGGCGCCGCGAATCTGCACGGTGCCGTCGTAAATTTCCGGCACTTCCTGCTCGAACAGCTTGACGAGCAGCGCGGGGTCGGTGCGCGACAGCACAATCTGCGGGCCTTTGGCGCTGCGGTTCACGCCTTTGATGACCGCGCGGAGCCGCTCGCCGGGCGCGTAGCTTTCGGCGCGCGACTGTTCCTTGCGGGGCAGGCTGGCTTCGATGCGCCCCAGCTCGGCCACCATGTCGCCGTTCTCGAAACGCTTCACCGTGGCGTTCACGACGTCGCCGATGCGGCCGCTGTACTCCGAGAAAATATTTTCGCGTTCCGCCTCGCGCACCTTCTGAAAGATCACCTGCTTGGCGGTTTGTGCGGCGATGCGGCCGAGAACGTCGGTGGGCTTCGGAAACTCGATTTCCATGTCCACTTCGGCTTCGTCGCCGTAGAGCTGCTGCGCTTCTTCGAGCGAAATCTCGGTCGCCGGGTTGGTGACCTCGCGTACGATTTGCTTCACGGCGAACAAATCGACCTGCCCGGTGTCCTGGTTGAACCGGGTCTTGAGGTTCTCGTTCGTCTTGTAGTACTTGCGCGACGCCGTCAGCACCGCGTCTTCGATGGCGCCAATCACCACGGCGGGCTCGATGCCCTTTTCCTTGGCCAGCGCCTCGATCGTTTGAATCAACGGATTCGACATAGTCAATTGGCTCGGGGCCGTCTCCTTCTCTAGAACTCCACGTCCAGGCGCGCCCGCGTGATGAGCGGCAGGGGAATCACATGCCGCTTCCCCGGCGCCGTTTCGATCATCACCGCGTTGTCGTCGAGGCCCTGAAGCCGCCCGGCGAAATGCTTCTGGTTGTCGACGGCCTCCGATACCACAATTTTTGCCAGTCGGCCGGCGAATCGGCGATAGTCGTGCGCCTTGCGAAGCGGCCGATCGAGTCCGGGCGACGAAACTTCAAGCGTGTAGCGGTGATCGATCGTCTCTTCGACATCTAGAATCGCGCTGACGTCCCGGCTCACGCGCTCGCAATCCTGAATGCTGACCGAGGCCTCAGGCGCCGCCGGCGCGTCGTCGGTGCTCGGCACGTCGAGAAAAATCCTGAGCATCCAGCCCTGCGGCTCGCGTCGAAACTGGACGTCGAAGACCTCGAGACCGTGGGAGCCCGCGACCCGCTCGGCGATAACGCGAATCCTGTCAATGAGCTGCGTAGAATCACCCTCAAAAACAAAAAGTGGGCACCGGCCCACTTCAAGTCTTGCAGGCTACTCGAACACTAAATCTTATCATACGGCGCTCCCCCTTCGCGAGCGCCTCAACGCCGCCGGCGCCTGCCGGAGCGCCCCGGAATGCTTCACCGCGCGAAGGCGGCCCGGGCCGGTGGCCGGCCATGCTGAACGAGGACCAGATCGCGGAGCGCGGCCGCCCGCCTGGCAAGGCGCGACGACCAGGAATAACGGGAGTCCTTGAGAAAGGGCAACGCCGCTGGCCCCCGGGGGGTCCCCGACGCGGCAGCCGCGTTGGGGTGGAGGTGGGATGCCCCGCCCGTGGGGCGGTCCTTGATCAGCGTGGCCGGGCCACCAGGTCGTAGCCGCGGGACCCCACGATTTGAGCCTCCAGCACGGTGCCGGGACGAAGCACCGCGGGGTCTGTTTCCGTGAGATAGACCATCGGATCGATATCCGGCGCCTGTCCGGCAAGCCGGCCGCGCCATACGAGCTCGTGCTCCTGCGAAGGACCGTCCACCATCACCCGAACCGTGGCGCCCACCCGGCGCCGCTGGGCTCGCCCGACGATCTTCTTCTGCTCGGCCATCAGCCGGTTGCGCCGCCTCGTCTTCACCGCTGCCGGAACATCGTCCGGAAGCGCATGGGCCGTCGTCCCTTCTTCGTGCGAGTAGGTGAACACGCCCATATGGTCGAACCCCACGCGGCGAACGAACGCGACCAGCTCCGCGAACTCGGCATCCGTCTCGCCCGGGAAGCCTACGATGAAGGTGGTGCGGAGCGAGACGCCGGGGACCCGCGCGCGAATGTTCGCCAGAAGCTCCTCGTACGACCGGCCGGTGCCCGGCCGCTTCATCCGTCTCAGCACGTCGCCGGAGGCATGTTGGAGCGGCAGATCGATGTACCTGCACACCTTCTCACACTCCGCCATCGCGTCGAGGATGTCGTCGGTGATGGTGGTCGGATATAGGTAAAGAAGGCGGATCCAGTCGAGTCCCTCGACCTGGTTCAGCTCCCGCAGAAGCTGCGGCAGCGCGGCGCCGAGACCCGCGTCGCGGCCGTAGAATGTCGTGTCCTGCGAGATCAGAATAATCTCACGGACGCCCCGTGCCGCGAGCGCCCGCGCCTCACGCACGATGGCGTCGAGAGGCCGGCTGCGATAGTGGCCACGCAGCGTCGGAATGATGCAGAACGAACACTTGTAGTCGCAGCCCTCGGCCACTTTGATGTACGCAAAGTGCCGCGGCGTGGCGAACACCCTCGGAGTATCTGCGTCGTACAGGTATGTCGGGAGCTGCCGCGATGCCGGATTCGTGATTCGGGATTCGCCCACCAGGGTGAGCGGAATGACCGGGCGCCGCTGGTGTCCCTCGATGGCGCCGACGATTTCCGGCACGTCGCCCGTGCCGAGCACGGCGTCGATTTCCGGAATCTGCGCCTTCAACTCGTCACGGTAGCGCTCGCCGAGGCAGCCGGTCACCACCAGCCGGGTGCACTTGCCCGTTCTCTTGAATTCAGCCAGCTCGAGAATCGTGTTCACCGATTCTTCCTTGGCCAGATCGATGAATGCACAGGTGTTCACCACCAGCACGTCGGCCTCGGCGGGGTTCGGCGTGAGCGTATGGCCGCCCTGTTCAGCGAGCCCCATCATCACTTCCGAGTCGACCAGATTCTTCGGACAGCCCAGCGAAACAAAACCTATTTTCATCAAACTCCTGTCAAATCTCTGAGCCCAGAGCCCAGAGCCCCGGGCTCTACGGCGTCACCCTGTACATCATGCGAGGAAACGGAATCGCCTCACGAACATGTTCCAGGCCGCACAGCCAGCCGACGACCCGTTCAATGCCCATGCCGAAGCCGCCATGCGGCACCGAGCCAAAACGCCGCAAATCCAGGTACCACTCGAACGCTTCCTGCGGAAGATTGTGGTCCTTGATGCGCTGCAGCAGGACGTCGTAACTGGCCAGGCGCTGGCTGCCGCCGATGATCTCTCCGACGCCCTCCGGCGCCAGCACGTCGACGCACAACGCCAGCTCGGGCCGATCGGGATCCGGCTCCATGTAAAACGGCTTCACCTTGGCCGGGTAGCGGTGAATCGCCACGGGGCGGTCGAATTGCTGCGACAGGATCGTCTCGTCGGTGCCGCCGAGGTCGCCGCCCCATTCGAACGGCTGCCCCTTTTCCCGCAGGATCTCGACGGCTTCGTCGTACGAGAGGCGTGGAAACGGTGTTTGCACCGCTTCGAGTTTCGTTGTGTCGCGCTCGAGCACCTTCAGCTCGCGTCGTCGCTTCTCGAGCACCCGCGAGACCACGGCGACCACCAGCCCCTCGGCGAGATCGATCACATCGTCCAGCGTCGCGTAGGCCATTTCCGGCTCGACCATCCAGAACTCGGTAAGGTGGCGGCGGGTCTTCGACTTCTCCGCGCGAAACAC
>DASZHO010000156.1:0-19390 GCA_035937795.1 Vicinamibacterales bacterium | reverse complement strand
CTGGCGTTGTTCAGCCAGCTCATGAAACCGGCGTCGTTCCAATCGCCAGGCCCGGAGGGCTGGACGGCGTCCCAGTCGATCTCGATGCGCACGTAGCCTGCGCCAAGATCGCGGCTTTTCGCCGCCAGATAGGGGCTCAGGTAATACGTGTGAATGCCGTAGCGATAGTTCTGCGCGGCGGCGCTCGACGGGCGGCCCAAGAGCATGGTTGCGGCGAGTGCCGGCCAAAGAAATCGCTTCACCAACATCTATTATCTGTATACCTACACCCTGCAGAATACGGACTTCCCGGTCAGGTCGAACATCGGCACGGCGCAGACGCTGCTGCTCAACCCTCCGGGCTCGCTCGTCTACCCGCGATTCTTCCAGCTCGACATGAACGTGAAAAAGAACTTCAGGTGGGACAACAGGAGCTTTTCCGGGCAGATCGATCTGTTCAACGTGACGAACAGCAATTCGATTATTGCCAAAACCACCAACGTCACGCTGACGAGCACCGGAGCCGTCAGCACGAACCTCAACAATGTGACGACGTTTCTCAGTGGGAGAACCGTGCGGGTTGCGTTTCAAATGAAGTTTTGACCCTTCGCGCTGGCCTGACTGTTGCTTCAGGTGGCGTGTGGCTCAGTCCGCCCAGCCCTCCATCCAGCCCTTAATACGGCGCCTCGCCGCTGACATTCAGCGGCATTTCGTCCGCCACCGCCGCATTATTCTCTGGGGTGTATCGATTTTCGTCATGGCCGCGGCGGCAGGCGTCTGGGTCGTGGCGCGCAGCCTTCCCGGCCGCGACGCCTTGGAGAGCCTCGGCGACATGTCGCAGGCGACAACACTTTACGACGTGCACGATCGGCCGGTCTTCACGATTTTCAAGGAATATCGCGTCGCGGTGCCGCTCTCAAAGGTGTCGCCGAATCTGACCAGGGCGATTCTCGCCATCGAAGACCAGCGGTTTGCCGAGCACGGTGGCGTCGACGTGTTCCGGATCGTGGCCGCGGCGTGGGCGGATCTTCGCAAAGGCCGGGCGGCGCAGGGCGGCAGCACCATCACCCAGCAGCTCGCACGCCAGATGTTTCTCGACCGGAAAAAAACGATCGCGCGCAAAATCAAAGAGGCGATGCTGGCCCTGCGCATCGAGCGCATGTACTCGAAGGACGAGATTCTCGAGCTATATCTCAACAAGGTGTATTTCGGCGACGGCCTTCACGGGGCGGAGGCTGCCGCGCGTGGATATTTCGGTAAGTCGGCCTCAGACCTCAGCCTGTCGGAGGGCGCGCTGCTCGCCGGTCTGGTGAGCTCTCCCTCGAACAACGCCCCGACGGTCAGCCTGCCGCGCGCGATCGTGCGCCGTAACATCGTGCTGAAGGCGATGCACGACGAAGGCATCATCACTCCGGAAGCGTTCGAGCGCGCCACGAACGAGCCGGTCAAGCTCCGGGATACGCTTCGCCGCGAGGAGCCGCTGGGGCAGTATTTCAAGGAAGAGGTTCGCCAGCAGCTCGTCAAGCAATTCGGCTGGCAACGTGTATCGGAAAGCGGCATGCGGGTGTATACGACGATCGATCCCGAGATGCAGCAGGCCGCCGAGAGAGCCATCGCGCAGTCGCTTCGGCAGATCGAGGCGCGCCGTGCCGCCAAATCCCGGCCTCTACAGTTCGCCAATCACCCGGAACCGTTGCAGGCGGCGCTCGTGGCGATCGATCCGGCGAGCGGCGAAGTGCGTGCGATGGTCGGCGGCCGCGACTTCTCCGACAGCCGGTTCAACCGCGCCATTCAGGCGCGGCGCCAGCCTGGCTCGGCGTTCAAACCGTTCGTGTACGCCACTGCGCTGGAGGCGGGGTACTCGCCGGCGAGCGTCATCGATCATCTCGATGCGCCGATAGACACGCCGCAAGGCGCATGGACGCCGGAAGACGAGCATTCCACGGCCCCCGCCATGACGATGCGCGCGGCGCTGCGGACGTCGAGCAACCGCGCCGCCGTCAGGATGCTGCAGAACGTCGGGATTTCGAAAACCGTCGCCTACGCCAGGCGCCTGGGAATCGGGACGCTGCCGAGCGTGCCGTCGCTCGCGCTCGGATCGGGCGAAGTCACGTTGATGTCGATGACGTCGGCCTACTCGGTGTTTGCTTCGGGCGGGCTGCGGCGGCCGCCGATCCTGATTCGCCGTGTGGAGGACGACCAGGGCCGGACGCTGTTCGAGGCGAAGGAATCGGCGCAGCAGGTGGTGTCGCCGACGACCGCGTTTCTCATGAGCAGCATGCTGGCGGACGTGGTGAGCCGTGGCACCGCCTACAAAGCGCGGCAGGAGGGATTCACGCTGCCCGCAGCGGGAAAGACCGGCACCACGAACGATTTCGTCGACGCGTGGTTCGTTGGCTTTACAACAAAGCTGGTGGCGGGTGTCTGGGTCGGCTTCGATCAACCGCGTACGATCATTGCGAACGGATTTGCCGGCGACCTCGCCGTTCCGATGTGGGCGCGCTTCATGAAATCGGCCACGGTCAACGACAAACCGGAATGGTTTACGCCGCCGCCCGGCATCGTCACGGCGCGCGTCTGCGGTGAATCGGGCATGCTCGCCGCAGATGGCTGCGACAACGCCGTCACCGAGTATTTCGCGCGCGGCACCGTGCCCACCGAAACCTATGTGCCGCCGCCAGAGCCGGAAGCCCCGCCCGTGGCGGTTGTCGCGATCAATGAGCGAACCCGTGGGGCGTTGGGGACGGAGCCGCCGCCCGATCCTGCCAGGACGGTTGCGGCCGACGCACCGCCGCCTGGGCCCGAAGCCGCCGATGGCGCCGAGCCGGACCCGCCGAAGAAGAAGCATGGCTTCTGGGGACGGCTCTTCGGGAAACACTGACATGACATTTCCGCGGCGATTGACATAGCCATATGGCCATGGCTATATTAAGGATCAATGAGGACGATCGCTGCCGGTAAGTTCAAGGACATCTGTTTGAAGACCCTGGACGACGTGGCGAAAACCAGGACGCCCGTCGTGATCACCAAACGGGGCAAACCCATCGCCAAACTCGTGCCCTGCGTGATCCCCGCCCCCGGCTCGCAGCGAGGTCTCGCCGGTAGCATTCTCAGGGAAGGCGGGGACGCGTTCGGCACGGGTGAGACGTGGAATGCGGACGCTTCTTGATACTCACGCGTGGGTATGGTGGGTGACCGAGGATCCCAGGCTCTCCGGGAGGGCCAAAGCGACCATCGAGAAGAGTCAGCGCGAGGATGCACTCTGGCTATCGTTGATTTCGATCTGGGAACTGGCAAAGAAAGTCGAGAAGGACCAACTGGTGCTCGATCGGCCGCTCGATCAGTGGCTCGATCTGGCGATGACGGCGCAAGGGCTACACCTCGCAGAACTGACGCGTCCGATCCTCGTGGAAAGCTGTCAGCTCCCACAGCCATTGCCCGGCGATCCGGCAGACCAGATCATCGTTGCGACCGCGAGACATCACGAAGCCGTCCTGGTGACGAAGGATCGCAAGCTGCGGGATTACTCCCATGTGCGTTCGGTCTGGTAGATTGCCCCGACACACACTACAGAAACGCGATGGTGCACGGCGCTAGAACACAAACTTCAGTCCGAACTGGATGATGCGCGGATCACCCGAGTTTCCGTTGTTGCTCCCATCTGTCGTCGTGATCTTGCCGAAGGTCGTGGCGTTGTTCACGGCGTTGTTCGGATTGGCGAAGTTCACCTGGTTGAAGATGTTGAAGAACTCGGCGCGGAACTGCACGTTCGTGTCGGTGCCCATCCTGAAGTTCTTGATGAGGCCCATGTCCCAGTTGCGCAGCGGCGGTCCGTAGTAGGCGCCTTTGGGCACGTTCCCGAGCGTGCCTGGGTCCCCCTTGGTGAACGCGGCGGCATTGAAGACTACGGTCTGGCTCGAGCCCGACGGCGGGGCGAAGCTGACGCCGGGAACCAGCTGTCCGCGCTCGTTGCCGATCCCGTCGAGATAGGTGTCCGTGCCGCTGACGATCGTGTACGGCGCGCCTGTTTGGTACTGTGTCACGCCGGTCCACTGCCAGCCGCCGAGCACCCATTTCACCGGACCCTCGAGGCTCCGTCCCGGCAGATCCCATACCCACGACGCGGTGATGCGATGGCGATGATCCTGATCGAGCGGCCCCCACACCAGCGCCGGATCCTGGAACTGGTTATAGGGAATCAGCTCGGCGCCGAAATTGCCGACCGCCTTCGAGAGTGTGTAGCCACCCGACACGGTGAAGCCATGCGAGTAGCGTTTGATCACCGTCAACTGCATCGAGTTGTAGTCGGAGCTGCGATCCTGCCTTTGCAGTGTGATCTGGCCGAGGGAGGCGGCCGCGAACAGACGGCGCGCGTCGGTATTCGCGGTCGACGGTGCGACGCCGTTGATCACCGCGTTCTTGTCCGCGTAGTTCATCGACCAGGCCATGCGGCCGTTGCGATTGCGTGACCCGACGTAGGCCGCCCGAACCATGACGTTGGCCATCACCTCGCGCTCGAGGGTGAGGTTGTAGTTGTAGGTCCTCGGCGTCTGGTACGTCGTATCGAGGGTTTCCAGCACGACCGGCGTTGGGAACGGCGCCAGCTGCGTGCCGACGTTCTTCAGATCGATGACCGGGAAGAGGTCCGGCCGTCCGAGGAACACGTTGCTGAACGGCGCCAGATTCGTTGCACCGTAGGTCGACGGGTTCGCCGGATTGTAGCGGATCGCCCACGGCGGAGAATCCGCCGAGTTGTTGCCCGACTCACCGTCGCGGTGCTGGTCGAAGAAGATGCCGCCTCCGCCGCGAAGGCTGGTCTTCCCGTCGCCGGTGATGTCCCACGCGAAGCCGACGCGCGGCGCCGGGTTCCATGACGCGGGTTGCACGCCGTCGGTGGGGAAGCCGGGGTCGCCGCGGAACGTCTCGCCACGCGGCGCCGCCGGGAAGAGGACCGAGTGCACGTTGTTGGTGTAGTCGGCCACCGAGAACCTCATGATGCGGCCGAGGATCTCGTGCCACGGCGGCGACGACTCGAGCCGGAAGCCGAGGTTCACTGTGAGCCGCGACGATAGTTTGAAATCGTCCTGCGCAAAGGCCGACGCGTACAGGACTCTGTAGTCCTTGTACTCGCCGGTGCCGATGTCGAGGCTGCTGACGTAGCCGAGCAGGAAGTCGGCGAGCGTGTTGCCGGTGTAGCTGCCGTTGAACTGGAAATGCCCGTTGCGCTTGAAATTGTTGCGAATCTGCACGTTGTAGTGCTGGGCCTCGCCGCCGATCTGAAGGTTGTGCTTCCCCTTGACCCACGTGAGCCGGTCGTTGAACTCCTCGCCCCAGCGGGTGAAATGCGCCTCGTTGTTGTCGCCGATGTTGAAGAAGTTGACGGCGTTGATCTCCTCGATCGAATTCGCCGTGGTGGAAGTGGGGATTCGCACGCCGAGATCGGCCATCGACGGTACGCCGTTGGTCGGCGGGGACCGCCGCGCGAACATGCGGTTGTAGCCGAAGTGCACCTCGTTGAGCAGCGTGGGCGTGATCGTCCGCGTCCACGATCCGACGCCGTTCTGCGTGTGAACGTGAGACTGAAGCGTCGGATTGCGATAGGTCAACAGGTTGCCCGTCGTGAACGTCGGGTCGTTGCTGAAGACTTCCAGGAAGTACCGGCCGCTCAACTGGTTCTTCTGGCCGATCAGCTGGTCGACCTTGGTGACGAACTGATTATCGTGCTGGCCGATGGGCCGCGGCACCTGGACCTGGCCGTTGCCGCCCACGAGCGGCAGCTGTTTCAGCACGTTGGCCGATGCCGGATCGAACCGCGCGACAGGAATCGTGTTGTTGGGGAAATTCTGACAGTTCTTGCCCGACGCGTCACAGGTGGTCGGGTCGATAATCGGCGTCGTGAAGATGCCGTTCCGCTGGTCGATCGTGGGGATCGTTTCCGACAACGTGCTGCCCACGTTCGTCAGGTTGGTCCGCTGCCAGCCCGCGAAGAAGAACGTATGGTTGTGCTTCACCGGGCCGCCGATATATCCACCATACTGCTTCCGCTTGAGGAAATCGGGCGTGGTCGCGAAGAAATTCTTCGCGTTCCATTTTCCGTCGCGCACGTAGTCGAACCCGCCGCCGTGGAAGGCGTTGGTGCCGGAGCGGGTCACGGCGTTGACGACGGCGCCGGCGCTGTTGCCCTGCCCCGCGCTGTAGTTGCTCGTCTGAATGCTGAATTCCTGCAGGGCGTCCGGGAACGGGAACGGCTGATTCTGCTGGAAGTACGGATCTGTATGGCTTGTGCCGTCCAGACGGAAAGACACCTGACGCGCCTCGGTGCCGTTGGTCGACAGCCGCAGTGCGCCGGGAATGGTTTTCGCCGATTCCTTGTCGACGTTGACCAGCACCATGCCGGGCACGAGCGTACTGAGCTTGGCGGCGTCGCGGCCGTTGAGCGGCAGCTCGACGATCCGCTTCGAGTCGACCACTTCGCTGATCGTCGCGCTCGTGATGTCCACCGTTGCGGCTTCTCCGGCCACCGTGACGGTCTCGGCGAGGTTACCGAGCTCGAGCGCAAAATTGGCTGTCAGGTTCTGATTGGCTTCCAGGAGAACACCCTTGCGTTCTGCCGTCCGGAATCCCGTCAGCTCCGCCGTGATGTCGTAGGTCGTTGGCCGCAGCGACGTGAAATTGTAGCGGCCGTCTGCCCCGGAGACCGTTTCTCTGGCGATTCCGGTGGCGGCCTCGACCGCCTTCACAGTCGCGCCAGGCACCACGCCGCCGGTGTTGTCGGTGATGGTGCCGTTAATCTGACCCGTTTGCTGGGCGAAGGCGGGACTTGCGAAAAGAGCCGCACAACAAATTGCGAGAAGACCTCGTCGCATCATGACCCCCAAAGAAAAGGGTTGGGCAGTTCTTCGACCGGAAGTCGCAGATGCTAGCCGATTCGCCAGGCTTTGTCGAGAGGCTTTAACGCAAAAGTGCTAAAACTTTACCGATAAAGGACTCCAAAAAGTTGGATACCGCAGCGCCGTTCCGGATGTGGACGCCTGCCGGGCCGCGGCAGGTCGAAGCGCTATGATTTCCAGATGGACCCCGGTCACATCGATGCTCGATTGAAAGAGCTTCGGCAAACGCTGTTGCGCCTGCACAAGACGCTCCTCGATTGGGAACGTGCCGCCTATGAGCGCGTCCACGGCCGCCAGTCGAGCAACGCGCTGCTCGAAGCGTTGCTGAAAGACCCGCAGTTTGCCTGGCTCCGGCCGATCTCGCAGCTCATCGTGCGCATCGACGAAATGCTCGAAGATGAGATTCCTCCCGAAGAAGGCGATCTGGAAGCGGTGTTCGCGCACGCGCGCGACCTGAGCTCACCCAATGAGACCGGCAATGCCTACGAGCAGCGTTACTACGCCGCGCTGCAGGAAAATCCCGATGCGGTCTTCGCGCACCGCGATCTCGTGAAATTGATCAAGGCCGCCGCGTGAGTGCTGCCTTGCTCTGGACACTCGCTGTCGCGCTGATTGTGCTCGGCCTCATCGGCGTCGTCATTCCGGGGCTGCCCGGCACCGTCTTCGTGTTTGCTGGAATGTGGCTCGCGGCAGCGGCCGACGGCTTCACGCGCGTGAGCGTCGCAACCGTCGTCGTGCTCGGCCTGCTCGCGGCCGCGTCCTACGCGGTCGAATTTGCCGCAGCGGGGTTTGGTGTGAAACGCGTCGGCGCCAGCCGGCGGGCCATCCTGGGCGCCGCGCTCGGAAGCATGATCGGGCTGTTTTTCGGCCTTCCGGGCATGATCGTCGGACCGTTTGCCGGCGCCGTCATCGGCGAATTGAGCGTGCGTTCCGGAGTCGGGCAGGCCGCGCGGGTGGGCGTGGCCGCATGGATTGGCATCCTTCTCGGCGCCGTGGTGAAGGTCGGCGTTGCGTTCATCATGCTCGGCATTTTTGTCTTCGCGCTGCTTGTGCGGTGATGGCGCTGAGCGAACGGACCATCCGGACCTTCGGCCTGGCGGGCGTGGCGGCGTATGCTGCATTCGTCGCCTGGTTATACGTCCACCAGCCGCAGACAATCCAGGAAGTCGCCGGGGGAATGGCCGCCGGCGTTGGCGCGTACCGGATCGATCAGCAGGCGTTCGACGATGGTCTGCAGTTCTTCCGGCAGGACCAGTTTGCCGCGTCGCGGGCTGCGTTCGAGCGTGCCGATCCAGCAGGGCAGGACGCGCTCACGCAGTTTTATATCGCGTACGGCTACTATCGCCAGGGATGGGGCCGCTTGTATGACGATGCCCGGCTGTTCGCCAGCGGGCTCGAGCGCGTGAACAAGGCCATCGCGCTGGCGCCGGGCGGGAGACTGCGGGTCGAGGATTCGAACCTGGAGATGCGCAGCGCCGATGAGTTGAAAGCCGAGCTGGAAGCCGGGCTCCGGACCGAGCCTGCCGATTTCAATCCGTTAAAAGTCTTCCGGCGTCGCAAATGAGCGCAGCGAGCGAAGCGTTCTACCTGCCCGCGCTGTTCCTGACTGTAGCGCTGCTCGGCGGCGTTCGCATTGCCGACCGTGTTGTTCTGCTGCCCCCGCCATTGTTTGCGCTCGTGCTTGCACTGCTTCTGCTCGGCGTGCTGGCCAGGAGCGGCGCCATCGCGCTCGACCGCGTGATGAACGCCGGCCGTTCGGCTCTCGCGAATGTCAACGGGCTGATCGTGATACTCGCCATGTTCCTCGCGTCGGCCCAGGTGTTCAACCTGGTGACGCCGGAAATCGGATTACCGCGGCTGCTCTTCAGCGTGTTCTTCCTCGTGCTGCTGCTCAATACTCTGGCAGCGTCGCCAGACCGCGTTCGCGTGCTTCGCAGCCTGGTGGTGATTTTCGGTTCGGCGTTCGTGCTGAAGTTCGTCGTGCTCGCGGCGCTGTCAGACCCGACGGGGGGGATGCTCAAGCGCGCGCTGCTCGTGCTGCTTGAAGGGGTGACGCTCGGTACGTTGACGCAAAGCGTTTTCCACGAGTCGACGGGATATGTGGCGTTCTTCACCGTTGCGTTGTTCATGGTCGGGCTCGCGGCGTTGCCCTCCGAGATGTACGTAACCCCCCCTCCTTCGTCGGACCTGATCATCCGCGGGTCGTAGCGTCAAGGAGGCCGTCACTTCGTCTGTTCGCGCCTTTGCGTTCCGGGAGTAGACTTTCCCCGACCATGCCGATCGGCCGCCGGGCGTTCGTTTCGGGTGTCGTGGCCGCCGCAGTCGAGGCCGCGCACACGAAGGCGCAGTTGCGAGGCTCACCTGCGGCTGTGACCTCCGGCGAACAGGCGCTCGGACTTGGCAGCGACCGTGACGGGCTGATTTATGTACCGCCGGGCTATAAGTCGGGCGTGCCGATGCCGCTGGTCGTGATGCTGCACGGCGCCGGCGGCAACAGCTACTCGGCAAGGACGAGATATCCACTGGCCGACGAGCTCGGCTTCATCATTCTTGCGCCCGACTCGCGCGATGAGCGCACGTGGGACGAACTGCTTGGCGCGTTCGGTCCGGATGAGGAATTCATCGGGGCGTCGCTCAGATATGTGCTCAAGGAATCTTCCATCGATACGCGGAGGATTGCGCTCGCCGGTGTCTCCGACGGGGCGTCCTACGCGCTGTCGCTTGGAATCGGCAACGGCGATATATTCAGTCATCTCATCGCGTTCTCGGCGGCCTTCGTGCTGCCGGCGCGCGTTCGCGGCAAGCCGCGGGTATTCATCTCGCACGGGACTGAAGATCAGGTGATGCCGATCGACGCCACGGGCCGCGACGTGGTTCGCCGATTGAAAGCGCTCGGATATGACGTGACGTATCGCGAGTTCAAGGGCGGCCACACGGTGCCGCCGGAGATCGGCCGCGAGGCGTTCGAATGGTTCAGGAGGACATGACCTATGCGAGTGATGAAAGCGATGAAGTTGATGATCCTGGCAATCATGCTGTTGGGGGCCGCCACGCTGGCCGCGCAGAATCCGCCCGCGCGCGGGGGCGGGGCTGCCGCGCCGCCAATGATGTTGACGACGAACGGTTGGCCGGATGGGACCGATATCCCGGTGAAATACACGCAAGCCGGCGAACAGGTGTCGCCCGCTCTGACCTGGACGAACACGCCGGCGGGGACCGCGAGCTTCGTCGTGCTGATGCACGACCCGGACGTGTCCTTGAACGGGACGACCGACGACCAGCTCCATTGGCTCGTGTGGAATATCCCGGGCACGGCGACGGGCCTTCCCGAGCACGTGCCCCAAGGGGCGACGTTGGCCAACGGCGCCATGCAGGTCAGCGCGACCGGCCAGGTATATCGAGGCCCCGGCGCGCCCGCGACCGGCCCGAAGCATCACTACACGATTGAGGTGTTTGCCCTCGATGCGCCGCTGAGCGTGCAGCCGGCCGCCACCTGGCAGGAGACGCGCGCGAACGTCGTGAAGGCGATGCAGGGACACGTGAAAGGCAAGGCTGTGTACGCCGGGCTGTTCCACCGCCCGCAATAGAGCGAGGAGGGGCCGATGAACATTCGTCCGAGCGCGGCAGCCGCCGCGGGGCTGCTTCTCGTTCTCGCGGGACTCTCTCACCTTTCAGCGCAGAGCCAGACGCGCGCCGCCGTGACGCCGGCCGATTACCTGCGTTGGCGCACCGAGCTTCGCAACTGGGGACGCTGGGGACCGAACGATCAGAAAGGCACCGCCAATCTGATCACGCCGGCAAAGGTGCAGGAGGCCGTCAAGCTCGCCAGATCCGGTATCGTCGTCTCGCTGGCGCATCCGGTGCCGCAAGTCCTCGCGGCCGACGTACCAGCGTCCGCGATTTTTCATCGCACGACCAACGGCATCACCGACACCAACACCACCGACACCTATCAGGTGAGCTATCACGGCCTGGCGGTTTCCCACACCGATGCCTTCTGTCACTTCTTCTTCGAAGGGCAGATGTACAACGGCTACGCGGTGAAGGACAACATCGCACCCGAGACCGGGTGCAAGAACGGCAGCATCATGGGCCGCCGCGACGGCATTGTGACGCGCGCGGTGTTGTATGACATGCCGCAACTGAAAAATGTCCAGTGGATCGAACCCGGGACGCCGATCACGCGTGCCGATCTCGAAGCATGGGAACGCAAGGCCGGCGTGAAAGTAGGCGCCGGGGACATTCTTCTTTTGTATGTAGGGCGCTGGAAAAGGAGAGCGGCCATGGGTCCGCCTGCCGGTCAGGTGGCCGGGTATTACGTGGACACGATTCCCTTCTTCAAAGAGCGCGATATCGCTTTCGCGGGGCATGACGCGAATATCGATTGGAATCCGCGGCCGGGTTGGGGCGCGGCCGAGGGAATTCCCGTAAACCCGGTTCATCAAGCGCTGCTCGTCTGGCTCGGCGCCGGGATTGTCGAAAACCTCGACCTGGAGCAGGCCGTGGAGACAGCGAGGCGGCTGAACCGTTACGAGTTCATGATGACGTTTGCTCCGATTCCAGTCGAAGGCGGCACGGGATCGCCAGTGAACCCCTTGGCGATTTTCTAGGCGCGGTGCGGCATGTTTCTCGAAAAGGGACGCACCCGCGCAGAAATCGGGGGTGTGCTTCGCAATACGTCCAACGCGCAGGTCGTGGCCGCCTCCGTCGAGCTGGCGCTCACACGCGCTGAGCGGCGCCGCGGCTTGCTCGGCCGCGATGGCCTGGAACCGGGTCACGCGATGCTCATCGCGCCCTGCTCTTCAATCCATACCTGGTTCATGCGATTCCCGATTGACGTGATTTTCGTGGCGCGCGATGGCCGCGTGGTGAAAACACGAGCCGCAATACCGCCGTGGCGGCTGGCCCTCGCGCCTGGCGCCTATGCCGTTGTCGAGCTGCCGGCCGGCGCGATCGCGGAGGCTCTCGTCAGAATCGGCGATCGGCTCGAGCTCGCGGACAGCATTTCTTGACTCGCTCAACCCTGTCCGTATACCTTGAACCCTTCCAATCGCCACGTCATTATTACCGGGCATCGAGCGCCCGAAGTGCCGCAGTTTTCAGCCTGATATGAGGAGAAGCACGATGAAGCTGTTCAGGGTCACTGGATTTGTCGCCGCCGCCGCCCTTGCCGTCATCACAGCGGCAGTCGTGACGGCGCAGCAACCGGGGCCGGCCGCCGCCACGGTTTTTACTGCCGCGCAGGCACAGTCGGGCCAGGCGATTTACGCGCAGAACTGTTCGGCGTGTCACGGCGTCAACTTCGAAGGCTCGGGCGATGCCCCGGCGCTCGCCGGCGGCACGTTTCTTCTCAAGTGGAATCCGCAGCCGGTGAGCGAGCTCTTCGGCTACATCATGCAGGGAATG
The DNA here is from genome assembly GCA_035937795.1 of Vicinamibacterales bacterium. GTDB lineage: Bacteria > Acidobacteriota > Vicinamibacteria > Vicinamibacterales > JAMQPK01 > JAMQPK01. The sequence goes on along the minus strand of DASZHO010000156.1, from coordinate 7,115 downwards.
CCGCCGACCAATCCAGGATCGCTTGGCGAACTTGCGTCGCTCAACGTCACCGCATACATCCTGCAGCGCAACGGCGCGGCACCCGGTCCGCAGGCGCTGACGGCGTCGTTGGCCACGCCAATCAGCTCGGTCGCCAATGCCCAGGCGGCCGCAGCGCAAACCCAGGCGCCGGCCGGCCGCGGCGGACGAGGCGCGCGGGGCGGCGGCGGCGGGGCGGCCAGCGGAGACGATGGGGCGCCGGCTGGCCGGGGGGCTGGTTCGATTGCGCTCGGCGCCGGATCGACAGCGGGGCAGGGCCGGGGCGGCGCTTCCGGCACGCGCGGCGTGAGCGTAAAAGGCGAAGTGCAGAATTACGTGCCGGTGACGCAGGAAATGCTGAGGAACGCGCCTGCGGAAGACTGGCTGATTTTCGGCCGCAACTATCAGCGGCAGAGCTACAGTCCGCTCAACCAGATCACCCGCGACAATATCAAGAACCTGCAGCTCAAGTGGGTGTGGGCGATGAACGATACCGGCGCGAACCAGACGACGCCGATCGTCCACAACGGCATCATCTATCTCGCAAGCCCGAGCAACATCGTCCAGGCGATCAACGGCAAGACCGGCGAATTGATTTGGGAGACGCGCGTGGGCCCAGATCAGGCGCCCGGCTACGGCGGTATCCGCAGCATCGCGATTGCCGAGGACAAGGTCTTCCTGCCGACGAGCAACGCGCACATGGTGGCGCTGAACGCCCGCAACGGCGAGATCCTCTGGGACACACCGGCGTCCGACAAGCCGCATCCGTCGACGAGCGGCGCCATTGTCATCAAGGACAAGGTCCTGATGGGGCTGACCGGCTGCGCGAGGTTTGACGGCGAAGGCTGCTACATCAGCGCATTCGACATTCATACTGGAGCGCGCGCGTGGAGGTTCTATACGATCCCGCGCGAAGGCCAGCCTGGCGCCGACACGTGGGGCAAGCTCCCGATGAACAACCGGGCCGGCGCGGAAACGTGGCTTGCCGGTAGTTACGATCCCGACCTCAACATTACCTATTGGGGAGTGGCGCAATCGAAGCCGTGGAATTTCCTGAGCCGCCATCTGACTCCGTATGACAAGACGCTCTACGCCAACTCGACGGTGGCGATCAACCCGGACAACGGACAGCTCGTGTGGTATTTCCAGCACGCGCCCGGTGAATCGTTCGACCTTGACGAGGTATTCGAGCGCGTGCTCGTCGACATCGGTGACCAGAAGGTGTCGTTCAACGCGGGCAAGGCGGGCATTCTGTGGAAGCTCGATCGACGAACCGGCCAATATCTCGGGCACAAAGAGATGGTCAAACAAACGGTGTGGGAGCACATCGATCCCAAAACCGGCCAGCCGAGCTATCGGCCCGATATTCTCGAGATGCAGTTGAACAAGCCGATCAACGTCTGTCCGAGCACCGAAGGCGGCAAGAACTGGCAGGGCATGAGCTACAACCAGCCTACCGGCGTCATCATCGCGCCGTTGAGTCAGTCATGTATGGATTTCACGGCACGGGAAGTGGATTTCAACGGCAACGGCGGCGGCTCGGGCGGCGACCGCAAATTCCTGAACATGCCGGGCACCAACGGCAACATCGGCAAGCTGGCGGCTTACGACGTGAAAACGCTGAACGAGGTGTGGAAGTACGAACAGCACGCGCCGTTCCTGACGTCGGTTCTGTCGACCGCCGGAGGATGGGCGCTCGTCGGCGACATCAATCGTGGCGTGCACGTCGTTGACGTGAAGAATGGCCAGATGCTGTGGGAGACGCGCCTTGGAACGTCGGTACAGGGCTTCCCGGTCACGTATAGCGTCGATGGGAAACAGTACATCGCCGTGATGACAGGACTGGGCGGCGGCAGCCCACGCAATGTGCCGGCGGCGATCGCACCCGACATCAAGATTCCGCAAAGCGGCCAGGCGCTCTACGTGTTCGCCCTGCCCGACGCGAAGTAGAGCCGCTGAGGCTGAACAGGGGCGCGAGTCGCTTTCGGTCGACTGGACGAAACGACTCCGCCCTTTTTTTGTATCCCGGGGTCGGGGTCGGAGTGTCCCCGGGGCCCGGGCCATCCAGCCACCCGGACAACGGCTACAATCTGCGGCCTCCGGTGGCCGCCGAGGAATCATGAAACGCATTGCGTGCCTGGCAATCGTCTTCCTCACGAGCAGTCTGATGCTTGCAAATGCGAAGAGCCGTCCGTTCAGCGTTGTCGAAGCAACCATCCCGGAGATGCAGCATGCGTTGAAGCACAGGCAGGTCACGTCGAGGGAGCTTGTCCAGCAGTACCTCTCGCGCATCGAGAAGTACAACGGCACGCTGAACGCGGTCATCACGGTGAATCCGCACGCACTGGAAGAGGCAGATGAGCGCGATCGCGAGCGGGCGAAGGGCAGAATTCGCGGCCCGCTTCACGGCATTCCAGTCGCCATCAAGGACAACATCCAGACCGTCGAGATGCCGACGACGGGCGGGGCGCTCGCGTTTAGGGGATTTGTGCCGCCGTATGAGGCCACCCTCACCCGGAACCTCCGCGAGGCCGGCGCCATCATCATGGCGAAGACCACAATGACGGAGCTGGCCAACTGGATCGCCTTCGGCATGCCAGGTAATTACAACGCCGTTGCAGGCTACGGCCTCAATCCGTACGATTCCAGGCGCGATCCGCGTGAAGGCACGAATGACGGCCGGCCGGCGCTCAATACCGGGGGATCGAGCTCGGGCGCCGGAACGGCGGCCAGTTTCTGGGCGGCGAACGTCGGCACCGAAACGTCGGGATCGATTCTATCGCCCGCGAATCAGAACATGCTCGTCGGAATCAAACCGACGGTGGGCCGCATCAGCCGCTACGGCATCATTCCGATCACGGCGGACCAGGACACGGCAGGGCCCATGGCAAGGTCGGTGACCGATGCCGCGATTCTGCTGGGCATTCTCGAAGGCACGCCCGACGCGAACGATCCAGCCACGACTGCATGTCGGCGGGTACCCAAGAACGATTACACGAAGTTTCTGAAGCGCGGAGCGTTGAAGGGCGCGCGGATCGGCATTCCCAGGGCCTATTTTTACGATCCGATCGCCGCGCTGACCAGCGGAGGCGACCGCGGCGGTCTCAGCCCCGAGCAGGCGGCGGTGATGGCCGACGCGATTGCCGTTCTCAAAACACGTGGCGCCGTCATCGTCGATCCCGCCGACATCCCGAGCGTGGGCTCACCCGATCCAGCGGACAACTTCCTGTTGTGGCCGCGATGCGCGGGTCCGGGCGGCGCGAAAGGAAGAGATGACGGTTGTTCGATGGTCCTCAAGTACGGGATGAAGCGCGACTTCAATCGATGGCTGGCGCTGCTCGGGCCGGCGGCTCCGGTGAAAACGTTAACCGAGCTCCGTGAATGGAATCTGGCGCATCAGGCGGAGGGGGCCATCAAATACGGCCAGGCGCAGCTCGACATCTCCGACGAGATCGATCTGGAAGCCGATCGCGCGCGCTACGAGGCCGATAGAGCGAAAGACATCCGGGTGAGCGGCACCAACGGTATCGACGCCGTGATGAAGAGCCAGCGGCTGGACGCGCTCTTGTTTCCCTCGATCACTGGTTTCGACCTTGCCGCGCGTCCGGGGTATCCGACGGTGGTTGTGCCGTTCGGCTTCGTGCCGAATTCGCCTGCCACGCCATTCCCGGACGGCTTCGGCCCTCTACCGGCTCCCTTCGGCGTGAGCTTTACCGGTATGGCCTGCAGCGAGCCGAAATTGATCGCGCTCGCATATGCCTTCGAGCAGGCGACCAGGCGGCGCGTGCCGCCGCCGTTGTTGCCGTAGCCGCTCGGTTTTTTGTCGACGGGTATGGAAGGTGAACTGGAAGACGACGCCCGTCAGTTGGCCGCCATTCGGTGCGACGCCGAACGGTTGATTCAGGATCTCACCGAACAACAGCTCACGCGCTGCGCGAGTCCAGGGACATGGTCAATCGCCGACTGCCTGAATCATCTGGTGGTGACGGGCAATCATTCCCTCTCCAACATTCGCACCGCGATTGTCGACGCCCGCGCGCGAGGACTGGTTGGCCGAGGTCCGTTCAGGCATGGCGTGATTGGCAACTGGCTTGTTCGATCGATGGACGCGAACTCAAAAATCAAGTTCAGATCGCCGGCGGTCTATCGTCCCTCGCCGGTGGTCTCCGCGGCAGAGACCATCCGCGCGTTTTTTCGCCTGCAGGATGAGTTGCGCCGCGTGTTGGAAGAAGCCGACGGCATCGATCTGGCCCGGGTGAAGGTGGCGAATCCTGTGACCCGCTGGCTCAGGCTCAGCCTCGGCCAGGAGCTCGCGTTCATCGCGGCGCACGAACGCCGGCATCTCCTGCAAGCGGCACGCGCAATCGGTTGAAATGATGCTTTCCAGTTCTGCTAGCAGCGCAATCGCGCGCCTGGTCGCCAAACACATCACTCTTTCCGATCCCGCTGTATACCGCCGGACACCGTTGCCTCCACGACATCGCAGGCGGGCACGTTTGAAAAATTCTCCATCGAACTGTCTATGTCTGATTCCAATTCAAGAACTGAGCATTCGGGACTGCGCCGAACGTGAACCCGCTGCAGAGTGACGTTCGGTGATACAGAAAACCAATTGGTTCGAGGCGCGCGCTGGTTGCCTCCATGTGACGGTACACGGCTTGAATGGCCGCGCGGCGAGGGAGGGATCGATGAAGCGTTTCGCCTCTGTTGGAACCGTAGTCGCCGTGTTGCTGCTGGCGGGCTTTCTCGGCGCCGACAGTCTCATCATCACCTTTGAGACGTCACAGGGTTATTCGCCCGGATCCATCAATGGGCAGCACGGCTGGCAGGGGCAAACGCCGCCCGGTATACCGATCAACCCGGCAATAGACCAGGCGATCGTGACCAACGGCGCCAGCGCGCCGCCGTCCTTCGGAGCCCAGAGCTGGCGGATATCGAACGCGTTCACCGAGGGGTCGTTCGGCGACATGCCATTCTCGCCATCGCTCGCGAACGAGGCAGGCGAGACGCTGGCGAAGAACGGCAACGGCGTGTTCACGTTCTCCGGCGGCACGCGGCAGAACCATTTCGAGGTGGCATGGGCGTTCACCTCGGCCGATCCCAATGGTCCCGGGACTGACTGCCGACCGACAGACACGACGCTGTGCTCCTATCTGTCGATGGCTCCTGATCGCGGCGACGGCGCCCGCATGAGCTACATCCGCCTCGAGGACGACTTTTCCGGGCTCAGAGTGTTCTTTGACGACTATCAGGACGCCGCCCCATACGGCTCGTATGGAAGTCCCTCTACCGCAGCGTTGGGGTGTGGGCCCGAGGACAACTTCGTCGAAACGATGGTCGCCAGCGGCCTCGACCGCTCCAAGGCGCACACCGTCAGGCTCACGATGGACTTCGTCGATGGCCCCCGCAACGACGTCGTGAAGGTGTACGTCGACGGTACGCTTCGCCACACCGGCACGAGCTGGGAAGACTATTTCCGCTGGTGCACTGAATCCGGCGGCGGCAGGGGTGATCCCGCCTTCGATCAAAGCCGCACGGTTGACTCGATGATCTTCACGGTGCGCGGCGGCGACGGTCTGAACCATCTCTTTAACCTGCACAAGGGCTTCCTGATCGACAATCTCAGACTTCTATCATCGTCGAGCGAATGTCATAGAGGCGACGGGGAGGGCGACTTTGACGACGAGAACGATGGGCACAGGCACCACGCGCACTTCCATCATGACGGGTGCAGCGGCGGCGGAGATGTCGAAGAGGACGATGCCGCCTCCGGGAAGCATTTTGAATCGAGCTCGGTCAGCTCGGCAACCTACACATCTGACGCCGGCAGCCAGGTCCTGACGTTGATGGGCATTGGTCTCCATAACGGCCTGCCAGTCGGCTTCACGATGGTCGCCGTGGACCACGGGGGCCTGGCTCCCGGACTATTCACGCTCATCCTGACTGATGGTTACAGCGTTACGGGAAGTCTCGTGGATGGTACCCTTGGGATCGAGTAGGACCATCGGATGAACACGATCTAAGAACAAAGCCCGTCGCGATCGGCGGGCTTTGTTCGAAACGCTAGAACCTGTAGTTGACCGCCAGCCGCGGGAAGCGACCGATGGCGGTCGACGTCGCGTCCCCGAGAGTGCTTCCCACGACGTTGTTCGCCGTGCGGATCGGGTTGACGTTCAAGACATTGAAGATATCGATCTGGAACGTCAAGACCTTGTTGTTGTGGCGGAAGTTCTTCTTGAGGTTGACATCGAGCTCGTTCGAGCGCGGATAGAAAAGCGACCCTGGCGGGTTCAGCACCACCGTCTCAGCCTGAGTCCGCTGCCCGCCGGGGAAGAGATTCGCCGCTGGCGTCCATGTGATGACCCGTTCCAGACCCGCGTAGCTCTGCAGAATCGCACCAAAGTCGACGCCGAATGGCAGCGGATAGTTCCCGGCGAGCTTGAACTCGTGCCGGAAGGGATAATGGAATTTCGTCTGATCGCAGTAAACGCCTCCGAGGGGCGCCGGGACTCCGGTGGTTGCGTCGGTGGCGCTGAATTGTCCGCTCACGATCGGACCGTTCGGGTCAGCCGTGGTGTCGCAGAATCTCTGGAGCGTGCGCTCCATATCCCAGCTGCCGAACAGGATGGCGCCGTTCGGAAGCCTTGTGTTGAACGATGCCTCGAAGCCGGTATACAGCGTTTCATTCTTGGTATCGCTGCGATCGACGACGCCGACTCCAAAGAGCGGTAGCTTCGCCAGGCTCAGGTTGTACATCGTCATCGTCTGGGGAAGCCGACTCAGGACCGCGACGACCTCCGGATCACTCGACACGTTCGGCAAAGGCACTGTAAACGGCGTGTAATCGCTGAGCCCGATGTTCAGCCGATCGATGAACGCCATGTTGCCGACCCGCCGCTTGTACAGCATCGCGCCGACTGCCAGCCGCTGCAGCAGTTGGTGCTGCACGCCCACCGTGAATTCCGTGTTGTACTGCCGCCTGAGATTGAGGGCCGATCGATCGGGCTTGAGGCCGAACGTCCCGCCGCTCGGACTTGGTCCGATCTCGTTGTCCTGGGCGATACCGTCGTGGTCGGTCGGTTTCGGAATGCCGGACG
>DASZHO010000155.1:0-50237 GCA_035937795.1 Vicinamibacterales bacterium | reverse complement strand
CTTCTCACCGACCAGGCCGGGCTTTACACTGCCGATCCGCGGCGCCATGCGGCGGCGACGCTGATTCCCGAAGTGCGGGTGATCTCGGAGGAGATCGTGGCGCTGGCCTCCGGCGCGGGCACGGTGAGAGGCATCGGCGGCATGGCTACGAAGGTGCAAGCGGCGCGTTTGGCGACCGAATCAGGCGTGACCGTACTGGTGGCGGGCGGAGCGACCGAGAACGTGCTTGTGAGAGCCGTGAAGGGCGACGCGGTCGGGACGCGCTTCCCTTCGAATCGGTCGCGTCTGGAGAGCCGGAAGCGGTGGATTCTCTCCGGGCTTGCGGGCAGAGCCGCGGCCGAGATAGATGAGGGCGCGGTGACGGCGCTCAAGAAAGGCCGGTCGCTGCTGCCGGCCGGCATCGTGAGCGTGAAGGGTCCGTTCGACCGCGGCGACAGCGTGAACATCGTGGGGCCCGACCGCAGGACCGTGGCTTGCGGTGTGGCGAATTACAGCGCGGGCGATCTCGATCGCATCAAGGGCTGCCGGTCGGCGCAGATCACGCAGCTTCTCGGGTACCACCTCGGCGACGAGGTGATTCACAGGAACAATCTGGTGATGCTCTGATGGGGGCCGGCGACGACGAGCTGCTGGAAAAGGCGGCGGAGGCGAAGCGCGCGTCGTTGACGCTCGCGAAGAGCTCGACCAGGCAGAAGAATCTGGCGTTGATGGCGATTGCGCGCGCTCTGCGCGCACGGCAGCCGCGCATTCTGGCCGCCAACGCGCGCGACTGTGCGAATGCGGATGCGCGGATCGAAATCGATCGGCTTCGACTGACTCCGGAACGCGTGGCCGGCATGGCACACGACACTGAAGCGGTCGCGCAACTGGAGGATCCTGTCGGCGAGATCTTCGATCGCACGTCGCGCCCGAACGGACTCGAGATTTCCAAGAGGCGGGTGCCCTTTGGTGTCGTCGGCGTTGTGTACGAGTCGCGGCCGAACGTCACCAGCGATGTCGCGGCGCTGTGCTTGAAGACTGGAAATGCCGTCGTACTGCGCGGCGGCAAAGAGGCGCTCGAGAGCAATCGCGCCATCGTGGAGGCGATCCATACGGGGCTCTCGGAGGCCGGATGTCCCGAGGGCGCCGTGCAGCTGATTACGTCGACCGATCGCGCGATCGTGCAGCGGATGCTGAAGCTTCGGGAGTATCTCGACGTGATCGTGCCACGCGGCGGGGCGGGCCTCATTCAGGCGACGATCGAGAATGCCACGGTGCCCGTGATCGAGACCGGCGCCGGAGTCTGCCACACGTACGTCGATCGCGGGGCCGATCCAGAGATGGCGCTGCGGATTGTCGATAACGCGAAGGTCCGGCGGCCGACCATCTGCAACGCGCTCGATACGGTGCTCGTCCATCGAGACATTGCGGCTTCCTGGCTGCCGGAACTGGCGGCACAGTGGGATGGCCGCGTCGAAATGCGCGTCGATCCGGAGGCGGGTCGCCTGCTTCACTCCGGGCAGGGGTCGAGGCAGGAGTCGCAGCCTGGCTCGGCGAAGCCGGCCGCCGCCGACGACTGGGGAAAGGAGTTTCTTTCGCTCGTGGCGGCGGTGAAGGTGGTCGACAGCCTGGACGCCGCGCTGGAACATATCCGTCGATACGGGTCCGGGCACTCGGAGGCGATTGTGACCGGCGATCGGGCTGCGGCCGAGCGGTTTCTGAATGAGGTCGATGCCGCAGCCGTGTTCGTGAACGCCAGCACGCAATTCACCGACGGTGGAGAATTCGGACTCGGTGCCGAGGTCGGCATCTCCACGCAGAAGCTGCACGCCCGCGGGCCGATGGGGCTGAAGGAACTGACGACCTACAAATGGGTCATCGAGGGGACAGGGCAGATACGGGCGTAGGGGAACAACTCATGAAAAGTCCGTTGAAAGGTGCGTCGATCGCGTTTGTCGGCGCCGGCGCCATGGGCGAGGCGATGATCAGCAGCCTGCTGAACAGCCACACCGTGGAGGCCAAGGCGATCACCGCGAGCGATCCGGCCGGCGAGCGCGCGAAGGATCTCGAAGCGCGCTTCGGTATTGCCGCCACGACCGACAATCTCGCGGCGGCCAGGCACGCCCAGATCGTGATCCTGTCGGTCAAGCCGCAGATGCTGCGGTTCGTCTTCCGCGATTTGTGCGGCAAGCTGCCGAAAGATGCGCTCGTGCTCTCAATCATCGCCGGCGCGCGAATCGATTCGATCACGCAGGGGCTGAAGCATCCGGCGATCGTACGGTCGATGCCGAATACGCCCGCGCAAGTCGCCGAAGGCATGACGGTCTGGACCGCCAGCCCCGGCGTGACGCCGTCGCAGCGGCAGGAAGCGCAAACGATTCTTCGCGCATTCGGGAAGGAACTGTTCGTCGCCGACGAGACGTTCCTGGATATGGCGACCGCTATCAGCGGTTCGGGGCCGAGCTACGTGTTCCTGTTCATGGAAGCGCTGATCGACGCGGCCGTGCATCTCGGATTTTCGCGCAGCGATGCGCGGATGCTCGTCATCCAGACCGTGCGCGGCTCGGCCATCTACGCCGAGCATTCGTCCTCGCATCCCGCCGAGATGCGGAACCTCGTGACGTCGCCGGGCGGCACCAGCGCGCACGCGCTGTATCAGTTGGAGAAGGGCGGCTTCCGCACGCTGCTGTCGAAGGCGGTGTGGGCCGCGTTCCAGCGCAGCGTGTCGCTGTCCGCGCTGAACAGCGCGGTGCGCCCATTCGAGGAAGAAGACGAACCTAAGGGGTCTGATCAGTAATCACGATCGGATACGCGCTCTCGCCGAGCAGCCTGGACGGCGCCGGCGGTTTCGGTGACAGCCCGAACTCCTCGATCGCGTGCTTCTTGATGTGCGCGAGCGCCTCCTTCAGATCGTCGGTGACCAGAAACAGCTGCAGATCCGCCGCGCTGACCGTTCCCGCCTTCACCATGTCTTCGACCAGCGCAATGAATCCGCGCCAGTAGGCGGCGCCGATCAGCACGACTGGGTAGTGCAGGATTTTTTTCGTCTGAATCAACGTCAGCGCTTCGGTAAGCTCGTCGAGGGTGCCCAACCCGCCCGGCAGCGCCACGAAGGCGTACGAATACTTGAAGAGAATGACCTTGCGCACAAAAAAATAGCGGCACGTCACCGATCGGTCGAGGTACCGATTGGGCGCCTGTTCCGTCTGGAGCGAGATGTTCACGCCGACCGATCGGCCGCCCGCTTCTCTCGCCCCGCGATTGGCGGCCTCCATGATTCCGGGGCCGCCTCCGGTCATCACGGTGAATCCGAGCCGCGCCAGTCCGGCGCCCACCTCACGCCCCAGTTGATAGTAAGGATGATCCTCGCGCACGCGAGCCGATCCAAACACCGTGACGCACGGGCCCACGAAATGCATCGTGCGGAACCCTTGAAGGAGATCTTTCACGACGCGATAGATGAGCCACATTTCGCGGTAACGCGAATGCGGCCCCTCGAGCATCACGCGATCGTCGGCCTGTGGGTCGGCGGGAACATTGGCGTTTGGGTCGGTTTCGGGTGTGATCGCGGGACCGTTTGGCGACATGTATTCTCCCGGGAACTAGAACAGCAGGCTGTGCGCCGACACGAAGAACATGGCGCCGAACACGGTGAGGACGACGAGGGAAATGAACCAGCCGGCGACGCACACCGCCACCGCACGCAGGGTGCTCTCGTAGTCGAGCGCCTGCCGGATGGCCACGACCATCGTCATGACGAGCCAGATCGACACCACGAGAAGGAGCAAGCGGCCGAGAATCGGGACAAAGGCAAAAATTCGCAGGATCCCGGGCGACGTTGCGAACCCGATCGTCCTGAGCAGTTCGCCGATATCGGCCCTGGTCGCCGGTTCGGGGAGCAGATAGACGCCGATCATGTAGGAGACCGCCGCCCAGATGATCCAGCCGGCGAGCGCTCCGATGAGGCCGGCGAAGAGCGACGGCCCGAGGGCGCCGAACCTGAGGGCGCCGACGCCACCGGCGAGCGTCGACAACACCACGACCGCGAGCGCCTGAGGTGTGGCGGTGCGATCGGCCTCGACTTCCTCGTAGGCGCGAGCATCAAGCTTGGCCGCGCCGATCATCCGTTCGGTGAACGTCATCCACGGGCTCGCTTTCCCTGCGTTCGGACGCGTAGGCGTCGACGAAGCTGATGGTTGTGGCCATGACGATAGGCCCGAGCACCAGACCGAGCAGGCCGAACGCCGCCAGTCCGCCGAGCAGGCTGATGAAAATCAGCAGCCCGTTCATCTGCGTACGGCCGCTCAGCAGAACGGGCCTGAGCACATTGTCAATCAACCCCGCCACGCCGGCGCCGGCGGCGATGATCGTGAGGCCGCGCGCGATCTGCCCTGTCAGGAGCAGCCACGCCGCGACCGGTCCCCAGATGACCCACGCGCCCAGCGGAAGCAGCGCGAAGAACGCTATGACGACTCCCCAGAAAATGGGGGCGCCCAGCCCGAGGACAGCGAACGCGATACCGCCGATGGTGCCCTGCACCAGCGCAACGGCAAGACCGGCGCTGATGCTGGCACGGATCAGCTGGCCTGCCTCCGTGATGCGGCGTTCGCGAAACGCCGCATCAAACGGGAGCACCCTTCGCAGCCGGCGCAGAATGGCGTCGCCGACTCTGAAGAGGAAAAACAGCGCGAAGATCATGATCGCCAGATCGACGATCACGACGACGATATTCTTGACGAGACTACCCGCGGAGCCGGCCGCAATCCCTGCCAGCCACGCCGTGGCTTTCTGCAGGTAATCTTCGAAGCTGCCCAGATTGTGGCCGAACGGCTGCTGCTGGAGCCAATACCAGCCGCGTTGCAGGCGCGCCAGCCCGGCCGATCCGGACGACAGCTCGAGGCTGCCGATCGCCTGCGTGGCTTGTTGAATGAACGTTATCGCAATCAGCACAAAGGGCACCACGATGATCAGCATGACCCCGGCGGCGCTGATGGATGCGGCCGCTGCCTTGCCGAATCGCGCCGACAGGCGCCGATACTGCGGGTGGAAGAAAGCGGCGAAAATCGCCGCCCAGGCCAGCGGCACGAGAAACGGCGCAAACAGGAGGTAGACCAGATAGCCGAGCAGCAGGACGCAGGCGTAAAAGACGAGCGTGGTGCTGCGCTCGCGGGCGATCTGGTCGCTCATGGACCTACGAATCTGACATTAATAGGTTCAGGGTTCAAGGTGCCGGGTTCGATTGCGCGCGCAGTAGAATGCTGGGATGGTGCGTCGAAGCACGGCAACGGTGGCCGGCGCTGTTTTGTTGATGAGTCTTGCGCGGCAGCCGCGCGTGGGTGGCGAGCAGGGCGCCACAATGAAGGCCGTCTCAAAGGGATTGACCGAGGTGCCCGGCATCAAAGTCGGGCACGTGACGATGACCGAACGGCCGACAGGATGCACGGTCATCCTGACAGGGGAGTCCGGAGCGGTTGCCGGCGTTGATGTGCGCGGCGCGGCCCCAGCGACGCGGGAAACCGATGTCCTGAACCCGGTGAACACCGTCCAGATCGCGCACGCCATCGTGCTGTCCGGCGGCAGTGCGTTCGGCCTCGACGCCGCATCCGGCGTGATGCGCTTTCTCGAAGAAAACAAGATCGGCTTTGCGTTCGGGCCGGCGCATGTGCCCATCGTTCCGGCAGCGGCGCTGTTTGACTTGAGCGTTGGCGACGGCAGGATTCGTCCAGGTGCGGATTGTGGCTATCGGGCCGCCAAAGCGGCATCGGCCGCGGCCGTTCAGGAGGGCAACGTGGGTGCGGGCGCCGGGGCTACTGTCGGAAAATCAGGCGGGATGGGCCGGGCAATGAAAGGCGGCATCGGCAGCGCATCGATCTCGATGCCCGACGGGCTGATTGTCGCGGCGCTGGTGGCCACCAACGGGATAGGCGACGTCATCGATCCGCAGAATGGCCAGGTGGTCGCCGGTGTTCGGACGGCGGACGGCAAATCGCTGGCCGACGCACGCACGTTATTGCGGTCCGGAGCCATCCGGTTCCGCGCCGGCACCAATACGACGCTCGGGGTGATTGCGACCAACGCGGTCCTGACCAAGACGGAGGCCAAGCGCGTCGCGGAGATGGCCCATGACGGCTACGCGCGCGCCATTGTGCCGAGCCATACGCCAGTGGACGGCGACACCATCTTCACCCTGGCGACCGGCACGAAAACCGGCGCCGCTGATGCTGGACTGGTCGGCGTGCTCGCTGCCGATGTGATGGCCCAGGCGATCGTGCGTTCGGTAAGGCAGGCGGCCGGCATTCCTGGATATCCCGCCGCCCGCGACTTGCAGCACTGAGAGGGCGAATCTGAATGACGGCGAAGCGCTACAAAGTGGCGGTGATCCCGGGCGACGGGATTGGTCAGGAAGTGATACCGGCGGCCCTGTCGGTCCTCGAGGCGGTGGCGTCGCGGGGCGGCTTCAGCCTCGAGCTCAAGGAATTTCCCTGGGGCTGCGCCTATTACACGAAGCACGGCCGGATGATGGCTGCCGATGCGTACGAGCAGCTGGCTGAATTTCCGGTCATCTTATTTGGTGCAGTAGGGGACCCCTCGGTACCCGACCACATCGCGGTGTGGGAGCTGATTCTGCCGCTGCGTCAACGGTTCGATCAGTACGTGAATCTGCGGCCGATGCGGCTGCTGCCCGGTGTCAGCTCGCCGCTGGCCAATCGCGCGCCTGAGGACATCGACATGATCTGCGTGCGCGAAAATTCAGAAGGCGAGTATGCCGGCATTGGCGGCCGCATCCACGCCGGCACGCCGTACGAAGCGGTGGAGCAGGCGGGCCTGTTTACGCGCAAGGGCATCGATCGCATTGCGCGCTACGCGTTTGAGCTGGCGTCCAGGCGGCCGCGCCGGGAGCTGGCGAGCGCGACCAAATCCAACGCGCTCCAGCACTCGATGGTGTTGTGGGACACGGTCGTGGACGAGGTGCGGAAGGACTATCCGAACGTGAGCTTCCGGAAGTATCACGTCGACGCGCTGGCGGCGCGCATGGTGACGCATCCGCAGACGGTCGATGTGATCGTGGCATCGAACCTCTTCGGCGACATCCTCACCGATTTGGGCGCGGCGGTCTCGGGCAGCCTGGGTATGGCGCCCAGCGGCAATATCAACCCGGAGCGGAAATACCCCTCGATGTTCGAGCCGATTCACGGATCGGCGCCCGACATCAAAGGCAAGGGCGTGGCGAACCCGATCGGCGCGATCTGGGCGGGCGCGCTGATGCTCGATCACCTCGGCGAGCGCGATGCGCACGACAGGATCGTCGCCGCCATTACCAAGGTTCTGTCGAGCGGAGATCTGAAGACGCGGGATCTTGGAGGAAACGCCGGCACGAAGGACATGGCCGCCGCAATCGCGGCGGCCATCTGAATTTCAGGCGGTGGCTTCAATCAACTGAGCCGCGGGCCGCGCCTGCCGAACGGGCTCTATCAGCATGCGAAGACCGTATCCGCTGGGCGTTCCGGTGGCGCGCTGATACGTGCCGAGCCGATAGACGGCCGAGAGCACTCGGCCTGCGCGAAGCGCGGCCGGAATGCCCTCCACGTTGCGGGCGTCGCGTTCTATCTGAAAGCTGACCAGACGATACATCGGGATCGACGTCGATTCGCGCCACTCGATGAACACGCCCGACTCGCTGATGTCGCGCGTCGTCACGCTGGCGAAGCGCGTCGTTCCGCGCGAATCCTTCCAGGTGACGCGGCCCGGCAGCGCCATCGATTTCCGCTCGGCTCTCTTATTGGCGGCGTTCATGAAACCTCCAAGGACGAATCCATGCCTGGATATAGTATCAATCGAGGAGCCAATCAATTAGCCGGTCGGTTAAGCCATTATCCATCCCCGTAACTGCATGGATCTACACATCTTAATAGTTACGAACGACAATAGACCTGTCCCGCGGAAGTTCAAAACATGAATACTTGGTATGCTAATAAGGCTACAACTGATTACTTTGTATCCAACAAAGGAGCTGTTTCGAAACCCAGGCGCCGCAATTTGAGGTAAAGACCTCGACGGGTGAGTCCCAGGGTTCGCGCGGCCTCGGAAATATTGCCCGAGCTCTTATGGAGGATCGTCTCGATGATTTCGCGCTCGAGCTCGTCGACCGAGGCCGCCAGCGACGTGAACGGCGCCCGCATCGGCCCCAACCGCCTCGGGTCGTCTCGGTGCAGAACGGTGCCCGAGGCAATTTCCGGCGACAGGTGTTCGGGCCCGATGCCGCAGCCGGCCTGGCCGAGCGCCACCACTCGCTGAATTTCGTTCCGCAGTTGCCGGACGTTGCCGGGCCACCAGAATTCGGCCAGCAGCTCGAGGGTTTCCGGCGTCAGGAACACGCCCGGTTTTCCCAGCAACTCCGACGCCTCGCGAAGAAACAAGCTGGTGAGGTGGGGAATCTCCTCCCGCCGGTCACGAAGCGGTGGAACGACGATGCGGATGACGGTGAGCCGGTAATACAGGTCCTCGCGAAACTTTCCCTCGGCTACGCGCTGCTCGAGGTCGGCATTGGTGGCCGCGAGCACGCGCACGTCGACTCGCAGAGGCCGCGTGTCGCCGAGCGGCATGATTTCGCCCTGCTCGAGAAATCGAAGCAGCTTGGGCTGCACGTCGAGCGGCAGGTCGCCGATCTCGTCGAGGAACAGGGTTCCACCGACGGCGGTCCGCACCAGTCCAAGCTGATCGTTTACCGCTCCCGTAAAGCTGCCGCGCCGATGACCGAACAACTGGCTGTCGGCGAGCTCGCGCGTGGTCGTCGTGCAGTTGTACGGCAGAAACACCGCCGAGCTGCGCAGCGAGCCAACATGAATGGCCCGGGCGACCAGCTCCTTGCCGGTGCCGCTCTCCCCGGTGATGAGCACGGTGAGATCGTTACCTTGCAGCCGCTGAATCTGCTCGACGACGTGCAGCATGGCGGGGCTTGCGCAAAGGAACCCAGGCAGCAGCGGTTCGAGCGGCTGTTCGTGGACGATTTCGGCGGGCGCCGCGGGCCGCTGCCTCGCGGTGCACAGCTCGAATCCCTGGGTCGCCACGGCGGCAATCATGCGGAGACGGCGCCGGAGCGGATCGGTCACTGCCCGGAGCGACAGCAGGGCGACGTAGCGAGGCCCGTCCAGGTCGCGGCCGATCGATTCGGACACCACCCATCCGGTACCATGCGATCGCCCGAGCGCCCGGGCGGCAATTGCGCGGGCGCGGTCGGCGTCGGTCCCGCTCCAGGCCACGAGGCGCGCTTCTCCTTCGGCCGGCGCCACGAAGACCACGGCGCACTCGGCGTCGAGCGTGTCGCGGACCGCGGCCGCCGTCTCCCGGCCGAGCAGCTCCGGAAGCGCCGCGGCGTCAACGAGTCGCCTGACAATCGCTTCGTCGGCGTCGAGCGGCACGCCGACATATTTGTCTGGCGTTGCCGATGCGACGTCGGAGGCGGCCTCGCGCGTTTCGACCAGGTCTCGCGCGGCACCGAGGGCCTCGAACATCGCGGCCGCGCGCGTGAATTGGTGCTCCGCCTGCGAATGCGCGCCGGCGCGCCCCGAGAGGCGGCCGAGCGCGAGATGGCTGAGGGCGCTTTGATAACCCTCGCCGATCAGCTCGAATACGCTCGCGCTTTGCGCGATATCGTGGTACGCGTCCGACAACCGGCCGGCGGCGCCATTCAGGGCACCGCGGATGCGCAAAAATTCTCCCCAGGCGCCGGGCATGGCTCGCGGGTCGATGCGCTCGGCCACGCGGGCGAGCCTGGCTTCGGCTTCCGCAGAACGGTCGGCCGCCAGCAGCGCTTCGGAGGCGATGAGATCGGCTTGAATCGCCTCGGCGGGCGGCGCCAGGGTTGCCGTCGCAATCTCATTGGCCAGATGCAGCGCTTCGTCGGTGGCGCCGCGGCGGGCCGCAAGCTTGGCTTCGAGCACGCGGATCGACCATTCGTACCACTGGCTGGTCTGAGCCCCGTAGCCGCCGTAGGCTTCGCCCGCCTGCCGCAGGTAGTCACCCGCCGATTCGTACCCGCCGCGCATCAACGCAATTTGCGCCAGCGTATCGAAGACCGCGCCGGTGATTTCGTGGAACTGAATGGGGCTTCGCACCTGCAATGCCCGATGGAGCACCTGCTCGGCGCGTTCAAGCTGGCCGAGGCGCACGAGAATCTGGCCGAGCGTCGCGAGGGAGATCGCGAGCCCGCGGCCGGGGCCGATCTCCTCCTCCAACGCCACGCTGCGTTCCGCCAGCGCGAGCGCGTGCTCGTGGCGATGTTGGATAAGGGCGACGTTGGCCTGGTTGTTACAGATGATGCCGAGCACATCTTGCGCTTGCGCGGCCGCCGCCCGGCGCTCGGCCTGACGAAGCGCGGCCGTCGCTTCCTCGAGGCGGCCGGCTTGCGCCAGCACGGTCCCGGAGAGCGAGTGAACGAGCGCGAGATAGCGGCGGTTCCCGGCGGCATGCAGCGCCGACGCCGCTTTGGCAATGTGCTCGCGGACGATGGCAGTGTCGCCGACCTGCTTGTAGCAGAGCCCGAGCTCGTAGTGCGCCAGGCCGATGGCTTCGGAGTCGTGCGCGAGCTCGGCGTGGCGGAGCGCGCGGCCCAGCAGCGCGATCGCCCGCGATTGATCGCCCCGCGCAAAGGCGATCCGTCCATGAAGGCGCCAGAGCGCCGAAAGAAGCGCCGGCGGCAGGGTATCGCGAGGCGGGTCCGGCGGGCGGCCCAGAATCGCGGTGGCCTGCACCACATCGTCGCCGAGCAGCCAGGCTTCGGCCAGCGTGCAGCGCAGCCCGGCTTCGTCCTCGCTCTTGAGTCCTGGCGCTTTGAGCGCGCGAGTGAGGACACTGATCGCCTCGGCGTGCTGGCCGCGTTCGAGCGCGGCTCGCGCGCGCCCCAGCGCCGGCTGGAAGGCGATGGTGACCACTGACGGGAGTATACGACAGTCAGATCGGGAGGATAGGACGGTAAGATGGAGAGATTGAACCGCTTAGTCGTCCCCCTTCTTGTGCTTGCCGCCGTTTCCTGCAGCCGTGCCTCTGGCTCGGCGCGATCGGGGGAGCTTCGGAACGAGGTATCCACGGCGCCGGTGGCGCCGGCGCGCTCCTCCGGGCCTGACACGCCTCGAATCGTGGCGCTCGGGGACAGCATTACGGCCGGGCTCGGGCTTCAGCCAGGCGAGGCCTACCCCGCGCTCCTGCAGAAGAAGTTGAAAGACCAGGGATACCCGTTCGAGGTCGTGAACGCCGGGGTCTCGGGCGACACCTCTGCCGACGGGCTCCGGCGCGTCGATTGGGCGCTCGAGGGCGATGTTCAAGTGTTGATCCTGGCGCTGGGTGGCAATGACGGCCTCCGTGGCCTCCCTCCCGCACAGATGAAGGAGAACCTGCAGGGGATCATCACCAAGGCCCGCCAGCGGGGCATCGCGGTGCTGCTGGTGGGCATGGAAGGGCCGCCCAACTACGGGGAACGCTACACGACCGAGTTTCGTAAAGTATTTCGGGACCTTGCGGCGGACAACCACGTTCCGTTCGTGCCGTTTCTGTTGCAAGGTGTGGCCGGCGTGGCGGATCTGAATCAGGCCGACGGGATTCATCCGACGGCGCGAGGCGCCGAGCGCGTTGCCGATCTGCTGTGGCCCCGGCTCGAACAGCTGATTCACACGGGCCGGGTGAAATGATCGAGCTCCGCGGCGTTTCCAAAACGGTCACCAGCGGCGACCACCCACTCACGATCCTTCACCCGCTGGATCTGGTCGTGCCCTCAGGGCAACGGCTGGCGATTCTGGGACCGTCCGGCAGCGGCAAATCGACGCTCCTCGGCTTGATCGCCGGACTGGATGCGCCGTCCCATGGGGAAATCCTGATCGACGGCGTCGATATCACCAGCCTGAACGAAGACCAGCTCGCTCGCGTGCGCGGCGCCAAGATCGGCTTCGTGTTTCAATCGTTTCACCTCATCCCATCGCTCACGGCGCGTGAAAACATCCTCGTACCGATGGAAATCGCGGGCCGGCGCGATGCGAACGCCCGCGCCCGCGATCTTCTGGCCGAAGTCGGCCTGGCCGATCGCGGCCATCACTATCCGTCGCAGCTCTCGGGCGGCGAGCAGCAGCGGGTGGCGATCGCACGCGCGCTGTCGAACGAGCCGATCATTGTCCTGGCCGACGAGCCGACGGGCAATCTCGACAGCACGACGGGCGGCCACGTGATCGAGCTGTTGCTCTCGATCAATCAGACGCGCGGAACCACGGTGGTTGTCGTGACGCACGATCCGGATATCGCGGCGATGGCCGACGCGCGCATTTCGCTGCGCGACGGCCGGGTGGTGTGACATGCGATTCGTCCTGCTGATGGCGGCGCGCGAAACGCGATCGGCGTGGAAGCGGCTCGTGTTCTTCTTCGTATGCATCGCCATCGGCGTGGGCGCGATCATCGCCTTGCGCTCGGTGATTCAAAGCGTCCGGCAGGTGCTGTCGAGCGAGGCCCGCACGCTGATTGCCGCCGACATTCTCGTCTCGAGCGACCGGCCGTGGGGCGAGGGCGTCGAAGATCGGATTGCTCGCCAGGTGCGCGACGTTCCCGGTGCGCAGCGCGCCGATGCGATCGAGATGGCGACGATGGCGCGGCCGGCAGACGAGTCGTCGATCCTGACGAAGGTCGTGGAATTGCGCGCGGTGCAGCAGGGCTTTCCGTTTTACGGCGACTTGACGCTGCAGGACGGTCGGCCGTTTTCGCATCGATTGCTCGAACACAACGGCGCGCTCGTGCGTCCCGAGCTGCTTCCCCAGCTCGGTGTGGTCCTCGGCGATCGGATCGCGATTGGCCAGTCCCGCTTCACCATCCGCGGCGTCATTGCGAACGAGCCGGGGCGGTCGCTGAGCGCGTTCAGTCTCGGCCCGCGGGTGCTGATCGACCTGGCGGATCTGCCGGCCACCGGTTTGCTTGGCTACGGCAGCCGGGTCGTCAGGCAGATGCTCTTGCGGGTGCCGGAACCCTCGGTCGATCCTCTCGCCAGGACCCTCGCCGATGAGCTCCGGCCGCAATTCGGCCGCGTGCGTTCCTATCGCGATCGTCAGGAGCAGATCGGCGAGGACTTCGGCCGGGCCGAGAACTATCTGAGCCTCGTCGGTCTGGTGATCGTGGTGCTCGGCGGGATCGCCGTGTCGAGCGTCACGCGCGTGTTCGTGCGCCAGAAGATCAAGAGCATCGCCGTGATGAAGTGCGCGGGGGGCACCAGCCGCCAGATTCTCTCGGTCTATCTCGTCCAGGCGCTCGGACTCGGAATGATCGGAAGCCTGATCGGCGTGGTCCTGGCGGCGATCGCGATCGCCGCCATCCCGCGCGATCTGAACCAGATCGGGACGCTGAGTGTGACCTACGGGCTCTCGGCGTCGGCCGTGGCGCAGGGCGTCGGCATCGGCCTGCTCGTGTCGCTGCTCTTCGCGATGGTGCCGCTGCTCGAAGTGCGCCAGGTCAAGCCGTCGCTGCTGCTGCGGCAGGACTCGGCGGCCTACCGCCGTGACTGGGTGCAGATTGCCGCGACGATCGTCGTCGGCGGCGCGCTCGTGGCGCTCGCCTCGTGGCAGGCCGCCTCGGTGCGTATCGGGCTGAGCGTGTGCCTTGGCTTCGTCGCGCTGACCGTCGTGCTGCATCTGACGGGGATGGCCCTGACCCGTCTGACCGCGCCGCTGGCGAGATCGTCATGGTTTCCGCTCCGGCAGGCCGTGCTGCACCTGGCGCGGCCGGGCAGCCAGATGCGGGTGATTCTGCTGACGGTGGGCCTCGGGACGTTCTTCATCATGGGTGTGCGCGGCGTTCAGGTGAATCTGCTCGATCAGTTCGCGATCCAGATCGGCGATCGGGCGCCGGATCTGTTCCTGCTCGACATCCAGCAGGATCAGGCGCCGGCCCTTCAGGAATTGCTGTCGTCGCGTCTGCCGGACACCCAGCCTCGCCTGATTCCGGTGTTGCGCGCCAGGGTGACCGGCAGAGGCGTGAACCTGGACGAGATGGAAGATCTGAAAGGCCGGGGCCTGCTGTCCCGCGAATATACGATCACCTATCGCGGCGAGCTGGAGCCGAACGAGACGGTGATCGCCGGGCGCTTTCCCGGATCGCCCCCGGCCCAGCCATCGGGGACCGCCCAGCCGTCGAACGGCTTTGAAGTCTCGATAGAAGACGGCATTCGCCAGCGTTTCGGCATCAGCCTGGGTGACATCGTCCGTTTCGACGTCCTGGGCCGCATCGTAGACGCGCGCGTGACGAGTGTGCGGAAGGTGGACTGGCGGGATGGGCGCAACGGCGGTTTCATGTTCGTGTTCGGGCCCGGCACGTTCGAGACGGCGCCGCACTATTACATCGCCCCCATCCGGATGAATGCGGCCGACGACAGAACGCGGGCCGTGCTCGAACACGATATCGTGGCGCGCTTTCCCAACGTGTCGGTGATCGATCTGCGCGAACTGCTCCAGACGGTGCGGAAGATTTTTCAGGTGGTGTCGGTCTCCATCAGCGTGGTCGGCGCCCTTGTGATGCTGACCGGCGGGTTGATCCTGATGGGCGCCGTTGCGGTGACCAAGTTCCAGCGCGTATATGAGGCCGCCATTTTCAAGACGCTGGGCGCCAGCTCGCGGGCGATCGGCGCGATGTTGATGGTGGAGTACGGCCTGCTCGGAACGCTGGCCGGGGCGGTGGGATCATTTGGCGCGCTCGCGCTCGGGTGGGGCCTCAGCCGCTACGCGCTGGATATCCCGTGGCGCCCTGCGCTCTGGGAGAATCTCGCGAGCACTGTTGCGACGTCGCTGCTGATAACCGCCATCGGCGTGGGCGCCAGCGCCGACGTACTGCGGCGCAAGCCGCTGGCGACCCTGCGCGCCGAATAGGTTAAAATGGCTGATTGTGGCCATGGACACGGCACCCTACAAAGACACGGCGCTCTACAAAGAGATGCTCCTCCGCAAGAGAGGGGAGATCCTCTCGGCCGGAGGCACCACCCCGCTGCAGGCTTCGATGGACACCAACACCCGCCAGGGCGACCTGGCGGATCAGGCCACCGGCAACAACGAGGTGCACATTCAGCTGAGGCTGAAGCAGACCGACGCCAAGATTCTTCAAGCCATCGAAGAAGCGCTCTGGCGGATCGAGAAGGGCACCTACGGTATCTGCCGCGATTGCGGAGAGCCGATTGCCGAGGCGCGCCTCAACGCCATCCCCTGGACGCGCGTCTGTATCACCTGCAAAGCGAAACAGAACGCGTGACGCCGGTCGAGCTCCGCACCTTCCTGCAGGACTTCTACCGCGAAACGCTCGAGCTGGTCCTGGCGCGCCAGGCCAACGCCCGCTCGGTCGGCGCCTACGACGCCAACAATGCGTATCAGCAGGTGCTCGGGCGGCAGGACGTTCACCTCCGCTGGATCGCCGATGCGATCGCCGATCTGGGCGGAACGGTCGGAGACGTGCCGAGCGGCGAAACGATCCAGCCGGCAGGGAAGAGAGAGCCGCTGCAGCAGCTCATCGAGCACGACGCACAGGCGCAGCGGAGCTTCATCGCGCGCTGGGAGCCGCGCGTGGCCGCGGTCACCAACGCCCGCCATCGCAAGATGCTCGAGCTGATACTCGGAGAAATGAACGAGCATCTTCGCGTCTTCCAACAGGCGCTCGATGGCCGTACCGATCTGCTCGGGCGGCACGCCGACGGCAAGGAGCTGAGCGGCGAGGTGCTCCCCGGCCGCCCGCGCGGCTGAAAACGAGATCGGGAGTCGTTCATGAGCGGCGGTGAAAACGACGCCCAATCTCGTTTCCCGGTGGCGATCGCCCTGGGCAGCAACCTCGGGGATCGGCGCGAGCATCTTGCCTACGGGGTCCGCGCCATTTCTCAGCATCTCTCGAATCCCAGGGCATCGGCATTCATCGAGACCGTGGCGGTGGACGTTGCGCCGGACCATCCACGCTATCTCAATGGGGCAGTCGTCGGAACCACCACGCTGTCTCCGCGCGAGCTGCTCGATCGATTGATGGCAATTGAAAAGGAACGGGGAAGGCAACGGCCGTTTCCAATGGCGCCGCGAACGCTCGATCTGGATTTGATTCTCTACGGATCGCTGGTCATCGACGGGCCGGGACTCACGGTTCCGCACCCGCGCTTTCGCGCGCGCCGGTTCGTTCTGGCGCCGCTCGCGGAAATCGCGCCCGAGTGGCGAGATCCGATCTCGGGACTGACGGTGGCGGAGCTGTTGCGCGGACTGAAGGCCTAGCGGCCCGGCCCCGCTTCATTCAAACCGGAGAGCGTCGATCGGATCCAGCGCGGCCGCCTTGCGGGCCGGGTAGAAGCCGAAGAACACACCGGTGGCGGCGGCGAAACCGAACGCCACGATGACGGCATTCGGCGAGACCTCCGTCGGCCACGTCATCCAGAACGTCAGGCCCTTGGCAAGCCCGAAGCCGAGCGCGATGCCGATCGATCCGCCGAACGCGCTCAGGACCACCGCCTCGACGAGGAACTGCAGCAGAACGTCGCGGCCTCTCGCGCCGATCGCCATCCGCAGCCCAATCTCACGTGTGCGCTCGGTCACCGAAACCAGCATGATATTCATGATGCCGATGCCGCCGACCAGCAGCGACACGCCCGCAATGCCTGCCAGAAGGGCGGTCATCGTCTGCGTGGCCTGCTCGCGCACGCTGGCGATCTCATCCATAGTACGGACCATGAAGTCGTCCGGGTCGCCCGGCTGAATCTTGTGACGAACACGCAGCACTGTGGCAATCGCGTCGGCGACAGCCGTGGTCTGCGTCGCCGATGCCGACGACACGGTGACCTGCTGGATGTTGGTGACGCCGCGCAGCTTCTTCATGGCGGTCGTGTAAGGGACAAAAATCACGTCGTCTTGATCCTGGCCGACGCTCGATTGCCCCTTCGCGAACATGACGCCGACGACGGTAAACGGTTGGTTCTGGACGTCCTTGCCGTTGCCGCCAGACGATATGCGAATAAGCTGTCCGGTCGGATCGACATCCGGGCCGAAGAGCTGATTGCGGACCGTGTTGCCAAGGACCGCTACCTTGCTGGCGGTGGCGACGTCCTGAGGCGTGAAAAACGCGCCGTCGGTTGTTGGCCACGACCGAATCAGGGGGAAGTCGACGTCGGTGCCTTGCACCGACGTGTTCCAGTTTTGATTGCCGGCGACAATCTGCCCCCGCGTGTTGAACCCGGCCACGGTGTACTGCACCCCCGGCACCTGAGAGATGGCAGTGGCGTCGTCGGGGACGAGCGTGCTGGCGTTCCCCTGGCCTTGCCGCACGCCGCCCTGCGTGAAGTTGCCGGCCGTCACGATGATCATGTTCGTGCCGGCCGACCGGATCTGCGCGTCGATCGAGCTCTGCGCGCCGCTGCCGAGCGCCACCATGGTGATGACCGCCCCGACGCCGATGATCATTCCGAGCATCGTCAGCGCGGTTCTCATTTTGTTGCGGCCAAGCGCTTTGAACGCAATTCTAAAAATCATCAGGACTGACATCGGCTCACTCCTATACAACCGAGGCCGCGGGCATGCCGGCCAGCTCTTCCGAGGCGATGCGACGACGCGCGACCGCCCGATCGGCGACCACAAGACCGTCGCGGAAGCTCACGATGCGCGTCCCATACTCCGCGATGTCCGTTTCGTGCGTGATGAGCACGACCGTGATCCCCCGCTCGCGATTCAAATGCTGGAAGATCCCCATGACTTCGATGCTCGTTTTCGTGTCGAGGTTCCCGGTCGGTTCATCCGCCAGCAGAATCGATGGCTGGTTGATGAGCGCCCGGGCGATCGCGACGCGCTGCTGTTGACCACCAGACAGCTGGTTGGGATGGTGATCGGCTCGATCTGAGAGGCCGACCGCCGTCAGCACTTCCACCGCCCGCTTGTGGCGATCAGCCGCCTTGTTGCCTCCGCCGTAGAGCAGGGGAAGCATCACGTTGTCGAGCGCCGAGGTGCGTGACAGCAGGTTGAACCCCTGGAAAACGAAGCCAATCTTCCTGTTGCGGACCGCGGCGAGTGCGTCCTTGGACATGCGCGAGACGTCATCGCCGTCGAGAAAGTACTGCCCGCTTGTCGGCCGATCCAGGCAGCCGACGATGTGCATGAACGTCGACTTGCCCGAGCCCGATGGTCCCGTGACCGCGAGAAACTCGCCGCGCTCAACGTCGAGGTTCACGCCCCGCAACGCACGTACTTCGACTTCGCCGACGACATAGGTCTTGACGAGCTTCTTGACCGAGATGACAGTGGTGTCCATGTCGGGAGCTTAGAAGCCCCGTCCGCCGCCGGGTCCGCCGCGCCCGCCCTGCTGGAACGGATTGGCTGCCGGAGGAGCGCCAGTCTGCCGGGTCGACCCAAGGCCCGTCACTCCAGTCACGACCTGTGCATTCTCTTGCAGCTCGTTGCTCAACAGCTCGGTATTGGTCCCGTCGGTGATACCTAGCCGGACGTTCACCGGTTTGAGCTGTTTGTCGGCGTACAGCCATACGCGGCCGCGTGTTTCGACTGGCACCAGCGGGGCGAACAATGCATCGATCGTCGCGGCTGATTGAGCTAAGCCGTATTTGGGCTGGAAGAGCGGAGACGCCGGCGCTGCGGCCGTCGCTGGCTTGGTGGCCGCCGCCTCGAACGCGCTCGTGTCCTGGCCTCGCGCCTTCATTCTCGCGATGAACTGCTGCTGCTGATCGGGCGACATGGCCTTGAACTGCGCCATGCGCTGAGCTGGATCGGCGTTGCGCCCGCCACCGCGGCCGGCACCGCCTCCGGCGGCCACGCCGCCGCGGCCGCCCTGGCCGGTGTCTGCAACCTGCCCGGCTTGAGCAGAAGACGCTCCGCGAGCCTGACTGGCAGGTGGCGCCGCCTGCCCCGCCTGGGCGTTGCTTCCAGGCCCAGGTGCGTTGCGGCCTCCGCCGCCACCCGCACCACCGCGCCCACCCCGGCCGCCGCGCCCAGGGATGAGATCGGGTGGAACCGGCTCGTTGAGCGCGGCAAAGACATCTGCCGAGGGACGGAACCGGACCGCGGCGTTCGGGACGCGCAGTACGTTCGATTTGCGCGAAACCTCGATCCGGAGATTCGCGGTCATACCTGGTTTCAGCCTGAGATCGCTGTTGTCGACGTTCAACATCGTGGCGTAGGTCGTCACGTTCTGCACCACGATCGGATTCAGCCGAATCTGGGCGACGATTCCGGTGAAGGTGTCAGTCGGGTAGGCGTCGACGCGGAACGTCGCCCGCTGACCGGGACGTATCCGGCCGACGTCGGCTTCGTCGATGTTGGCGCTGACCTGCATCTTCGTGAGATCGGCGGCGATGATGAACACGGTCGGCGCCGTCATGCTGGCCGCAACCGTCTGACCCACGTCGACGCTGCGCTGGGTAATGATGCCATCGACCGGGGCGGTGATGATCGTGTGATCGAGGTTCACCTGCGCCTGATTGAGGCTCGCCTGCGACTGTGTAACGCCGGCCCTGGCCGAGTTCAAGGCCGCCTGCGTCGATTGGACATCCGCGGTCGCGCTGTCCACGGCAGTCTTGGCCGCGTCGAGGTCAGCCTGGGTCTCCAGCTTCTGGTCGAACAGATCCTTCATCCGCTTGTACTTCTGTTGCGCGTCGGTCAGCGAGACTTTGCTGTGCTCGACGGTCGCCTGGGATTGGATCACGTCGGCGTTGGCTTTGGCCAGGTTCGCCCTCTGCTGCTGGACCGTCGCTTCGAACAGCGCAGGATCGAGCTTCGCGACCACCTGACCTTTTTTCACGATCGAATTGAAATCGGCGCCCAGCCACGAGATGTTGCCCGACACCTGGCTGCCGACCTGAACGGTAATGACCGCCTGCAGCGTGCCTGTCGATGCCACCGCATCGACGACGTCCCCGCGTGTCACGGGACTCGTCATGAAGGCGAGCTCTGTTCCGCTCCGCCGAATGTAGTAGGCTCCGACCCCGGCGCCAATGACCGCGACGATTAGCACAACGATGGCTGCACGTTTCATGTTGGCTCTTGATCCTGATTGCCGCTCACGGGTAGACGTAGCGGTTGTTGAGGGCGCGGCCTCCGATCGCGGCGGCGATCGGGCGACGAATCACGACGCGACCTCTCCATTAAGGACGACCTCTCCATTAAGACTGTGGTGAAAAACGTCCGGCCGTGGGTCAATGCTGCCGATTGCGGTCGGCCTCGTTAAGCTTGCGGATTGCCTCCAGCCCTTTTCGCTGGTCGGGCGTGAGCACGCTGTGAATACGCACCAGCATCATGGTACGTTCCTTACTGACATTGTACCGTGCCAGTTCGAGCTGGTCGATAGCGCGCGAGAAGTCGCGCTCGCTGGCCGACGGTTTGTCCATGAGCTGCGAGAAATTGGTTTGCGCCCGGTCGAAGTCGTCCTTGTCGACGCGCAGATGCTCCATGGAGGCCTGAAAGATCTTCTCGATCTCGGCCGATTGCTCGGCGGTTAGCTTCAACTCCTGCTTGTACTTATCGATTGCCCACCATTTGAACGGGGGGCGGGGAGCCGGCTTCGCGTCCGCTCTTTGCGGATCCCGGCTTGACGGGGCCTGCGCGGCAGGATTTGCCGCCTGGCCGGCGACGGCGGCCAGGGCGTAGCAAATGAAAATGACGGTCAAGACAGGCTTACACATTGACATTCTCTGGGAAAAACGGGTCTCCCGGCTGCTGACCGTACATACGACAGAGCCGACGCGGCTATTTACCGGTTAACGCGCTTATCCACATAGGGTTGTGAGCCGCTGGACCGTGGCGCCGACCTGATTGTCAGGGGTCGATGCGCCCGAGGTGAGCCCGATGGTCACCGGGCCGCTCGGCGGCAGCCACTCCTGGGTTCGAATCTCGTCGTGCCCGCCGGCCGGACGATGCCGAATGGCCCCGGCCGATTCGAGGCATTGAGGGTCGGCAATGTGGAAGGTCGGCACCCTCGCAGCTCCCATGCGGGCGAGATTGCAGGTGTTGCTGCTGTTATAGCCCCCGATGACAATCATCAGGTCGAGCGGCGTTTCGCCCAGCAGCTTGACGACGGCATCCTGGCGATCCTGGGTGGCGCTGCAGATCGTGTCGAAGGCGCGGAAGCGATCTGCCAGCCCTTCGGTGCCGTAGCGGTCCTGCATCGCCTGCCTGAACAGCTCTTGCACCTGCAGTGACTCGGACATCAACATCGTCGTCTGGTTGGCCAGGCCGATCCGTCGCAGGTCGCGATCGGGATCGAACCCGGCTGAAGCGGCGCTGCTGAATTTATCGAGAAACCGCCGGCGATCCCCGCCACCGCGGATGTAATCGCACACCTCCCCGGCTTCCTCGAGATTCAGGACGACGAGAAAGAGCCCGTTCTTGTATTGGCTGGCTTGCGAAGCGGTCGCGCGCGTTTCCTCATGCCACATCTTGCCGTGAATGATGGAAGTGAACCCCTCTTCGGCGTATCGTTTGACGTTCTTCCACACGTTCAACACCGATCCGCAGGTCGTGTCCACCAGTACGCAGCCGGCTGTCTCGAAGAGCCGTAATTCGGATGTTGTGACCCCGAAGGCGGGCAGCACGACGACGTCGTCGGCGCCGAGGTCGCCCCCGACCCCGGGATCGCTGAGAAACGCGATGCCGAGGCTGCGGAGCCGATCGTTGACATGCGGGTTGTGGATGATCTCGCCAGTCAAAAAGATCCGGCGGTCTGGAAAGCGCTCGCGCGTTTGATAGGCGTAGTCGACCGCGCGGTCGACGCCGTAGCATAACCCGAACTCGCGCGCGAGATGAATCGTCAGCCGCCCGGCACGATAGAGAAAGCCGTCGGCTTTGATTTTGTCGACCAGCTCGCTGTGGTAGTTGTCGTTCAGTTGGGCAGCGACCGCGTGTTTGAGGTCGAGCCCTTTGCGGAATACGAGCGTGGAGGACATTTATCGCGGAACGACGCTCTCCTGCTTCTGCAGTTCGGGTGGCGTGGTCATGTCGTCGAGCACGCGCATTTCGAGCAGGCGGTGAGGTCCGGTAATCAGATCTTCAATTTCGATCAGCATCTGCTCGTCCTGGATGGCGGCCAGCGAGGGGCGCTCGATCGACCCTCGCTGCCAGGCCACGGCAGCCAGCGCTGCCGGCGACTTGATGGTGCGCCTCGCCGAGACCGAACCGACGCGGCGATCGACCGCAAACCCGAGAAACAAGCCGGCCACGAGCCCGGCCACAGCGGCGCCGGCTACCCAGCGGCGCGCGGGACCCAGCAGCAGTCTGTAGGCAGCTTGCTGAGTGCCGCCGCGATTGGGAAACATCACCACTTCGCCCGGATGGCCATGGCGCTCGAGGCGGCGAAGGATGCGATCGCGCTGGTCGTGAAGCCGCTGGTCGGTGAAGACCCGGTCAGCCTCGCTCACCGCGTCGTCGCGTATCTGTTCGAGCGAACGGATCAGATTGTCGTAGCGCGCGCGGCAGCTGCCGCATCCGTTCAGGTGCGGGCTGTCGGGCGCGAAGAGGTACGCCTCCATCAACTGGTCATCGGTCAAATGGGGGGTCAGATCGAGCGTCGGATGTGGAAGATGGGCATGGGACTCAGTGTGCATAAGCCTGTCCCTCCATCGCGGTCCGCAGCTTCCGAATGGCGCGGAACAAGTGCACGCGCACCGTCGATTCGTTCAACCCCGTTATCTCGGCCACGTCGCGCGTCGAGTGATCGGCGTAGTGACAGAGCAAAAACACCAGGCGCTGGCGGCCCGGGAGCTTCTTCACGGCTGCGGCGAGCTGCCCGCGCCATTCCTGCGCGAGCACCAGATCTTCCGGCGATTGCTCCGACGGACGGCTGGCGTGCTCGACCACGTGCTGGTCGTGTGCCGTGGTGTCGGCGACCGGCATGAGCCATCGCGAACGCCGCATCCGCGCTTTCTGCCTGTCGAGGCAGCCGTTAATCAGGATCCGTGTGAACCAGACCTCGAAGGACAGGTTCCGCTGAAACGACGCGATGTGCGTATACGCTTTCACGAACGCGTCCTGCACCGCCTCGTCGGCTTCCGCGGCGTCGCGCAGATAATGCCACGCAATTCGCGATGCTCGCCGTTGTTGCAGGGCGACGATCTGCGAAAACAGCTCGCGCGCGCCGTCCTGGTCGCCGGACGCGGAGAAATCCTGCACCTGCGCCGCCAGCGCGGTTTCCGCCTCCGGTGCGCGGACGGCGGGCGGGCTGGCGAGGTCGCGGTTCGCCAGCGGCGTCAGCGTTGGCTGACTGGCAGCCCGAGCGGCAGTCATCTGATCGCGCCTATTCATGAATACGATGGCCTTGGTCTTTCATTTACAGCTGTTTAGCGACATTCAGGAACATTTCATGATAGCAGATTTGGACGGTAGACTATCGGAGGGCATGAAAAGCGCTGCCATTCGGTTCGAACCGGTCATCGGGCTTGAAATCCACGCCCGGCTCCTGACCGACACCAAGATTTTCTGCGGCTGCAGCCCGCGATTTGGCGACAAGCCGAACACCAACGTCTGCCCGGTTTGCCTGGGGCTGCCCGGGGCGCTGCCGGTGCTGAACCGGCGGGCGGTCGATTTCGCGGTAAAGGCGGCGCTCGCCCTGAACTGCACGGTGCAGGAGCATTCGATTTTCGCGCGGAAGAACTACTTCTATCCCGATCTTCCGAAGGGTTATCAGATTTCGCAGTACGAACAGCCGCTGGCGACCGAAGGCGCGCTTGAATACACCAGGGCGGGCGACACCAGGCGCGTCGGCATCATCCGGGTCCACATGGAGGAGGACGCCGGGAAATCGCTGCACGAAGGATTTTCCGATTCCGATCGCCACACGTACGTCGATTTCAACCGCAGCGGGACGCCGCTCATCGAGATCGTGACCCATCCCGACCTGCGGTCGGCGGGGGATGCGGCCGAGGCGTTCCGCCGGTTGCGCGAGATCCTGATCGCGCTCGACGTCAACGACGGAAACATGGAAGAGGGCAGCCTGCGGTGCGATGCGAACGTGTCGGTGCGCCCGGGCGGACGGACCGAGCTTGGTACCAAGACGGAAGTGAAGAATATCAACTCCTTCCGCTTCCTCGAGAGAGCCCTCGATTACGAGATCGAGCGGCAGATCGGCGTGTTGGAGGCGGGCGGCGCGATCGTGCAGGAGACGCGGCTGTGGGACGCGGGGGCGCGGGAGACCGTCTCGATGCGCAGCAAGGAGGACGCGCACGATTACCGGTATTTTCCCGAGCCGGATTTGCCGCCGGTGCAGGTCTCGCGCGCGCGGATCGAGCGGATTCGCGCCTCCCTCGTCGAGCTGCCCGAAGCGCGGCGGCAGCGGCTCGTGGCCGCGTACGGCCTGTCTGAGCTCGACGTGATCGCGCTCGAGGGCAACGGCCTGATCGCGCTGTTCGAAGAGACGGCCAGGGCGTCGGGCAATCCCAAGGCCGCTTTCAACTGGATTGCGGGCGAGGTTGCGCGCAAGCGGAACGCGCTCGGCGACCGCTTCGACCGCGCGCGCGTGAGCGCGTCCGCGCTCGCCGGCCTCATCCACATCGTCGAAAAAGGCACCGTCAGCGCGTCGATCGCCAAAGCCGTGTTCGAGAAAATGTACGAGAGCGGCCGCGGCGCCGAGGAAATCGTGCAGGCCGAGGGCCTCGCGCAGATTGGAAACCTCGACGCGCTGTCGGCGAGCGTGCGGGACGTGCTGGCGGCCAACCGCGATGCGATCGTGCAATATCGTAACGGCAAGACGTCGACGTTCGGATTCCTCGTCGGGCAGGTGATGAAGGCCACCGGCGGCAAGGCGAACCCGAAGGTCGTGAACGATCTGCTGCGCCGCGAATTGGAGCAGGTGTGATCGAAGCACGGAACGTGTCGAAGCTGTACAGCCGCGGCGTGTATGCGCTGCGCGATCTGTCCCTCGACATCGAGAAAGGCGAGTTCGTGTTTCTCACCGGGCCGAGCGGGGCCGGCAAATCGACGTTCCTTCGCCTGTGCCTGCGCGAGAGCCTGCCGAGCGATGGACTGCTGAAGGTGGCCGGCAAGGATCTTTCGCAGCTCAATGCACGGCAGGTGCAGGCCTACCGGCGATCGGTCGGTTTCGTATTTCAGGATTTCAAGCTCATTCCGCGCAAGACCGTTCTCGAAAATGTGGCCATTGTCCCGCGCGTCCTCGGCGCGCCGGTCACGACCCAGCAGCGCAAGACGTTTCAGGTGTTGAAGTGGGTGGGGTTGCAGCACAGGATGAACGCGTATCCCCTGGAGCTGTCCGGCGGCGAACAACAGCGCATCGCAATTGCCAGGGCGCTGGTGAACGACCCGATGCTGGTCCTCGCCGATGAACCAACCGGCAACCTCGATCCGGACCTGTCGCTCGACATCATGAACCTGCTGCGGGAAGTGAATGCGCGCGGGACGACCGTGGTCGTCGCTACTCACGACCGCGAGCTGATCCGGCGCGTGGGCCGGCGCGCGATTGCGCTCGAGCACGGCCGCCTGATCGACACCGACGAACGAGCCGCAACCCCGGCAGGCGATGCGCGCGCTTAGCTACTTCTTCGACGAAGCGCTCGCCAGTCTGTGGCGGGGCTATAAGACGGCGATCGTGGCGATTGCGACGATCGCGGCGGCGCTGTTTGTCCTGGGGGGATTCCTCGTGCTCACGTCCAACATGGACCGCCTGCTCGCACGGTGGCAGGAGGCGGCGGAATTTTCCGTGTACCTCCGCGACGATTCCACGCCGGGGCAGCTGGCAGCGATCGAGAATACGCTGCACGAGAGCCATCTCGTGGGCGCCACCGAAGAGGTGTCGAAAAGCGAGGCGCTGCGGCGTTTCAAGCGCAATTTCGGCGACCTGTCCGGCGCCACCGAGGACTTGCCGGACAATCCGCTGCCGGCGTCGATCGAAGTGCGGTTGCTGCCGAACGCCGACCCCAACGACGTGGAATCGCTCGCGGGACGAGCGTCGAAGCTTCCGGGCGTTGCCGACGTACGATACGACCGGCGTTGGATCGAGCGGCTGATCGGCGCCGAGCGAGTGGTGCGAGCAGGGGGCTTCGCGCTGGCGGCGGTGTTGATCTTCGCCGCCGCGTTGACGGTAGCGAGCGTTGTGCGTTTCGCCTTGCTCGCCAGGCGCGAAGAGATCCACATCATGCAACTGGTGGGCGCGCCGCTTGCTTACATTCGAGGCCCGTTCGTCGTTGAAGGGCTCCTTCAAGGCGGGTTGGGCGCGCTCGCTGCAGTCGCTATCCTGTGGGGAGCATTCGTGTTAATCCGCAGCCGGCAAGGGCCGGCAATCGCCGGTGTGGTCGACGTGTCGTCGATCGCCTTTCTGTCGGCGCCGATGTGCGTGGCCCTGCTGGCCGGCGGCATGGTGGTTGGCTGCATCGGCGGGGTCATCGCGGCGCAAGGCGCGCGCGAGGTTGCCGATCCGGGCCTCTCGTGAGCGAAAATCCGTTGACAGTCCGAGACGCGGCCTTTAGACTGGGGTTACTGCGTAAATGACACAGGCGAAGTACCGACCCGCGAGTTCGCGGCCCGCGCAGCGCTTGTCAAGCGAGCGGTATTCCATCCTGGCCGATTTCTACCGGGAGGAATTCCTCAAACACCGGCGTTGTCTTGAACAACAGCGCGAGTACTACTCGGACAGCGCCATTGAATCGGTCGAAGAAGCCCTCACCCGCATTATTTCCCAAGTCGAACATCTCTCAGCCAAAGAAGACGCCGATCAGGTCGTCAGCCGGCTGCTTCGTAAGTTCAACGTCGTGACGAGGCTGTCGAGCTGGAGCGATCCGAAGAACGTTCACTGAGATTTCCGCCCTGTCCAGTTTTCGCCAGCAGGTTTTGACGATCGCGCGCGGCGCGATTGAAAAAGCGTCTCCCGACCATCTGATCGATCGCGCGCTTCAGGAGCCGGCCATCGCGTCGCGCATGCAGGGGCGCGCGCTGCGGCTGGTTGCCGTCGGCAAGGCCGCACCCTTCATGGCTCAAACGTTCGCCGGAATCGAGGGCGGCCGGAGTCTGGACGGGATCGTGATTGGCACACATCTGCCGTTTGCGTTGCCTGCCGGGCTTGCATGGATGCAATCGAGCCATCCGCTGCCGGACGAGCGAAGCGTGACGGCTGGGCGCAGCGCGCTCGCGGTAGCCCGCCAGACAGGGCCGGACGAACGGCTCGTCGTCCTCCTGTCGGGCGGCGCGTCGGCGTTGATGGCGGTGCCGGCGGCGGA
This sequence comes from Vicinamibacterales bacterium, assembly GCA_035937795.1. Classification (GTDB taxonomy): domain Bacteria; phylum Acidobacteriota; class Vicinamibacteria; order Vicinamibacterales; family JAMQPK01; genus JAMQPK01. Next base: position 23,065 of record DASZHO010000155.1, on the reverse strand, counting down.
CTTGACGCTCGACGACAAGCGGGCGACGGTCGATGCGCTGCTGAAGGGCGGCGCCGACATCACCCAGTTGAATACCGTGCGGAAGCATCTGTCCGCGGTGAAAGGCGGGCGCCTCGCCGCGGCCGCTTCGGGACCGGCCGTGTGCCTGGCCATTTCTGATGTCGTCGGAGACGACTTGAGCGTCATCGGATCGGGTCCGACGGTTCCCGACCCATCGACGTATCGAGATGCGTGGCACTACATCGAGCAGCTTGGCGTGAAGGATCGGGTGCCGGCGGCGGCGGCCGCACATCTGAAGGCCGGGGTCGAAGGACGGGTGGACGAGACGCCGAAGCCAGGCGATGCGCGGCTCGCGCGGTGGATCACGCGCGTCATCGGCGGCCGCAGGGACGCGATGGAAGGCGCGCGTGATTCGGCGCGCTCGCTCGGGTACGAAGTCATACTTGTCGACGAACCGGTCGTCGGGAACGCCCGGACGGCCGCGCCGGCCCTGCTCGACCGGGCGCGCGCCGCGGCATCGGGGAGACGGGGGCCGCTGTGTCTGATCGCCAGCGGTGAAACCACCGTGAAGGTGGTCGGCAAGGGCAAGGGTGGCCGCAACCAGGAAATGGCCCTGGCCGTGGTGAACGCGCTCGCCGTCGATCGCGCCGGCCGGGAAACGGCGATGGCCAGCATCGGCACCGACGGCATCGATGGGCCGACCGATGCCGCCGGCGCGATGGCGGATTCGACGACCGCGGCGCGCGCCAGAGAGCTCTCGCTCGATCCAGAGGCATATCTGGCCGACAACAACGCCCACGCGTTCTTCGCGGCCCTCGACGATCTCATTATCACCGGACCCACGACGACCAACGTCGGCGACGTCCAACTGATCCTCTTCCGATAAGGGGTCCGCAGACCCTTTGGACTTGAATCGATGTTATCCAAAGAACAGATCCTCAACTGGATGCGCGACAAGGTCACCCATCCGGCAACCCCCAGAGAATTGCTCCGCACGCTGAAAATTCCCCCCGACGAGCGCGCGACGTTCCGGCGCCACGTCAAAGCCCTCGTGGCAACCGGCGAGCTCGTTCAAACCAAGGGCGACCGCATCGGCCTTCCCGACAAGATGGACCTCGTCGTGGGCCGCCTCCAGACGCACGCCGGGGGATTCGGCTTCGTGATTCCCGACAAGACCGATGACGCACCGCCTGACCTTTACGTCTCTTCCGCGAACATCAAGGAGGCGATGCATGGAGACCGCGTGCTCGCGCGCATCGAACGCAGGACGCACGAGGGCCGGCTCGAGGGCCGCATCATCCGGATTCTCGAGCGCGGGAACTCGACGATCGTCGGCAAGTTCGTGCTCGAAGCGGGGCTCGGCTACGTGCAGCCGTTCGATCGGCGGATTCTCACCGACGTGCACATTCCAACGGGATCGTCGGCGGAGGCCGAGCCCGGCGAAATGGTGGTTGCCGAAGTAACGCTGTGGCCGACGCCGACGCGCGGACCCGTCGGCAAGGTCATCGAGGTGCTCGGAAACATCAACGAGAAGGGTGTCGACACCGAAATCATCATCCGTAAATTCGGGATTCCCGACGCGCACGGCGAGGCCGCCGTCGACGAGGCGAAGACCTTCGGCCCGGTGAGCGCGCGCGAGATCGCGGACCGCACCGATTTCCGGACAACGATCACGGTGACGATCGACGGCGAGCATGCGCGCGATTTCGACGACGCCATCAGCATCGACCGGCTGCCGAACGGCCATTATCGGCTGGGGGTGCACATCGCCGACGTTGCGCATTACGTCAGCGAGGGCGGCGCGCTCGATCTGGAGGGCTACGAACGCGCCACGTCGGTCTATTTTCCCGATCGGGCGGTCCACATGTTCCCGGCCGAGCTCGCCACGGGCATTTGCTCGCTGAACCCAAGGGTCGATCGCCTGGTGCAATCGTGCCTCATGGAAGTCGATCGCAACGGATCGGTCGTGCGCCATGAATTTCACGACGGCGTGATCAATACAGCCGCGCGGATGACGTACACCGACGTGAACGCCATCCTGACCGAGCGCCCGCCCGAGCTCATGGCGAGGTATCGGGAGCTCGTGCCGCGCTTCGAGCTGATGGCGGATCTGTTCCACATCCTGAACGCCAGGCGCAAGCGCCGGGGTTCAATCGACTTCGATCTGCCCGAGGCGGAGGTCGTGCTCGACGACGCCGGCCGCGTGGAATCGATTGTCGAAGCCGAGCGGAACATGGCCCACAAACTGATCGAGGAATTCATGCTGCTCGCCAATGAAACCGTGGCGAGCTACCTCGAGGGCACCGGCACGCCGAGCCTCTATCGCATTCACGAGCAGCCCGATGTGCTGAAGGTGGAGCAATTCGAAGAGTTCATCTCGGGTTTTGGCTACAGCCTGGCGGCGCCGCCCGGCGCGGTGCGGCCGCGCAATTTTCAGAAGCTGCTCGAGAAGCTTCGGGGCAAGCCGGAGGAACGCCCCATCGCGTTTCTCATGCTGCGCACGATGCAGAAGGCGCGCTACGCGCCGCAGAATCTCGGCCACTTTGGCCTCGCGGCTGATTCGTATACGCATTTCACGTCGCCGATTCGGCGCTATCCCGATCTCGTGGTGCATCGGATGTTGCGGGAGGCCAGGCGGAACGAGCTCGACGCCGCCCGCGTGGACGAGCTGTCGGAAGATTTACCCGAAGTGGCGCGCCACTGCTCCGATATGGAGCGGCGCGCCGATGAAGCCGAGCGCGAGCTGGTGCAGTGGAAGAAGGTGCGCTTCATGGCCGACAAGGTCGGCGATGAATTCGACGGCTATATCACCGGCGTCGCGGCGTTCGGATTGTTCGTGCAGCTCTCGGAGCACTACGTCGAGGGGCTCGTCCACGTGTCGAGCATGGCGGACGACTACTACCGCTTTCTGGAGAGATCGCACTCGCTGCGGGGCGAGAACACGCAGAAGGTCTACCAGCTCGGCGATCGCGTGCGTGTGCAGGTCGTGCGCGTCGATATGGACCGCCGGCAGATCGACCTCGGACTGGTCGATATTCTCGAGGCGGTGAGAACCGACGAACGGAAACGGGGCCCCAGCCACAGCAAGGCGCGCCCGAAACGGGAAGTGCGACAGTCCCGGCGGCAACGCCCAGGCCGCCGCGAGCGTCAGAAGGGAAAAGGACGAAGACGCTGACGTCCGGGAAACCGCACCGCCATCAGCGCCGTCCGCCCGGCCAGCGTCCACTCACGCGTGGCGAGCAGACGCCGCTTCAGGCCGCGGTATGGCTGTGTGCCGGCGACCAGATCCCGAAAGACCTCCCGGATCGGGCCGCTGTTCTGAAGCGCGGCGACAAAGAGCTTCGAGAAACGGGGCGAAAAAAACATCCTGCTCAGCGCGGCGGCGCGGTTGAGCTCCGGGTACATCTCCTCCTTCAACCGCCGGTCATACGCGTTCGCGGCTAGGCCGGGAGAGTGCAACAAGGCTTCAGCGGCCCACCGGCCCGACGACAACGCGTAGGAAATTCCCTCGCGCGTGAGCGGATCGACCAGACCCGCCGCATCGCCCGCCAGGATCCACCCTGGCCCGCCTCCGACGAGGCCGCCCGCGTCGCCAAATCCCGCGCTCGGAATCGGCCAGGCGTAAGGTTCCAGACGGGCTCCGTGCTGCAACGCGCGCGACGCGATCCACGCGAGCGACTGTGCGCGAAGCTCGCCGGCGGTGGCGTGCCCGGTGGCGCGCGTGCAAACGCCGACCGCCAGGTGGTCGGCGCGTGGAAATGACCAGAGATAGCCCGGCTGTTCCGCCGTGCACCGAATGGCGATCTCCGACGCCCGCGCGCCATGCACGAAGTAGCCCGCGGCGATTGAGAGCTCGGCGCGCGTGAACGGACGCCAGAATGTCCTGCGCACAAGGCTGTTCGCGCCGTCGGCGCCGATCACGAAGTCCGCTTCGTACTCGCCTTGTGGCGTGGTGATCACCATCGCACGATTCCGGCGCGCCACAAACGCGACTCTTTCCGCAATGAGCCGCGCACCGCTCTTGACAGCCGCCTCGACAAGGGCCGAGTCGAAAACAGTCCGGCTGAGCACGACGAGCGAGCTCCCGGAGCTCAGCCCGCGATCGATGAGATCGACCCGGGCGTGTCCATGGATCCCCGAGGCCGGCGCTTCGACGGTCGCCGACGCCACCACCACCGCCGGCAGCGCGGCGACGTCGACGACATCGGCGATCGACGCAAGCGCCCGTCCCGTCACGCCGCCGCCGCACGCCTTCTCGCGCGGATGGCTGGCGTCGAACAGCCACACGGGCGCACCGGCGCGCGCCAGCCGGATGGCGGCCATCGCACCTGCAGGGCCCGCGCCGACGATTGCGATGCGCACGAGATCGCTATAGATTACAGTAGCGATGTCGCACCCTCTGGTGATGGCGCTGTTCCCCGATCGAAAGTCGGCCGAGGCCGCTGCGCGCGAGGTGCACCGTCTCGGAATTCCGCACGAGGATCTATCGATCGTGGCGTCGAGTCATCAGCTCGAGGGCACGATTGCCGACGACGTGGGTGCCAGCCCAGGATCTGAAATAGAAGATTCGCGCGCCGCCGGGCGAGTGGGGGAGATCATCGGTTCAATCCTGGGCGCCATCGCCGTCGGCATCCCCGGGACCGGCGCCATCGTTGCGGCCGGCCCGCTGGCCGCCGAGCTCGGCGAGGCGGCCGGGCACCGAGCGGGACGTCTCTCGCCGGTGCTGGTGAAGGCAGGGCTTTCCGACGCGGAAGCGGGAGACTGGCAGCGGCGCATTCATGACGGCGCGGTTCTCCTGGGCGTGCACGCGCGGACGGTCGGCGCCGCCAGAGTCGAGACGATCTTCGCCGAACACGGCGTCAAGCGCGTCGTTCGTACCGAATGGGGTGACCATTGATGGGATCATCATCGATTGAGAAGACCATTCACAACGTGGGAGAGTCGTAATGGCGGCAGTCGAGAGCGGCAGGTTCACGGTAGGCGTGTTCCAGGATCTCGCGTGGGCCGAGGGCGGCGTCGACGCGCTGAAGAAGCATGGACTGGCCAGCGAGTCGCTGTCGATTCTTGGCAAGGCGTCGCCCGAGTTGTCGGTGTTCATCGAGCGTCAGCTTGGCGCGCCGCAATCGCTCGAGGTGAAAAATCTGGGTCCGGCGTTTGCGCGCGGCCCGCTCGTGGCGGCGCTCCAGGGCAGCGACCAGGGCCTCGGCCACCTCGGTCTGGCGGGCACGATGCGGCGCGTGGGGTTCCAGGCGCACGACGGCCGCATCTTCGACGCGCTGACGGCGCGTGGGGGGGTCCTGGTGGCAATTCACAGCGAGCCACGGGCCGCCGACGCGCTGGCTGTTCTGCACTCGTTTGGCGGCGGAAATGCCGCGATTGGTGCCTGGAGTGGACGGGTGTGATAAAACAAAAAGGATGAAAGCGCCTGGCGTTGGTTTTGCACCTTGCGCCGGGACACTCGAGAGGGCAAAATAGATCTCGGACCCTCCGAACCATGACAAACCTTCGGGCCGAGGCGCCGTCAAACGTCCAATTCCTGTTCGAAGGCTCGCAGAAGCGGGTCAGCGGCGCACTAGGGGTGTCGCTGCTCATCCACGCCGTGGCGATCGCGCTCGCGGTGTTCATCGCGACGCGTCCCTACGTGCAGTCAGTTACCTCGATCATTCCGCAAGCGCTCAACAAGGACATTATCTGGCTCGACCTTCCGGGTCCCGGCGGTGGCGGCGGCGGCGGTGGAAATCAATCCAAGGAACCGGTGCGCAAAGCCGAGCTCGAGGGCAAGGACAAGATCACCGTGCCCGCGGTGAAGCCGCCCTCCATGGAAGTGAAGAAAGAAGAGCCGCCCCCTCCGGTGCAGAACCTGACCATTCCCGCCGAGACGCTTGCGTCTGCCAGTCTCGTGCTGCCCGGCGCGATTGAAGGCGCGCCACCCACGACCGATTCGCTCGGGGCAGGAACCGGCGGCGGCGCGGGCACCGGCGCGGGCACCGGCATCGGTTCGGGCTCCGGCTCTGGGCTTGGCCCTGGATGGGGTGGTGGCACCGGCGGCGGGGCGTATCGTCCGGGCAACGGCGTCGAAACGCCGAAGCTGTTGAGGGAAGTCAAGCCGCAATACACGGCGCAAGCGATGCGCGCGAAGATTCAAGGCACCGTGCTGCTCGAATGCGTCGTCCAGCAGGACGGCACGGTGGGCAACATGAAGGTTGTGCGATCGCTCGACCCGACCTTCGGCCTCGATCAGGAAGCGATGAAAGCGGCGCGCCAGTGGCAGTTCGCGCCCGGCACCCGCTTCGGCCAGCCCGTTTCGGTGCTGGTGACGATCGAAATCGCTTTCACGCTCAGATAAAAAAAGGCCGGTCCGCAAGGACCGGCCCCACTTTCTACTTCTTACTTTTTACTTTTTACTTACAGCGAAGTTAGTACATCCCTCCCATGCCGCCGCCGGGAGGCATCGGAGCTTCTTTCTTTTCCTCGGGAATTTCCGCAACCAGCGCCTCGGTGGTGAGCAGGAGCGACGCGATCGATGCCGCATTCTGCAGCGCCGAGCGCACGACCTTCGTCGGGTCGATCACGCCGGCCGCGATCAGATCTTCGAACTGGTCGTCCTGGGCGTTGTAGCCGTACGAGCCTTCCTTTTCCTTCACCTTCGCAAGGATGATGGAGCCTTCCTTGCCGGCGTTGGATGCAATCCACCGCAGCGGCTCTTCGATGGCGCGTCGGACGATGTTCACGCCGATTTGCTGATCGCCCTCGAGCTTGAGGTTCTCGAGCGCCTTGCCCGCGCGGATCAGCGCCACACCGCCGCCAGGGACGATGCCCTCTTCGACGGCCGCCTTGGTCGCGTGCATGGCGTCCTCCACGCGCGCTTTCTTCTCCTTCATCTCGGTTTCGGTTGCCGCGCCGACCTTGATGACGGCGACGCCGCCGACGAGCTTCGCCAGCCGCTCCTGCAGTTTCTCGCGATCGTAGTCCGAGGTCGTCTCATCGATCTGCGTGCGAATCTGCTTCACACGGCCCTCGATGTCCTTCGAATTGCCGGCACCCTCGACGATCGTGGTGTTGTCCTTGTCGATGGTGATTTTCTTGGCTTTTCCAAGGTCGTCGACCTTGATGTTCTCGAGTTTGATGCCGAGGTCCTCGGTGATGGCCTTGCCGCCGGTCAGCGTCGCGATGTCTTCGAGCATTGCCTTGCGACGGTCGCCGAAGCCGGGCGCCTTCACGGCCGCAGCCTGCAGCGTGCCGCGCAGCTTGTTGACGACCAGCGTCGCCAGCGCTTCACCCTCGACATCCTCCGCGATGATGAGCAGCGGACGGCTCATGCGCGCCACCTGCTCGAGCACCGGGAGCAGATCCTTCATGGAGCTGATCTTCTTTTCGTGGATGAGAATCACTGGATTTTCGAGCACCACTTCCATGCGCTCGGGGTCGGTGACGAAATAGGGCGAGAGGTAGCCGCGGTCGAACTGCATGCCTTCGACCACGTCCAGCGAGGTCTCGAGCGTCTTGGCTTCTTCGACGGTGATGACGCCGTCCTTGCCGACCTTCTCCATCGCGTCGGCGATGAACTTGCCGATCTCTGCGTCGCTGTTGGCTGAAATGGTCCCGACCTGCGCGATCATCTTGCCGGTAACCGGTTTGGACTGGCTCTTCAGCCCCTCGATCACCTTCTCGACGGCGCGGTCGATCCCGCGCTTGATGTCCATCGGGTTGGCGCCCGAGACGACGTTCTTCACGCCTTCGCGGTAGATGGCCTGCGCCAGCACGGTGGCCGTGGTCGTGCCGTCGCCGGCGATGTCCGAAGTCTTGCTCGCCACTTCGCGCACCATCTGGGCGCCCATGTTCGCCAGCGGATCCTTGAGCTCGATTTCCTTGGCGACCGTCACGCCGTCTTTGGTGATCGTGGGAGAGCCGAACTTCTTGTCGAGGACGACGTTACGTCCCTTGGGGCCGAGGGTGACCTTGACGGCGTCGGCCAGCTGGTTGACACCGCGGAGAATCGCCTGCCGCGACTCTTCGCCGTAAATAATCTGCTTTGGCATCGTGTGCTCCGTTCAAAAAGTTACTTCTTGGATTTGCTGGCGCCGGCTGCGTCGAGCACCGCGAGGACTTCATCTTCGCGCATGATCAAATACTCTTCGCCGTCCAGCTTGATCTCCTGCCCGGAATACTTGCCGAACAGGATGTGGTCGCCGGCTTTCACGTCCAGCGCGATCCGGGTGCCGTCGTCCTTGACTTTGCCGTTGCCGACAGCGACGACTTTGCCTTGCTGCGGCTTCTCCTTGGCGGTATCGGGGATGATGATCCCGCCGACTTTCTGTTCCCCTTCCTCGATGCGCTGAACGAGGATGCGGTCATGTAGCGGTCTGGCGTTCATAGGTCGCTCCAACTGAGTGAAGAAGTACTGGTTGTTTCTTACAGGCTTACCTGGACATACCCTGCGGCCTTTAGCACTCGGCCCACAAGAGTGCTAATTTAGCCGCTGGGCGCCGGACATGTCAAGAGGGAACGCTTTCTTCTTCAGGGGCGGCGCTTGATCCGGTGCTCGGCCATTTTGCGGCTGAGCGTGTTCCGGTGGATGCCGAGCGTATCGGCGGCCTTCGAGAGATTGCCGTCCGATTCGGCCAGCACGCGCGAAATGAACCGGCGCTCGAATTCGCGATTGGCATCGGCAAAGCGGATGCCCTTCTGTACCATTTCTTCTATCAGGCGTTCGAGCCGTTCGTTCACGCGCGCCTCTATTCGAGCTCCAGGCTGGTCAGCAAGCGAAACGCCTGGATGTATTTCTCTCGGGTCTTTTCGATGACGTCGGGCGGCAGGCTCGGCTCCGGCGGCTGTTTGTTCCAACGGATGGTTTCAAGGTAGTCCCTGACGAATTGCTTGTCGAAGCTCGGCTGCGGCCCGCCCGGCACGTAGAGATCGCGCGGCCAGAAGCGCGACGAGTCGGGAGTCAATGCCTCGTCGATCAGAATGATTTCGCCCTTTCTGGGCCCGTCGGCCACGCGGCCGAACTCGAACTTGGTGTCGGCCACGATGATGCCGCGCGGCTCGGCGTGCGCGGCGCCGCGCGAGTAGAGGCGGAGCGTCAGTTTTCGGAGACGCTCGATCGTCTCTTTGCCCACGAGGTTCCCGGCTTCCTCTTCGGTGATGTTCACGTCGTGGCCGGTGGCGGCCTTGGTCGCCGGCGTGAAGATCGGCTCCGGCAGCCGATCCGATTCGCGCAGGCCGGCCGGCAGCTTGATGCCGCACATCGAGCCGCCCTGCTGGTATTCCTTCCAGCCGCTGCCCGCAAGATATCCCCGGGCGACGCACTCGATGGGGAACGGCTCGGTCCGCTGCACGAGCATCGACCGGCCGCGCAGCACGTCCGCGTACGACCTCGCGCCGGCCGGGTAGTCCTCCGGCCGGGTCGAGCGCAAATGATTCGGCACGACGTCGCTGGTCTCGCCGAACCAGAACGCGGAGAGCTGCGTCAGCACCTTGCCTTTGTCCGGAATGCCCGAGCCAAGGACGTAGTCGAACGCCGAGATGCGATCGGTGGCCACGATCAACAGCGCCGACGGATCCTCGGCGAACGCATAGATGTCGCGAACCTTCCCCTGACTGTGTCGGGTAAGACCCTCAAACGATGTCTGGAGAACGGGCAACGATGAAGGCAATAGGGAAACCTCGTGGCGAAGGCGGGTGCGCTTCGAAGGGGGGTGCGCTTCCCGGAAAAACGCCGATCTTACCGAGGTCGCCGGCGGCTGGCAAGCGAAAGCCGAACCACAACTAATGCGTTCTTGGCATTCGGAGTGGCCCCCCTTATAGTAGACGCGCTCATCTCGCATGCAGAAACCCGTTCGAACGGTCGCTCTCGTCGTGTTGTCGGTCGGCTTGCTGGCACTTTTCCTGCGGGGGGCCCGTCTCAGCGACGTCTGGTCGGAAATCAGAGAGGCCGACTCCTGGTTGATCTGTGCCGCGGTCGCAACGACGGTCATCAACATGGTGTTTCGCGCGCTCCGCTGGCAATGCCTGCTGAGGCCGGTGGGGAAGACGCACTTTCGATCGGTGTTCCGTGCCACGGTGATCGGCTTTGCGGCGATCAACGTGCTGCCGGCGCGCGCCGGCGAGGTGATCAAGCCGTACCTGCTCGCGCGGAAGGAGGGGTTGAGCGTGACGTCGACGTTTGCCACCGTCGTCGTGGAGCGCGTGCTCGACAGCGTGACGATTGCCATGATGCTGGCGTCGTTCGTGATTTTTTTCGATCCGGGCATGGCGGCTGCGGACCGTACGATGTATCGCATCGTCCGTCTTGGGGGACTGACTGTGGCGAGCGCGGCGCTCGCGCTGCTCGGGCTCCTGTTCTTTGCGGCCGGCCATCCCGAGACGCTGCGCCGGTGGGCGTTCAAGCTCGAGCACCTGCTGCAAGGGCGCCTGACGCACAGGCTCGCGGAGCTGCTCGAGAGTTTTGCCGCGGGGCTGGCGGTGGTGCGGGAGCCGAAGCGGCTGGTGCTTGCGCTGATTCTGTCGTTTCCCTTGTGGCTCTCGATTGCGGTGGGCGTGTGGACCACCACGCTGGCGTTTCACATCGTGATGCCGTTCACGGGCTCGTTCCTCATGCTCGCCCTGCTGGTGGTCGGCGTATCGGTCCCGACGCCCGGCGGCGTCGGCGCATTCGAAGGGGCGTATCGCATCGGGGCCACCTCCTTTTACGGCGTGCCGAGCGACCGCGCGGTAGGCGCCGCGCTGGTGCTGCACGCGATTTCGATTGTACCGACGCTGGCGCTCGGATTCTTGTTTCTCGTCCAGGACGGGTTGAAGCTGGGCGGCGTTCGCAGGCTGGCCACGGCGGCCGTGGAAGGAGAGGCGCCGTGAAGTGTCCTTACTGCGCGCACCTGGGGGACAAGGTCGTCGATTCGCGCGAGAGCCGCGAAGGCGAGGTGATCCGGCGCCGCCGCGAGTGCCTCGGCTGCGGCAAACGCTTCACCAGCTACGAGCGGATCGATGAGATTCCCTACATGGTGGTCAAGAAGGACGGGACCCGCGAGCGGTTCGAGCGGCAAAAGCTGATTACCGGCTTGCTGAAAGCGTGCGAAAAGCGGCCGGTGAGCGTGGCGGCGCTCGAAGGAGTGGCCGATAGAGTGGAAAGCACGCTGCAGGATCGCGCGGAAAAGGAAATGGCCACGGCCGAGATTGGCGCCTCCGTGATGCAGGAGCTGAAGAAGCTGGACAAGGTGGCCTACGTCCGGTTCGCGTCGGTCTACCGGCATTTCCGCGACATCGGCGAGTTCATGACCGAGCTGAAGGATCTGTTGAACGCGAAGGAATAGATGCGGGCCACCCACACGTTCTGGCTGCCGGTCCTCGTTGCGGCGTTGAGCGCGCCGCTCGTGGCGGCGGATGTGGTGCGTGTCACGTCGGTGGCGCGCGATGGCAAAGTGTGGGTGTCGTTCGAGCTGTCGGGTGCCTTCACGCCCGAGGTGCGGGACGCGATTCACAGCGGCTTGCCGACGACGTTTACCTATGACGTCGACCTGCGGCGCGATGTGCCGTTGTGGCCGGATCGCACGCTCGCCTCGGCCACCATTGCGGTGACGGTGATCTACGACAACCTCATGCGGCGGCACCAGCTGTCGCGTACGCTGAACGGCCACGTCGAGTCCACCGGCGTGACCGAGAACGAAGCGGACGTGCGCCGCTGGCTCACGGTGTTCGATCGCCTGCCGCTGTTTGCAACGTCGGATCTCGAAGCCAACACCGAGTACTATGTGCGGGTACGGGCCGAGACCCAGCCGCACGATTCGTGGTTTCTCTGGCCGTGGGATCGCGGCCTCGCTTCCGCGCACTCGAGCTTTACGTTCATCCCGTAGCTGTTCATGGCCACGCCAGCACGCCAGGTTCCGCCGCCTCTTCCGCCGCGGCTGCGCCGCGAGCCGGCGTCCGCGCCGCGCCGCCCTCTTCGCGACAATCCGCGCCTGATTCTGTTCGGGATGGTCCTGCTGCTGGCCGCGCTGGCCGGCATCGTGATGCTGGCCAATCGTTCGGCCGGCTTGTCTCCGGACTTTCTCACCGAGTTCGTGCTCTACACGCTGCAGGCCGCAGACCTCACGATACTGCTCGGCCTGGCATTCGTGCTCGCGCGCAACGTCATCAAGCTCGTCATCGAACGCCGCAAGGCGCTCCCGTTCGCGCGGTTCAGAGCCAGGCTCGTCGCCGTCCTGCTGGGCATGACGTTCATTCCTTCGCTCCTCGTGCTGTTCGTCGGCAGCGAGCTGATTCGCAACAGCGTCGACCGCTGGTTCAACGCGCCCGTCGAGAGGGTGTTGACGGCGGCTGACACGATTGCCGGCGATTACTATCACGATCGCCAGCTCCGCGTGACCGACGAGGCGGCGCGCATCGCGCGGGCGCTCGGGGGACTGACGATCGACGGATCGGACGTCAGCGCGGTGCGCGATCTGATCCTTCCGGAAGTGGCCCGCGGCCGCGTGCGCATGGTCGAGGTCTACCGAGTCGTGCCCGGTCCTTCCGGCGTCCAGGTAGTGGGCTACGTCGACGTGGTCGCGCCGGATTTGCCGCAAGGCTATTCGCGCGCCGTCGCCGATCGCATGGCGCTACACGCCGCATCGGGGCAGGTGGAGCCGACCACGCCGGAACCGCTGGCCACCGGAGGGGAGCTGATTCGATCGGCGGCCGTGGCGCGCCACGGGAGCGCGGCGCAGCCGACGGCCGTCGTGGTGGCGAGCGACTACCTGACCGGCGAGCTTGCGGCGCGCGCGCGCGAAATCACCGACGCCTACGAGCACTACAGCCAGCTGCGCGTGCTCCGGCGTCCCCTCACGGGCGTCTATCTCTCGTTCTTCCTGATGATGACGCTGATGATTCTGGTGGGGTCGACCTGGATGGGGCTCTACCTGGCCAAGCGCATCACGCAGCCGGTGCAGCGGCTGGCCACCGCGGCGCGCGAGATCGAGGCGGGCCATCTTGACTACCGGGTCGATCGCGAGACGGTAAGCGACGATGAATTCGGATCGCTCGTGGAAGCGTTCAACAGCATGGCGAGCGAGGTGGGGAAGAGCCGCCGCCGGCTCGAACGCTCGACGATCGAGCTGGAGCGCAAGCACCTTGAGGTCGAAGGGCGCCGCCAGTATATCGCGACGATTCTCGAGCGCATTGCCACCGGCGTCGTCTCGATCGATGCGGGCGGAAGAGTGAGTACCATGAACAGCGCGGCGATGCGGCTGCTCGGGCTCGACGCCTCGGCGGTCGGTCAGCCGGCGTCGGATGTGTTCGGGCGCGCCGACCTGCAGCCGTTCGGCGCGCTGCTGCGCGCGGCGGGCACGGGGAAGACGGAGCCGTCGGCGCAGGAAATCGCCTTGACCCGCGACGGCCGCGAGCTGCAGCTGGCGGCGGTGGCGACGGTGCTGCACGGAGACGGATCCAGCGGCATGGTGCTGGTGCTCGACGACGTGACGCCGCTGATCCGCGCGCAGAAGGTGGCGGCGTGGCGCGAGGTGGCGCGGCGTCTGGCGCACGAAATCAAGAATCCGCTCACCCCGATTCAACTGTGCGCCGAGCGGCTGCGGCGGCATTTTTCGACCGCGCCGCCGCCCGCCAGGGATCTCGTGGAGGAGTGCACCGCGACGATCGTCGGAGAAGTCGATTCGCTGAAGGCGCTGGTGGACGAATTCTCCCAGTTCGCCAGAATGCCCGCGCCGCGCGCTGCGCCCGCCGATCTGCACGCGCTGCTGAACGACGCGCTGGCGCTCTATTCCGGCTTGCTTGGAGACGTGCATTTCGAGCGGCGGTTTGCCGAGAACCTGCCGAAGGTGCGGGTCGACGGCGAACAGATTCGGCGCGTCATCATCAATCTCGTCGACAATGCGATCGAGGCGATGAATCGGTCGGGGCTGATCACGATCGAAACGCAGCACGACGCCGCGGCCGGGCTGGTACGGCTGATCGTGGCCGACAACGGACCCGGGATCGCGCCCGGTGAACGGGAGAAGCTCTTCATGCCGTATTATTCGACCAAGGGCCGCGGCAGCGGTCTCGGCCTCGCCATTGTCCGCCGCATCGTGGCCGAGCACGGCGGGACGATCGAGGCGGGGGAGAACTTGCCCCGCGGGACGACATTTACGATTGAGCTTCCCTGTTGAATGGTCAGGTTCGGCACCTCCCGATGAGCAGCAAGGCCACCGTTCTTATCGTCGACGACGAGCCCGGCGTCCGCTCCGCGTTGAGCGGCGTCCTCCGCGACGAGGGCTACGAGGTCGAGGCCGTCGACAGCGGCGAGGCCTGCCTCGATCGCGTGCTGCGCGCCCCGCTCGACGTCATCGTGCTCGATGTCTGGCTGCCCGGCCTCGACGGTCTCGCCACGCTCGGGCGGCTCCGCCAGATGAAAATCGATTCGCAGGTGGTCATCATCTCGGGCCACGGCAACATCGAGTCGGCGGTGAAGGCGATCAAGATGGGGGCGTTTGACTTCGTCGAGAAGCCGCTGTCGCTCGAGAAGACGGTGCTCGTGGTGAGAAACGCCCTGCGGCAGCGCCACCTCGAGGCGGAAAACCGGGCGCTGCGCGCGCGCGTGGACCGCGCCAGGCGCATGGTCGGCGAAAGCCTGCTGATGCGCCAGCTGCGGGAGCAGGTCGCGATGGCGGCGCCGACGAACGGGCGCGTGCTGATTTACGGCGAAAACGGCACCGGCAAGGAGCTCGTGGCGCGAACGGTGCACACGATGAGCCGGCGCCGCAACAACGCATTCATCGAGGTGAACTGCGCCGCGATCCCCGAAGAGCTGATCGAAAGCGAGCTGTTCGGGCACGTGAAGGGCGCGTTCACCGGCGCGGTCGCCGACCGGCGCGGCAAGTTCGAGGCGGCCAACGGCGGAACGATTTTTCTGGACGAGATCGGCGACATGAGCCTGAAGACGCAGGCCAAGGTGCTGCGCGTCCTGCAGGAGCAGGTCACCGAGCCGGTCGGCAGCACGTCCCGGGTGCACGTCGACGTGCGCGTGCTTGCGGCCACCAACAAGGATCTCGTCGCCGAGATACGCGGAGGCCGCTTTCGCGAAGACCTGTACTTCCGCCTCAACGTCATCCCGATCTACGTGCCGCCGCTGCGCGAGCGTGCAGAGGACATCCCGCTGCTGGTGGACCATTTCGTGGCCGATTTTGCGCTCGAGTACGGCCGCCGCGCGAAAACGCTGGAGTCAGGAGCGATGGCGCGCCTGCTGGCGCACCGCTGGCCGGGCAACGTGCGCGAGCTGCGGAACGTGATCGAACGCGTGGTGATCATGGCGCCGGGCGACGTCATCACCGAGCACGACCTTGCGTTCCTGTCGGGCGGCCCGATCGGCGGGCCGGCGCCGGACGACACCGTGGCTCCCGCGGTGCCGCTCTACACGGCGCGCGACCAGTTCGAGCGGGAATACATCATCAAGCAGCTGTCGCTGCAGCAGGGAAACATCTCGCGGACCGCCGAGGTGCTCGGCGTGGAACGCAGCAACCTGTATCGGAAAATGCGGGCGTTCGGCATCGCGCCGAACCGGCGCGCGGACAACGCCGAGGAGAACGAGGAAGAAGCCGTCTGAAAACCCGTCTGAGAGAAGCGTCTGCCGCTTCAGCCGAGTCCGGCCTGCTGAAGCCTGCGCTCGAGGACCCGGTTCGCATCGACCGGCGACAGCTTCAATCGCTCAACCGGATCGGACGGGAGCGCATCGGCCGGCACCAGCCCGACGATCTCGCTGTCGAGCACCTCCACTCCCTCGTCCGCCGCCTCACGAACCACCGCGTCGAATACCGTCGTCATTGGCGTGCAGTGATAGTCGGTCAGGTTCATCGACACCTGGGCGACGCCGCGATGATCCAGCAGGACGCCCATCGCCTTCACATGGTCGAAGCCGCCCCCGCTGGTTCGAATGCGTCCGGCGATGCGCTTGGCCACCTCGACGCGGTTGGTCTCGAGGTTGACGTTGTAAGCGATCAGAATGCGCCGCGCGCCAATCGCTGAGACGCCGGCCGTGGGGTGGGGCTCTGGCGCACCGAAGTCGGGCAGCCACTCGTCCTCGCGGATCCTCGTCGCGAGCTTTGCAAGGCCCCCGCGGCGGATTTCGGCAAGATTCCGGCGGGCGGCTCTCGAGGCGGCCTCTTCGTACAGATAGACCGGCACTCCGAACCGTTCGGACACGAGCGCTGCCGTCGAGCGCGCCAGATCGATGCAATCGCTCATCGCGGCGCCCCGGAGCGGCACGAAGGGGACGACGTCGACCGCACCGATGCGGGGGTGGACTCCGCTGTGAGCACCGAGGTCGATGTGCGCAATCGCCGATGCGAAGAGCCGCAACACGGCCTGCTGAAGCGCCTCGGCTCCGCCAACGAAGGTGTACACCGTGCGGTTGTGCGACGGATCGGACGATCGGTCGAGCAGATGCACGCCGCTCGCCGCAATCGCTTCCGCGAGCGCGGCGATGACGGCGGTTCGACGGCCTTCGCTCACGTTCGGCACGCACTCGATGAGCGTCATGTGCTCTTGTATCACACGTCATCTTGCCGCATAATGCCATTCAATATTTGTGTCTGATCCTCTTCGCTCAGACTCGATTGACGGCTCTGAACATCGCGGGGACAGCGATTCAGAACGCGATGCCAAAATCGAGACCCTGCTGCTGACCGGCCTCGATCATTACTTCTCATCCGACTACGCCCAGGCCATCGATGTGTGGACGCGCGCGCTTTTTCTTGATCGCGGGCACGCCCGGGCGCGGGCCTACATCGAGCGGGCGAGAAGCGCGCTCGCCGAACAGCAGCGCGAAGCCGAGGAAATGCTCCACAGCGGCGTGGCGGCGTTCGAACGAGGAGAGATGGATGCGGCGCGCCAGCTCCTGAACGCCGCGGTGCAGCGCGGAGGTGCGCACGAAGTCGCCCTCGCGTTTCTCACTCGCATCGATCGCCTCAACGCGGCCGCTCCGCTGGCCGCCGCCTGTCCTTCAGCGCCCGTGCGAACGCCGATCCTTCCTGCAGCAGTCCCCGCGCGCCGCGCCGGCTCGCGATTGCTGAAGGCCGCCTTCGCGCTGGCCGTCGCCGGAGCCATCGCGTATGCCTTGATGTCGTGGGACGAGGTCAGCCGCCTTCTCCCGAGCTTCAACGCCGCGTCGGAAACGGGACTGGCGCCGAAAGCGCCGGTGCTGGAGCCGCTCGCCGTCCCGCTGGGATCCGAGTCGGCGATGGATCGCGCCAGGGCGCTATTCGCCTCGGGCCGTCTCCACGACGCGCTTCGCGCGCTCGAACTGATTCGACCGGTCGATCCGCTGCGCGGAGATGCGGACAGATTGAAGGCCGCCATCCAGCGCGAGTTGATTGCGCACGAGACGATTCCCGCAGTGCCGGCGCCCCAATGAAGTGTCCGAAGTGCGACTATCTCGGTTTTGCGGCGAGCGACCGCTGCCGCAATTGCGGCTACGAATTCTCGCTTTCCCAGCCCGCCCCGCCGTTCGATCTGCCGTTGTCCATCGCCGATGTCGAGCCGCTCGTCCCGAGTCCGGAAGACCAGCAGCATGCCCGCCGGCCGCTGGATTTGAATCGGATCATCGGCGGGCCGCCTGAGGACCTTCCGCTGTTTGGCGATCCGGACGATGGCAGGCCGCTCATCAACGTACCCTCACGCCCGCGTGCGCCACTGGGGGTGCGGCGGGCAACGCCCGAGATTCCGCGCGCGCGCCTGCGCACGCCGCGGTCGCAGGAAGAGCCGCTCTTCGACCCGCCGCCGGCGTCTATCGTGCCGCGCGCCTCGACACTGGAGATGATTGCGACGCCGGGCAGACGCATCGTGGCCGCGCTCATCGACGCCGTGCTCTTGATGGGGCTGAACGCGGCCGTGTTGTATTTCACGCTGCGGCTCTGCGGCCTCACGGCGGCGGAGATTCCCGGGCTGCCGATGACGCCCCTCCTGGCATTCTTCCTGCTGCTCGACGGCGGGTATTTCGTCGCATTCACCGCCGTTGGCGGCCAGTCCATCGGCAAGATGGCGCTCGGCATCAAGGTGGTGAGCGACGAGGACGGTCCTGTGGCGTTTGGCCGCGCCACGCTTCGGACGCTCGCGTATCTGCTGTCGGCGCTGCCGCTTGGCGCGGGGTTTCTGCCGGGCGTGCTCGGCGCGGATCGGCTTGCCTTGCACGATCGCCTCACGCACACACGCGTCGTGCGGCCCCCTTCTATCTAATTGATGCAGCGCGTCGCGGTGTTTGTCTGCAGCTTCGGATACCTCGGGTTTTTTCCGATCGCGCCCGGGACGGTCGGCTCGGCAGCCGGTCTTCTGGTGTACCTGGGCTTCCGCAGGGCAGGCGTTCCCCACTTCGAGCTTCCGGTGATCGTGGCTCTGTTCGGACTGGGCATCGTGTTCGGCGCGGCGAGCGAGAGAGCGCTGGGCCGTATCGACCCGGCCCCCGTGGTGATTGACGAAGTCATGGGGATGCTGATGACGCTGTTTCTCGTTCCCGTGAACTGGCTGGGGATGCTCGCCGGGTTTCTGGTGTTCCGGGTGCTCGACATCGTCAAGCCGTTTCCGGCGCGGAGGTTCGAGCGGCTGCCGGGGGGTCTTGGAATCATGGCCGATGACGCGATGGCCGCAGTCTATGCGAACCTCATGCTCCACGCCGCGTACATGCTCGCCCCGCAGCTCGTGTCATGAATGCCGAAGTCGTGGCGGTGGGCAGCGAGCTGCTCACGCCGGCGCACGTCGATACCAATTCGCTCTTCATTACCGAGCGGCTCAACGAGCTCGGCATAGAGCTTCAGGGTAAATCGGTGGCCGCCGACGATCGCGCCACGCTGAAGGCGATCGTGGCGGATGCGCTGCGGCGAAGCGACCTCCTGATCCTCACCGGCGGGCTCGGACCGACAGACGACGATCTCACCCGCGATGTGATCGCCGATCTGATCGGCCAGCCGCTCGAGTACCACGCGGACATTTTCGAGCCGATCCAGAAGCGGTTCGAGGCGCGGGGCCTGAAGACGCCCGAGATCAACCGCCGCCAGGCCATGGTGCCGCGCGGCGCGGCGATCCTGCCGAATCGGAACGGCACGGCGCCCGGCTTGTGGATCGAGCATCAGCAGAAGTTCATCGTGCTGCTGCCGGGCCCTCCCCGCGAACTGAAGCCCATGTTCGAGTCGGTGATCCAGGAGCGCTTGGCGCACATGGTCGGCGCCACGCGCATCTTCAGGCGATTGCTGCGCGTGACCGGCCGGACCGAGTCTTACATCGAAGAACAGATGCAGCCGCTCTATGCAAAGTGGTTGGCGGCGGCCACGAAAATCACCACGACGATTCTCGCCACGCTCGGCCAGATCGAATTGCACTTGACGGTCTTGGCGCCGGCCGCTGAAGAAGGCAAGCGGGCGCTTGACAGCGCCGTTGAAGACACGCGGCGTGTGCTGGGCGACGATCTGTTCAGCGTCAGTGGCGAGACGCTGCAGGAGGTCGTCGGTCAGGTCTTCCGCGCGCGCGGCCTTCATTTTGCGGCCGCCGAGTCGTGCACCGGCGGCCTTCTCATGGCGCGACTGACTGAAGTGCCTGGCAGCTCGGCCTATGTCGACCGCGGCGTCGTGGTCTACAGCGATCAATCGAAGATCGACCTGCTCGGTGTGCCCGCCGATCTGATTGCCAGGCACGGAGCGGTCAGCGAGCCGGTGGCCGAGGCGATGGCGGCGGGCGCCGCCCGCATCGCTGGAAGCGATCTTGCCGTGGGCATCACCGGCATTGCGGGGCCTTCGGGCGGCACTCCGGAAAAGCCGGTGGGGACGGTGGCGATTGCCGCGGCGTGGGTTCGCGGCGGCGCGTGTGAGACGCGGGTGCGAACCTTTCATTTCGTCGGTGGGCGTGAGATGGTGAGGTTTCAGGCCTCGCAGGCCGCGATGGACATGGTTCGCCGCTGGCTCGCTGAACACAACGCGTGAAGCGCCTTTTTGCCGCCGTCGATGTCGACGATTCAACGCGCGAGGCGATCGCCAGGATGGGGACGGTCTTGCGCGACACGATCGCGCGCGGCTCGAGCCGCCTTCGCGTCACGTGGGTGCACCCCGATCGACTCCACCTCACGCTCGAGTTTCTCGGCGACGTGGACCAGGCAGCGGAGGAGCGGGCGAGGCTGGCGCTCGACGAGCCAATTCCCGTAGCGCCCTTTGCCCTCCGGTTCGAAGGTCTCGGATTCTTCCCGGATACCGGTTCTCCGCGGGTGCTGTGGCTGGGCATCGCCGACGGTGTCGCGGGGCTGCGCCAGGTCCACGCCGAGCTTCGCCGCCGGCTCGGCGATCTGGCCAGGCCCGACGAGCAGTTCAATCCGCATCTGACGCTGGCGCGCTTCCGGGATCGGGTGCCGCGGCAGCGATTGAAGGAGGCGGTGGCGATGAGGGCGTGCGCGGGGCCGTGCGCGATCGATCGTGTTACCTTGTACGAGAGCCGTCTGTCGCCCAAGGGTCCGATCTACACGAGAGTGGCTGACGGGTTGCTGAAAAGATGCATGTAAGCACTCTGGTCGTCCTGATCGCCGGGTATCTGCTGGGGTCGATCCCCTTTGCGTACCTGCTCGCGCGCCGCCACCGCGGCATCGACCTCCGTGCGGCCGGCAGCGGAAATGTCGGTGCCGCAAATCTGCTGCGCACGACGACGAAGAAAATCGGCGTGAGCGCAATGGCGCTGGACATGGGGAAGGGAATTGCCACGGTGCTCGTGGCACGGCAGATCGATCCAGGGGCGACGGGTCCCGCCGTCGCGGGCATCGCCGCCGTGCTCGGCCACATTTATCCGGTCTGGCTCGGGTTCCGCGGCGGCAAAGGCGTGGCCACCACCTGCGGTGTGTTCGCTGTGCTCGCGCCGGCGGCGACCGCGATTGCCGGCGTGTTTTTCATTCTCACGGTGTGGTGGACGCGTTACGTGTCACTCGGGTCGGTCATCGCGTCGGCGCTGTTAGGGCCGCTGGCGTACCTCACCGGCTCGCCCGGCATCACGGTGATCGCCGCGGTGATCGTGGCCGGCATCGTGATCGAGCGGCATCGATCGAATCTGGGGCGGGTGATGGCAGGGGTAGAACGCCGGATCGGACAGCGCGCATGAAACAGATTGCCATTCTTGGCTGCGGCAGCTGGGGCACAGCCCTCGCGGCCCATTTCGCCGGCGCGGGGCACGAAGTCCGGCTGTGGGGACGAAACGCGGAACTGATTGCGGGGATCAAATCATCGCGCATCAATACAACCTACCTGCCGGCTATCGAGCTGCCGGCGCTGGTGTCGCCGACGGCGTCGCTGGCGGACACGCTCGCTCGCGCAGACTTCGTCATCGTCGCGCTGCCCTCGCACGGAACCCGTGCGGTGATTCGTGGCGCGGCGCCCTTCATGCCGCGCCAGGCGCTGGTCGTGAGCGCGATCAAAGGCCTCGAGCAGGACACGGAACTGCGCATGTCCGAAGTCATCGCGCAGGAGCTGCGCGGCGCGCGGCCGGTTGCGGTGCTGTCGGGCCCGAGCTTCGCAATCGAGGTCGCGCGCGGGCTGCCGACAGCGGTCTGCGTGGCATGCGCCGATCCGGTTCTCGCCGAGGCCGTGCAGCGCGAGTTCCGCGCACCGTACTTCCGCCTTTACGCGAGCACCGACGTGGTCGGCGTGGAGATTGGCGGCGCGCTGAAGAATATCATTGCGATTGCGGCTGGAGTCGTCGAAGGCCTCGGGCTGGGACAGAACGCGCTTGCTGCGCTGGTGACGCGCGGCCTGGTGGAAATCACGAGGCTGGCTTGCGCGCTCGGAGGGCGGCGCGAAACGCTGGCGGGGCTCAGCGGCCTTGGCGATCTCGTCTTGACGTGTACGGGCACCCTGAGCCGCAATCGTCATGTAGGCATCGAGCTGGCCCGCGGCCGCCAGATCTCCGACGTTGTTGCCGGCATGAAGATGGTGGCCGAAGGCGTGAAGACGACGAGCGCCGCGCTGGCGCTCGGCCGCAAGCACGGCGTGGAGCTGCCGATTGCCACGCAGATGGCCCAGGTGCTGTCCGGCCAGCGTACAGCCGCTGCGGCCGTGGGTGAGCTGATGCTGCGGCCGCAAAAGACCGAGCAGGAGTCCCTCTGAATATCCTCGACCGCCTCCGGGAGGGCCTCTCCAGAACCACGCGACAAATCGTTCAGCGCTTCGATGAGCTGGTCGCCCAGTCCGAGGCGCCGGAACGTAGAGGCCGCCCTGTCGACGTCGACACGATCGAGGCGCTCGAAGAACTTCTGATCATGGCTGATGTCGGTGTTGCCGCGACGGCGCGCATCATCGAGGCCGTCAAAGATCAATCGACGGCGGGTAAGAGTCTGCGCGGTGCGGTGAAGGACGAGATCCGCGCAATCTTTGCCGGCGTCCAGATGCCGGCGGCCGATGGCCACGTGCCTCACGTCGTGCTCATCGTCGGAGTGAATGGCACCGGAAAGACCACCACCGTCGGCAAGCTGGCGCAGTTGCTGAAAGCGTCGGGAAAGCGGCCGCTCGTGTGCGCGGCCGATACCTTTCGCGCGGCCGCCGTGGAGCAGCTCGAGATCTGGGCCCAGCGGGCAGGCGTCGATCTTGTGCGCGCGCGCGAAGGCGCCGACCCCGCCGCGGTGGTTTTCGACGCGATTACCTCGGCCAAGGCCAGGGGCCGCGATCCGATTCTTGTTGATACCGCCGGGCGCCTGCATACGCGCGTGAATCTGATGAACGAGCTCGACAAGATCCGCCGCGTCGCCGCTCGCGAAGTGGCGGGTGCGCCGCACGAAGTGCTGCTGGTGCTCGATGCAACTGTCGGGCAGAACGGCCTCGTTCAGGCCCGCGAGTTCATGAACGCGGCCGGCGTGAACGGCGTGGTGCTGGCCAAGCTCGACGGTACGGCCAAGGGCGGCATCGCCGTGGCCATCGCCTGCGAGCTCGGGCTGCCGATTCGCTATGTCGGCGTCGGCGAGTCGATCGACGACCTCATCCCGTTCTCCGTCGACGACTACGTCGACGCCCTCTTCGAACAGAAGTGGTGATGGCGGCCGATCTCGATTACATCAATCGCGCGCTGGACCTGGCCGAGCGCGGAAGGG
>DASZHO010000154.1:0-15934 GCA_035937795.1 Vicinamibacterales bacterium | reverse complement strand
GGTATTGACCGCGAGGGTCGTCGTGAGGGTATTCGCCGACGGCTGCTTCAAGACGATGAGGATGACGCTTGGCTTGCCGAACGTGGACGCGTCTCCGATCTTGTATTCGGGGCCAAGCTGCACGGAGGCGACGTCCCGTATCTGAACCGGCAGGCCGTTCTTGACCGCGATTACCGAGTCCTGCAGATCCTTCACCGACGTCACCCGGCCGAGTCCGCGAATCCCCAGACTTTGCGCAGGCGAATCCATGAACCCGGCGCCCGCGTTCTGATTGGCGCGCGCGGCCGCGGTCATCAGCTCGTTCAGAGAGACGCGGTAGTCGGCGAGCCTGGCCGGATCGGCGATCACCTGGTACTGTTTTACCTCGCCGCCGAAGATGGTCACCTGCGCCACACCCGGCACCGCCAGCAGGCGCGGCCGGAGCGTCCAATCGGCCAGCGTCCGTAGTTCCATCAGCGAGGTCTTTGGAGCCGTCAGACTGATTTTGAACAGAATCCCTACCGGCGAGCTGATCGGCATCATTTGAGGTTCGCCGATGCCGGCCGGCAACCTGGCCATCGCCACCTGGAGCTTTTCTCCGACGAGCTGCCTCGCGCGAAAGATGTCCGTGCCGCTCTGAAAAATGCAGGTCACGACCGACAGGCTGACGATGGACGACGAGCGGATGGCTTCAAGACTGGCGGTGCCGTTGAGCGCCGTTTCCAGCGGCAACGACACGAGCTGCTCGACCTCTTCGGGCGACAGGCCTCGCGCCTCGGTTTGAATCACGACTTGCGGCGGGGCGAAGTCCGGAAAGACATCGAGCGGGCTCTCGCTCGCCGAACGAATGCCGAACACGATCACGAGCGCCGCGCCCACCAGCACGACCACGCAGTGCTGAAGCGACCAGAGAATGATCCGGTTCAGCATCAGTCCTTCTCGTCCTTCCCGCCCTTGTCATCCGCCTCTGCGGGAATCTCGCTCTTCATCGATTCGCTCCGGAGCGCGCCCGCGCCGACGGTGACGATCTTGTCCCCCTTTTTCAATCCGGACGAGACGACGACCGTATCGCCGCTCCGGTCTCCAAGCCCGACGGCCTTGCGGACGTACACACCTGGCTGCGTTTCGATATACACCGCCGGGGCGGTCCCCTCGGCGAGGACCGCCGACGCTGGAACGATCAAGACCTTCGATGAAGATCCGGTCGGGATGTGCGCTTCCACGAACATGTCGATCCTCAGCGCCGACGCGCGGTTGTCGACGCTGAAGATGACAGGGGCGGTTCGATTCTGCGAATCGATCAGGCTGCCGATGGTGATGAGCGTGCCGGTCAAGGTGGCGGCGGTGGAGCCGGGAATCACGATCTCCGCTGTCCGTGCGGCGCCGATGCGGGAAAGATCCTGCTCGTGGACGGCTGCCTCGACCCAGACGGTCCGCAAGTCGGCAATCGTCAGCAGATTCTTTGAGGGATCGATCTGCTGGCCGAGCGTGCCGGTGCTGGCGACGACCGTTCCTGAGATAGGCGCGACGATCGCTCGTCGCCGGGTGGACGAATTCGAGGTCGAGATCGCCGCATCGTACTGTTGCATCGCGCGGCGCGCGCCTTCCAGCCTGGTCTCCGCCTGCGCGACGTCGAATTGAGCGACCTGCAATTGCTTTTGAGGAATCGCGCCGCCGTCGTAGAGCTGCTGCGCGCGGTTCAGCTCCGCCTGTTTCTGCGCCAGCTCCTGCTGCGCCTGCTCGAACATGGTGTGCGCCTGGATCGCGGTCGTCGACATCTGCACCTGATCGCCGGCCGCGAACTGTTGCTCCACCTCGGCTATTCGCTGTCCCTGGCGCACCGAGTCGCCAATCTTCGGCGGGCTGCCGCCGACGAGCCGTCCTGGGAATGGCGAAAAGACCTCGGCCATGCCGCCGGCGCGGGCCTTCACGCGTGCGAGGGCCACGATCGTCGGCGCGACGTCCCGCTCGACGACTTCGGCGGATCGAATCCCGCTCGCCCGTACCTGGTCGGCGCTCAAATGGATGGTTCCGTCCGCCGAGGCGGCAGTTTTCGCGACGCTCGTTGCTTGATCGCGTTCGGACGAACACGCCGGGATCAGCGCGACGGTCAGGCAGATCAAAAAAAGTTGTCGATGGTTCGGTCGATGCTTCATACGTATCCCGGATTTGGAAATTGAGTGGAAGCCAGCCGCGAGCGATCGATGTCGGAGTGGCTGGAGTACTCGGCGGGAACCGCGTGGTCTAGATACGAAAGTCTTGGAGGACCAGGAATCGCGGAGCTTCAATCAGGCAGTGAGGCAGATCCAGGAACGCGGGAACTCGGTGCGGGCCGGCGCACGACGGCTCGCGCGGCGATTGGACGAATTCTGGCGGCGCAGGCTCGAAACGTCCCGAAGCGCGGCACTGAGAGGCGACAATGCCCCGCGAGGCCGCGGATGTCGATCTGCGAAGGATGAGCGTCAGTCCCACAAAAAACAGGACCGTCAGGATCATCGCGACGTAGTCGCCGTCGTGAGGCCAATGCTCGCCGATGTCCGCGAATTCATAGAGCGGGAGAACGAAGAAGCTGACGACCAACGCGAAGACGCCGGCGGTTGCGAGCCGTGCCATGGAGGGTTACGAGCGAGGATAGTCTGATCGGAATGCCGGGTGCAAGGCGCCTCGCATGGCACCCTCGCAATCGCCTGCGTAGCCCAACTTTCCTCGCTCGTCTGAACGTCGTCATTGAATCGAGATCGCCACCACGGGCCCCGCAATCCAGGCCGCGCTGACTTGAACGAGGGCCGCTCCTCTTGCTGTCTCCGGCGGGACCCGGAAGTTCACCATGTAGGTGTCGACCGAGCCGGGCACTCCTACAGCCGCGAGCACTTCGGCTGATTTCCCATTCACCGTCACGTCAACCGGCGAATTGGCCGTGGCCAGCGGGCTGGCGGGAAACGGCTTACCGACATCAACCCCGGGAGCCGTCGGACCAAGGCCGGTGAGAAACGCGGACAGCATCTCGCCGGAGGCGGCCGGCCTGGACGCAGTGACGAGACTGAAGTCGCTCGAGTGAGTGATATTCGGACCCAGAGGTGTGGCCACGATCTGTGGCGCAGAGATCGGAATGACAGCCAAGAGCCACCGAACTCTGCCGCCTCCATTTATCCTTCGGCGGGCGGGGTCCTCGGCCATTGATGCCGCACGCGGCGGAATGGTTTGTGGAGTTTGTCTGCCACCCTGTTGCCCGCGGGCACCGAGAAACGCTCCGGTCCCGCCGACAATTGCGAAATTCTGTCCACCGAAGGGCGGTCCTGGCGGAGAAGTTCCGCCGTTCAGTCCCAGGGCGACGATCGTTCCAACCGGTGTGCCGTCGATCCTCAAGATTTCGAAGGACCGGTATCCAACCGAGATCCGTGTGGTGTCGGCGATTGCACCGTGTCCAGGATTGAAAACCGGTGCCAGGCCTATACCCATCGGATGGCCCACGACTGTGCCCTTGGCAGGTTGGCCATTGACGGCAACGATGTCCCCGATGACGATACCTGCGGTGAATTCTTTTGCCCCGGCTGAGGGCGTGACGTCAGGATTTATTGCAAATTTTGATGAATCAAAGATGTCACCTTGGTACTCGACGAGGTTCTCGATGTCGACTTCGAGGATGCTCCACGTCGGCGACTGTCCCAAGACGCGTGTGCAACAGAGTCCGGCCAGCAGAACCGTCACCACGATGACCTTGGCTTTCCTCGCCATGTGTTGTTCCTCTCGCATGACGGGTAGGATAGAGCGGCGACCGGTACGATGTCTTGAAGGTTTGCTAAGTTTTTCGTAAGTTCTTGGCAAGGAAGGCCCGATGCAGATGACCTTTGGGGGCTATGGTCTCGACCTGGCGACTCGTCAGCTGGTGCACGGCAAGAACGAGGTGCATCTCTCGCCGAAGGCTTTCGATCTCCTGCACGTGCTCGTTGACAATCGGACCCGTGCAGTTTCAAAAGCGGAGCTTCACGATCGGCTGTGGCCCGGCACCTTCGTGACCGACGCCAACCTCGGCGTGCTCGTAGCCGAGTTGCGACGCGCGCTCCACGATCGGCCCGATGCGCCCAGATTCGTGCGCACAGTGCACCGATTCGGGTACGCCTTCTGCGGCAAGGTCACAGGCGCCGTCGAATCGTCGGCGTCCGGGCAAGCCTGCTGGATTGTGTGGAGCGGCGGTGAGGTAGCGTTGCGCGAAGGCGACAACATCATCGGCCGCGATCGCGATGCCACCGTGCGTCTCGACTTCCCAAGCGTTTCGCGGCGTCACGCCCGCATCGTCGTGTCGTCGGAGGGCGCCGTCGTTGAAGATCTCACAAGCAAGAACGGAACATTTCTACGGAAGGAGCCAATCACCGGAGCCGCCCGTCTTGCCGACCTTGATGACCTGCAAGTGGGCTCAGTGCGGCTGACCGTGCGGATTCTAACCGGCGGCATGTCTACGCTGACGGTGAGCGATCGATGACGCCCGAAGGCTTATCGCGCCGGCACCAGACGCTTCAGCTCGTCGGTCCAGTTCAGCACGACTTCTACTTCTCGCGATCGAAGATTCGCCGGGTCCGGTAAGTGGATGAGCAGTTGCTTCCCGTCAGGAGTGACGTCGTAAACGCGAGTTGAGAGGGCCAGGCCTCCAAGTATCTCCGGGACGAGGACAACAGGCTCGCCAAAGGCGACCGTGGGCGCTGTTTGAACATCAACCGCCATCAAACTGCGCGTTTCCTGTGTCACATAGAACAGCTTGCTTCCATCAGGCGACCAAAGCGGCGCATAGCCACCGTCCTTCGAGATCTGAAACCGCG
Organism: Vicinamibacterales bacterium; assembly: GCA_035937795.1. GTDB lineage: Bacteria > Acidobacteriota > Vicinamibacteria > Vicinamibacterales > JAMQPK01 > JAMQPK01. Next base: position 11,141 of record DASZHO010000154.1, on the reverse strand, counting down.
CGCCCGGGTTCGAAAGTGACTGAACATAGGGGATGACCCGACCCTTTTCGTCTGCGTGAAACGCCACCCACTGACGATCCGGGGACAAACTGGCGTACTGGCCGTCGATCGACACGAGCGGTCGCGGTTTCTCTCCGCGTCTCCACGACCAGAGTTCCCTCGCCAAAACGGGAATGTAAAATAAGGTGCTACCGTCGCGCGACCACTCGACCGGCCGTCCGTCGATGGCCAACAGCATTTCCGCCGGACCGATTCCATCGGTGCGCTGCCAGAACATCCCCGCGTCCGATTCGCGTTGCGATCGGAAGGTGATGCGCGTCCCATCGGGCGTCCAGAGGGCATTGCTGTTGAGCCCTTCCGCCGCGAGTCGTCTGGGGGCCGCGCGACGGGTCAATGAATAGATCCAGAGCTCGCCCTGACCCGGAGTCGTCGCCACGACTTGAGAGCCGTCGGGCGAAACGCGGATCTCCCCCTTCCACGCGTCGCCCGGCAGCGGCGTCACGCGACCGCTGAGGTCGACCGACGCGTTGACGGAGGAGTCCAACGTGTCGGGAATGTAGGCGAGATCTCCGGTCTTCGAGATCGCAACAAACGCGGCCGCCGTGTTGGCGGCTGGTGTGGCCGCGCGCTGCACCCCCCGCAGGATGGTCACCGGAGTCCCGAGGACGCGGAGTGACTGCACATCCGCGAGCACGGCAAAGAGTGTGGTGCCAACCGCGTAGATGATGTGGCCCGTATCCAGATAGCGGCCGTCGGCGCCGCCTTCGATGAGCACGGTGCGAGCGCCTGAAGAGACCGACTGAACGATGATTTGCGCCTTGTCCCAGCGATCGGTGCCGGTTGCCGTTGTGACGGTCAGGAGCAGATGGTCGCCATCTGGCAGCATCTGCGGGCCGTGTACCGTTTCGCCAGCTTTGAGGCTGACGATTTTCTTCGGTGGGCCTCCATCCGCAGCGACCCGGAACACGCCTTCTCCGGTTGCAAAAACGACCTGATTGTCGGCTGTCCAACTTGCGCCGAAGTTGACGGCCGGTGATTGGCAGATCGTGACGGCGACGCCACCGTCAACTGGGATCCTCTTCAACTCGTGCGTGCTCACGGAAAAGAACGCTACCCAGCGTCCATCAGACGAGAAGAACGGCGTTTGAACGCCGCTTCCCTGAGTGCCCTCAATCGGAACCGGCTCCGCCGCGTCAAGCCTGCGAATGTAAAGCTGGTTGTTGGAGTTGAAGACGATTTTCGTGCCGTCGGGCGAGATCGCCAGGACTGGTCGTCCGGTGTTGGTCAGGCGTATTCCGACGGGGTAGAAAAAAGACAGGTGGACTGGCGTCCGAACAGCCGGTCTGGTTCCCCAGAATGTCGAGTGCGCGGCGAATCCAACGAGCACGCCAACGGCGCCGATGGCGAGCAGGGCAGGGCGAAGGCGACGCACGAGCGGCAGCGTTGCTGCGGCCGTGCCTCGCGATCCGTCCTCGAGAATCCACTTCAGCTCGTTCATCAGATCGCGTGCGGTCTGCCAGCGCTCGTCCGGATCTTTGGCGAGCGCGCGCCGTACCGCGTGATCGAGTGCCGGTGGCGCGACCGATGCGCCCAGCGCCGACGAAGACACCGGCGGTGGCTCGGCCGTGAGAATGGCCGCCATTACGCTCGCTGTGCTCGTCCCGTCGAATGCCTTCCGTCCGGTGAGCATTTCGTACAGCATCGCCCCGAACGCGAACAAGTCGGTCCGCGCGTCTGTGTCCCGCCCTTCGAGCTGCTCGGGCGCCATGTAGTTCAGCGTGCCGACGACGCCGCGTTCAGCGGTCAGGCTTGCGGTAGGCTCAAGGGGGGCGGCCGCGGCGGCGGCATCGTCTCCTCTGCGGAGCTTGGCGAGCCCGAAGTCGAGCAGCTTGACGGCCTGCCCGGCGACCATCACATTCGCCGGCTTCAGATCGCGATGAACGATACCGCGGCGGTGAGCGGCGTCGAGCGCACCGGCGATCTGGATCGCCCATCGCAAGGCCGTGGCCGGCGGAAGTGGGCCCCGCCGCAACCGCTGCTCCAGCAACTCGCCTTCGATGTGCTCCATCACAAGGTAGGCGACGCCGTCTTGCGTCCCAACGTCGTACACGGCACAGATGTTCGGATGGCTCAGGCGGGAGATCGCCTGCGCTTCCCGCTCGAACCGCGCGCGCCGGATCGGATTGTCGGCGATGCCTGGCAAGAGAATCTTGATGGCGACGTCGCGGTGCAGCCGCGTGTCGCGCGCCCGATAAACCTCGCCCATCCCTCCCCTGCCGAGCAGGACCACGATCTCGTACGGGCCAAGGCGCTTACCGGGGCCAAGCGTCATCAGCGCGTCTCCAGTCACAAATCAAGCCTCGCTGTGAATGGGCGATATTGTGACACGTCGCGCCCACAAAACGCTCCGCTCCGGGCTTGCGTTGATTTCCAATCCGTTGATACAGTCGAGCCGCATGAACGAGATCCGCAACTACATCCAGGGTGAATGGCGGGTTTCAACGGCCGCCGAACGGGTACCCGTCGTCAATCCTGCCACCGGCGAGGAGCTGACCCAGACGCCGTTGTCCACGGCAGCGGAAGTGGATCAGGCGGCGCAGGGAGCCGCACTCGCCTTTCCGGCATGGCGGCGCGTCCCGGTGACCGAACGCGTGCAGTTTCTGTTCAAGCTCAAAGTTCTTCTCGAGGATCGCTTCGAGGATATGTCCCGCACGATTACGATCGAGTGCGGCAAGACGCTCGCGGAATCGCGCGGAGAGCTGCGGCGCGCGATCGAGAACGTCGAAGTGGCGTGCGGCACGCCCACGCTGATTCAAGGGTACAACTCTGAAGACATCGCCGCGGGGATCGACGAGACGATGGTGCGGCAGCCATTGGGCGTCTGTGCAGTCGTTGCCCCGTTCAATTTTCCCGCCATGATTCCGTTCTGGTTTCTCCCTTACGCGCTGGCCTGCGGGAACACGGTCATCATCAAGCCCTCGGAGCGGGTCCCCATGACCATGCAGACAGTCATGGAGCTGGTGGACACGTTGAAGTTGCCCGCCGGAGTGTTGAATCTCGTGAACGGCGGGCGCGACGTGGTCAATGCCATTCTCGACCATCCCGCCATCCGCGCCGTCAGCTTCGTCGGCTCGAGCGCGGTCGCGAAATATGTCTACTCGCGCGCGGCCGCCGCGGGCAAACGGGCGCAGTGCCAGGGTGGCGCGAAGAATCCGGTCGTCCTGTTGCCGGATGCCGATCTCGCCTCGGCAGCCGACGTGATCGCCGACAGTGCGTTCGGGTGCGCGGGCCAGCGCTGTTTGGCGACGTCGCTCGCGATCACCGTCGGCGGGGCCGGAAAGCCGTTCAAAGAGGCGATGCAGCAGAAAGCGCACACTCGCGTCACCGGGTACGGCCTCGAGGAGGGCGTGCAGATGGGTCCGGTGATCTCGCCCGGCAGCCGCGCACGTATCGTCGGGCTGATCGACCAGGCAATCCACGAAGGCGCGCGTCCGCTGGTCGACGGCCGCGGCGCCGACATCGCGCGGCATCGAGGAAACTTCGTGAAGCCCACACTGCTCGACGGACTGCCGTTCGCGAGCGAGATTACGAAGACCGAGATATTCGGCCCCGTGTTGTCGATCCATCACGTCGACGATATCGAGGCGGCGCTCGCACTGGTGAATTCCGGCTCCTACGGGAACCAGGCTTGCTTGTTTACGTCCAGCGGTTCGAATGCCCGGAAATTCCGGCACGAGGCGGAGGTTGGGAATATCGGCATCAACATCGCCGTGGCGGCGCCGATGGCGTTTTTCCCCTTCAGCGGGGCGCGCGAAAGCTTCTTCGGCGACCTCCACGGGCAGGGGCGGGATGCGGTCGAGTTCTTCACTCAGGAAAAGGTGATCGTGGAGCGCTGGCCCGGCGCCCGGCAGAATTTGTCGCGAAGGTTCTAAACTCCGCCGCCCGTGTCAAAATGGTCGGTGTGACCACAACGACGCGGCTGATCGGCGCCTTCGGCATCGCCGTGCTGTGTGCCGCTGCTCTCCGGCTGCCGGCGCAGGGTACCACCAGCGATCCGTTTCCGGCGCCCATTGATGCGGTCGACGGCGTGATCAAGGTGAGCTTCACCGAGTTCGCCTCCATCCCGAACGGCGCCGATGGTCAGCCGGCGCGGATGGATCTCCTCGTGGACGAGCCAGCTACGCGCCGCCTCTTCGTCAACGACATGCGAGGTCAGCTTTACACCGTCAGCTACGACGGGAAGACCGTCACGCCGTACCTCGATATCAACGCGCCCTCCTGGGGAGTACCCGTCCAGTCGGGCGGTTCCGAGCGCGGCTTCCAGAGCTTTGCCTTCCATCCGCAGTTCACCCAGCGCGGCGCGCGCGGCTACGGCAAGTTTTACACCTACACCGATACGAGCAACATGACCCCGGCGGCCGATTTCAAGCCGGCGGGCGACGGCCACACGCACGATGCAGTGCTGCTCGAATGGACGGCGAAGAATCCTGCGGGTACGGCCTATGATGGGGGAGCGCCGCGCGAGCTGATCCGGTGGCAGCACCCCTTCGGTAACCATAACGGCGGCCAGATGAGTTTCAACCCGCTCGCGGCGCCCGGCTCGGCCGATTACGGCCTGCTCTATCAAGGCGTGGCCGACGGCGGCAGCGGCGGCGACCCGTACAACCACGCGCAGAGCCTGAATTCATCCTTCGGCAAGATCCTGCGGATCGACCCGCTCGGCACCAACAGCGCCAACGGCAAGTACGGCATCCCGCCGGGCAATCCGTTCGTCAACGACCCAAGGCCGGATACCGTCCGTGAGATCTACGCCTACGGCGTCCGCAATCCTCAGCGCATCGGCTGGGACCCGAACAACGGCAACATGTTCGTCGCCAACATCGGCCAGAACACCGTGGAGGAAATCAGCCCCGTCACTTCGGGCGCCAACCTCGGCTGGCACATCTGGGAGGCGAGCTTCAAGTTCGTGAGCGGACGCGGAGGCGGAGTCAGCCTCGCCGGCGCCCGCGGCGATCCGAAAATCACCTACCCAATAGTCGAGTACGACCACACGGACCCGCTGCTCCAGCGGCAGGTTGCCGTGACCGGCGTGTTCGCCTACCGTCGGAAGGCCATCCCGCAACTGACGGACCTGCTCGTGTTCGGCGACAATCCCAGCGGCGAGATCTTTTATGTTCACGCCGACAATCTGCCGAAAGGCGGACAGGACGCGATTCGCCGGATCCTTTTCAACGATCGCGGCGCCTCGAAAACCTTGCTTCAGCTGATCAAGGAGAAAAACGCCGCACAAGGGAAACCGCCGGCTGGCCGCGCCGATCTGCGCTTCGGGCTCGGATCGAATGGTCAGATCTTCATCCTGAACAAGCACGACGGCACGATTCGCGCGCTCGCCCCCTAGCACGACGATGCGGTGCACGAACATGCGACGGAGATTGGCGAAAACGATGTTCACGTTGGCGGTCGGGACGCTGTGCCTGGCGTGGCCGGGTCCCGCGGCGCGCGCCCAGACGGTCGAGCCGGGCCCGTCAGGCTCGGGGGTCCGGGTTGAAATCGTCGACGGCAAGCCTCGTTATACGAATCGGCTGATTGAGTCCAAGAGCCCGTACCTCCTGCTTCACGCCCACAATCCAGTTGATTGGTTCCCGTGGGGCGACGAGGCGTTCGACAAGGCGCGCCGTGAAGGCAAACCGCTCTTCGTGTCGGTCGGCTATTCCACGTGCCATTGGTGCCACGTGATGGAGCAGGAGTCGTTTTCCGATCCGGCCATCGCCGCGATCATGAACGAGTACTTCGTCTGCATCAAAGTGGACCGGGAAGAGCGGCCTGATCTTGATCGCGTGTACATGAGCTACCTGCAGACGGCGATCGGCAGCGGCGGATGGCCGATGACGCTCTTTCTGACCCCTGACTTGAAGCCGTTCTTCGGCGGGACGTACTACCCACCCGACGATCGCGCCGGCCGGCCCGGTCTCCGGACGCTGTTTCGGCAGGTACATCAAGCCTGGACGACCGGGCACGGCCAGCTCCTTCAGACCGCCGAGAAGTCGACGCAGTTGCTGTCGTCACATGTGCGCGCCGCGGTTGGCGCGACGAAGCCCGGCCAGCCGGTCCTCGATCAGATCTACCAGAGGACCAGGACGAGCTACGACGCGACCTACGGCGGGTTCGGGAAGGCGCCGAAGTTTCCCCGGCCGGTCGTTTTCAATTTCCTGTTGCGTTATTACGCGCGGACCGGCGACAAGGCGGCGCTGGACATGACGGTGGCCTCGCTGCGGGCCATGGCGGGCGGCGGCATACACGACCAGCTGGCCGGAGGATTTCATCGGTACTCCACCGATGCGTCATGGCACGTGCCCCACTTCGAAAAAATGCTCTACGACCAGGCGGAGCTCGCAATCTCCTATCTCGAGGCGTATCAAATCACCAAAGAGACGTACTTTGCCGACGTGGCACGCGACATCCTCGACTACGTCCTCCGCGACATGCGGGGCCCCGAGGGCGGCTTCTATTCGGCAGAGGATGCCGACAGCGCAATTGAAAAGGGCAGGCCCGAACACGCAGAGGGTGCGTTCTACGTCTGGAGCGCCGATCAGATTCGCCAGGTTCTGGGGGACGAGCGGGCGGCGATGTTCGACCTTTACTATGGCGTGACCCCATCGGGAAATGTGCCGGCGCAGCAGGACGTCCAGGGTCAGCTCAAGGGTCGCAATGTGTTGATCGTCCAGCAGACACCCGCGCAGGTCGCGGCCAGGTTTGGAAAATCGGAGTCGGACGTCCGTGCGCTGCTGACTGCCGCACGGCGCGAGCTGAGCGCCGCGCGCGCCGGCCGGCCTCACCCGCCGCTCGACGACAAGGTGCTCGTTGCGTGGAACGGCTTGATGATCTCTGCGTTCGCGCGAGCGGCACAGGTGCTGGATGAGCCGCGCTACGCCGAAGCGGCGCGAACGTCCGCGGTCTTCATCGAATCGCGGATGTACGACTCGCGGACGGGTCTTCTCAAAAGGCGCTACAGGGACGGATCGGCCGATATCGATGCCGTGCTGGAGGACTACGCGTTTCTGATTCAGGGCCTGCTCGACTTGTACGAGACATCGTTCGAAGTGAAATGGCTCTCCTGGGCCGTGCGGCTGCAGGAACGGCAGGATGCGCTGTTCTGGGACAAGGGTGGCGGCTATTTCGCCACGCGCGCCGAGGCCTCGCACGTCCTGGTCCGGATGAAAGACAACTACGACGGACCGGAACCATCCGCCAACTCCGTGGCGGCGATGAACCTGCTGCGCTTGTCGCAGGTGACCGATCGCAAGGACTGGCGCGACAAGGCCGACGCCACCTTCGCGGCGTTTGCGGAGCGGCTGGGATCGCAGGGCACCGCGCTTCCGCAACTTGCCGCGGCCCTCGATTTCAGTCTCTCGAAGCCCAAACAGATCATTATCGCCGGCGAGCCCGGCGCGGCCGATACCAAGGCCATGTTGCGGCTCGTTCACGAGCGCTTCATCCCGAACAAGGTTCTGCTTCTCGCCGACGGAGGCGCCGCGCAGAAGCAGCTCGCCGGTTGGCTGTCGGTTATCGGAAGCCTCACCCGCACGAACGGCCGCGCGACCGCGTATATCTGTGAGGATTTTGTGTGCCGGCTGCCGACGTCCGATCCCGCCACCGCGGCGCGGCTCCTGGACGGCACGTGGAAACCGGATTCGAAGCAGTGAAGCACATCTCCAGACCGCCGCGGCGGGGGCTGACAGCTCGAAAGCTGACAGCTGACTACTGCGCGCGGGCCGCTTTCCAGTAGCCTGGCAGATTTGGTTTGGTCGCCAGGAGAATTTCGAATATCGCCTTGCGGTCAGCCGCCGACAGGCGCGCGAACGCGCTGCTCGTGTCCTGATTGGTCAGGATTTCGTAGAGCCGCCTGTAAAGCTGTCCCTTGATGGGATCCGGGATCGCGTCGAAAGACGCGCTGTAGATCATGTAGCTGAGTGGATAGCGGAAGACGCGCGTCTGGAGATCGAAGTCCCGCAATGAACGGCCCTGACCGTCCCGGGGCCCTCGCGCCGGAAACGTCGCCGTGAACGACGAGACCCCGCGAATCGGCTCCCGAAGTGGCGCCTCCTCTACAAACAGCATGTACTGAAGCATCTCTTCGACGGCCGCGTTCAGGCCCTCGGAGGAAGTCCCTTCGACGTTTGTGTTCCGCTGGGCGTCTCGCGCCGGCCTGCTGATTCGCGCGATGAGGTTGGACATCCGCAGCTGATGCTCGAATGTCATCAGGGCCACGAGATCGCTCGTTTGCGCCAGATACGGATGCAGATCCACCTTCGCCTTGAGGCTGGTCAGATTCTGAGTGCCTTCCTGTTCGAGATCTGAAGAGGTATAGGGATCCGGGACCACAGCGTTCCCCATATGGCGCTGCGAACCGTGCGTGCCGGTGACGTACCAGCCGCCCCATCGTTGCTCGATCGGCGTGGTGTGATCTGGCGGCGGCGGAGTCAGGCCAGGAAGAAACAACGCGTTGCCGTCGCGATCGGGGAATACGGACTGCGTGAGCAGGCTGCTGGATCCGCTCAACCCATGGCAGGTCGCGCACTCTGCGTCGCGATGCAGGAATCGCGGCTCCCGCGCGGGAGTAGCCTCGAGCGTATAAAAGACGATGCCCTGCGCCGGGTCGAGAGCGGCCAGCTCGATGTCGCCATGCTGGGTAAATCCGATAAAGACGTTGTCGTTGAAATACACCGCGCGAGGGGACGAAGGACCGATGAGATCCGCGTGAAAGCTGGTTTTGGAAAAAACCAGCAGCTGAGAATCGACGTTCACATCGAGACGCGTGAGCAGGCTGGGCAGGAACCCCTGGCCATTTCCCTGATAGTCGAGTTTCACGTCCCTGCGTTGGATCCGCTCCTCCAGAAGGGCGACGGGGTCCTTGGCGGTCAATGGCCGGGGCGACTGGCCGTCTGCCGCGTTCGCTCCGAGGAGAAGCGCGACGCCACCGGCCAACGCCGCGCTGACGAGACCAGTGTCAAACGGGGACCATCGTCGTTTCATGAAATGCGGCCAAAAACATTTATAGCATAGGCACTCACATTGACAATCCAGAGTGCCGGGTGCTACCGTCTGCTGTTACTCAACTAATTCCAGGTAGCGGTCAGTCCGCGTTTGATTTGCGATCGGCCGGACATGAGTGTCTGACCGGCGACGTGAGCAGATTGAAAGCCAGCAAATATTGACTGCGGGCAGGTATTGAAGGGAGCGATCATGGCCAGCAAATCACGAAGAGATTTTCTCACCAATTCGGCCGCCGGGCTCGGCTCGGTCTGGCTCGCGGCAAACTGGCCGGCCATTGTCGAAGCCGAAGCCTACGCTCAGCGGGCGGCGACGTCGGCACAGCCGGTCCCCTTCGCGTTCTTCACCGACCCGCAAGCGGCGGACATCGATGCCATGTCCTCCCAGATCTTCCCGACAACCGACACACCGGGTGCGCACGAGGCGCGCGTCGTGAATTTCATCGACCGCGCCCTGGTCACCTTTGCGCGCGACAGACGGCCTGTTTACATTCAGGGGCTGAAGGATCTTCAGGCGAAGACGAAGGAGCTCTTCCCGAGCGCCGCCAAATTCTCGGCGCTCACGTCTGCGCAACAAATCCAGCTGCTCACAGCCATCGAGACCACGCCGTTCTTCAGGACGGTTCGGGAGCACACGCTCACCGGGATGTTCGCCAGCCCGAAGCATGGCGGCAACTTCAACAAGGTGGGGTGGAAGCTCATCGGGTTTGAGGACACGTTGAACTTCAAGGCGCCGTTCGGCTACTACGACGCTGCGGCCCTCAAAGCCGGCAAATAGGAGATACGCCAATGAGACAATTCACACCCTCAACGGAAGTCGATTTTGTGGTGATTGGGTCGGGCGCCGGCGGCGGGGTCATGGCCAAGCAACTCTCTCAGGCCGGGTTCTCGGTGGTGGTGCTCGAGCAGGGTGGCTGGGGGGCGTACGGCCACGAACAGGATTACAACAAGGACGAGTTGTTGAATCGGTTTCTGCCAAACGTCGCCGACCGTTTGATGGTCGACCCGGTGAAGCAGCCGAACACGTTCCGCCGGAACGACAAGGAAAAGGCGACCATCGGCAACCACAGCTACGGGTGCGTGATCGGAGGCGGGACCGTGACCTACGGCGCCAGCAGCTGGCGCCATCTCCCATACGAATTCAACGAAGTCACCAAGGATCCGACCATTCCGTCCGGCACTGGCATGGCTGACTGGCCGATCACGTACGAGGAACTGGAGCCGTACTACACGCAGGCCGAATGGGAAATCGGCATCTGCGGCGAACGTACGAATACCCCCTTCATGGCGCCGATGTCGAAACCATATCCGGTCCCGCCGCAGCCGATGAAGAGCTCAGGAGCGCTTCTCAGGACCGGGGCTTCCAAACTTGGCATCACCACCGTCATCCCGAACGTGGCGGCGATTATTACCGTGCCCTATATGGGCCGCGCCGCATGCGTGAACTGCGGGTTCTGTTCCGGGTACGGCTGCCACGTGAATGCCAAGTCAAGTTCGGCGGCGAGCCTGCTTCCGTACGCCGAGAAGACCGGGCGGTGCGAGATCCGCGCGTACAGCTATGTCCGCGAGATCTCGGTGGACGCAAGCGGCAAGGCGACCGGGGCCGTCTATTTTGATGCCCGGGGCCGCGAACAGTTTCAAAAGGCCAAGGCGGTCGTGCTGTCGGCCAACGGCACGGAGTCGCCGCGCCTTCTGCTGCTTTCCAAGTCGAAGCTGTTTCCGAACGGGCTCGCAAACTCCAGCGGCGTCGTTGGCCATTACCTGATGAGCGGCAATGGCGGCGGTGCGACCGGCCTCTTCGAGCATCCGCTCAATGACTACAAGGGTGCCGTGACTGGCATGGCCATTCTGGACTTTGTCCCGAGCGATCCGAAACGGGGTTTCTATGGCGGGGGACGCATGACCGCGCGGGGCCAGCAGACACCGATCGGGTACGCGCTCGGGGGCCCTCACGATGCGCCGACCTGGGGCGCGGGCTACAAGAAGGCGCTCATCGAGCAGGCCAACCGCAAGATGACGATCACGAACTTCATCACCCAGATGCCGCTCGAGACCAACTTTGTGGATCTTGATCCTGACGTGAAAGACGCG
>DASZHO010000153.1:0-32095 GCA_035937795.1 Vicinamibacterales bacterium | reverse complement strand
GGCGGCGATGAGGATGGATTCGGCATCGCAGTGGACGACACCGGCAACGCCTACGTGACGGGCGACACGACCTCGATCAATTTCCCGACAACCACAGGGACCGCCCAGCCGGCCAAAGGCGGCGGTGACGACGCGTTTGTGACGAAGCTGGACGCGACCGGATCCATGTTGCTCTATTCGACGTACCTCGGCGGCAGCGGCACTGATGTCGGGACCGGCATCGCCGTGGACGACACGGGCAGGGCCTACGTCACGGGCGACACCTACTCGACCGATTTCCCGACGACCCCGGGTGCCGCCCAGACGGCCAACGCCGGTGTTGACGACGCCTTTGTGACGAGGCTGGACGCGACCGGATCCGCCCGCCTCTACTCGACGTACCTCGGCGGCAGCGACTCGGACTTCGGCCAAGGCATCGCCCTGGACGGCGCGGGCAGCGCCTACGTGACGGGCCAGACGTTCTCAACCAATTTCCCGACGACCGCGGGGGCTTTCCAGACGGCCCACGCTCCCGACTCCGGCAATGTCGACGCCTTTGTTGCCAAGATCGAATTCGTCCGCCCTCCGGCCACGCTCACGCTCGCTCCGGCTGCAGCCATCAACGTGGTCCACACCCAGCATTGCGTGACGGCGACAGTCCAGGACGCGCTTGGCAATCCCACTCCCGGCATCGAGGTTCACTTCAGCGTCACCGGCACGACCACCACGGGTGGCGTCGTCACCACCGACCGGAGCGGACGGGCTACGTTCTGTTACATCGGAGCCACCAGGGCAGGCGCCGATACCATCACGGCCTTCGCCGACACGAACGACAACGACGCACTAGACCCCGGTGAGCCGGTCGGTGTCGCGGCGAAAACCTGGATCGCGGGCGCACCCGCGGCCCTTGTGCTCGCGCCGGCGACGGCCACCAACACGGTCGGCGCGCAGCACTGCGTGACGGCGACGGTCACCGACGCCTTTGGCAATCCGACCCCGAACGTGACCGTTCGCGCCACGGTCACCGGCACGGTCAGGACGAGCGCCACGGGAACGACGAACGCCGCCGGGCAGTTCCAGTTCTGCTACACGAGCTCCCTTCTCGGCGCCGACGCGATCACCGCGTTCGCCGATACCAATAACAACGGGAAGCAGGACGCTGGCGAACCTTCCGGCGCCGCGACCAAAACCTGGGTGCTCCCGGCCGGCCTCGCCACCGGCTGCAAGGTCAGTGGCGAGGGCGTTCTGAGAACGGCGAACGGCGATCGAGCCGCCTTCGAGGGGGACGCCCGGTCCCAGACCACGGGCGTCGTCAGTGGCCAGCAGGAGTATCAGGACTTCGGGCCGGCTCGGCCTGTCAGGGTGAGGTCTATCAACGTCCGGGCGCTCGTCCAGGAGGGCCCGACCCGGGTCAGCGTCTACGGCCAGGCGACCGTCAATGGTGCCGGTTCGTTCGCCTACCGCGTCACGTTCGATGACCAGAGCGGACCAGGCGGACACAAGGACAAGTACTCCATCCTAGTCTCCAACGGCTACGCCTCTGGCGAAGAGATCATCCAGTCGGGGGACATCGAGGTCACGTGCGGCCTGCCGGATGGTGACGGTCGCGGTCACAAAGACGAGGAGGACCACCAGGGTGTCAAGGATCGAGACGGCAAGCACGGCGGGCGATAACCGCCTTCGATCCGAATCAGAGGCCCGCAACGTCTATGTGCCGCCGGTGTCGGCGGCGACGGCCGTGACGCGCGTCACAGAGCCTGGGTGCCTTTCTCGCGATTGGGGCGTTCAGAAGACGAGACGCCGCAGGAGCAGTTGCCGCACGGGCGGGTGCTTGAGGAGCGCGAGGATCAGCTTGCGGTGGCGATTGAATTGCGCGGTCTTCCGGACGATCGGCATGATGCCGTCGGTGCGGGCCAGTTCGAAGAGTTGCTCGATGTCGCCGTCGGTCATGCGATGGGCCACCAGCCTGAGCGCGAGTTGCGCCTGAAATTCCGCGGACAGGCGTTCGCGCCAGCGCCGCTCGTAGCGCTCGAGGCGGGCCGAGCCGAGATCGTTTTCCGCCAGCGCGGACGCCAACACGCCGGCCGCCAGCTCCGCGCTCACCAGGCTATAGTAGATTCCGCCGCCGGTGGTTGGTTTCACGAGTCCGGCCGCGTCGCCCACCGCGAGCAATCGATCCCCGTAAGTTCGTGAAATCGGCGCCAGCGGCAGAATCTTCTGGCGTGGCCGGCGAAAGTCATCCGGGTTGAGGCCCCAGCGATCGGCCGCGCGCTGGGCCACGCGCTCGAAGTACCGTGGGGCATCGTGCTCGCACATCACGCCGATGCGCGCGCAGACCTGCGCGCCGCGCACCACGGGAACGACCCAACCGAATCCTTTCGGCGCCACTTCGCCGCCGAAGTGCACCTCGACGTCGCGGGCACGCTCGGCCGGGATCTCCTTCTGCGCGGTGTGCAGCAGCAGACGCGGCATGCCGAGACCGACCTGGCGGTGCAGCGAATAGTTCGCCCCGCACGCAAGGACACAGGCGCGGGCCGCCATCCCGGTGTCGGCCGTTTTCACGCGCACGCCTTCAGAGTGGATCTCGATGCTGGTGACGCGCACGCCGCGCACGACCTTCACGCCGGCGTTTTGGGCTGCGGCGTGGAGATCCTGGTCGAACACCCGGCGATCGATGACCAGCGCCTCGACCCTTCCGGCGGAATACGCCACCTCCAGGCCGGACGGCGACCAGAAGCGCGCGGTCGTCAATTCGTTGAGCACGGCGCGGCGCGGCAGGGAGAATTCGTCGAACGCTTCAGCGGCGAGGATGCCGGTGCAGTGCACCGGCTCGCCCACCGTCGCATGTTCCTCGAGCACGATCGTGCGCATTCCTGCCACCGCCAGGCGCGTTCCGGCATGGAGGCCTGCGGGCCCCCCGCCGACAATCACGACGTCGTGCATCGCGAGCATTTTAACCCACTAGAACTTTTTCCCACGGGTTTCCCACGCGCCCCGGAAGGTGATCCAGAAAGACAACAGAATCAGCCGGACGTCGAGCCAGAACGATTGCCGCCGGACATAGACCCGGTCGTAGCGGAACTTGTGGCGCCGCACGATATCGCGCGGCGCATAAATCTGCGCCACGCCGGTCAGGCCGGGCCGCACCGCGCACCGGGCGCCGAACCCCGGGACATCTTCCAGGCGCTCGGTCGCGCCCTTGCCATTGACCTCGATTTCGCCGGGCCTCAGCGCCCTGGGGCCGACAAAGCTCATGTCGCCGCGGAAGATGTTCCACAATTGCGGCAGCTCGTCCATCGCCGTCGCGCGCAACAGGCGGCCCAGGCGGGTGACGCGCGGATCGTTCTCTCCGGACTGCATCGGCCCGCGGGCTTCCGCATCGGTTCGCATCGATCGAAACTTCAGGGCGCGGAACTCGCGGCCGCCCCGCCCGACCCGCTCTTGCGAAAAGAAGATCGGCCCGCCGTCTTCCCATTTGATCAGCGCGGCGATGACCAGCCATAGAGGCGACGACACCAGGAGGCCTGTACCGGACAGCAGCACATCGAGGCCTCGTTTGGCGGGCGACGTCATGCGGCGAGCCGCGGCCGGGTCTGCCGACGCAGCGATCGCCAGCCGGGACGCTTGCAGGCCCGGATCGCTTCGTCGGGCTCGCGGGTTGCCAGATAACTTGGAGCTTCGTACGCGCTCGCCAGACGGGCTCCAGGTCGACTGTCGGCGAGCACCAGCCCTCTCATGGACCAACCAAAAGCAAACACCTTGTAGCCGGCGGCCTGGAGATACGCTGCGCTTTCGCTTCCCGCCCCTTGATGATCTTCAAAGACGATATCTCGAATACGGCCCTGTTCCAGGGCAAGCGACGCACCCTCGAGCAGCGGACGCTCGTACCCTTCGACGTCAATCTTCATCACGCCCACCGACTGTGCCTGGATGACCGCATCCACCGTTTCGACGATCACCTCGACGGTGCGCCTGCCAGCTTCAACGTGCGTCACGCGAGGAATGTACGCGAGACCGTTGTTGCCGGCGGCCGGATCCGGTAACACCAAGGTTGCACGTCCTGGCGCCGTTCCGAGCGCGGTCTGCCGCGCTTCCACATCAGCCATGCCGATACGACTGCGCGACGTCGCGATATTGCTCTGCAGAATTGAAAACAAATCCGGATTCGGCTCAAACGCGATGACGCGGCCGGCCGGACCCGAGGCCACCGCGCCGAGCAGCGTCATGTAGCCGATGTTGGCGCCGGCGTCGATCATGAGGTCGCCCGACCGCACCAGGCGGAAGAGCATTTCGGACACGGCGAGGTCGTAGATGCCGGTGGTTCGCAACGATCGGCCGATATGCTCGGTGGGGTCGGCGAACAGCGTGAGGCCCCACGCCGCTGTCTGCGGCGCGTATTCCGAGCGGGGGTGCCGGGCAAGGCCCGCGAGGCGGCGGACCAACTGATTCGGACGATAGACATACCAGGGCTTCCAGAGCGCCCGCATCATGCCGCGCGTCCGTCCAGCTTGGTGTCGCTCGCCTGCCGATACAGCGCGAGAATCGATTCGATCATGCGATCGAGCGCAAACAGAGACCGCGCGCGGCGGCGCGCTCCGTCGCCCAACAATTCGCGCAATTCCGGTTCGGCCACCAATCGGCTGATCGCCTCGTGCAGCGCCGCGGGGTCGCGGGGCGCCACGACAAATCCCGTCTCGCGATCCTGATTGACCCATCCGGTGCCGGTGCCAAGATCGGTGCTGACCACCGGTTTGCCGCACGCCATCGCCTCGAGCAGCACCACGCCGAACGCCTCCTGGCGCGTCACCGACGGCAGGACGAGCAGATCACAGGCGCGATACAATGCGGCCAGCTCGTCGTTCGAGACCTCCCCGAGGAAGCGAACGCGGTCGGCCACGCCCAGCGCCTCCGCCGACTGCCGAAGCGCCGGCCCCTCGGGCCCCTCGCCAACCAGCAGCGCCACCGCGGGTATCGCGCGCATCGCCTCGAGCAGCACGTCGACGCCCTTGTACGGCACGAGCCGCCCCACGAAGAGCACGATCGGGCGCGCTTCCGCTTCTCGCACCGCGGCGGCGCGCTGCAGCACCTGTTCGGACGGCGCGCGCTCGTCGATGCCGAACGGAATCACGACACATTTGTCGTGCCACGGCGTCAGTACCGGCGAGGACGCCGCAAGCGTTGGCGATGTGGCCACGATGCGCGCGGCGCGACGAAGCGCGAACTGCAGGAACGGACGGTAGAACAGCTTGTAGCGCCAGCTCGGCCGGATCACTTCGCTGTGAAACCAGACCAGCAGCGTCGTGGACGGTCGCGCGAGAAAATAGGCGAGCAACGCCATCGGGTTGGGCTCGTGGAGCACGATGAGATCCGCATCGGCGCGCGCCAGCCGCCACGGCATCGTCGGGCAGACAGCCACGGCCCCAATCCGCGCGATTGCCGGCAGGCGAATGACGTCGGTCGAGCCTCGCCGTTCCTCGTTGAGCGCGCACCGGTCGTTGGCGCAGATCACGCTGTTCTCGATCTGGGAGCTCGTATACTCGCACATGAGTTCCAGCATCGTTTCCATGCCGCCCTTGACCGGCGGATAGAACTTTCCCAGATGCAGGACCCTCACGACACCCGACTCCGCTGCCGCACCGCCGCAGGCGCCATCGCCAGCGTTTGCGCGTAGCGCGCGGCCATTTCCGAGGCGTACGAGGTCCAGTTGAAGCGAGCCGCGGCGGCGACGCATCGACGTTGCCGGGCTCCCCATCCAGCATGGTCGAGCCGTCTCTGCCGAAGGAGCGCACCGACCGCCAAGACCCACTCTGATATCGCTCCAGGCGTGCAAAAGCTCACCGCGTCGCCGCCAATTTCCCGGAGCGCCGGAATCGCGCTCGCCACAACGGGCGTCCCGCACGCCATCGACTCCACCAGCGGCAACCCGAAGCCTTCACGATCGGATGGCAGCAGCAGGAGCGCGGCCCGCCGGTACAACGCGGCCAGGACCGGACGCTCGACAAAAGGAAATTCGACGATGGCGCCGGCCACTCCGAGCTTGCGCGCCAGATCCCGCTGCGCGGATGCCAGCGGGCCGCCCGCGCGGAGCAGAACCACATCCCCCATCTCCTCGCGCACTCCACGCAGCACTTCGAGGAGCGTATCGATCCGCTTGCGTGGAATCGTGCTGCCGACGTGGAGCAGCGCCAGACGCCCTGCGCCGACGCGTTCGTCGATCTCGCAATCCCGGCGAGGGTCCGGCTCCGGAGTGCAGCTCGGATGGACGCCCAGATACACGACGCTGACGCGGCCGGGCTCCAGACATCCGGTGGCCAGCAACTGGGTCCGGGTCGCCTCGCTGATACACGCCACATGTGCGGCGTGCGCGAGCCCGTCGAGGACGCTCGACGCCAGCAGGCGCGCGGGCGCGAGACGGCTGCTCCGGCCGGGCAGCGCGGCCTCGATGGCATCCACGTCGTTGCAGGTCACCACAGTGGGACGAGGCAGGAGGGCGCGCACCAGATGGGCGTAACTGTGATCGACGACATGAAACAGATCGAAATCGGCAGCGCGCGGCGCCAGCCAGCGCGGGTAGTCCCAGAGCCGGCCGGTGAGCCGGTCGCCGAGGTGCGCCCGGGCGGTACTGCCGACCCACGGGAGCGTGGTCCAGCGCCGCGTCATCGGCGGGCAGAGCCGCGTCGCGGCGATCTGTCCGCGCGCGACTTCAGGAAGCCTCTCCAGCAGCATGTCCGCGATGAGATCCATGCTGTGCCAGCCCTCCTCGAGCAGGTCGCACACGACGCCGAGGCGCAGGACGTCAGGGCTCACGGGCCGGGTTGCGCGTCGGTTCTCGTCCCGATCGCCGGGCGAAGCCGGCCCACGAACCACGCCTGGGTCGCAAACCGGCGGCGATGGCTCCACGCGATGAGCCTGCTCGGCGAGAACAGCTGGTGGCGCGCGTAACGCCCCAGCGCAATGGCCCCGCGCAGGTCACCCATTCGTCGCGGGAACCGCGGGCGACTCGCGGCTCCCCTTCCCGCGGCCGGCGGCTTCTTCGAGAACGCTCTTGAGATCGCCGAAGGCTTTCTCGCGGCGCCAGTTCGCGACGACGTAGTCGCGGCCCTTCATCGCCTGCGCGGCCGCCTCGGATCGATGCCCGGCCGTCCAGACAATGGCGTCTGCCATCGCTTGCGCGTCGCGGCGCGGCGTCAGCTGAGCGATGCCCGCCAGCTGCGCCATGCCGCCGACGTTGGTCGCCACCACCGGGGTGCCGCAGGCGAGCGCCTCGAGCGGCGAGATCCCGCCCCCCTCGGCCAGCGACGCCTGCACCACCACATCGGCGGCCTGAAAGTACTCGCAGAGATCTTCCATGGGATGCACCGCCGGACGCCCGATCACCCAATCGTCGACGTTCGGCAGCGCCAATCGGCGCGCGACTTTCAGAAATTCCTGGAAGCCGCCTCCGAGATTCAAGACGACGGCATCGAGGCCCTGCTTGCGGACCAACGCCACCGCGCGAAGAACCGTTTCCGGATCTTTCTCATGACTGATGCGGCTGGCAAAGAAAATCAGGAGTCTGTTTTCCGGCAGATCGTGCCGCCGGCGCAGCCCGAGCCGGATCGGGGCATCCACGGGCCTGAAGAGATTGACATCCACGCCGTAGTACAGGCCGTTGAGCGGATGCGACGACCGGCTGCCGGCGATGTCGCGCAGGTAGGGACCCAGGCCGATGGCCGCCGTCCCCAGCCGCCCGGTGAGCGCCATGCAGGAGCGAATGAACAGCTCCCCCGCTGTTGCTTTCAACCAGCCTATCTGTCCGCGCTCGCGACGACACCGGAAGTATTCGATCGGCGACACCGCCAGATAGGTCACGACGGGGACGCCCAGGAGACGGCCCGCGATCGTCGCGTTCAGCGATCCGCGAACCATCTCCTGCGACAGGACGACATCGTACTTCGTGATGTTGCGCAGCAGGTAGAGGAACGACCGGATCTGAAACGCCGGCCGCCGGCCTTCAATCTCGTGCACCCTCACCCGCGCGCGGCAGCGTGCAATCCGATCGCCGAGGCCGCTCGCGCGGAACTCCCATGCGGGCACCGTCATCGTCAGATCGCAAATCTCCGACAGCCCGACGACAAATCGAATGTCGGTGAAGCCTTCGCAGAAGTACAGGACCTTCAACACGGCTTTTCCGCCAGGATGAACGAGTGCAGCGCCAGCCAGCGGAGCGGCCGCATGCGGCCCAGCCAGGGAAGCTCGCGCGGGGGGCGCCCCGGGAACGGGAGGTAATGGCCAGCGGCATCGACGCTCGAAATTGTGAATCCCGCACGGCCAATCCAACGGACCGTCCGCGGCAGCAGCATGAAGTTGTTGATGGGCTGGCCTTCTTCGGTGTACGGGCGGCCCATCAGGCGTAGATAGCCGCGATAAGCGCCCATGGGTCCGAGATAGTTCGGCGTCGTCAGAAAGAGGCGGCCCGCGGGCTTGAGCACGCGCCAGAACTCGCGGAGCGCGGCGCGCGGACGCGGCAGATGTTCAATCGTCTCGCAGGAGATCACGGTGTCGAACGACGCGTCACGGTGGCCGAGCGATTGCGCGTCGAGCACTTCCCAGCCGATCGAG
Source organism: Vicinamibacterales bacterium (assembly GCA_035937795.1). Taxonomy (GTDB): domain Bacteria; phylum Acidobacteriota; class Vicinamibacteria; order Vicinamibacterales; family JAMQPK01; genus JAMQPK01. The sequence continues at coordinate 23,515 of DASZHO010000153.1, read as the reverse complement.
GCGAGGTGAAGATCGTCGGCAAACGCCTTGCCTTTTCTGACCGCCGAGGAGGAAAAGTCCGCGGCAACCAATCGCGGCGGCGGGGATGTGCGGGTCATCAGCTTCGCGGCGAAGCCGCCGCGGCCGCACGCGACCTCGAGCACGCGCTTCCCCTGGAGATCTCTTGCGAGGTCCAGGTGCCGGAGCACGAGACGATGCCACGGGGCGTCGGCTTCGCGATCCACCTGATGGCGATCGTGCCATTCCTCATAGCGCGCACGGGAGGTTGCTCCGGTCGTCATCGAGCGAGCGACCCGTCGCGCAGCCGCGCGTACACGTCCTCGACCGGGTCAGCGACCCGCGCCCACGTGAAGCGCGCTATCGCGTCGGCCTGCGCCCCCCGGCCAAGACACATCCGGAGCGAACGATCGCCGAGGAGGCGCTCAACCGCTTCCACGATCGCATCCGGCGACCGGATTGGCACGAGCAAGCCCGACACTCCGTCCTGAATCACGTCTTTCATCCCGCACGTGGCGGTTGTGACGATCGGAAGGCCGCTCATCATCGCCTGCATCAACGTCAGCGGTGTGCCTTCGAACAAGCTCGGCAGAAGAAACGCGTGAGCGCCCGCGAAGGCCGCAGCCGTGTCCGCCTCCCGGGCCGGGGTCTCGCATACGATTCTCGAGGCGAGGGCTGCCGGAAACGCGGCACGGACCGTGGTGTCCGGAACGCCGGCGCCGATCACGTGCAGCATGAGCGACGGATGACGCATGGCCAGCCGGATGAACGCGGGCACGAGGTCGGCGATGCCCTTGTTTTCACGCCATGCCGCCGCAAACAGCATCCGGGTCGACCCATCGTAGTCGCGATCCTGGCACCAATACACCAGATCAGCCGCGGGAAAGATTCTCGTGACGGTATCGGGCCGCCGGCCAAGTCGCCGTTCGAGATAGTGCTGGTCGTCGGCATTGAGGCAGAAGACGTGGTCGGCGCCTCGAAGACCCAGATCGGTGGGCCAGAGACTCGACACCGGGTACGTCAACCGCGTTCTGGCGCTCAACGTGCCACGGCCCAGGCGCGCTTCGTCCTTGGCCATCTGCCACGCACGCCGCTCGAGCCCGTGGCTGGTGACGACCACCGCGGGCGAGCCCGCTCGTACACGCTGCAGTATCAACGGCAGGGCGTGCGGCTCGTGCACATTGACGATGTCGTATGGGTTCCCCGCGCGCGCGGCGTCGATGGCGGCACGGCTGACGAGCAGTGGGAATGCGAACCGACGCCCGAAGGCGGTCCGCCACCGCACCGGCACATCATCGGCGGTGTAGTAGTCCACGTGATGACCGCGTTCCACCAGCCGGTCGTGAATGAACCCCATGATGCGGCTCATGCCGCCGTTGCGCGCGGCAGGAACCTGGTGCGCGACAAGAATGCGGAGCGGCTCGTGTGCGGCCAGAGCGCTCACAGCGCGGCGCGGGCCGGCGCACGCGGAGATATCCGCTCGAAGGTTGCGATCAGCTCTGGAAGATGCCGCGCCATGGTGAAGCTGCGGGCCATCTCGAGCGCACCTTGCCGCAGCGCGCTGTAGTGCAGCGGATCTTCGAGGCAGCGCAGAATGGCGCGCGCAAGGCCGGCGGCAGACGGCAGATCGCCGGGCGCGAGGTGCCCTGTCACCCCGTCGATCAGCCACTGCGGAATACCGCCGACGGCGAATGCGGCCGCCGGCAGTCCGTGCAGCGCCGCCCCGGGCCCGACGGCTCCCAGCGGCTCCGGCCATACGCTCGGCACGACCAGCAGGTCGCTGTTTTCCATCAGGGTGCCGAGGTCGTACGGGGACAGCCAGCCGGGAAACTCAACCGTCAGTCCCGGCGTCGTCTGCTCAACCGCCCGGGCTCGGGCCTCCCAGCGTGACCGCTCGAGTCCGTCGCCCGCCATGACGAGACGAACCGGTCGCCGCGCGAACGCCTTCACTGCCGGCATGGCGTCGATCAACAGATGCCCGCCCTTCAGCCGATCCATGCGGGCGGCAAACAGCAGACGCCACGTGCCGTCGCCGAGCCGCGTGCCTTCTCCGGCTCTCGCCTCGATTGGATAGGGCACGACGCGTGATCCGAGACCATGGCGCGCGAGCTCCCGGTGCATGTGATCTGTGTGCGTCAGAACGGCCTGGTAGCGTTGTAGCAGGCGCAGGCGATGTGACTCTTTCCGGTAAAGGCGCCACATCGTCACGGGGCTGCTGCCACCACAGCCATGCGGAAAATAATGAAGGAGGCAAGGCGCTCCCAATCGACGGTGGCACGGGATCGGCGCGGGCCTGGTCCACGTCTTGCCGCCGCTGATGCACATGCCGGCGTAATTGTGGGCAAAAAATACGGCCGGCGCCAATTCCAGCAGTCGCTCTTCCACCTCCAGGTCGGCCAGCGCCTGCACGTACAGCACGTCCGGCTTCCACCCCGCGAGAGCCTCGATGGCATCGTCGATGCCCATCCCGGCGGCGCAGATATCGAGGAGGTCTTCGGTGCCTGAGATTCGCGGGCGATCCTTCGGCTCATCGCGCTCGTGCCAGAAGGCCACGTCGATGCCGGCACGCCGCAGCGCGGGGAGCAGAATGCTGACGTACTCTTCCGCGCCTCCGACACGGCGGGAGCTCCAGTTAACGACCGCGACGCGCATGATGAATGCCAGCCGCGGTCATTGTGGGGCAGGGCTATAGGTCCATGAGGCCGGCCAGAAGATCGGGCCGCATTCGGCCCCGGGAAGCTTTCCGTTGCCGAAGACGTCGGAGGTCAGCACTTCAAACGTCGTGGCATCGTAAATGACGTCATAGTCGAAATAGGGATCGCCGAAGTGGAGGTCGACCGAGTAGGTATCGGGCATCAATGGCAAGTCGCGGAGATGGATCGTGATTGTGCCCTCACGGGAGAGGGTCTCGAACTGGAAGCCGGGGACAATCCGATTGTTGATGCCGAAGACGGACAGCCCGTAGTTGTTCTTGATCACCAATCCAAGCACCGGGCTGAACGCCCGCTGGTCGCTTCGGTACTTGACCTCGATCGAGAGTCCGCCGCCCATGCGAATGGCTGCCGCGGAGCGCGCGCCGTCGCCCGTCAGGAGCAGGGATCGCATCAGCACTTCGGAGCGGGCTTGCCGGTTGGGGTGCGACTCGAGACTCATCGCCGCCGCTCTGGGCATGGCCTCCGCCGACAAATAGCGCCCGATCACCTCGTGCGGTACGCCGAGCCCCTCCGCCCGGCCATTCGAGATATACAGACACCGGGTGCAAAGCGACTCGATCGCCGCCATGTTATGGCTCACAAACAGCACGGTCCGACCGCTGGCGCTCACGTCACGCATCTTGCCAAGGCATCGCTTCTGAAACGCGGCATCGCCGACCGCGAGAACTTCATCGACGAGCAAGATTTCCGATTCCAGAAACGCCGCCACGGCAAACGCCAGACGCAGATACATGCCGCTCGAGTACCGCTTCACCGGCGTATCGATGAATTTCTCGACTTCGGCGAAGGCCACAATTTCGTCGAACTGGCGGGCGATGTCGGCCTTTCTCATCCCCAGAATCGCGCCGTTGAGATACACATTCTCCCGGCCCGTGAGCTCCTGATGGAATCCGGTGCCAACCTCGAGCAGGCATCCAACGCGGCCGTAGAGCTCGACGCGACCGTTCGTGGGCTCTGTGATGCGAGAAAGAATCTTCAGCAGCGTCGACTTGCCGGCGCCGTTCTTGCCCAGCACCCCGATGACATCCCCCGGCATCGCGTCGAACGAGACGTCGCGCAGCGCCCAGATCCGCTCGGTGCCGCCGCCTCTCAACGCGCGGAGCGGCGAGCGGAATGCGCGCGTCAGCGCGCCACGGATGGTCGACTCGGACCCTTCGAGCGACCCGATGAGGTACTCCTTGCCGAGACCGTAGACTTTGAGGATGGGCTGCACTAGATGGAGTCCGCGAATGTCCGCTCCATGCGCCGGAACGAGTAGGCGGCGAAGACGAGCAGCAGAAGCGCCATCGCCGTGGAGAACGCGAGCTCCTTCCAGTGAAACGGCTGGCCGAAGAGTGCCGCGCGGAAATTTTCGACCACGCCCATCAGCGGGTTCAGCGCCAGAATCAACCGCCATCTTGGCGGCACGATGCTCGATGGGAAGATAATCGGCGTCACGAACATCCAGATCTGAAGCAGGAACGGCAGCGCGTGCCGGACGTCGCGATATTTCACCGTGAGCGCCGAGAAAAACATCCCCACGCCCAGCGCCAGCGTCGTTTCGAGCACGATGAGCAGCGGCAGCATGACCAGGGTCGAATGGATCGGAATCCGGTACCAGGCCATCAGCACGGCGAGCAGGCCGAAGGCGATGACGAAGTCGACCAGTGCGGCCAGCACGGCGGCGCCGGGAATAATCATGCGCGGGAAATACACCTTGGTGACCAGGCTCGAGCTGCCAACGACACTGGCGGCGCTGTTCCCGACGGCGTTGGCGAAATACGTCCAGGGCAGCAGCCCGGCATAGGCGAAGATCGCGTAGGGAACCCCGTCCGACGGCATTTTCGCGAGCCTGCCGAAAAAGAGCGTGAACACAATCATCGGGAACAGCGGCTGGATGATGGCCCAGATCACACCCAGTGACGTTTGCTTGTAACGCAGCTTGATATCGCGCAGCGTCAGGAAATAGAGCAGCTCGCGATGCTCCCAGACGGCGGGCAGATCGAGCGAGGCCCATCCCTTGCCAGGCTGCAGGACGAGAATTGGACGGTCGGGGAGCGTCACCAGCTCAGCCACGGAGTTGTCCTTCGCCGTACGTCGTCTTCATGGTCCCGATATCGGTCAATGGCGCATCTCGCTGGCGGGCGCCAGAGCACCGGCGGTGTGGTGCCGGCCAAGCACCCTCATGTAGGCAGCGAGGGTGCCCTGAGCCATTGCCTGCTGCGTGAACCGCGCTGCGCGAACCTGGCCCGCGCGGCCCAGAGCCGCGCGTCTCGGGGCATCGGCAAGGACGGCAGACATCGCGGAGGCCAGCAGCGCCGGGTCGGCGGTCTCGACCTGGACACCGGCATCGCCCAGAACCTCGGCCATCGCCGATTGATTGCGCGCGACGGTACAGGTTCCCGCGGCCATCGCCTCGAGCACCGGCAGACCAAAACCTTCGTAGAGCGACGGAAAGACGAACAGCGATGCTCGCCGGTACAGCGCCGTCAACTCCGCGTCAGATACGAAGCCGGTCAGCGAGACCGTCTCGTTCAATCCAAGAGCATCGACGGCCTTCCTGAACGCCTCCTCCCGTTCCGCGGTGAGCGCGGCCCGGCCGAACAGCACAAGGTGCGCATCAGGATGCGATCTTCGCACCTCGACCATGGCACGGAGCAACGACAGCAAATTCTTGCGAGGCTCGAGGTTGTAGGGCGACAGAATCAACCCCCTCGTTCCGTTTGCCGCGGTCTCCGCCTCGGATGGAATCGCGCCGGCGGCCTCCGGACTCGAGCACAGATAGATCACCGCAACGCGCGACGCGGGGACCCCCCAGAAGCGGTCGAGATCCGCGGCAGTTGTGTTGGAAATGGCCAGGACAAACGGACCGGTGTTCTTGACGGCGTACTTGAACAGGCGGTAGGGTCTCGACACGACGCGCTCACGATATTCGGGAAACAGCTCCGACATCATGTCGTAGATTGTGACCACCCTCTTGGCGCTCGACAGCAATGGCACCTGCGTATGCAGCGTGTGCAGCACGTCCACGTGTTGCCGCAGGAGCAACCAGCCAGACAGGAGCTGCTCCAGGTAGAACGCGCCGCGAAAGTCCCGCAAGCGAACCGGAAGATAGCGCCAGCGATCGTCATGCTCGAACACATGCCGAATCGCCTCGGGCGGCGACGGGAGCGAGCCGATCACGATGAAACGGCACTCCGCCGAGAGCTTCCACAAGCCGTCAATCAGATCCACGCAGTACCGGAATTGTCCGTTGCCAACGTTCAGCCGATCCAATCCGCGGAGATCGATCGCAATTGTCGGATCTTGGAGGGACATCAGGGCGCGATCAGGCCACTTTCCGGGAATCGCGTCCCATGAGCGCGTCGATTGTCCGGCGCATCTCAAACGACCTTTGATACAACGAGCGGCCGGCTTCGCCCAGCCGCAGCCTGGCTTCCGGATGCCGGAGGAGATCCTCGACCTGCCGGGCCATCATCGGAGAATCGCCCACCTCGCTCAACCGCACGGCGCCCGATTCACTCCACAGCGCTTCGCTCAAGCGGCCGCGAGTGGTCACGACGGGCACGCCGAACGCGAGACCCGCCATCGCGGTCGTGCGGCGCGAGCTGACGCCGTCCGGATATGGCTGCACCAGGACATCGCACGCCGCCACGTGTGCCGCCACGTCGGCCGTGCTCAACGTACCTGTCGCGTACACGTGGTTGGAGTGGTCGGGACGCCGCGAAAGAAATGCCGTGCGAAATGCCTCGCTTCCGGCGCCGATGAGCAGTACCCGGGGGCCGCCCTTCTGGCGGAGAATTTCCGGAAGTACGCCCGACAGCAGCGGCGTGACAAGCCCTCCGTAGGTGCCCACGTGCCCGACCAGTCCGCCTGGTTCATGCCGGAATCGCGTCCGCAACGCCGATACCGTTTTTGGATCCGGTGCCGGAAGACTGTTTGGAACCGGCAGCCACCCAAACGGCACGCGCCGCCCGAGGGCGTACGGCCTCCACATTGGCTCCCATGCGGGAATCGACATCCAGACACGACGAGCCGCGCGGAGAAGAATGACCGTCATCAGCCGGTGCACGCCCGCCGCCGCGGTTTGCCGCCACGTCCCCTCCCGCCATGCGAGAAACGGCTCGTGGACCATCAATTCGATTTCATCTCCACCCCGCGCGCGCTTCCACAGCCAGAAACAGAACGCCAGATTCATCGACCGCCTGCCGTAGCCGTGAGGGACCCACTGCACGATCAGCCGGCGCGGCGCCGGGAACGCGTCGAGCTCGGCCCCGAAATGGTCCAGATCGCCCTTCGAAAACGCGCCGAGGTCGGCGTGGACGCCAAATGGATGCGTGGCTTCGGTTCCGTGCTGCGGGCACCACACGTGCACCTGTTCGCCGGCCTCCGTGAGGGCCTCCGCCAGGGCGCGCGTGTAGTCAGCCAACCCGCCGATCGCGGGCGGATATTCGGGAGTGACTAAGTGGATGACCACAGCTGACTCGCAGTGAAAACCAGCGCGGTCGGCGCCAGCGGCATCAGAAGGCGCCCGATCGAGGTGCCCACGTGCAATGTGAAATCGCCCCAGCCGCTGAAGAGAAAAATCACGGTGTAGGCGGCAAGCGGCAGCAGCACACCTGCCGCCAGCATGGCGCTGACGCCGCTCAGAGTGCCGCGCCACATTGCCAACGCGAGCGCGGCGCCGAAAGCCGGCCACACAAGGGCCCATCTACCGGGCTTCAGCAGCTCGCGCGCAATGAGCGACGCCGTCACCGGCAGACGAGGCAGGTTGCGCAGGGCCACCAGCGGCGACAGCGAAGGAAAATCGGCCTCCGGCAGTCCATAGCGGTGCTGAAACACGAGCCACGGCACCATCACGAGCAGCGGCACCCACAACGGCGCGATCGCCGCCGCACGCTTGCCGGCCGATATTCCGAGAAGCGGCGCGGCGACCCCGAAAAACATCGCCAGCAGCAGCCCTTCCACTTTCGTCAGGGCCGCAACCGCCGCCAGGCCGCCCGCCAGCCGCAACGGTTCACCGTCCTCAGTTTGAATCGCCAGCACGGTGCAGCAGAGCGCGCCGGCCATCGCAGCGGCCACCGGCACATCGGCGTACCCGGTGATGGCGCCTGGATCGACGGTCATCGTAGGCAGCAGGCCAAGCGCGATGCCGGTCGCGAAGGCGACGGGCACGTTGGTGAGCCGCCGAACGGTGCCGCAGACGCCGGCGATCAACGCGAAGTCGAAGAGCGGGAGGAACCATTTCAGCGCAGCCTGATCCACGCGGCCGAGCCACGAGTACACCCAGAACTCCACAAACGGCAGCAGCAAGGGATAGCGGGGATGAGACCAGGCGCGCGATGGATCGGAAAAATAGGCGAGCGGCAGCTGCCCCGGCGGCCGGTGTTCGAATGCGAGCCGCGCTTTGAACTCGAAGTTGAAGAGAGCGTCCCAACCGAGCGGCCCATGCACTGAGGCCGCCATCAGCGTGGCGAACTGGAACAGCAGCACCACGCTGCCGGCCAGGGTCACCCAATTGATCGCCTGCTGAGATCGTGACGACCGGTCGCGCGCGGATCGCAGCCTGGGCCACGCCCAGATCAACGCGCCGCTTCCGGCGACGAGCAGCGCCCACCGCGGCTGGACGACATCGTAAATGGGCAGGAGCAGCATCCATGCGATCGAGGCACCGCCTGCACCGAGGAGGAAGCTGAACGCCAGCCGCTCGAACCACCACAGTGGCGCCCTTGGGGCGAGCAGCCGCAGCAGCGCGTAGCCGAACGCCAGAAGCACAGTCACAGCGACCGCGACGATCAGCGCGTCAGCGATCAATTGACGTCCACGAGTCTCAACCCGCTTGAAATCGGCCGTCCCGCCGATTCGGAAAGTCCGCTGGGCCGGCCAATGACGATGAGGTGACGGGCACGCGCTGAGGCCGCGGATAGATCAAAGGCCAGCCAAAGGCGCCTCGGATACAACAGATAACTTGCGCTTTGATAGATCTGGGCCAGGTCGCGATTCGCGGCGTCTCCGACGACCACAACGTCGTCGGTCACCGGCCAGCCGGCTCCATTCACGGCGTCGCGGAGCGCCTGTCCGCTCGCAACGTTGGCGACCGAGATCAAATTGTCGATGGTCGCGTCTGGCCCGGATGCCGCAGGCTTGCGGAACAACTGCCAGGAGAGCCGAACGGTTGCCATGCCGGAATAGCAAAAACCGACAAACATCGCCGCCAGAATCAGCCGGGCAACCCTGCGCTCGGGACTCCTAGAGCGAGGCATACGCGTCGAGGCAGCGGTCGACCACCTGCGTCCACTGGAAACGCTGCAGCACGGCGCGGCGCCCGGCGGCGCCCATCGCGGCCGCTTCTGCCGGATGCGCCGCCAGCCAGCTGAGACGATCGCCGAGCGAGCGGTGGTCTCCCGCTTCGACAATGAAGCCCGTCACACCATCGTCGACCACCTCGGGCATGCTCGCCACGCGCGTGCAGATCACCGGCGTGGCGCATGCCATCGCCTCGAGGAGCGTCTGCCCCAGCAGCTCCGGCACTTTCGTCTCGGCGGCATTGTTCGCGCGGTAGACGCTGGGCAACACGAGGCACAACGCGCGGCGGTATGCTTCGAGGAGGCCGCCATCGTCCACGTCGTGCCGGAAGGTCACCCGCTTGCCCGCCGCCTGGGCTTTCAACGCTTCGACGTTGCCCGTGGTATTGAGCGGACCGACGACGTCGAGGGCCATGTTCGCGGGGAGCGCCGCGATGAGATCGTTCACGCCTTTGTGCGGCAGGAGCCTGCCGACGAACAGCGGCGTGCAGCCGCGCGGTGTCAGCGGGTCGGGACTAAATCGATCGGTGTCGACGCCGCCGAGAACGACCCGCGCCCACGGCTTCCCGGCCTGCCCGGAAATCATCCTGCTGTATTCGCTGATGTGCAGATGGCCGTTGAACCATCGATCGGTCGAGATGTACGCCGACACGTCCCAACCACCACCGCCCAGATCGGTCGCAAAGACGCGCCGCCCGGTGGCACGGCACACGATCGCCGCAGCGCTGCTCGCCAGGATGTGGTGTTGATGACAGTGCACGACATCGCTCCGCAGGATTTCGGGGAACACCGCCATGGAAAACGGATTCGTGGGCTGGCCGCGGACGTGCCAGGCGCCGCCGACCACGCGAATGTCGAGATTGCCCTCGCACGTGCGCGCGTCCCGGTCGCCGAAGGTCAACAAGCGCGTCGGCACGGCGTCGGCCATGTGGCGCGCCAGCTCGAGCGCGTACCGCTCGGCTCCACCCGTGACGCCGCCGGGCCCGAAGAGCGCAGGCACGAGATGAAGGACGCGGGGCGCCGCGCCGCGTGTCACTTGATCGCGTCCAGGTCAACGGACAGAAACCAGGCGGGAAAGATCCACGCCCATCGCCTTTCGTAAGCCGCGGGCCAGCGGTTGGCCAGGCGGTGGACGATCTTGTTGGGCCAGCTGGGGTGAAACACGATTTCCACCTTGCGGCGTTTGAATCTGGCCTTGCTATAGAAGGCCACCGGATGATCCGCATCGAAGTAGTCGAAACTGAAATAACCCAATTGATGCCGGTGGGTGGGATCCGTGAACGCATTGGCTGACGAGAAATGCGGTACCGTGATATGAACCTGCCCCCCGGCCGCGCAGACGCGATGGATCTCCTCCATCGTCGCGGCAATGTTGTCGAGATGTTCGATGACGTCGAAAGCATAGACTTTGCGAAACGTATCTGAGGGAAGGGGCCAAGGGATGCTGGCGAGGTCGTGCACGACATCGGCGCCGACCTCAGCGCTCACGTCAACGTTGACGGCGTCGTCGAGCAGCTTTCGTCCGCAGCCCAGGTTCAGGACATCTCTCATCCGGCCCGCTTCCAGCGCTCCGACAATAGTTTCGGCGTGTTGCGAGCGGCCCACGCCCAGGCCCGCACCCATGGCGCCAACGACGGGCCGGAGCGCATCAGGCGCCGCACGCCGTCGATGACCCCATAGCGCAGAAAAAAAAGCGGCAAGACCGTGAGCGGCGCGTGGAGCAGATACAGCGCGACAAGATTCTTCTGCTTGTGAAAGCTGACAAGGGCGGATTCCGGCTGCTCCGGCGGATCGTGATGATACACGCGAGCGGCGGGAACCACGGCCATAGCCAGGCCCTGCTCGCGCACGCGCGCGCACAATTCGACGTCTTCTCCATACATGAAAAAATCGGGGTGGAAGCCCCCAAGCCGGCGCAGCTCGGAGACTCTTCCCGCAATCATGGCTCCTGCGAGAAAATGTGTCCGGTAGGGCGCCGCTGCCGGCAGGTCGTTCTGGCCCACTCCCGCCACGCGCATTCGATAGGTCGAACGAAGCTCGAAGTCACCTCCGGCGCACCGAATGCTGGGCGTGCGAACATTCCACATGACCGGTCCGGCGAGCGCCGTCTCGGGATGGTCTTCGAGGTACTCGACCAGCCTCGCCAGGCAATCGGGGGCGAGCTCGAGATCGTCTTCCGTGAGATACACGTACTTGCCCCGCGCAAGGGCCAGGCCCTGATTCATGCCACCCGTAAAGCCCACGTTGGTCGCGTTGGCGGCCAGGCGCACGCCGTGGAACCCGCGAACAAGCTCCGCGACTCGCGCGCTTTGGGGGCTTCGGTTGTCGACCACCAGAATTTCGACGTCCTGGCAGCTCTGGGCGGTGATTGATTGCAGCGCTTTCTCGAGCAACTCTGGCCGGTTGTAGCTGAGGACCACGACCGTGACACCTGCCGGCATCAGGTTGGAACGGTGCTCATGCCGGCTCCGCCGCTTCGGGCTCGGGCCTCAGGTCGTTCTCGGTTTCCTCTTGAACTTCCGAATTCCACGCCTCAATTGCAACCGTGCGCGCGGCGCCGACCAGCATCGCCGTCGACAGCCAGAACAGGATACCGACCTGCGTGTTGAAGACGGGACCGGTGAAGCAGAGCCCGATCAGGAGCAGCTGCATCACAAGCACCATCTCGGCGTAATCGTTCAGGGTCCCGCCGGGATCGACGGCTTGTTTGTAGGTGTACCGCGTGGCGACAAACAGCGCGCCGGGATAAAAAATCCACATGAAGATCCCGCCGTCAAACAACCAGCCGGTCGGCTGGATTTCCGCCCACAGCGCGGGATGCTGCCAGTTGGTGGAGTCGCCGAAATACTGGGTCATCATGCCCCACCGGCCCACGCCCGCGCCGAGCGGATACTGGTAGACCAATTCCCTGAATGTGTAATCGAGAAAGATGCCGCGGTTGTCCTGGTAACTTTGCACGACGCCGTCATCAACCATGCCCATGAACCGCTCGTGCACCGACTCGCCGCCCAACGTTACCGCCCAGACGAATGAACCCACCACGAGCGTAGCCGCCGCGGCGGCGATCCAGCCGCTTTGGACGACGCGCCCGCGGCGCAGCCTGACGAGCGCGACGACCATCATGCCGCCCAGGATCATCAGGATCATCGATCGCACCTGCGTGAGATAGACCACGGTAATGCCCACGGCCGCCGCCGCGGCATAGATCGCTTTCCAGATCTTGTGCTGGTGGGGGCGCATCGCCAGCGCAAAGCCGAAGAGCGCCGTGATGGTGCCGGCAACCGCCGCACCGCCGGGCAGATCGCTCAACCCTGGAGGCCTGATGATGACCCGGTCTCCAGAGCCGACGTAGGTCAGCGAATTGACGAATTCAGGGTTGACCTTCAAGGCGAACGTGCTGAACTGCGGCGGCAGAAACGTCGATGGGTAATACACCTGCAGCAATCCGACCGCTGCACTGGCCATGTTGCCGAGGAAAATCAGCAGCATCAGCCGCTCCAGCCGCGCCGGGGTGATCCAGGCGCGGGCGCCCCAGAATACGGGCGCCGCAATCGCGAGCTGGAAGACGACTTGCGCAATGCCGGACATCATCCAGGTCTCTTCGTGGACGAGGTTGGCGATGAGCAAGACGATCACGGCCATGATCCACCGCGCGCCGGGAACGGCGGTATCGGTGGCGCCCGATCGCGCGCACGCCACCAGTGCCATGAGGCTGGCCGCGTAGGGGAACGCGCGAATGTAGGTCCGATAGGCCTGAGAACCGGGGATGAACAGCAGGACGCCCCAGAGCAGCTGGCTGAACACGAACAACTCGAGCCAGCCCCAGGGCTCGCCGCGCCCGACAGACTGCTGGGCCGCCTGCTCATCAACCGCGGGTTGGAGCGCGACCGGGAAAACAAACGAGCTAGGCTGAGGCGATTGATCCGACATGAGCATCACACAGGGCTGCGAGCAGCGTCTCGTAGCGATCGAGCATCGAGTCCAGCGACAGCTCCTGTGCGCGGCGCAGCCCGCGCACTTCCATCGCGCGCCGCGCGGTTTCGTCGCCCAGGAGATTCAGCGTCGCCGCGCCGAACGCGGCATCATTGACGAGCTTTCCAAATTGACCTCCGGCGAGCACCTCGTCGCTGCCGGGATTCGGCGTGGCGAGGACCGCCGTCCCACACGCCATCGCCTCGAGATACGGCAGACCGAACCCCTCATACGTGCTGGGTGAGACGTACAACCAGGCGCGCCGGTACAACGTGGCGAGCTCGGCGTCGTCGACGCCGGAACGATACGTCACGCCGGGCATCTCCGGGCCGGACGGACCGACGAACATCAACGTGGCATCGGGCAGCGCGGGCCGGACGGTCTGTTGAAATACATCGAGCAAAAATGCGCCGCGTTTGCGGCCTTCTACGGCCCCGACAAACATGAGCGAGGGCTCGGCCGTCTTTTCGCTCGGCATGGGACGAAACAGACGCGTGTCGACGCCGTGGGGGATGACGTGTTTGACGAAAGGATTGTCGCGGCGCGTATTTTCGCTCACTCCGACGGTGCCGGATCCGGTCAGGGCGGTGAGCAACTCCTGAGCGAAGATGCCGCATTGAAGCAGGCAGCGGCCGATCGAGGTGGCGTGCGCCGCCTCGCCGAGCGCGCTTCCGTGCATCACGCGGAGGACGGGCTTGCCCGCCAGCGGCAGGAGCAGGCTGTCTCCGTGCGCGATGATGGCATCGAAGTCCTTGTAGTCGGGCAGGAGCGCCATCACGTTTCCGAGATAACCCATCGTGACGCGGCGCCCGAGCCATGTGTTGACAAAGCTGCTCCACGGAAGGTTGCGCACCTCGTACGCGGCGCCCTCCGGCTTGAGGTCGTGGGAAAACACCACGACGTGATGGCCCCGCTCGGCGAGGCCTTGCGCGAGCGTGTGCGCGGCGCGCTCGATGCCCCCCCGCTTCTGGCCCGGCGCGGGAAGGCCGTAGCTGAAGACGGCCAGGCGCAACCGCGTGGAATGAAGCCGAACCGGGATCGCCGGCTGCCGATGCCCCGACACCTCGTGCAGCAAATCGGCGATCCGGCGCATCTGGGTGGCGGGATCGCATAACGCGCGCGCCCGGGCAGGCCCGCCGTCTGCGAGCCGCGATCGGTCGCCGGCATTGCACACGAGCCGATCGAGCGTCGACGCGAGCGCCGGCGGGTCTCGCGGAGGCACGAGCACGCCGCACGTGTCATCGACGATCTCGACAGCTCCGCCGATGTTCGATGTGACGACGGGGAGCCCAGCCGCGAGCGCTTCGACAAGACTGATACCGAAGGGCTCGGGCTCGAGATTCGGCTGGCAGAAGATATCGGCGGCGCGCAGCAGATCGGTCACGTCGGAGCGCTGGCCCAGAAAATGGACGCGATCGGCGATCCCGAGGCGCGCGGCGTCGGCCTTCAGCGACTCCAGATATCGCGCCTCGAACGGCCGCTGGGCCCCGCCGACCTGCCAGCAGGCCCATCCCGCGCGGTCGCGAAGCTGCGCGAGCGCTTCCAGGCATGTCCGCTGACCCTTCCACGGCTCCATTCGACTCACCTGAATGATCACGACATCGTCCGGGTTCGTGTCGAGCGTCCCTCTCAGCGACGCGCGAGAGTCTGTGGCGACGACGGGCCGAAGGGTCACGGGAGCGTAGACGGACTCAACGCGCGCGTCCACTGGAGGCAGCGAAGCGGCGGTAAACCGGCTGTTGCAGACGATGCAGTCAGGGTGGACCCGCGAGGCCAGCCGGTCCAGCCAGTGGCGGCCGGTGCCAGCCATGTGGAGCCAGGACACCAGGGGCGTCCGGGATGCTTTGACGACCGGTCCGAATATCGCGAGAGGCCAGGCTTGATGGCACACGGCGACATCGAAGGCGCCGCCGGAGAGAAGAGCGGCGAGGGCCCTGCGCGCGCGCCACACGGACGCGGGGCGCCGCAGGCGAACCTCGCCGAGCAGGGGTGTCGCCACGCCGGCCCCGCGCAGCTCGGCGCCGATAAGGCCATCGAAGCTGAGCGCCACCGTCATCTCCATCGACGGCGCCAGGTCGCGGCATCGCGCCAGCGTGGCCAGAAACGTTTCGACTCCTCCGTAGAGATTGCCGCTGTGAAGGTGCAGCACCCGCATCGGCGTCACTTACGCTTGCCGCTCCGGAGCGAGCGCTTCGTAGAGGGGCACCAGCGTCTCCGACAGGCGCCGGCGGTCGAACAGGCGGACCGCGGCGGCGCGTCCCGCCTGGCCCAGCGACGCACGCAGCTCCGGACTCTCGATCAATTCGGAGAGGCGATCAGCAAGCTCCGCGGCGTCGCCGGGCGAATGGAACAGCGCGCCGGCCGCGGCGATTTCAGCCGCGCCGCCCGCACGGCTCACGACCACCGGCCTGGCGGTGGCCATCGCTTCGGCGATGACGAGACCAAAGGGTTCCGGCTCAGTGCTCGCGTGCACGACCACATCCAGCGCGCGCAGCGCCGCCGGCACGTCGTCGATCCGTCCCGTGAACGCCACCGCGTCGCCCAGCCCGAATTTCACCGCGAGGTCGCGGAGCTCCTGCAGGGAAAACTGACTCGCATCGGTTTGATAAATCGGCCCGCCGATGATGTAGCCGCGCAGCGCCGGCCTGCCGGCGCCGGACGCTACCGCCGGCACGACCAGGCGGGATAACGCGTCCAGAAACACGTCCTGGCCTTTCCAGCGCGCGAAGGTCCCGACGAGGCCGATGCGAATGCCACCGGGAACCAGGGGCGGCGCGCCCGCGAGGGCATCGAGATCGAGCGCGCGACCCTCGGGACAGAAGCGATCGAGATCGACGGAGTTGTAGAGCGTTCTCACCGGCATCGCGTCGCCGAACAGCTTCCGCGCATGCCGGGCGACGCTGTCGGAGTTGGCGAGCGCCACGGCGCAGCGGTGCGCTTGCGTTCTAAGGAGCGCCGCCGTGACGGGACGGGCGTCCGGATAATCGTGCAGGTGCCAGACGAGCCTGGCTCCGTCCGGACGGCAGCGCGCGCCGAGCAGGTGCATCTTCAAGCCGTTGGTGTGCACGATGTCGGGGTCAAGCCCGCGCAGACCCCGGCGCAGACGGGACGCATAGCGCAGCGCCGGCACGGCGGCGCCGACGAGCGCGGCGCCCAGTTGCAACCGGGTTGCCGCCGACCCGCGGCGACCCCATTCGCCAAGACGCGCGAGCGATTGAGGAAACGGCAAGACGTCACAGCGGACTCCCAGATTCACAGCTCGTTCGACCAGCGGGCCGCCGGCGGAGGCAATCATCCCGAGGGACCATGAGGGCCGTGCCTGGCGGATAGCGGCGAGCAAATCAAGCAGTGCAGTCTCCGCTCCCCCGAGCTGCCCGCTCGGGTTGAGGAAGACGATTCTCACAGACGGCGGCGCTTGACGTTGACCTGATCGCCCGGTTTCAGGAAATCGGTGGGCTTGGCGTCGATCTCCTTCATCTGTCCGTTGATGAGGCGCCGGATCGACAGCCTCGTGTTCGATCCTTTTTCGGTGACGCCGCCGGCGAGCGAGATCGCGTCGAAGACCGTCATGGTCTCGTCGTATGGAAAGCCTCCCGGCGTGCGTACTTCTCCCACGACGTAGATAATCTGCGCCTTCGGAATCCAGATGGTGTCGCCGTCCTGTATCTTGACGTTCTGCGCTTTGCCGCTTTGAATATCGTTGAGATTGATTCGCAGATCGGCGGTGCTGGTGTCGCTCGTCGCCGCGGGGCCGCCGATCAGCGTGCCCTGCCGCGCGTGGTTGATATAGACCCAGTGGCCCGCCGTCGACGTGACAGAGCCGGCCTGGGTGAGCACGTCGATCAGCGTGGAGTTGCCCGGCAGCGAATACTTGTTGGGCGCCCGTACCTCGCCGAGCACGTACACGTTCTGGCTGTGATACTGGTCGATCTCCACCGACACCTGCGGATTGCGCACGTAGCCGTCCGCAAGGCCTTTCCTGATATTCGATTCAACCTCCACCAGCGTCAACTCGTCGGCTTTGACGCGGCCGAGGTACTGGAATGGAAACGTCCCGTCGTTGTCGACGCGCACCTTACCGGAGAGCGTGGGCTCCCCGAACACGGTAATGTTGAGCACATCCTGCGGGCCGATGCGGTAATCGGCCGGCGGCGGCACGGGTGCGGGCGGCGTCTGCGCGGACAGTGGCGTTTGTGCGGGAGCGGGTGTCTGCGCCGGCGTTTGACCAGCCCGGGCCGGCCCCTGCTGCGCCGGGGCGCTCGATCCCGGCGCGGCGACGCCTTGGGCGGAGGCTTGGGTAGCAACCCCTGTCGCGAGAACAAGCGCCATCAACGAGGTCGTCATCGCTTCAATCCTTACGATCCGACGGTGATCGTGCTCAAGAGCCGGGTCCGCCTGTAGTTCAGCGTCGGATCGGTGTTCGCATGCCGCCGTGTCTTTTCCACCGTCAGCACCACCTTGAAGCCGCGCTTCATGTTGATGCCGATGCCGCCGCTCAGGACGTCGGTGGTATCGGCCTGAGGGTGCGAATCCACGATTCCCGCAGCACCCACATGCCAGCGATACGATAAATATTCGCGATCGGCGGCGGCCGTGAGATCGAATGGGCCGACGAACTTCTGGGTCACGCCGAGCCGCGCGCCGGTAATGAGATAGTAGGGGCTATCGACCTTGTAAGAGTAATTTACATTTCGAGTGCCACGGACGTCAAAAGAGGTGACGTCGCCGAACAGCGACCAACTGACGAGCGCATCGTAGGTGGCGCCTTTGTAGGCGGCGAACTGGGTATCTTTCGGCTTGAAGACCTCCACGCCTACCGACACCTGGCCCCGAATCGCCGCATCGGTGCTGAACTGCAGCGTCGGCGCGAAGCTGTAGAGCTTGGAATCCCTCAGATGGGACAGAGGAAACAGGTCTTCGGCGTACCGTCCGGCCAGCAGGAGCGTGGTCAAGGGGGTCACGGCGTAGCCGATGCCCCCGAAATAGGCCCGGCCCTTGCGGTCCAAGGCCTGCGACAGATCGATGCCCCGAAAGAACTGGCCCTTGTCATACGAAGAATCGTCGAATACCGCGCCGGCATTGATCGACGTGCGTTCGGTGAGATCGAAGGCCAGGCCCCCCGTCCCCTGGCGATCGACGTGCCGGATACGCGCATCGATTTCAGGATTCGGGCGGGTGCGCGAGCGGAGATCCTGCGCGCCGATGAAGGGCTTGAAGCGGCTCGCCGAAAAATTGAATCGCACGGCGTAGGCGGCGTTGCTCGAGCGCTCCTGTTTGTACTGCCGGAACCACACGTAGTCGCTGCCGGTGGAAAACATCAGCTCGTTCAGACCAAGGCGAGTGACGACCAACGCTCTGGACTGGAGGGTGAAGGTGTAATCCTGCCTGGGCGCCTGGCTGTCGTTGAACACGTTCGAGTCTTTTCCGGCGTCCGCCACGACGAGACTTGGATACAACGACACGGGCCCGAACTCGATCTGTGCCGATTCGCGCGGCGCGACGATCTGGGCGCGCGCGGGCGCTGGCCACAGAAGGGCGTGACACGCCAGCGCCAATCCGGCCTGGGCCAATCTCCCGCGGCTCGATTTGAAGATCCTCATCTATTTCGCCCTCGCGCGCGCGATGCCGAGCTGACGCACCTTCCGATAGAGATTGGTGCGCTGAATACCGAGGTTGCGTGCCGCTTCGTCCATGCGCCAGCCGTAGCGGCTGAGCACGGCCGCGATGTACTCGCGTTCGAACGTGCTGCGCGCGTCGCGCAGCGTCGCGCTGACGGCCTGCCGGGGCGTCACGCGCTCGATCGCCACGTGCCGAAGCACGTCGTCGAGCTGAATCGTGCCCCCCGCCGCCGCTCCCACGAACAGGTCGAGCACTTCGCCGAGCTCGTCGAGATTGCGGCGCCACGGTAACGCCGACAACAGCGAGAGCGCCTCGCGGCTGAATGCGGGCACGTCGACGCCCGCGGCCGCGGCCGCATCGGCGACGAGGCAGCCGATCAACATCGGAATATCGGACGGCCGATGACGCAGCGCGGGCACCTCGAGGGTGAGCACGAAGCGCGATCGCAGCTCGCGCCGCAACCGCCCGTCTCGAAAGTCCTCTTCGACATTCCCACGTACTGTGGCCATGATCCGGACGTCGAGCGCCACGCTGCCGCGCGCCTCGGTGTAGATCCGCCGCTCGCGAAGGATGCGCGCGAGGCGGCTTTGCAGGTGCGATGGCAGTTCCGACACGTTTGCAATCAACAGCGTCCCACCGAACGCTCCGGCCAGCAGACTCCCCTCGCTGACGTACTCGAGCTCACCGCCGTCCGCCGGATTCGGACCGAACAGCTGCTGATCCAGGCGCAGCGCATCGGCCGACGCGCAATCCACCGGCACGAACGCGCCGCCGGCACGCTCGCTCGCATTGTGGATGGCGCGCGCGACTGCCACGGGATCGAGCCCGGTCTCGGCGGAAATCATGAGCGGATTCATTCCACCCACGGCTTCAGTCATCGCACGGCGGGCCTGCTCGGTGGCAGGCGACGGGCCCATCAACTCGAGCACGCCGGACATGACCGCGCCGCCTACCGGAGCACGCATATAGTCCAGATACAGCTCCGCCCTGTCAGTTACAGGCCCCCATTTAGAATGTCCGAGACGCCGAAACTAATATGACAATATACGACATATCAAGACTCTGAGAGCTATTTCGTATCAATTCAGATACCTGAACCGACATAGAATGATACGGGCTTGTATCGTCACCATCTTACTTATCGACGGGAACGGCGGCCGAGGGTATAGGAGCTAACCCGTTGATGCGGATGGGCTTTGCGTATAGGCTGGGCAGGGTCGAGCTTTACCGGCCGGGCGTGGGGGCTTGGCGGAACTGGCAGACGCGCAAGACTTAGGATCTTGTGTCCAAAAGACGTGTGGGTTCAAGTCCCTCAGCCCCCATTTAGTCGGACGTCGAGGCCGGACAGTCGACAGTCTGGTAGTCGACAGTCTCGAGTCGAGAGTCGACGGACGACTGTCGGTTTCGCGGTTTTCCAAACGGTATACTGCAAGAGTGAAAACCGAATTCGCCGATCTCACAGAAACCAAAAAAAGCGTCGCCGTTGAAATTCCCAGCGACATCGTCGATGCCCAAATCGAGCGTGTGGCAAGGAGTTACAGCCGCCAGGCTCGCATCCCGGGATTTCGCCCCGGCAAGGTGCCGCCCAACCTTATCAAGAAGCGCTTTCGCGAGCAGATTCTTCACGACGTTGCGCACGACCTCATTCCGCGCGCCATCGATGATGCCTTGCGCGAGCGGGGCCTCGAGCCGGTCGACACCCCCGACGTGAAAGACGTGTCGCTCGACGAGGGGCAAGCGCTGACATTCACGGCCACGTTTGAAACGCTTCCGCCGATCAACCCCGGCGCGCTCGAGACCATCTCGTTGCGCCGTCCGGCGGTCACGCTCGAAGAGGGCGCCATCGACGCCGCGCTGACCCAGCTGCAGAATCGCGCGGCGCGCTACGAGCCGGTGGAGGGGCGCGCGATTGGCGACGGCGACACGGCGACGCTGGATGTGACACGCGAAGCCGGCGGCGCGGCGAAAGGGGAACACCATCACGATGTCGCGATCGAAATCGGCGGCAAGGCCAACCCGCCCGGGTTCGATGACGAAATCAAAGGGCTGGAAGCGGGAGCCGAAAAAAGCTTCACGATTCATTATCCGGAGGACTATGCCGTAAAGGAGCTGGCGAACACCGATGTCCGCTATCACGTGAGGGTGCAAGACATCCGCAAACGCGTGCTGCCGGCTCTGGATGACGAGTTCGCCAAAGACGTGGGAGATTTTCAGACGCTCGAGGCGCTGCGCGCGCGCATCACCGACGATCTTCAGCGCGAAGCGGAGGCCGAGGCCGATCGCCGGCTCCGGGCCGACCTGCTGAAAGCGCTCGCCGCCCGCGTCCTGGTCGACATCCCCGATTCGCTCGTCGAGCGCGAGCTCGAGCGCCGCACGGAGGAATTCGCCCGCCGGCTGATGGATCAGGACATCGATCCGCAGCGCGCGAACATCGATTGGGACGGGTTTCGCGACAGCCAGCGGGAAGCGAGCCGCGATTCGGTGAAGAGCGCGCTGGTGCTCGACGAAATTGCGCGGCGGGAGGAGCTGACGGTTACCGAGGCCGATCTGGAAAAAGACGTCGCGCACTATGCCGAACGCACCGGGCTGACGCCGCCGGCCGTGCGCGCGCGGCTCGAGAAGGAAGGGGCGCTCTCGCGCCTGTCTGCCGGCTTGCGCCGCGAAAAGGCGATGGACTTCGTGCTGGCCAGGGCGCACGTGACTCGCGACTAGCGGGGTGTCCCTGGATCCATCGAGCAGCGGGCAGACGGATGCGCGCGTGAGGCTCGCAGAGAGGGTATTATAGGTTTTCCGGTCGACTCGACCCGAGCGAATGGGAATGCAGGGCGAACGAGCGGCAGCCGATAACCCTCTAAAGGCGGGTAGTGACGTTTATGTCAGATTCTCGGATGCAGTTGGTTCCGATGGTCGTCGAGCAGACCAATCGCGGTGAGCGGGCGTACGACATTTTTTCGCGGCTGCTGAAAGACAGCATCATCTTCGTCGGCACGCCGATCGACGACCAGATCGCGAACCTCGTGATCGCGCAGATGCTGTTTCTCGAGGCCGAGGATCCGGACAAGGACATTCTCCTGTACATCAACAGCCCCGGGGGATCGATTACGGCGGGGCTGGCCATTTACGACACGATGCAATTCATCCGTCCGGACGTGGCGACGTACTGTATCGGCCAGGCCGCCTCGATGGCCGCCGTGTTGCTTGCGTCCGGCGCCAAGGGAAAGCGCTACTCGCTGCCCAACTCACGCATCGTGATCCATCAGCCGCTCATGTCGGGGCTGGGGGGACAGGCCACCGACATCGACATCGCGGCGCGCGAAATTCTGCGCGTGCGGGAGCGGCTCAATGACATCCTGGTGCACCACACCGGGCAGCAGGTAAAGCGTATCCAGGAGGATACGGAGCGCGATTACATCATGACCGCCGAACAAGGCAAGGAATACGGTATTATTGATGATGTAATCCGGAAACGCGGCTAGCTCCCCATCGGCAAACTATGGTCAAGGCAAAAGGCGAAAACGAGGTCTTGCGGTGCTCGTTCTGCAATAAAGACCAGAACGACGTCCGCAAGCTCATTGCGGGACCCACCGTCTTCATCTGCGACGAGTGCGTCGAGGTCTGCAACGACATCATCGCGGACGACAACCGCTTCGACAATCGGGGCGTCCGCTCGTCGCTGCCGGTGCCACAGGAGATCAAGAAATTCCTGGACGAGTACGTCGTCGGGCAGGAACAGACGAAGAAGAAGCTGGCGGTTGCCGTCTACAACCACTACAAGCGCATCGAGATCCAGAAGCAGCCGAAGAGCCGGAACGACGTCGAACTGACCAAGTCCAACATCATGCTGATCGGCCCCACCGGCACGGGCAAAACACTGCTCGCGCAGACGCTGGCCAAGCTGCTGTCGGTGCCCTTCACGATCGTCGATGCGACGACGCTGACCGAGGCCGGGTACGTCGGTGAGGATGTCGAGAACATCATTCTGAAGCTGCTGCAGGCCGCCGGCGGCGACATCGAGAAATGCCAGCAGGGCATCATCTACATCGACGAAGTCGACAAGATCTGCCGCAAGGACGAGAACCCGTCGATCACGCGCGACGTCTCGGGCGAAGGCGTCCAACAGGCGCTCTTGAAGATCCTCGAAGGCACGGTGGCCAACGTTCCTCCGCAAGGCGGGCGCAAGCACCCGCACCAGGAATTCTTTCAGATCGACACCACCAACATCCTCTTCATCTGCGGCGGCGCGTTCGTGGGCCTGGAGAAGATCATCGAGCGGCGCACCGGCAAGAAGACGCTTGGCTTCAAGGCCGACGTGAAGACGGCGCGCCAGCGCGACCTCGGCGCCACGCTCGAGCGCGTGGAGCCGCAGGATCTGATCCGCTACGGTCTGATTCCGGAGTTCGTGGGACGTCTGCCGGTGGTGGGCACGCTGCACGAGCTCGACAAGGCCGCGCTGATGCAGATCCTCACGCAACCTCGGAACGCGATCACGCGTCAGTACATGAAGCTGTTCGAATACGAGAACGTGAAGCTTCGCTTTGCCGACGATGCCCTCGAGGCGATTGCCGAGGCGGCGCTGGAGCGCAAGATTGGCGCCCGCGGCCTCCGGATGATCATCGAGGACCTGATGCTCGACCTCATGTACTCGCTGCCCAACCAGAAGAAGGTGCGCGAGTGCGTGGTGACGCGCGAGGTGGTCGAAGCGAAAGACAAGCCGATCACGCTGATTGAGAAGGCCGGATAGGCTTCAGGCTGTCCGAAGTCCGAAGCCCACAAGGAGTCCACTCTTTGGAAGTCTACGAAACCCTCCCTATCGTTCCGCTCCGCGACGTCGTCGTGTTCCCGCACATGATGATGCCGTTCGTGATCGGACGGCCCTCGTCGACGCGCGCGCTCGAGCACGCGCTCGGCAAGGACAAGCGCATCTTCCTG
>DASZHO010000152.1:0-3170 GCA_035937795.1 Vicinamibacterales bacterium | reverse complement strand
ACGGCTACTGGTTCTTCGGTCGTCCGACGATGGAAGAGCTGCGCCTCGACCTGCGTGCCGTGCTGCAACGCTGCCGGCCCGATTGGGATATCAGTAGCGCGGAGCAGCGAGCAGCCTGGGCGAGGGGCGACAAGGCGAGTTTCTATCCGTACGGAAAAACGCCGGCGCAGGTGTTCGCCGAACAGGATTGATCCGACCTTTGGAGGCATCATGAGCCCCGCAATCACCGCCTCTCCCAGCCATCGCGAACCGGAACTGCTCGGGCAAACCGTCGTCGTGATCGGCGGTAGCGCTGGCATCGGGCTCGAAACGGCCCGACGAGTGCGCGCCGAAGGAGCCAACTTGATCCTCACCGGGCGGAATCCCGAGCGACTGCAGCGCGCCGCGAGCGAGCTCGGCGCGCTGAGCACCGCGGCCTTCGACGCGAATGATCCGGCTTCGCTGGAGAGATTCTTCGTCGACCTGCCGGCCCCGATCGACCACGTGATGGTCACCGGCCCGGGCCCGCATTATTGGCTACTGCTGGAGATCGAGTTCGAGCAGGCGCGCCTTGCCATCAGCGAACACTTGCTGCTGGCATTCTGGGTCGCGCGAAACGCCGCTCCCAAAGTCAGGCCTGGAGGCACGCTGCTGTTCATGGGCGGCACCGGCGCCCGCCGCGCGGGTCGCGGGCTCGCGCTCGTGTCGGCGGTCACCGCGGCGATGCCTGCCCTCACCGCCGGTCTCGCGCTCGAGCTAGCGCCGGTCCGGGTCAATCTCATCGCCGCCGGTTTCGTCGACACACCGTTGTCGGCGTCGCTGCTCGGCGATGGGCTCGAAACCCGCCGCAATCAGCTCCGCGCCACCCTTCCCAACCGGCGCGTCGTCGGACCGGCCGACGTCGCCGCGCTCGCCCTGCACATCATGACAAACACGGCCCTCACCGGCGCGACCTACGACGTCGACGGCGGGCAGCAGTTGGTCGCCAGCTAGCGAACAGCAGACCAGACGGAGACCAGCATGAGCAGCTCCATCAACCAATTGATCAAGGCAAGGTCCTGTTCACGATGCCTGCGGTGAAGCCGACTCCGGAGGCGCACTAGCGATCGGAGGTTTCGTTATGAAGAATCTTGCTCTTTGGATTTCTGCCACGGCCCTAATCAGCGCCGTCGTCGCGATTGCATCAGGAACGGGAGACGAAGGACGAATCCCTGATTTGGATGGCGCGGTGGCTTGGCTCAACTCTCCTCCGTTGAGCAGTAAGTCGCTACGCGGTAAGGTCGTGCTGGTTAACTTCTGGACTTACTCGTGCATTAACAGCCTGCGGGAGCTTCCCTACATCAACGCGTGGGCGGCAAAGTACAAGGATGCCGGCCTGGTTGTTATCGGCGTCCATTCGCCTGAGTTCGGCTTCGAGAAAGATCCGGCAAACGTGAAAAACGCCGTGTCTGACTTGAGAGTCGCCTTCCCCGTCGCGATAGACAGCGATCATTCGATCTGGTCGGCATTCCGCAACGAATACTGGCCGGCCGACTACTTCATCGATCGGAGAGGGCGAATCCGTTATCACCACTTCGGCGAAGGCGAATATGAGAAATCCGAGCGCATCATCCAGGAACTCTTACGCGAAGACGGAGCAGCCGACCTGGACGGTGGCGCTGTTCGCATAAGCGCTGCAGGAGCCGAGGCGCCACCGAGCGACGATGTGCGATCGCCCGAAACCTACGTCGGCTACGTTCGCGCGGAGAACTTCGCGTCGCCGGAGCGGGTGGCCAGAGACTCACGAAAGACCTACAGCCCACCGGCGAGGCCCGCATTAAATCAGTGGGGACTTAGCGGATCGTGGAAGGCCGGTGCCGAGAGTGACACACTCGAATCGGCGCCCGGCAAGATTGTGTTCCGGTTCCACAGCCGCGACCTCCATATGGTCTTGGGCCCGGCGAAGAACGGGAAGCCCGTACGCTTCACGGTGAAGCTGAATGGCGCCGCGCCTGGAGACGATCATGGTTCCGATTCTGGCGCCGATGGCACGGGCGAAGTTCGATTGCCGCGGATGTATCAGCTCGTCCGGCAGAAGGGGCCGATCAACGACGTGACCTTTGAGATTGAATTCCTTGATCCCGGCGTCGAGGTGTTTTCGTTCACGTTTGGCTAGTCGACAGCGACGCGAAGTGATCGTGAAATATTCCTGCTGCTCCGGCCACCGGTGGCTTCTGACACAGAACCGCTGTGTCCACCCCTGGCCGCTTCGCAGATCACACGGATCGTGGGGCGCACGGCCACCCGCACTTGATCTCGCGTGACGAGATATTGGTCGAGGTCGGCGACAAAGCGGCCCTGCTTCGTCGCGGTGAGCGGGGAGGTTCGCATCCTGCCGCCGTCCAGCGTGGTCGAAACCCTGGTCGTCGTTGATCGGCCCGGGGAGTTCCTCGGTGAGAGCAACATGCTGACCGGGCGCCGGCGCTCGCGAGCACGCATAGAGACAGAGCAAAGTGCGCGCACAAATCCCGAATCGGGTTGTCAGAAAAACGCGCGATTCAATTCACCGTCCAGAGCGCGATTGTCGAGATGTCCCTGACAAAAATCCGATTACCCGAGATCGATGGTGCGGGCCATGTCGCGCTGCTTGCCACGGTGTAGGTCTTGATTGGCTCGAACGTGCCCGGGTTCGCCCGTGCCACGATCAGCTCCGCATCGTCTTTGAGCACGAACAACAGATTGCCCGCCCGAATAATCGCCGCATTTTCTGCCTGCCGCGGGTTGGAGACCCATAACGTCTTGCCCGTCTTGGCATCAGCCCAAAAAAACTGACCGCTTTTCATCGCGGACATCGAGAAGATGGCATCGCCGAAGAGCACAGCATTGCTGAACGAGAGGGACAACTCTGGATTCTCCCAGGCGAGATCCGCTGTCCATTGATCGTTCCGCTTCGTGATTGTGTAGGCAGTAAGCGGCTTTCCCTGCCCGGACACGATCACAGTTCGACCGTTGTAAACCAGCGGTGTAATCGAGTTCGTGGTCGAACGAGCCTCGAATGGAACGCGCCACAGCAGCTGCCCGCCCGTCGCATCCACACCGACAAGGCTTCCCTGCGAAAACGTGATCACCTGTCTTGTGCCGTCGATTTCGGTGACGATGGGCGACCCATAGGCTGGTCCGTCGCCATTCCAGCTCCATTTCACGGCGCCCGT
>DASZHO010000151.1:0-7099 GCA_035937795.1 Vicinamibacterales bacterium | reverse complement strand
TGGCCAGACGGTTACACGCAGCGAGTGCAACGCGGCAGGTGCCTGGCAAATTCGGCAAGGGCTTCTGAAACGACTATCTTGGTTCCCTGGTTGCGCCGCCCGACCTGACGCGCATTGGAGAAATTCCAATCGTGAGGATCGGCAGATTGGAATTTCTCCAAGCTCACGACATCCATGCTCGGCGAATACCCGTAGCGAGCGGACCTCGTCTCGGTCACGGTTGCGCTGAGCGCGGCTTGACGATCAATCTGTGTGCTGGTGACGCGCCCGGATGGACAAGGTAACTATCGCTCGGTCCGACCAAGGGCGTTCACCATGGCCTTTATCCCACGCGGATCTCGCTGCCGGTGACACGGCCAACGCTGCCGGCGCTGTCGGGAGACGTTCTGGGCAGTCCTCAAAAATGACCACCTGCGAAATCTACTGGGGAAAGTTACGGCAAGAGGCAAGAGACGACCTCCAGACCGATCCGGGTGGTTTGGCACTAAAAGTGACAGCAATTTATTGGGGTTTTAGGGCCTGTTTCCGTCCTGCCGAGAGGAAGAGGGTGCGATCAAACGTGTTTCCGATTGTGCGAGCGAAAGTTGTCTGTGCAACCGGTCGATCTCGCGACGTCGGCGAGCAGCCGGGCACTGACGTCGGATTGATAATTTTTGCCAATCAAGCCTGCAACATGGCAATTTTTGCGATGTCCTTTAACGATCACCCGATCGCGATCGTCAAAAATATTGAGCGGTTTCTAATTGTCACAGTTTTTGCTATTAGGGTTATGCACGTGAAAGAACAACTCATGGGGAGGAGACGTCATGAGAGCTTGCGCGATGTGGCCCCGTGCGGCCCTGCCATCGGCGCCGAAGTCGATTCGTCGTCTCCATTTCCGTCGCGCCGACGACAGCCTCGGCTGGAAACGACAATGACCACGACAGAGATGACGTTTGAACGACATTTCTCTGTCGAGGAGCTTTCAGGGTTCTGGGGGATGGGTGACGAATTTCTCCGACGCCTATTCCTCGGTGAACCAGGCGTGGTGATTTTCTATCGTGAGCGACCGGGGAAGAGGATGTATCGAACGCTGCGGATTCCAGAATCCGTCGCGCTTCGTGTTCACCGACGCTTGCAGAGATCGTAATATCGATCACCTCTGCGGTCTGTGACATCACGTCCAGAGAGCTCGCACGCGTTGTTCTAACCGCTCACGCCTCGCCTTTACGAAGTGTGCGTAGTACTTGGCTGTGATGACTGGTGAGGAATGACCGAGGAGAATGGCGACATCCTCGATCGGTACTCCGCGAATGAGGAGATCCGTCGCGAACGTGTGACGATACATGTGCGGGTTGCCCTTCACACTCGCAAGCGCGAACAATCTTCTGAGTGTCCGTTCCCAAACCGACACTGCAGAATCCCGTTTGCCGTTCCCAGTCCAGAAGAAGTACTCGCTCCCGCTTTCGATCATCTCCAGCTGACCCTCCAGCTCCTTTGGGATAGGTACATACACCTGTGCTCCAGTTTTGAGAGTGCGGAGGAAGAGACGGTCGCCCTCGAGGTGCGATCTTTTGAGTCCAATGCAATCGCCGATCCTCAACCCGGTGTAACGCAGCGCCAACACGAACGCCCGGACCCGCTCGGGGTTGTCATACCCGAAGGCGTTCAGCGTGGGATACCGATCGCAGGCTTTGAGGATCTTCTTGATCTCGTCCGCAGTGAACACCTTCACGCGTTCAGAAAGACCGGCAGCCTTGGGCGGTTTGAGAGCCTTGGCATGGTTCTTCTGCATCCATCCCGCATCGCAGCAAAACCGGAAGAAGCCGCGCAAGCGTTCGATGTTCTTCTGTGCAGAAAGGGCGCCGTCATTCCAACTTGCTTGGAATTGCCTGAGCGCGTCCACGTCGAGTTGTTTGAGAAGTTGAAAGCCCCGATCCTCGCACCAACGCAGGAGCCTGGTTTCTAAGAGGTTCTTGAGTTTCTTGATCGTCGGTGGTTTGAGCTGTCTGGCGTGAGCGTCCTCAAAGAATTTCTTGACCGCCTCCTTGACTGTCGGAATCTCCGGTTTCACGACGCCGATTTCGCCTGAGGCATTCCACTGGGCGATCAGATCGGACGCTGCCTCCCAGGAGGTGAGATCGAGCCCCTTGCGGACACTCTCGCCGCGCAACGAGCCTTCGACGTGGATCGGACATTTCAGTTTGCAGTTGCGATTGCCGCGCGCGAGCCGAGATTTGCCAAAAAAATTGCAATTCCGAACATGGCGGCGGAAGAGCGTGAGCACCGACCAAGTCTACCAACTCCACACGTATTACACGCATGATGTTCACACGATTTTGTAAGTGTCCTATTTTCATATACTTAAATATGGTGACCGGGGCGGGGATTGAACCCGCGGCCCGTGCATTAAAAGTGCACTGCTCTACCACTGAGCTACCCGGTCATAGGTGCCGGCCGCCGATTCTAACATTTCACGCTGTGGCGCCGATAAGACAGGCATGCCGACCGACGTCTTGCTCTGTGTACTGGTGGTGGAAGACGACGAGGGCGTTCGCCGTCCGCTCGAGAAATTTCTCGAGATGAGCCAGTTCAAGGTCGTGAGCGCGGAAACCGCCGACGAGGCGATGGACGCGATCCGCGTGCATCAGCCCCACGCGGCGATCATCGACTTGCGGCTCGCCCGCGGATCGGGCCGCGACGTCGTGATTTCGATGCCCGCGGGCACGCCGGTGATCATTTTCTCGGGAGTGCCGGCCGAGTCGGCTGAGCTCGAGCGCCTGCGCCCGCGCACCCGCCTCGTGCAGAAGCCCTACTCGCTGGTCATGCTTGTCGAAAGCCTGCGCGAAATGCTGAAAGCTTCGCAAGCGCCGGCCTGACCTACCGTTTATACGAGACCGACATCCCCTCCGTTCCCGGCGAGACGATCGTCGTCAGCAGCGCAGAGCTGGTTCGGATCGTCGTCAGGAAATCGGCCATCTCGCTCTGCTTGTTGATCACATTGTGTGCGAGGAACAGACCGCCCTTGTCCATCCGCGGGACGACCATCGAGAAAAATTTCTGGTAGTCGCGCTTCCAGGCGTCGCAAAAGACGAAGTCGAACGTTCCGGGCACCTTCGGAATTTCGGCGAAGGCGTCTCCGGCAATCACCTGGACGATGTCCGATAACCCGGCTCTTTTGACGTTCTCCGTCGCCTCTTGCGCGCGGCCCTTGTCGTATTCGATTGTCACCAGGCGTCCGCCAGTTTCACGCATCCCCAAGCCGATCCAGATGGCGCTGTAGCCGCTGGCGGCGCCGATCTCGAGCCCTTTCTTCGCGCGCGCCGCCGCCACGAGCACCCGCATCAAGCGCCCGTCTTCCTCGGACACCGCAAGCAGGTCCTTGTCGGCCGCTCTGATCTGCTTGAGCACCGCGTCGACGCGGGGGGAGAGCTCCTGCGCGAACGCGGGGCGAGGAGCGAGGGTCAGGGCGAGGAGCGCTACGAGTATTTTCACCGGAACATCCAATCTTCAATGGTGCTGCTCTTCATTCTCTTCAGCGATGCTTCACGTACTCTGCGGCCATCCCGGCCGTCGCCCGCGCGTCGGCGATGCAGTCGGGAATCCCCACGCCGCGCACGCCGGCTGCCGAGACGAACAGCCCCGGGTGGTGCGCCAGCTGCGCGTCGATCTTCGCCACCAGCTCGAGATGTCCGACCTCCTGTTGCGGACTGGCGCGGTTCCACCGGTAGACCCGCGTAAACGTCGGCGTTCCGCGGATGCCGAGAATCTTTCCCAACTCGCTCAGTACTATTTCGGTGAGCTCCCGGTCGCTCTTCGCCAGCACGTCGGGGTCGCGGGCGCCGCCCAGGAACGCGCGCAGCAAGGCGTGGCTCGGCGGCGCGCGGTGCGGCCACTTCGACGAGATCCAGGCGCCGGCCGTGATATTCAGCCCTTCGCCCTTCGGCACCACGAAGCCCGTGCCGGCCAGCGGGTGGTGAACCGCCTCACGGGGAAAAGCGAGCGCGACGGTGGCCGTCGACAAGTACTTGATGGACGCGCACAAGTCGGCTAGCGGCGGATCGATCGTACGCACCAGATCGGCAGTGGCAAACGCCGGGCACGCCAGGATCACCGCACCGGATCGAATAGGCGGACGGTCCTCGAGATGCACCGTGAAGCCGTCTCGAGCCGCTTCCACGCGGGTGACCGTCGCATTCAGGTGCACCGATTCTTTCGGCACCGCGCGCATCAGCCCTTCAACGATTTCATCGATGCCGCGGGGAAACGATCGGAATGCGCCGTCGGCGTTTCGCGGGCCCTGCATCTTGCGCAGCGCGCGGATCACGCTGCCGTTTGACGCTTCCGCCTCGACGAAGCGGGGAAAGAGCGCCCGCATCGAGAGCCGTTCGGCGTCGCCCGCGTGAATGCCCGCCAGGAGCGGTTCGGCGATGTAACTCACCGCTTCGCTTCCGAATCGTCTTCGGACAAACGACGCAATCGATTCGTCGCCGCCTCCGCGCCGTTTGGGGATGAGGAGCTCAGCTCCCATGCGTGCTTTGGCCCGCGCGGAAAACAAACCGCTTCTGAGAAGCGGGCGGATGCGAGTGGGGAAGCCGAGCACGGAGGCGCCGGGCAGCGAGTGCAGCCGGCCATTGCGCAGCACGTAAGCGGTGCGCGGAGCTTTGGTCGGAATCAGCCGATCGCTCAGGCCGATCTCGTTGCACAGCGCCACAGCCGCCGGCTTTTGCACCAGCAGCGAATCGGGCCCTTCGTCGACGACGAATTCTCCGACACGCTCGGTTCGAATCAGACCACCGGGCCGGTCCGATCTCTCGAGCACCAGCACGCTGACCTTTCGTTTGCGAAGCTCGTAGGCGGCGGCCAATCCCGAGATGCCGGCTCCAACGACCGCGACGTCCACGTCGAGGGGAGCGCTCATCGCCTCAAATATCGCGGCCGAAGTCGCGTTTTGCGGAATCGGCGACGAGGGCGCCGAGCGCGCTGATGAACGTCGGTGAGGTGTTGAGCGATTCGGTTCGGCGAAGAGCGGCCCCGGCGTCCCGCGCCGACTGGGCCGCCTGCACGTCGATGTCGAACAGAATCTCCGTGTGGTCGCACACGAAGCCGACAGGGGCCACGAGAAACCTCTTGATGCCATTGGCTGCGCGCGCGCGAATCAGAGCTGAGAGATCCGGACCGAGCCACGGCTCCGGAGTGCGCCCCGCGCTCTGGAACGCAAGTTGATACGAGTGCGCGCCGGCCAGCTCGGCGACAAGCCTGGCCGTCGTGGCGACTTCATCGGCATACGGATCGCCCGCCTTGGCGACCCGCTCGGGGAGGCTGTGCGCCGTGAAAACCACTTCTTCGTCCGGCGCCGGAGCGGCGGCGCGCAGCTTCTCGGCGAACGCGGCCACCAGCAGCGGATGATCGTGAAACGATCGGACGCAACTGAACTCCATGCCTGCCGGAAGAGCGGCGTTCGCTGCGTCCATGTACTTCTGCACGCTCAGCGTCGAGAACTGCGGAGCCAGCGGGATGCCGATGATGCGTCTGGCGCCTGTGGCTTCGAGCCGGCGGATCGCGTCGGCGATGAAGGGCGTCCAGTTTCGCATGCCGACGGCAACCGTCGCGCTCGTGCCCGCGCACGCCAGCGTCGCCTGCAGCGCCGACGCCTGCTGCATGGTGATCGCGGTCAGCGGGGATCGGCCTCCGATGGCCAGCCAGTTGTGGGTCATCTCTTCGATGAGCGCCGCAGACGGTTCGCGGCCGCCGCGAACGAGCCGGAGATACTCCGGCATCTCGTCGACCGACTCCGGCGTGCCGTGCGCCATCAACAGGACCGCGAATTCCGGCTCACGCATGCGTCGGGCGATACCGATGCACGTGCTGGGCCAGCGCTTGAACGTGGTCCACGGGCGTCGTGGGGAGAATCCCGTGACCGAGATTGAAAATGTGGCCGGGACGGCCTCCGGCCTTCTGCAGGACGGCATCGGCGCCGGCCAGCATGCGGTCAAGCGGGGCGAGCAACAGCGTGGGATCGAGGTTCCCCTGAATCGCGTGGTCGTGGCCGATCCGCAGCCAGGCCTCGTCGAGCGGAATGCGCCAGTCCGCGCCGATCACATCCCCGCCGGCTTCGCGCATATCGCCAAGAATGGCCGAGGTGCCGGTACCGAAGTGGATCGTCGGCACGCCCAGACCGCGCACCGCTTCGAAAATCTTGCGCGTATGCGGCAACACGAACTCGCGATAGTCGGTCGAATTCAACGCGCCCGCCCACGAATCGAAAATCTGGATGGCCTGAACCCCGGCTTCAATCTGCGCCTTCATGTATTCGCCCACGATAGAGCCCAGCATGTCGCACAGTCGATGCCACGCGCGCGGATTGGAATACATCAGCGCCTTGGTCAGCGCGAATGTGTTCGAGTGGCCGCCTTCGATCGCGTAGGACGCCAGCGTGAACGGCGCGCCGCCGAAGCCGATGAGCGGCACGTCTCCCTCGAGCTCGGTGCGAATCATCCGAATCGCCTTCAACACGTGCGCGAGCGCCTCGCGTGGTTCGAAGCATTTCAAGTTGTCGATGTCGGCTTCGCTGCGGAGGGGGTTCTCGATCGCGGGGCCTTCGCCGCGCACGAAGTCGAACGGGATGCCCATCGGCTCGAGCGGCAAGAGCAGATCGGAAAACAGAATCGCGGCGTCGAGATCGATTCGCCGCAGCGGCTGCAGCGTGACGATCGTGGCGAGCTCGGGGCTTTTGCAGATGTCGAGCAGCGAATGGCGGGCGCGAATCTCGCGATACTCCGGCATGTAGCGCCCGGCCTGGCGCATGAACCAGACGGGCGTCCGGTCGACGGCTTCACGTCTGCACGCCCTCAGAAACCGATCCTTCATGGGGCGTGATCGTACTACAGTCGGGACGCGACTTAAGCGACTTTGACTTTTGAGATTTAACTTTAGAGATTTGACTTTTGAGATTTGACTTTAGAGATTTGACTTTACTTTAGAGATTTGACTTTACTTTACAGATTTGACTTTACAGATTTGACTTTACAGGATTGCTGAAGAGCTCAGGACTTCAGAAGATTGCGAGCGAGCGCGAGCAGATCCTCCAGCCACAGCGGCTTGAATCGCACCTCGGCGC
>DASZHO010000150.1:0-18860 GCA_035937795.1 Vicinamibacterales bacterium | reverse complement strand
CGTTCCTGGCGAGCCGCGAGGAACTCAGGCGGAGATGGGAGTAGGCGAATGTCGAGTAACTGAGGCCATGGCCAAACGGATAGAGCGGCTTTCCTGTGAAATAGAGATAGGTGCGGCCCTTGCGAATGTCATAGTCCAGGAACGGGGGCAACTGATCCGCGGATGACGGCCAGGTCTGAACCAACCGGCCGGACGGGTTGTAGTCACCGAACAGGACGTCGGCGACAGCAGTCCCCTGCTCCTCGGTCGCATGGGTTACATGCAGGATCGCCGGGACGTTCCGCTGCGCCCAATTGATCGCGTATGGAAAGCTCGAGACGAGCACCACGATCGTTTTCGGGTTCGCGGCAAGGACCTGCTCGATCAGATTCTCCTGAGCCGGCGCCAAATCGAGTGATTCACGATCGCGTCCCTCGCGCCCTTCGCCGGGGTCTGCGCATGGCTTGGTCGATCCGTCTGGATTGAATGCTTCTCCTGGGTTTGCGGAGCCGCACATCGGATCGTTGCCGACGACCACGACCGCGATGCCGGAAGACTTGGCAGCGGTCACCGCGGCGTTGATGTCGTTGCCCGGCGCGTAGTTCACCGCTGCAGCCGAACCCACGGCGTTCCTGATTCCCTGAAGCACGGACACGGAGTACGGAAGAGCGCCGGTGTAAAAGTCCGACAGCACGTCACCCGCGCGCGGCCCGATGACGGCAATCGACTTCACCGATTGCCTGTTCAAGGGCAACAGGCTCTGGCTGTTCTTCAGCAGCACCACCGATTCGCGGGCGACATCGCGCGCCACCGTCTTGTGTCTGTCCGTCGTCCACGGCTCGGGCTCGCCTGCCGCGCCGATCCTCGCGTAGGGATTCATCGCGGGCGGATCGAGCAAGCCGAGCTTGATTACGGTCTTGAACCTGCCCTTGATGGCCGCGTCGATGTCCGATTCGGTGATCCGCCCGCCGGTCAGGGCCTGCTTCATGACGTCCGGCATCGCAGGCCCGGCCGCTCTGCCGAAACCACCCCCGCCGAGGTTGTTGACCCCGACCTTGAGGGCGTTCACGTACACCTCATCCATCGTCTTGTAATAATGGTGCCCGTCCACCACGTGGCCAAGGGCGCCCGCATCGGGCGAGACATTCCAGTCCGCGCCCCATTCCTTCGAGACGACATTCTTGAGCACCGGATTGACGACCATCGGCACGCCGTTCCACGCGTTGTAGGCCGACATGTAGCCCTTGACGCCCGCTTCAAGAAACGCCCGACGAAATGGGACAGCGTAGTACTCCCGCATCAACCGCTCATCGAAATCGGACGACGAAGAGGTGCGGGTATTCTCGTTGCTATTGGCGAACAGATGCTTCAGCTTCGCCATCACCTGCCAGTACTTCGGATCCTCGCCTTGAATGCCTCTGGCGTACGCCACGGCCATTGTCCCGGTGAGAAACGGATCTTCTCCGAAGCTCTCATCGGTCCGCCCCCAGCGCGGATCGCGCGCCAGGTCCGACGTCGGTCCCCAGACGGTCAGCATCACTCGCTTGTACTTGTCGCTCTGCGCGATGTACCGCGCTTCATATCCCACCACCGCGCCGGCCCGACGGATCAGATCCGGATCCCAGGTCTCGCCCATTCCATAGACCTGGGCAAAGGAGGTCGTGGGCACCCCCTGAGCTTGCGGCGTTCCTTGAGCGGCCCCGCGACCGCCGCGCACGACCAGCTGATGAATGCCCTCGGCACCACCCGGATTCGGGATGTTCAAGCGGCTGATCGCCCCCGTTCCGAGTGCCGCAATCTTCTCGTCCAGCGTCAAGAGCGAGATGATGTTGTCGACTCGATCGTCGATGGAGAGCGCGGGATTCTGAAACTGATACTGGTACTGGGACTGCCGCGCTGGAAGGACTGCGGCCGCGACCAGGAACAGGAGGGCGAATGCGACGAAGCGGGCTGTCTTCATGGACGGGGCATCGATCCCGGCAACTATACACGGTCCGCGGCTGGATTCAGTTCAGCTTCTTGACCCACATGTTGCGGACGAACACCTTGGTTGTCGCTTCGATCTCGATCCCGAACAATCCCGATTGATTGTTGGACGAAGCCGGATCGTCATCGATCATGGCGGCCATCAATTGGCCGTTCACGATGTGGAGGAACGTGCCGCCGCGCGCGATGACGATGTACTGGTTCCAATCGTTCATATGGACCAGTGTGCCCAGCGCAAGGCGATCCCCGATCGTGCCCATTAATTTTTTGGAGGCGGCGCCGAATCCTTCGACGACCTGACCGCGCCAGGCGAGAATCCGCATCGGCGTGTTCTCGGAATAGAACTGGCCGGTGTACACCCGGCTTGGCCAGAAGTCGGCCTGCGGGCCGGTCATCATCCAGTTCAGGTTGACCGGCCCCACGTTGGCGGTGACATTGGGCGGGATGCTCGCGAGCCACGGCAATCCGGTCTTGCTTCGGTACTGAATGCCGCTTCCGCCGTCTCCCTCGATCTTGATCTCGAACTTCAGCGTGAAATCCTTGGCCTCGAGGCCGCGATACACGATGTAGCTGTTGCCGCTCGGGTTGGCCGGCGTCGATTCGCCGACGATGGCACCGTTCTCGACGCGCCAGAATTTCGGATTGCCGTCCCATCCTTTCAGGCTGACGCCGTCGAACAGCGGCACGTACCCTTCATGATCGTTGAAGTCGATTGGGCTCGGCTCGGTGAAACGGAGCTGCTGCGCTGCCTCCATGCCCATCCGAGCCGCGGCGCCGAAGCCGATCGCCAGTCCGATCACACCCAACCTGAGCGACGCTTTCATCGAGTCCTCCGCCGTCTACCACGAGACCCGCAACCCGAGCTGGACGTTCCGGCCGTCGTCGGCGCTCGTGATGGTGCCGACGGTGTTGTTCGAAATGTTGCTGGCCGGCGTGCCGAAGTTCACGTGGTTGAGCAGGTTATATACCTCGACCCTGACCTCGGTCCTCGTTCGCCCCGCCGGAACGCGTTTACTCAACGACAAATCGACCCGCTGGGTCCCCGGTCCAATGACCGTGTTGCGGCCGGCATTCCCCTGAGTGCCCAACGGCGGGACCACATAGGCGGTGGGGTCGAACCACAGGGTCGGCGTTGGATTGCTCAGCTTCCCCTTGTCCCCCCGACCGGGCGCGAAATTCACCCGCTGCGGAACGTATGAACCGCACTGGCAGACGTTGGCGGAGGTGATCGTAAACGGGAAACCGCTGGCGAAGCGCATCACGCCGGTCACTTGCCAGCCGCCAAAAAGGTCGTTCGCGAGCCCGCCGGACGACAGCCAGCGCTTGCCGTCGCCGAACGGCAACTCGTAGCCGTAGCTGAACGCGGCGCGATGACGCTGATCGTATCGAGACAGCCCCCAGTCGGCGTCAGGATTAGTCGCATACGCGGTGTCGTTCGCTTCAATCTCGCCCGACCCGTTGTCCATGGCCTTCGAGAGCTGGTAGCTCGCGGTGAAAAACAGCCCTGATGCGTAGCGCTTGTCCAGCCGGACGGACACGCCCTTGAAGTTACCGTGACCCGCGTCGGACGAGAACAAAATGGCCGACTGGAATGCCGGATACGGAACGCGCGTCTCGATAGGGGTCGTGCCCGGGGTCGCCTGATTGATGTTGAAGCGCTTGTGTTCGTGGCGCGATACGCTGCCGGTATAGGCCACCTCGACGACATAGTCGGCGCCGAAGGTGCGCTGCACGTTCGCGTTCCACTGTGTGGTGTAGGCCGTCTGGTTGTTCGTGCTCGTCGAAAACGGCGCCGGGAACTGCGGGATGTTGGCGAGGCCGGGGAACAACGTATCCGCGTTGTAGGAGAGATTGGTCGCGGTTGGCTGGAGCGAATACTGACCGTAGAACGGCGGCACGAGCCGCGTGAACTGCAGCTCGTTGAGGTTGAGGTTGTCATAGTAGACGCCGAACCCGCTTCGAATAACCGTCCGATCGTTCAGGGTGTATGCGCCGCCGACGCGCGGACCGAAATTGTCCAAATCCTTCTTGACGATGCCCGCCGGATAGAACCCATTCGTGGCGATCGTGAGAGGCACAAGCTGGGCTGGCAGATTTGCCGGCACTTTGTGATAGGCGATCTTGCCGCTGGCGGGATCGAACGAGCCCTCGATGCCATTGATCTCAGCCCACGGGCCGAGATATTCCCAGCGCAACCCCATCTGCAGCGTGAAGTCCCTGGAGACGTTCCACACATCATCCATGAACGGCGCAAAGGTAGGCGACGTGTACGTGGAACGGGAGCTCCCGAACGATCCCGTGCACGTGGAGCACCACCCGAGCAGAAAATCGGCGACCGGACTGCCGGTGAACTGCCCGTTGAAGGTGAACCCTCCGCGAGGAGGCACTTCTGTCAGGTGCTGAAATCTGCGGTACTGCGCACCGATGCCGAACCGCACATTGTGGCTGCCCTTTACCCAGCTGGTCGCGTTCGAAATGCTGAACATGTTTTCGGTGGCACCCTGCGTGATGCCGCCTTCCCCGTTGCCGCTGAATCCCTGAATCGTGAAACCGGGCCGTCCATAGTCGATCGGATCGGTTCCCCCGGCGAGATTGCGGAGTCCGATATCGCCCACCCAGTTCCGGTTGTCGAGACTGATCGGACGCACGATGTGGTACGCGTTGTTATAGCCGAACCGTATCTCGTTGACGAGACTCGGCGAGATCACCCACGTCTCACCGACCGCGAGGTTTCTGCCCTTCTGCGGCATATCGGTCGTCGTAAACGCGCCCGGATTGAGCTGCGAGCCGTTGTACCACATGAACCGTTCGAAGAGATTCTGTTTGGAGCTGAACACCTGATCGGTGCGGATCGTCGCCGTATCGGCGTTGTCGGCGAAGTTCTGCACGATGCGATAGTTGTTCGGCCCAGGGTTGTTCGGCCCCGGGATGGTCGGCAGGAGCGTCGTCGCGAATTTAGAGAAGGCGCTCGCGGGGATCACGTTGCCCGGGAAGGGCTGACCCGTCATGGGATTGACGATCGGCGTCGCGAGCGCAGCGAAGTTGCCGGTCAGCTGCGTGGGATCGGGAACGCTCGCGAAAAAGGTTCGGCCCTGGGTGGTCCGAAGACCCTCGTAGCCGGCAAAAAAGAAGAATCTGTTCCGCGTCACCGCGCCACCCGCGGTGGCGCCGTATTGGTTTCGCTTGTAAGGCGGCTTCGTCGTATCGAAATAATTCTTCGCGGTCAACTTGTCGTTGCGCAGGAACTCGTAGACGGACCCCGTGGGCGTATTCGCCCCAGACTTGGTGATGATCGAGACGACCGCCTGCCCCTGGCCGTACTCGGTCGAAAACGCGTTGCGGAGCACCGTGACTTCCTGGACGACGTCGAGGGGCGGGTTCAGCGAGATGTTGTTGAAGCGGAGCGAGCGCACGTAGACCCCGTCCACCGCATAGTTGGTGGAGCTGTCCCGGCCGCCCTCGACGGTCACGTATTGGTTGCGGCTGCTGTTGGCCGCCCCGAACTGCGTCCCGCGAGTGAAGGACTGCGGCGTCACTCCTGGTGTCAGCGCCGCCAGCGACAGGAGATTGCGTCCCACGACGGGCAGCTGTTCGATTTGCCGCTGCGTGATGGTCTGGGACACCGAGGCGCTTTGCGTCTGGAGCAGCGGAGCCTGGGTGGTCACCGTGACGGTTTCGGCGATCGTCGCCAGCTCCAGCGTAATCGCCGGCCGCGCGATCTCGCCCTGGCGCAGCTCGAAGTTTTTCAGCTCAACGGTCCGAAACCCGGATAATTCGACTCTGATGTCGTAGGACGCCGGGGCGAGATTCTGGATGGAAAATCGCCCTTCGGTATCCGTCGCAGCCTCGCGCTGCGCGTTGGTTGCAACGTTTACCACCGTCACCGTCGCGCCGGGAACGCTTCCCTTGCTGGCGTCGGTCACTTGACCGATGATGCCCGACGATGCCGACTGCTGCGCGTAAGCGCCGCAACAGCCAAGAAGCAGCAGCCCCAGGGAAAAGATGAACCGCCGGAGATTCATGGCGACCTCCTGACAAACAAAGTTTCGATGGAAGAACGAGCAGAGTGTGCCCGCGGCGTGCCGGCAGGCCGAGGGCTAACAGGGGCGAGAGCCCGAGTTCTTCATTGCAAAACGACGGGTTCTCTCAGCGCGGTGCGGAACAAGCCGGCGGATTGGTTGGATGTTTTGTATTTCGTAACAGAAGCCACGAGTTCGAGCCCGGCTCGAACCCGCGCCTCCCGATGCTGCGGAGGCCGAAGACCCGCCGGTTACCTGGGGAGGCCGAACGAATAGAGCACGCCGTCGTAGGTGCCGAGATAGACGCGGCCGTTGGCGACGGTCAACCCGGAAAAATGATTCCAGGTCTTGATCTGATCGCCGCTCGACCAGAGCTCTCTTCCCGAGCGGGCATCGAGCGCATAGATCGTCGCGTGCGAGCCCTTGCCCGCGCGGATCGTGGAATCGAACTGCAGACCGAGATCGGGGAACGACTGTTTGGTTTCTTCGCCGCTGCCGTACCCAAAGACGACGCCGTTGGCGATGATGACCGGCTCGCCACGCTTCATATCGCGCGACACCCAGACGGGCGCGAGCTGCAATCTGCCATCCCGCTCTTCGAGTTTGAACGCAGCGACGCCCCCATCGGTCACCGGGCCGTTGGTAATTGGAAACTTGAACTGCGAGTGGACGGGGCCCCAGAACGGCGCGAGGATCCACCGCGTGCCATCGGTGTCTTCCCACGTGGACAGCGCGCCCCAGCTTCCGGCGTCCTGAAAGTCGACCTCTTCGTTGCAGAAGAGCGGCGTCTTGTACATCGGCGTCTGGTGATCGGCGCCGCCGGCCGACTTTGGATCCAGCAAGTACACGCGGCACTCCTTGCCCGACGCAGCCATCAGCTCACGGCCCTTGTACGTGAAGATCGTCGGCGTGTTGTTCGGATCGAGGTCGCGCTTCTGCAGCCACTGCCAGTTGGTGGGCGTGTAGTAGTCCTTGAGCTCCAACTCGTCGCCGACGACGTGCACACCGATGACGCTGTTGGCATAACGCGGCGGCACGCTGGTCGGGTCGTAGATCCCGTCACCGGTGGTTGTCCACGCCGTTCCGGCCGAGTCGATCACGGCCCCGCGGCGGCCCCATGCTCCGCCGCTCCCGGCGTTGAAATTCATCACCTTGTGCTGCGGATCATTCAGCCGCACAGCCGCCAGCGAGCTCTGGGCGTAGGTGTTGGCCATCCACAGTACGTTCCCGACGAGATTCAAGCTCCAGCCTTTACCCGCGTGAAACATGAACGGCGGCTCCAGGTCTTCCCCAACGGCCGCATTGACGATGTGAAGCAGACCGTCGCCGGTAACGAAATAGACCGGCCGTCTTCCCTGGGTGTCCGGCGGACCGATGACGGGTGTGTCGCTGCTGCCACCCGGCCGCAAGAAGCCAAGGTGTGTCGGATCGACGCCTGCCTGGGCCTGGCCCTCGTAGGTCCAGTGCCTGTGCCACAGCATCTTGCCGGTATCGACGTCGAACGCGTACAGGTTGTCCGAAATGCCGTTGACGATGCCCACCTGTTTGCGGCCGCCTGGCGTGCTCAATTGCCCGATGACGAGCACCGGCATCAGCGAGTGCAACGCCCGCGGCTGATTCTCCGTGGGCATCGTCCACGTCAGCTTGAGGTTCTTGACGTTGTCTTTGTTCAGGATCTTTTCATCGCGCGCCCATCCAGTCCGCTGGTTGTCGCCGCCATCGGTGAGCCAGTCGGAGGGCGACGGGTTGGAGCTCTGGGCCGGACTGCCGGCACGCTGTGCGCTCATGCTCCACGCCGCGCAGCAGCACAGAGCAGCGAGGAAAGAAGTCGGTCTTGTCATGTCAGTGCTCCAGCGGAATACCGAACGCGTACAGCGTGTTGTCGTAGGTCGGAACGTACACCTGACCGTCGCCCGCCGAAAGGCCGCCGGAGTGTACAAACGAGGTCATCGCCGTGCCGCTCGTCCACAACTCCTTCCCCGTTGCGCCATCGAGCGCGTAGAGAACGGCGGAACCGGCGCCCGGCCCTCCGCCGGCGAGCGCAAACACGACGCCGTTGACGACGATCGGCGAAGCGGGCGCGCTGATGTCGCGCGAAGACCAGGCGGGCTGGACCGCCAGCGCCCCATTCTGATCGAGGAGCTTGAACGCCACAATGCTTCCGTTCGTCACGGCGCCGTTGGTTGCGGGGAATTTCGTTTCCGACGCGGTCGGCCCCGGCGACGCGGCGACAATCCAGCGCGTGCCGTCAGCAGCTTCCCAGCTGGCGAGGGCCGAGTCCGATGCGCCCGCAGTAAATTGTCCGGACTGCAGGACCGGGCCCTTCAGCGACGCGCCATCCAGCACGTACAAGCGACCGTCTTTGTTGGCGGCCACGATCATCTGCCGGCCCTTGTACTCGAAGGCGATCGGGGCGCCGGCAAACGGAGATCCAGCCGTAAACGAGTCCTTCAACGTCAAAGTCCTGGGCTGAAGAGCGGCGATGTCGCCGTCGCTTGTCGCCACATACACGGTACCGTCGGCGCCTAGTGTTGGAGCGGCGTGTCCCACGACGCTTCCGCCCCTGGTCGGCCAGTTGACCGCGGTTTTCGCGGTCGCGCCCAGGTCCATTGCCCAGACGCCGCTGGGCACGTTCCCGCAATTATCGGCGGTCGCAGCATAGAGGACGCCGTCGACGAGCACCGACCCGATGACCTTCGCGTTCGGCCCCAGCATCTTTACCGGAGGGCTGAGGTCCTGGCCTGTCTGCGGATTGAGCACGTGGACGCTACCGTCGCCGGCGATGGCGTAGACCGC
Source organism: Vicinamibacterales bacterium (assembly GCA_035937795.1). GTDB lineage: Bacteria > Acidobacteriota > Vicinamibacteria > Vicinamibacterales > JAMQPK01 > JAMQPK01. The sequence goes on along the minus strand of DASZHO010000150.1, from coordinate 10,080 downwards.
GCTGCCGAGGTTCATCCCCATCTGCAAGCCGCCGCCACCGCCCCCGCCGCCACCACGTGCCGGCGCCGGCGGCGCAGGAGGCGGCCCTCCGCGGCCGGCTGTGGAACCTTGGATCAGCGGCGTCGCGCGTGTGATGGCGGTCAGCCCTCCCGGGCACTGCGCGGTTCCGCCCATGGTCGTCGAAGTGTTCAGCCGGCGCGTCCAGAACATCCGGTTCAGGTCGTAATCGATGGCGTACACGTTACCGGCGCTGCCGCCGATGAAGGCGAGCGATTTGAAGCCCTTATAAGAAATGATGCTGTTAAGGAGCAGCGCCTCGGTGAGCGAGTTCAATTGCAACGACTGGTTGTCGAGCTTTGCCTTCCAGATCAGCTGAAACGAACCTGGCTTCTCGACGCTCTCCCTGGAAATTCGCGGATCGGTGCGCACCCACGACGAGCGCTGCGCATCGGCCTCATATGTCGTCCAGTTCTGCCCGCCGCGACCTTGCGCGCGGGCGGCGCCGGCCGCAAGCGTGCAGGCCAGGCAAACTATCGCGCGAACGGTGCTACGACCTGGCATAACCCAAGCTCCCTTCGTCGGCGGCTGCAGGTGGCAGCCACAGGAATTACCACAATCCCCTTGCCCACGCTATCGCCTTCGGCTCCGAGGCGCATCGTTCTGGAATGCGAAACAACGTTAAAAATCGAATTGGTCCACGTTGTCCTTGTTGATAAGAAGGGGCGGGCCGAGAATAATTTGACTTCCCTGGATCTCGATGCGACCGAGCGAGCCCGCGGTCATCGCGCTGGCGCCGGGCAGGAGCTTGTTCCCGGCGAGCAGCGACGCGGCTTGAAGCGTCAGGTATCCGAGGTTGTGGGTGTTCCAGAGAATCACGGTCTGAACCACGCCGGCTTTTATGTAGCTCCTCGTGATGCTCGGCAGCGAGAGCCCGATGACGTCGACATTCTTCGTGCCGGCCTGCCGTATGGCTTCGCCGGCTCCGGGAACAGCCGGCGCCGAGATCGCCATGATCAGCTTGACCGAAGGGTGAACTTTCAAAATCGTCTGGGTCTCGAAAAACGCCTTGTCCCGATCGTCATCGCTCGGCCGAATCGTCGCCAGCTTCAGTCCTGGATGCTTCTCGGCGACGCGCTTCCTGATGAAGGCGATCCATTCGTTCTGATTCGCCGCGCTCAGCGCGCCGGTGATGACGGCGAACTCCCCGCTGCCGCCCATCAGGCGCGCGGCCTCGTCGGTCAGCGCGTTGCCGATCCCCTCGGCGGTGGCTTGATTGACGAAGAAATCGCGGGCGTCCGGATCGGCGTCGGCGTCCCAGGTCAGCACCCGGATGCCGCGCGACCTGGCTTTCCGCAAAACGGACGAGATACCTCCGCGATTTTCAACCGCCACGGCGATGACGTCGACTCTCCTCGTGATCCAGTTCTCGACGAGCTCGTTCTGCTTCGCGGCATCGAGCCCTGTGGGCCCGTCCCAGATCAGGTCGACCCCCAGCTCTTTCGCGGCCTCCTCGGCTCCAGTGCGACAGCTCACGAAATACGGATCGCCTTTGGCCTTGGGCATCATCGCAACGACCGCGGAACGGGCCGCGGCTGCGGGGACGGCCGCCGTGCCGGGGTTGAGAACGCGGCCGATCGATCTCACCAGCCACACGTTTGTGCCGGCAACGATGAAGGCGCCGCACAGAATCGCCGCGCAAAGGATCGCGACCTGGGTGTTTTTCACTGGCATGTCCTCCGTGGATGCGGTGGCGTCGAGAGCTGCAGCCGGGCGGCCTCCGGTGCGAAGGCGATCGATCGTGATCGTCGCGATCAGCAGCACTCCGGTCAGCACGCCGGCCAGTTCCGAGGGCAGCGCCGAGAGATGCAGCCCATTCTGCAGCACGGCGAGCAGGAGCAGGCCCAGGAGCGTGCCCCACAGTGTTCCTCGTCCGCCAAACACCGACGTGCCGCCGAGAACCACCGCGGTGATCGCATCCAGCTCGTAGCCGGTGCCGGCATCGGAGCGCGCCTGCCCGAGGTGCGCGATGTAGATGACCGCGGCGAGACTCGACACGAGCCCGGATAGAACATAGACCAGCGCGATTCGCCTTCTCACGGGCAGGCCCGCGTAGCGGGCGGCCTCGGGAGAGAATCCGATGGCATACAGGGCGCGACCCACCACCGAGCGGTGCAGCAGGATGAAATACGCGCCGAAGACGATCAGAAAGATCGGCAGCTGGGCCGGCACCACCCCCCACAGATATCCCTGGCCGAGAAACAGGAATCTCGCAGGGAAATCGGTGTAATTGACCGCCGCGAGCGTAATTCCCTCAGCGATCCCCCGGAAGAGCGCCATCGAGCCGAGCGTCACAATGAGAGGAGGTAGCGCCAGAGCAGAGACGAACGCCGCGTTGAGCGCGCCGCCGGCCGTACCGACGACGATGGCGCCCAGAGCGGCAACCGGAAGCGGCAGATGCCAGTCCCGCCAGGCGGCGCCCATACACACCGCCGAGAGCCCCATCATCGCCCCGACGGAGAGATCGATGCCTCCGGCGATGAGGACCGGGGTCATCGCCACTGCCAGCAGTCCCAGCTCGACGCTGAGCCTGGTGATCTCGAAGAAATTGGCAAGCGTGAAGAAATGAGGCGCGGCGATCGAAAAAAGCGCCGCCTCGATCGCGAGCGCGACGAGCAGCACTCCCCTATGCTCGAGCCGGAACGAGATGGCTCGCATACGCTTCCGCACGACCGCTCAGCGCGTCAAGGGCGACGGCGATGAGAATGATGCCGCCTTGCGCCGCCCGCTCCCAATACGCGCTCACGCCGATGAAGGTCAAGGCGGGACCGATGGCTCCCAGCAAAATCACACCGAGCAGCGTGCCGAGAACGGTTCCGCGTCCGCCCGTGATGGAGGTGCCGCCGATCACCACAGCCGCGATGACCTTCATTTCCAGGCCCAGGCCGGCGTTGGCGGGAATCTGATTGAACCTCGCGGAATTGAGCAGCGCGGCGAGCCCCGTCAACATGCCCACCGAGACAAACGCGGCGGATTTCATCAAGCGCGTATCGATGCCTGCCAGCCTGGCGGCGGCGGGATTGGAGCCGGTGGCGTACATCGCGCGCACGCCGGCGACCGAACGCGACGCCCACGCGAAGCTGAGGAACAACGTCCCGGCGAGGCCGGTCACGACCAGCGGATAGGACGCCTGGGTGAAGGAGAGCCACTGGAAGTTCGCCGGCAGATCCTGCACCCACGCGCCCTGGGTGATCCAGCGCAACGCATCCCGCAGGGCGATCATCACCGCCAGCGTCACGACGATCGACGGGACCTGAATGTAAGCTGCGAGCAAGCCATTCACCGCGCCGAACGTCGCGCCCGCGGCACACGTCATCGCCGCCACGAGCGCGAGCGGCAGGTTCCACTTCGCAAGGCTTCCCGCGACGATGCCACAGACCGCGAACACCGAGCCGACCGAGATGTCGATCTCGCCGGTGACGATCAGGAACGTCATGCCGAGGGCGATGATGAGCACGGGCAGGTTGGCCAGAAAAATGTCGTTCAAGTTCTCCGCCGTGAAGAACCCCGGCGCGGCCGCCGACATCACCACCGCCAGCAGCAGAATGGCCACCGCCACACCCGCTTCACGGCGGTAGGCTGTCAACATTGATGTCCCAACGCGAGCGCCATCACGCGCTCCTGGGTTGCCTCCGCGCGCGCGAGGACGCCGGCGATCGTGCCGTTGCGCATCACCGCGATGCGGTCGCTCATGCCCAGCACTTCGGGAAGCTCGGAAGAAATCATGAGAATGGCCATGCCGCGCCCGGCAAGAGACCGCATGAGCGCGTGGATCTCCGCCTTCGAGCCGACATCGACGCCCTGCGTCGGTTCGTCGAGGATGAGGACGGCAGGGTTGGCCGCAAGCGATCGCGCCAGCGCCACCTTCTGCTGATTGCCGCCCGACAGCGATTCAACCGGGTCTTCCAGCGATCCGGTCTTCACATGTAGCTCGGCGACGTAACGTCCGGTGATTGTCCGTTCCAGGTCTCTCGCGATCAACCCGCGGCGAGACACCGACCCGAGACTCGCCATCGTCACATTCTCGTCAACGGCCATTGGCGGCACGACTCCGTCGCGGCGGCGATCTTCCGGCACGCAGCCGACGCCGAGCGCAATCGCCCCCTGGGGTGACGTGATCACCACGGGGCGGCCGCCCACGAAGACCTCGCCCCGGTCGGGCGGCGTGAGCCCGAACACCGTTCCGGCGAGCTCCGTGCGTCCCGATCCGACCAGTCCCGCCAAGCCCAGGATTTCTCCGCGCCGAAGGGTCAGCGAGACATCATGGATCCCGGCGCGGCTGGAGACCCGGCGGAGCTCGAGCGCGACATCGTCTGCGCCGGCCTGGCCCTCCCGCTCCGGAAAAATCGTCGACAGCTCACGGCCGATCATCAGCTTGATGAGCGAGGCCTGATTGAGCTCGCCGCGCCTCCGAGTGGCCACCGATTCCCCGTCACGCAGAACGGTCACGCGATCGGCCAGCGTCAGGATCTCCTCGAGGCGGTGGGAAATGTAGACGATGCCGAGGTTCTCCTCGCGAAGACGCTCAATCACTCCGAACAGCCGCCCGACTTCGCGCCCGGACAGGGACGCCGTCGGCTCATCCATGATGAGCACTCGTGCGGCCGCGCCGACGGCCTTCGCAATCTCGAGCAGTTGCTGTTCGGGCATGCTGAGCGTGTCGGCCACCCGGTCAGGATCGATCGACGCTCCGACGCGTTCGAGCAGCTCCGCCGCAGTACGCCGCCGCGCCGTCCAGTCCACGCGCCTCCACGCCGTCAGCGGCTCGAGCGCAATAGCAATATTTTCGGCGACCGTCAGGTGAGGGAACAGCGCCGGCTGCTGATAGATTGCGGCGATGCCGAGCGCGCGAGCAAGCGCCGGATCCATGCGATCGACCGCGCGGCCCGAGACGAGGAGCGATCCTGAATCGGGCGCGAGAGCGCCCGTCACGATTTTGATCAGGGTCGATTTTCCGGCGCCGTTCTCACCGACAAGAGCGTGAACTTCGCCGCGAGCCAGGTCGAACGATACTCCCCGCAGCGCCCGGACGCCCGAGAACGACTTGGTGATCTCAACGGCCCGGAGCAGCGCGTCAGCCACGCTCAGTCCCGCGCCAGGTGAAAGACTTCGCGGAGATCGCGCGCCACCGGGCTCGCGTCGGGATTCGAGGGCATGATCTCGCGCATGTGCTGCCACCAGCGGCGGCATACGGCCGTCGACGCGATCGCGTTCCAGCGCTCTTCGCTCTCGAACTCGGCGTACGCAAACAGGTCCCGCGTATCGGGATCGACGAAGATCGAGTAGTTGATCACGCCGTGCTCGACGAGCGTGTCGGCGAGCTCCTGCCAGATGGGCGTGTGGCGGCGCTCGTATTCCTCTTCCTGGCCGGGATGGACCGACATGCGGAAGGCTTTGCGAATCATCGCCTCACACGATGCCCGCGCCGAGGCGAATCGCCGCCGGCCGCTCGTCTGCTTTTTTCCGGCGATAGCCGCTCGCGCGGTACATCGCGATCGGATCGATCGCGCCTCCGTCTCGAACCCGAGCCGTCGCCAGAATGGGACCGATGTCGGTGGTGAACGCCTGTTTGAGCGTCTGGAGGGCCATCAAGGGATCGTTGCGCTCCTGATACCCCGAGAGGGCGTCCCGATCGACCAGGTGAGCCTGAACATAGGCGCGCGTGATCTCGATGCTGCTCGCCACGAGCGATTCGATCGGATCGGTTACGTTGTGCGATTGATCGATCATGTAGGCGGGATCGAACCCTTCGACGCGCGAGAGCTGCGCATCGACCAGCTCGTTGAAGATCAGAAAGAGCTGGAAGGGCTTGATCGATCCCGCATCGAGGTCATCGTCTCCGTACTGGCTGTCGTTGAAATGGAAGCCGCCGAGCTTGCCGAACTGGATGAGCCGCGCCACGACCAGCTCCACGCTGACATTCGGCGCGTGATGGCCGAGGTCAACGAGCGACTGGGCCCACGGGCCGAGCTCGCGCGCGCAGTAGTAGCTGGTGCCCCAATCGTTCAGCACCGTCGAGTAAAACGCCGGCTCGTAGAGTTTGTGCTCGATGAACAGCCGCCAGCCCTCCGGCAGCGCCTGATAAATCTCACGGAGGCTGTCGAGATACCGTTCGAGCGCGCGGCGGAAATGCAGCTGACCTGGAAAGTTCCCGCCATCGGCGATCCAGACCGTGTGGGACCTGGCGCCGAGCGCGCGGCCGATTTCGAGGCACTCGAGATTGTGGTCAATGGCCTGCCTTCGAACGGCGCGATCGGTATGGCTGAGGCTGCCGAACTGATACGAGAGCGGCTGACCCGGCTGATCCTGAAACGTGTTCGAGTTCATCGAATCGAAGAACAGGCCGCGCGACTCCGCGAACGTCCGGAGCTGGGCGGAATGCTCCGGCCTGTCCCACGGAATGTGCAGCGAGATCCCCGGCGTGACCCGGACCAGCTTGAATACGGTCTCACAGTCTTCGAGCTTTTCAACAATGCCGCGCGGCTCGCCCGGAAAGCCGAACCGTCCGAAGCGGGTGCCGCCGGCGCCGACTCCCCATGAGGGCACGGCCACGCGAAATTCTCCGGCGCGCACCACGAGCGTTTCCGCGTCGACGTTGCGGCGGGCGAGTTGCAATCCGAGGTGCTCGTAGTCTTCCGCGAGCGTCTTCAGGCGGCTCTGGTTGTGTTCAGCGATGGCGGAGTCGGTCAGCGCGAAGCTCATGTGCCTCCCGGGGCTTCATCAGCCGATGGCAGCCGCGGCAGGCGACACGGCGGCGACGCCCAACAACGCGTCGTTGGGATAAAAATGATCGACGTTCTCGGCGGTGATGATCTGGTGCCGCGTGAAGACGGCCGGCGGCACCGGTTTCTTCGAAAGAATGTCGAGTGCCAGGTGGACCAGTCCCGAGCCGTATCGTTCGGGGAAATAGCCTACCGACGCCACGAGCGGCGTTCGCCGCTCGCGCAGCTCGATGCGCGCGTCGGGCTCGGCATTCTGCCCCACGATCGCGCAGGTCGATTCGCGTCCGGCCTCCTGAAACGCACGAACCGCGCCAAGCGCGCTGGGATCGTTCGCCGCGCCGACGAGCATGTGCCGCGCCTTCGACAAGCGGATGTGCCGGCGAACTTTCTCGAGCGATGTCTTGAACTGGCCATCGCCATCGAGCGAGATGATCGGAACGGTATCGGCCACGTGGAGGGTCTCTTTGATCCCGGCCACGATTCCCTTGCTCCGGGCGCGCACCAGGCCGCCCGCTCGAGCGAGCTCCAGCAGCAGAATCTCATCGACCTGTCCGTGCCAGCAGGACTGCGCGTACCTTCCGAGGTAGCGTCCGCCGAGCAATCCGGCCTGGTAGTTGTTGGCGCCGAAGTAGGTCGCGCCAGGGTGCGGAATGTCGATCGCGATCAGCGGAATCTCGGCTTCGAGATACTTCGAGGCTATGGCCGGCGCCACCGCCTCGTCGGTTTGAAACTCGATGACGAGATCGACTTTCTCCTTGATCAGATGCTCCGCGTTGCGAAGGGCGACCCGGGGCTGATACCGGTTATCGACGACGATCAGCTCGAGCCGCTCGCGGTCGCACGCACGCACCAGGCCCGCGTGCACCTCACGCGGGAACGAGCTATCCTGGCCCTGCGACGCGTAGCCGATGCGAAAGCGCCTGCGCGGCCGAATTTCCGCCATGATCCGATACCGGCGCTCATCGATCTTTTCGACGAAGCCGCAATGATGGAGCGTGTGCAGCAGCCGGAAGCACATCCCTTTCCCGTACGCGGTTCGCTCGACGATGTCGCGCAAGCGCAGCACTTCCCCGGGAGATTGAAACGCCTCCAGGATTTTCGCCGCATGTACGAGCGACTTCACGAGGTAAGGATCGCGACCTCTTTCCGGCATGGCGCTATTCTGGGCTGTTGAGCAGGATACAACAGGCTGAAAAACAGATCCCCCGTGCCGGGCGCCAGCCATCAGAGGCTAACCCGTCTAGAATGAGACGATTGCGGGTATTGCACGCTCCACGTCCGTGTTTCAGCATGAGAAACATCGGGGGCCACGGATCGGCGGCTTGCGTTGAAGGGCGCTGTACTATCAGGCTCACAGCTCAGGGCTCACGGCTCGCGGCGCAAAAGATTGATGAGCAGACAGGCCAAGGCCTATCTCGCGTTTGATTTCGGCGCCGAAAGCGGCAGGGCGGTGCTCGCTCACCTGCATTCGGGCGTCCTGACCATAGACGAGGTGCACCGCTTCGCCAACGATCCTGTCGAATATGGCGGCGCGCTGCATTGGGATCTCCCGCGCCTGTGGTTCGAGCTCAAGGCGGCGCTATCGGAGGTGGAGGATACCGAGCTGGCCGGCATCGGCGTCGACACCTGGGGCGTTGACTATGCGCTCATCGGCGAACGCGGCGAGCTGCTTCAGAACCCGTACCACTATCGGGATTCGCGAAACCTCGCGGCGATGGAAGAGGTGCTTCGTCTTGTACCCAAAGAGGAGATTTACGAGGCCACCGGGATCCAGTTGATGCCGATCAACACGCTGAACCAGCTCTACGCCGCCAAGACGCACACGCCGCGCTTGCTGGAGGCGGCGGCGCGGCTGGTGATGATCCCGGACCTGTTCAACTACTGGCTGACGGGGAACGCGTGCTGCGAATTCACCAACGCCACCACCACACAGATGGTGAATCCGAGGATGCGGAACTGGGCGACAGGCTTGATGGATCGGCTCGGGCTTCCCTCGCAGCTGCCGGCTCCTATCGTGGAGGCCGGTTCTGTCGTGGGCCAGCTCGTTCCGGGCGTCTTTTCATCCAGGTCTCTGGAAGGGACGCCCATCATCGCGACGGCGACGCACGACACCGCGGCAGCTGTCGCCGCGATCACCGCGCGCGGGAACACCGCGTTCATCAGTTCCGGCACGTGGTCTCTGGTGGGGATCGAGCTCGATGCGCCGATCATCACGCCCAAGGCGTTGCGGCTGAACTTTTCGAACGAAGGCGGCGTCTGCGGCACGACGCGGCTGCTCAAAAACGTCATGGGCCTGTGGATGCTGCAGAGCTGCAGGCGCTCGTGGGCGAACCTGGGCCGCAAGTTCGCATACGGGGAACTGATGGAGGCTGCCGGCCGCGAGCCGGGATTTGCTCATCTCGTCGACCCGGACGATCCATCGTTCGCCCGTCCGGACGACATGACGGCCGCCATCGATCGCTTCTGCGCAAGGACGGCCCAGCCGTCGCCGACCGGCCCCAGCGCGTACGCACGGGCCATTCTGGACAGCCTTGCGTTGAAATACCGGCTGGTGATCCGCAACCTCGAATCACTCAGGGGACAGCCGATCGACCAGATTCGCGTCATCGGGGGCGGATCCAAAAACCGGCTGCTCAACCAATTCACGGCCGAAGCCACAGGAAAGAGAGTGGTCGCCGGACCGGCCGAAGCCACCGCGCTCGGCAACATTGCCGTGCAGATCATGGCCACCGGCGCTGCGGCAACTCTCGCGGAAGCTCGCGCGATCATCGATCGATCGTTCCCCACAGAGACTTTCGAGCCGCAGGAGCCCGAGAGATGGAGCTCGGAAGCAGACCGCTTTCAGCAATACTGTGAACACGCCTATGCCTGAGAGCGCCGATGCCTGAAACGATTGCGCTGCAACGCCTGAAGGATCTCTGGGACCCGCGCGAGGGCGACGCGCTCGCCGGCCACCCGCTGTCGCTCCTGCGATATCGCTCGAACCTCCTTGGCGCCGACCTGCGCATCACGAATTTCGGGGGAGGCAACACCAGTTCGAAGATCGAGCTTCCCGATCCGTTGACGGCCAAGCCGGTTCGCGTGCTCGCTGTCAAAGGCAGCGGCGGCGACCTCGGATCGATTACCGACGATGGCTTCGCGCTGCTCGACCTGGATCGGCTCGAGCAGCTCAAAGCCATCTATCGCGGCGAGGCGCACGAGGACGAGATGGTGGGCTACTACCCGCTTCTCGCGTTCGGACGGAACCAGGTGGCCGCCTCGATCGACACACCGCTGCATGCGTTCCTGCCGTTCCCGCACG
>DASZHO010000149.1:0-72330 GCA_035937795.1 Vicinamibacterales bacterium | reverse complement strand
GACCTGCGCTTCTAGTCCGAGGCAGCTCCCGACGGATGACGATTATGCGGTGTCGACCCGCGAATATCAGAGTGATCAACCGTCGCGATAGCCGCTTCGGCCACCTCCGATGCTGCGTACCGGCACGAACGGAAACCATGGGCATCAAACCCGGCCGGCTGCGCGGGCCCGCTGTTGAGGGGGGCCTGCTCGCCAGCCTAGACGACGTTGCTAAAACAATGAAGAGATCGAACAAAACAAGCTGACTTGACGAGGTCGTTCCATATCAGAAAACCATTGCCTTTTGCTGGTGATTTTAGGCCATTTTCGCGCACCGGAGATGATGTCAACCCGAAATTGGCGCTGCCGCACGTCACGGGTATTGGAAAAATTCCAATCGTGCACACGTGTACATTGGAATTTCTCCAATCTCACAAACTCGGCCATCCGGGAATGCCTTCAACTACCGGACCTCGTCTCTGTCACGATTTTTGCTGACCGCTGCGTGACCATCCAGGTTGCGACGATCCAACTCGGCAGCATGAAGTGGTCTATCAGCGGATGCAGTACCTCCGACGCGTAACCGCATGACGGCGAGGCCATCGAGAGGCTGAAGGGGTTGGTTACGGGTCTCAGCACCGCGTATTGACAAGAAGTCGTATCATGAGCCGCAAATGTCCGGTCGTCGTATCCGTTCAGCCGCCGATCAACGCGAACGGTGACGCCCCGGCCGCGCGTGCACCAGTGACTCATGCGGAGCGGATCGTGATTCGGATGCTGGCACGGCGCGCGGCCCGTAAGGTACTCGCGAGAACGCCGGTCAACACGTTGCGGGAGCCGAAACGCAAATGATGAAGGTCGCCCTCTACGCCAGGTATTCCTCGGACAACCAGCGCGATGCCTCAATCGCCGATCAATTTCGTGTGTGTCGCGAGTTCGCCCAGCGTCAAGGCTGGCACATCGAGCGCGAATACGCGGACCACGCGGTGTCTGGAGCGACGCTGCTGCGTCCAGGGATTCAAGCCTTGATGCGGGACGCACTGGCTCAACGATTTGACATCGTCTTTGCGGAATCGTTGGACCGTTTCAGCCGCGATCAGGAAGATACCGCCGGCCTGTTCAAGCGACTCACCTTCAGAGGCGTCCACATCGTCACGCTCGCCGAAGGGGACATTACGCACCTGCACATCGGCCTCAAGGGGACGATGAATGCCCTGTTTCTCAAGGAACTGGCAGAGAAAACGCGCCGCGGCCTGCGCGGGCGAGTCGAGGCCGGCAAATCTGGAGGTGGTCTCTGTTACGGGTATCGCGTGGTGCGAGCCCGTGACGCCAGCCTCGTCACGGGCGAGCTGACGATCGAGCCGAATGAGGCGCAGGTGGTCGAGCGGATCTTCAGGGACGGGACCAAGCACGCTGCATGGTCATACCAAGCGCGGCACGGGCATCCTGAACAACGAGCTGTATCTCGGACGCCGCGTATGGAATCGATTGCGGTATGTGAAAGATCCAGACACCGGGAAGCGCGTGTCGCGGCTAAACCCACAATCCGACTGGATCATCTCCGACGTGCCCGAGCTGCGCATCATTTCAGAGGAAGCCTGGGCGGCAGTCAAGGCGCGGCAACAGCAAATGCGACAGACCGTCGCAGCGGCTGGCAACATTGGTCGTGCGCAGCGGCCGCTGCATCTGTTTTCAGGACTGATCCGCTGTGGTGTCTGCGGCCGCAGCTACGTGGTCTGCTCGGTTCACGGCCTGGCCTGCAGTGGCCATCGTGAACGCGGCATCTGTACGAATGCGCTCAGAATCCGCCGCAAGGAGATTGAGGCGCGCGTGCTCGGCGCCTTGCAGACCCGCTTCTTTCAGAGCGATAGATTCCAGGTGTTTTGCGACGAATTCACGGCTGCCGTGAATGAAGCGCGGATGGAACAGCGCGCGAGCCTCTCGTCCGCCAAACGTGAGCTCGAGCAGGTTCAGCGTGAGATCCGGCAGGTCATCGAAATGATGAAGCGCGGAATCGCGGATGAGGACTTCGACGACGTCAAGAGCGAGATGTCCGCGTTGAGAACTCGCAAGTTGGACTTGCTGCAGCGCATTGAAAGCTCGAAGGAGCCGCCCCCGCTCCTGCATCCGAACATGGCGAACCTGTGGTGCGAGCAGATTACGGAGCTGCGGGATGCGTTAGCGGAGGACCGGTGTAATCCGGAAGCACGCGAGGCGGTGCGTCAAATGGTGGAAGAAATCCGGCTGACGCCGCGGGACGGCGTCCTGGCCGTGGACGTGAAGGGGAACCTCGCCGCTATGCTGTCAGCGGCCAGCCCGACCGAGGACTGGCCACGTGAATTCGCTTTGGTTGCGGGGGGGGGATTTGAACCCCCGACCTTTGGGTTATGAGCCCAACGAGCTACCGGACTGCTCCACCCCGCGATAATTTGGAGTCTCTAACCCACCAAATGTATCACGGGTTCCTACTTCTTGTGTAAGACCCCGCGGCTCCCTCTCTGAGGGCCTGCTTGAGAAAGTCCAATTCTTCCGCGTGGCGCAGCGCGGCGCGCGTGAAATTTTTCGCCTGCTCCCAGAAAATGTGCGGCGCAGACCCGGACGCCCGGCCGCCAGCACCCGATCCCACGCCGCGCCCGCGTCTTCGGGCCGGTCAACCCTCACCCCAATCAGACCCAGCGACTCCGCGCAGCCTGCAGCAACCGACAGCACCCGCCTGGATCCGACCACTCCTCCCAGACTTTGCATCGTGATGAGCTCGTTCCGTCCGCGCATCTGCATCGTTCCGTCGCCGGCCATCGCAATCGCCGGCAGGCTCGGAAACGCAAACTTCGCAGCAATGGCGTACGGCCGGCATTCCATGACCTTGACACCGCGGGATCCGATATTCAAGACTCCGAGCCTGTTGATGCAGCACGCGCGTCCCATTGCGATCGCCGGTGCGCTTGCCGGCGGCCTGCTATTTGCTTACACGCTGCGCGCCGCAGGGCCCGCGCTGGTCGTCGGCCAGATCCGCCAAATCGGTCTCGGCTTCGCCGCCGTCCTTTTCCTCTCCGGAATACGCATGGCGGTGCGCTCGCATGCGTGGTCGCTGTGCGTGGATTCACCAGAGCAGTTCACGTTTCGCGACGCGCTGGCGGCGTTCATTACCGGAGATGCGGTCGGAAACGTGACGCCTCTCGGACCGGTCGCCAGCGAGAGTATCAAGGCGATTTTGAGCCGCCGCAAGCTTCCCGCCGCCGACGCCGTCTCGTCGGTGGTGCTCGAAAATATTTTCTACAGCATCAGCGTGGCAGTAATGGTGGGCGTGGGCACGCTCGCGTTTCTCCTCGGCTTCAGGCCAACCGAGGGGCCCCTGTTTGTGACGATCGGCGTCAGCCTTGTCGCTCTGATCGCCATCGTCACAGTGTGGTGGCTGCTCCGGAGCCAGCCCAAGGTGCTGAGCCGGTTTCTCCAGCACGATGTCGTGAGAAACGCAGAAAAGACGATTTTTCGGTTTGCGTCAGCGCATCGCGACCGGCTCGGGCGCATTCTGGTGCTTGAATTTGCGTTTCATGCGGCTGCCGTCCTGGAGATTTACATTCTCCTCTGGATGCTCCTCGGCCATTCTGGCCGCACGCTGCTGCTGGCGCTGATTCTGGAGACGGTGGAGCGCGTGATCACGATTGCGTTCAAGTTCGTACCGCTCCGGATGGGTGTCGACCAGGCTGGATCGGGTCTGGTCGCGGGCATGATCGGAATCGGAACGCCCACGGGTGTGACCATCGCCACCGTCCGAACCGCGCGCAACCTCTGCTGGGCCGCGGTCGGCCTCGCTCTCTTGTTCAAGAGCGGCGTCTCGATCGGAAAGGCTGGCTGAAAAAAGGACTACCGCTCAGCCGCCGCGCGTTTGGCGAGATCGGGAGTAATCGTCCAGTAGTAGATGGTCGCGCCATCCACATTCAGCGTCTGCTCTGGCTTCCAGTCGCCCATGTCGAACTCGTGGGAGACAACGCGCGTGCCGGGCTTCAGCGTTTTCCACAGAATCGGGCGAAGCCGCAAATTCAATGACGGCAGCAGATACAATGCAACGACCGACGCGTCGCTGAAGTCGGTGGTGAAAAGATCCTGATTGAGGATCTTCACGCGATCGCCGACGCCGTTTCGCTGAACGTTCTGGTTCGCTTCCGCAACGCGTTGCGGGTCGATATCGATGCCGATCCCGCGCGCGCCAAGCTTGGCCGCGGTCACCACGATCCGGCCATCGCCGCAGCCGAGGTCGTACACCACGTCGCCGGCTTTCACCTTGGCAACGTTCAGCATTGCGTCGACAACGGTCTGCCGCGTTGGCACGTAAATGACATCTGGCTGTCGGAGTCCCTGCTGGCCTTGCTGACCCTGTGCGGCGACCATCTGCGTGAGGCCGAGCAAGAGCACAAACGATGTCGCCCTGATTGGCGTGAGGCGCATAACTCTTCCTTTTTTGGTTTCCGCCTTGATTCCCGCGTGTTTAGCCGGGATCTCAATCATTGTAGTACAGCTGTGATGGTTTTTAACTTTCGACAGGGCAGGCGGCTCTCTTGTCAGAGCGCTTGCTGGACGGCGGCGTGGAGGGTTTGCAGTCCGGTCTTCAAGTCTTTCAAATGCACGCGCAGCAACCGACGGCCGCGGGAAGCCAGGACCTCGAAGTCGCCGCGCGCCTGCGCGAGCTCGATCGTACCAAAACTGTAACGCTGGCCCGGCACCGGCGCGTCCTCCGCTGCGTCGGCCGTGATTTGCAGGAACACGCCGGAATTGGGCCCGCCTTTGTGCGCCTGGCCCGTGGAATGCAAAAAGCGCGGGCCAAAGCCGACGGTCGTCGCCACCTTGACGCGATCGCGCACCAGGTCGCGGATGCCTTGCAGGGCGCGCTCGTGGGCGTCATTGCGTTCGATGAACGCGACCAGCGCGAAGTAGTCGCCGCCACCCAGTTGCGCCAGAAATGCCTTCAGGTACGAGACCACAGAGGAATGGTCGCCCATGATCTTCTGCTGGCGCGCACCGGCGAACAACGTAAGACCCTGCTGCTGCAGGAGCGGCGTATCGTCGGGCAGCTTGCCTGTCCTTTCGAACTCCGCCGCAATGCGGCGGGTCACGATCTTGCTTTCCTCCACATCGGGCTGATCGAACGGGTTCACACCGATCACGGCGCCCATGATCGCCGTCGCAAATTCCCAGCGGTAGAACTCGGCGCCAAGGGCGTAGCGATCGGCCCACGTGATGCGCACCACCGGCTGGCCGCCGCGCTCGAGCCGATCGACCTGCGCGTCGGCTTCGGCGTCCGGCGCACCCGGCGAGCGCAACTGAACGAAGACGCGATCCTTGCCATAAACGTCGGGCGACCCCGGCATCTCGCCGCTAATCGGAATGATTCCCTTTCCTTGTTTGCCCAGCGATTCGGCCATCAGCTGTTCGAGCCACGTGCCGAAGCTGGCGAGGGCCGGCGGGGCAATCAGCGTTGGCTTGTCACGGCCGTCCAGCGCCAGCATGCCGAGTATGACGCCAAGCTGCAACGGGGAATTCTGGTCATCGTCTTTTGCCGAGCGGCGGGCCATGGCTTCCGCGCGGTCGAGCAGCAGCGTCACATCTGCGCCAATCGCCGCCGCCGGGACGACGCCGAAATTCGACAGCGCCGAGTAGCGTCCGCCCACGCTGGGAACGCCGTCAAAGATCTCTCTGAAGTGCTCTTGCGCCGCCATTTGACGCAATCTCGACCCCGGGTCAGTCGTCAGCACGAAATGACGTCCCGCCTCCGTCTCGCCGAGCTGCTGCACCGCCAGCGAGTAGAAGTATTGCTTCAGGATGTTCACTTCGAGGGTGCTGCCCGATTTTGACGCCACCAGAAAGAGCGATTGGCGGAAGCTGATCCGGCGCGCGAGACCCAGAATCTGGACGGGATCGGTGGAATCGAGAACATGAAGCGCCGGCCGGCCTTCACGCACTCCCAGGATCGATTGGATCACTTCGGGTGCGAGACTCGAACCCCCCATGCCAAGCAGCACGACATCCGTAATCCGCTCGCGCGACAGCTGTTCGGCGAACGGGATGACTCGAGGCAGCGCGGCGCGCTCTTCGAGGGGAAGATTCAGCCAGCCGAGCCACCGATCTTCGTCGGCGCCGGTCCATACGAATGGGTCCGCCGCCCAGATGCGTCGAACCACATCCTGCTGGCGCATCTGCGCGAGGCGGGCGTCGACCTTGGCCTGAAGGTCGGGAGAAAGCGCCCAGGCAAGATCGCTCGTCGCCCTCACGCCCGCGCCTGCAAGAGCTGACGCTGAACCCGCGCTCGCTTCACCGACTGCACGAGCCGGAAGCCCAACAGCAGAGCGACGAGCGCCGCGTAAACGGCCGGGTGCCGAATGTCCGCTTTCACAAGCCACCAGTAATGAACGACCCCAGCCACCGCCGTGAGATAGACCAGCCGGTGAAGCCGGTTCCAGTTGCGCCCGCCGAGGCGGCGAATCCACTCCGCGGTCGACGTGACGGCCAGCGGAATCATCGCCGCGAAGCCGGTGAACCCAACCGTGATGTAGGGCCGCTTGTAGATATCGTCCCAGATCGATCGCGCCAGCTCACGCGCGGTGCTCAACGCCCAGATCCCGTCACGGAATTCGAGGCCGGCGAATCGATCCGCGATCACGTAAATGAGGAAATGCAGCGTTCCGTAGAAGAACGCGAACAGCCCGCACAGACGCCGAAACTTGATGAGGCTGTTCCAGCCGCTGAGGCGGCGCACGGGTGAGATCGCAATCGTGATGACGATGAAGCGGAGGGTCCAGTCGCCCGTTTCGTGCGTGATCTCCTTGAGCGGGTCGGCGCCCAGCCGCCCGTTCAGCGCCGCCCAGGCCATGAACGCGGCTGGAAGCAGCGCGACCCCCCACACGATGGGCTTGGCAACCCAGCGGATGAGACGGTCGCGCGACATCTAGTAGTTTTTCTTCAAGTCCAAGCCGGTGTAAAGCGACGCCACCTGGTCGCCGTAGCCATTGAACATCAGCGTCGGCCGCTTGAAGAACTCGCCGATGCGCCGCTCTCTGGCTTGCGACCAGCGAGGGTGATCGACCGACGGGTTCACGTTCGAGTAGAAGCCGTATTCGCTCGGCGCGCTCAGCTGCCATGTGTTCAGCGGCTGGCGATCTGTCAGGCGAATGCGAACGATCGATTTCGCGCCCTTGAATCCATACTTCCAGGGCACCACCAGCCGCAGCGGCG
This sequence comes from Vicinamibacterales bacterium, assembly GCA_035937795.1. Taxonomy (GTDB): domain Bacteria; phylum Acidobacteriota; class Vicinamibacteria; order Vicinamibacterales; family JAMQPK01; genus JAMQPK01. The sequence goes on along the minus strand of DASZHO010000149.1, from coordinate 65,124 downwards.
CGCCGTCCTGATTCGGCAGATATTCGCCGTAGAGCCCGACGGCCAGAATTGTCAGCGGGTGCATCGCCTCGTCCAGCCGCAGCCCTTCCACATAAGGCCAGCGCAGGACGCTCGTGCGCTGCCCGGGCATCTGCTGCGGATTGTAAAGCGTCGTAAGTTCCACGAACTTCGCCGTCGACTTGGGATCGGCGGTCTTCAAGAGGCTCGCGAGCGGAAAGCCCACCCACGGAATCACCAGCGACCATGCTTCGACGCAGCGATGCCGGTAGACGCGCTCTTCAAGCGCGTACGGCTTGATGAGGTCTTCGAGCTGGTAGTCGGCCGGCTTGTTCACGAGGCCATCTACCTTTACGGTCCAGGGTTTGGTTTTCAGCGGCCCGGCGTTGTTCGAGGGATCCTCTTTCTCGGTGCCGAACTCGTAGAAATTGTTGTAAGTGGTGATGTCCTGATAGCTGTTGGGCTTTTCGGTGGTTGTGAATGCCGGCTGGGCTTGCTGCACGTTCGGAATTTTCACGCGCGGCCAGCTCGGGGCAGCCTCGGCGGCGGGCACCAGTCCACCGGCAGCGGCTCCGACGGCGGCAACGGCGGCGCCCTGGATGAACTCGCGGCGGCGCAAATACAGTCTCTTATCGGTAATCTCCGACGACCGGATGTCTGGTGCCTTCTTCACAAGCATGGGACTCTCCTATCCTTGATTATAGGACTTCTGGCCCAGGATATTCCCGAACGCCAAGTGATGGGATTCGGAACTCGATTGCGCGCCAGATAAAGCCCAGGCTTCCCTTCAGCTGATGATCGTCGTCCAGAAGGTGCAGCGTTGCGTGCGGCTGCGCATGCGCGAATCGCTCGACGGTCGCAGGCTGGACCGATTCGTCGCGGCGGCCTTGAAAGATCAGCATCGGCGCTTCGAGGCGCCTGGACGCCGGTGAGTACCGGATGGCGTCTTCGTAGAACGAAAACCCGAGCGGCTGCGGGGCGTTATAAGCGTAGTGGAACACCTCGATGCTCCCGTTCCTCCGCCAGCTCTCGATGCCGCCCGGCCCGATTTCCGGCCATTGCTCCCATTCGAGCTCGACCGCCGGCGCCAGCAGCACCAACTGCGTCACAGGATGCCGCGCCTGATTGACGCCAGCCGCCGCAGCTTCGACGGCGACAAAGCCGCCGAGGCTGGATCCAATCAGGATGACGTCGCCCGGGGGCAGGGCCTCGATACACCTCTCCATCTGCTCCAGCATTCGCGAAACGGTCAGGGTGGAAAAGTCAGGCTGGTTGAAGTCCGGACAGTGAAGCTTCACGCCGCGCGCGGCGAGACGCTCGCCGAAAAACTGCGCCTTGGTCGACTGAGGCGAGGAGGCGAAGCCGTGAAGATAGAAGACATGCATCGGGCTACAAGAGCCTCTGACACGTCCTGGTGCACCGGCACCTGATGTGCCCTTCGCCGTCGGTCATGTAGTCGTAGGTCAGCTCTTCGCCCTTCCGGATGCTCCGGGCCGCGCGGATCCAGATCGTGTGGCCGACGATGTGGATGTAGCAGTTGGGATGGCAGGAGTGGTTGATGAAGCGGGCGATGTTGCCGCCCACGGCCGCGTCGCGCACCCACCGCCGGTTGATCTGAAAGCACCAGATCAAACCTTTCCTGATGTATCGTCGCTCACGCTTCAGGCTCTCCTGCTGTGAGATCTTCTCACCGGCATAATCGATAATCCGTTTGTTCTTGTTGATGGGTTCACTGGCGAAGACTCCCCATCCGTGTACTTTTGACCGCCGCCGTTTGACCATACGCAGATTGCACATTATGGCAGGTGGCTGATTTCTGTACGAAATCGCACAAATTGCGCCGTTTCTGGTACAGTGTCTTGATTCCCGTTGCCACGACCGGAGCGGCAAGGAGACGTATGGAAGCGATCTTCAAGGCCTGGGGCAGGATCCTGGTCGGCTATCAACCAAATCTCTCGATCGAGATCACGCGGGAGTGCCCGCTCACCTGCCCGGGGTGCTACGCCTACGGGAGCGACCATCTCGGCGGCGACATCACGCTTCGCGAGCTGCAGGACTTCAAGGGCCAGGAGCTCGTCGAGGCGATGTTCGCGCTGCTCGCGAAACATCGACCGCTCCATGTGTCGATTGTCGGCGGCGAGCCGCTTGTGCGATATCGCGAGCTGAACGAGATTCTCCCGCGCATGGCGGCCATGGGCATCTACACGCAGCTCGTCACCAGCGCAGTACGCCCGATCCCACTCGAATGGCACGGGCTGCGCCGGCTCCGGATCGTGGTGTCGATCGACGGACTGCAGCCCGAACACGACGAGCGTCGCAAGCCGGCAACCTACGATCGCATCCTGAAGCACATCGACGGACATCACGTCGCCGTGCATTGCACGGTGACGCGCCAGCAGGTGCGTCGCGAGGGTTACCTTGAAGAATTTGTGAAATTCTGGTCGCCGAATCCGAACATCTGGCAGATCTGGTTCAGCCTCTATACGCCCCAGGTGGGCGAGTTGTCGGCCGAGCGGCTCACCAAAAGCGACCGCCAGCGCGTGATCGACGATTTGATGGTGCTCCGCAGCAGATACCCGAAGCTACGGATGCCGAAGGAAATGATTGAGTCTTATACGATGCCGCCGCATTCGCCGAGCGAGTGCACGTTCGCGAAGACCACCGTGTGTGTGTCATCGAATTTCGAGAAGCCGATCACGCCGTGCCAGTTCGGCGGCAACCCCGATTGCGCCAACTGCGGGTGCATCGCATCAGCCGGGCTGGCCGCGGTCAGCCGCCACAAGCTGCCCGGCGGCATCCGGATCGGCGCCATCCTGGACGCATCGCTCCGGATCGGCAAGAAGGTGAAAGGCATCCGCGAGGCGGTCGCCGCGGCAGGAGCTTCCTAGCCGCTGGACACCGCTGCCAGTCTCCGCCGCCTACCTACCGTCCAACGCGGAGCCGAATTCCCGCATTCACCAGACGCGGCGATCCGATCGTCGTCGGCAATGTCGCAACGTCGTACACCTTGTTGAACATGTTCTGAATGCCGAAGAACACGTCCGCATCCTTCACGATCGTCCGCGATACGCTGAGATTCGCCACGCCGTAACTGGGCAAGACGCGCGTGTTCAGATCATCGTCGAATTGCGCGCCAACACCTTGAACGTCAAACGCCACGCTCGCGAATTTCGGATTCACGTAGGCAATTTGCACCGAACCGCGATTCTTCGGCACCTCCGGCAAAAAATTGCCGACAATCGCGGTGTTGGCATTGTTCTCCTTCACGGTCGCGTGTTCGTGCACATAACCAGCCGTGACTCGCCAACCGCCGAAGCGGTATTCCACGTCGAGCTGGACGCCCGGAATTTCGGTCCGGCCGACATTCTGCCGCTGCACACAGATCTGGCTCGCGGATGGAATGCACGTTGCCGTAGCGGTAGGCAGCGTCACCGGCGTGACGGGCGTTGTAATCGTGACGTTCGTCACGGGATTCCGCACGTGGTTGTCAAACACCGTCGCCCGGACGGTCATATTGTGCGCGACCGTGATGTTTAGGCCGCCTTCTCCTCCAACGAGCCGCTCCGGCACAAGCGTGTAGTTCGCAAGCGTCGTGGTGGTGCCCTTCTTGAACTGCCGATACAGCTCGTTGAGCGTCGGCGCACGAAATCCAGAGTTGACGTCGCCCCAGATGTTGACGCGATCGGTCACGTGATAGATCGCTGCCGCTCGCGGAGTGTCGACGGTCTGGGTCTGTCCGGGAAGGCCGGGGTTGTTGTTCACGGTCGGCGCGCCGAGTTCGCCGCCGGATACCGTGTTCTCGAGGTTATGAGCGTTGTAGTTACGCCAGTGATCGAGGCGCACCGCCAGGGTGATCGTCAGCTTCGACAGCGGTGTGATGACGTCCTGGACGAACGCGCCGGCGCTTCGTTGGGCTCCGCCCGAAACACGATGGAGCACGACGCTCGTCCCAGTTTGAGCGTCGAGGCCGTCCTCCTGGCTCTCACCCTTGACCCAGTGCCAATCGGTTCCGGCTGTCACGAGATTCATGCTGCCGAGCGCCCTCGACCATTGCACCATCCCACCGACATCCTTGGCCGGCACCGTCTGATTGAGCGTGGCGCGGGCAATGCTTCGCTGTGGCGTCGTCGCGGGAACGGCGAGAAAGTTGCTGTGAAACGTCTCGAAGTCCGAGAACAGGTTCGCCTGAAGGTCGCTCGAATCCGGCAGCGCGATCCGTGTGCCGCCATTCACGAATTTCCAAGTCGTGTCGTTCCCTTCCTCGACGACTGGAACGAACGTGCTGATCTTGGCGTTGTTTCGATTCTCGTGAAAGTATCCGGTACGGAGAAACGTGTTCACGCGACCTGTCGGCGTGTAGTCGAGCTTGAGGTTCACGTTGCGGAAATTCACCTTGGCGTTGTTATCAATCGACCCCCGTTCGGCGGCGGCCACAATGGGAAAGCCGTCCGTATCGAACACGCTGCCTTCCACGATGGCCCCCAGCTTGCCCCAGACATCGCTCGCCAAGACATCCAACTTCGGGCTGTTGTGATTGCCGTACTGCGGTTTCAACTCGAGCGCTTGTTTCACCGCACCCGAGGTCATGATGTTGATGACGCCGCCCATCGCGTAGTTGCCGTACAAGCTCGAGCTCGGCCCGTCGACGACTTCGATCCTGTTGACGCTCTCCAGCGGGATGCGCGTCCAGTACACCCACCCGCCAAACGGGTCGTTCTGCGGAATGCCGTCGGACATCACCAGCGTCCGGCTGACGCCGCTCGGACCGATTCCGCGAAGCGACACGCCCTGGGACGTCGGATGCGACGACAGGCTGCTCGCGCGAGTGAACAGACTGAATGTCGGAATCTGCCGCAGCACGTCATCGGCAACGACGGCTGGAGAGTGTTGAATCTGCTCGCTCGTGACGACGTCCATGCTAGCAGGCACGTCGGCGAGGCGCTGTTCCGAGCGTGTGGGGGTCACCACCATCTGCTCGGTGATGCCCGCCGGCTGCAACCGCAGCTCGACGCTCCGCGTCGCGTCGGAGCGCAAATCAATCGACATTTCCTGCATCTGGAACCCGGTCGCCGTCACGCGCAGCGTGTAGAGACCGGGCGCAAGACCGTCGATGCGGAAGCGATCGGTGGAGCTGGTGGCCGACCTGGTCATGTGCTTCTGCGACTCGACGAGCGCGATCTGCGCGCCGACGATGGGCAACCCCTGTGAGTCGAGGACCGTGCCGTCGACGTAACGCGCCTGAATTGGCGGAGCTGGCGTCTGCGCCGCTGCCGGCCGGAGAAGGACGCCGAAAGAGACCATGGCGAGGACTACGGTCGCGCGCATACACAAGCTCCCGGAACGCAGTGGCTGAAGGAAAAAATGACGTGTGAAACGAGGCTAGATTAGCACAGCCCTAATGAAAATCGTGCGAGTCGACCTCGATGGCTGCCCCGCCGAGGCCGTGTAAACGTTCGGCCTTCACCGACGTAACGCCATCCTGGTTCTGCAGCACGCCGTCGATGAGCAGCATCGGTTCTTCGAGAATCTTGAACCGCTCGCGCGCAAACAAATCTGGACGGATGATGATGTTGGCTATGCCGGTTTCATCTTCGAGCGTGAGAAACACAAAGCCTTTCGCCGTGCCCGGCCGCTGCCGCGTAATCACGGTGCCGGCCACGCGAATGCGGCGGCCGTTCGGCGCGCGCGGGAGGTCGGAGGCGCGCAGCACGCCGCGCATCGCCAGCTCCGTCCGGCGCATGGCCATGGGATGCGGGCCAATCGTCAAATGCATTCCTGCATAATCAGCCACGAGCCTCTCTTCGACCGACATTGCCGGCAGAGGACAGACTTCCCGCTCTGGGCTTTGGGCTCCGGGATCCGGGCTCTCGACCGCAGACTCTGGGCTCTCGACCGCAGGCCCGAACAGTTCCCCGGCAGGCCGAACGGCCTTTTCCACCTGCCATAACGCTTCGCGGCGCTCAAAGCCGAACGAGGCAAAGGCCCCGATATCGGCCAGGGTCTGCAGCTCTTCGCGGCGAAGGCCGGTGCGGTTCACGAGATCGTCAACGGAACTGAATCGATGCGAGTCGGGCCGGGAGTGCGACGGGCACGTCCAGTCGTGAGCACAGGTGTTACAGAAAAATGCGCCAGGCCGAACCACCTCGAGCATCGTGCGATCGTCGCATCCGCACTTCGGACAGATCGCCGGGGCCTCGCGCGCGGCAGCCGCGCGCGGGAGCCGAATCCCGGATCCCGATCTTTCAATCGCCTTTCCGGCTTCTTCGCGCAGCCCGCTGACGTACCGCAGCCCGAGCCGGATGGCGCCGTCGGGTTCTACTTTGCACAGCCAGCCGGAATGCTGGACGTCGATGCCGGTGAAACGCACGCCGCGGCGCTGCGCGTCTTTGACGAGCGTCGCCGGCGCATAAAACCCCATCGGCTGGTTGTTGAGCATGGCCGTGTAAAACGCCGACGGGAAATGCACCTTCAAATACGCGCTGGCATACGCGAGCAGCGCGAAGCTGGCCGCATGCGATTCGGGAAATCCGTACAGCGCAAACGCCGTGATGGACGAGATAATCTGCTCGGCCGCTTCGCCTGCGATGCCCTGCTTTGCCATTCCCTCGCGCAGCTGCACTTCCACCTGTTTCATCCGCCGCTCCGAGCGCTTGAAGCCAAACGCCCGGCGCAATTCTTCCGCCTGGCCGCCGCTGAAGCCGGCGGTGACCATTGCCATGCGCAGCAGCTGCTCCTGAAACAGCGGCACGCCGAGCGTGCGCGCGAGAATCGGCTCGAGCAGCGGGTGCGAGTACGTCACCGGCTCTCTCCCCGCGCGGCGGTTTAAAAATGGATGCACCATCTGGCCCACAATCGGCCCGGGACGGATGATGGCGACCTCGACGACGAGATCGTAAAAACGTTCGGGATGCAGCCGCGGCAACGTCGCCATCTGGGCGCGCGACTCCACCTGAAACACGCCGATGGTGTCGGCGTCCTGCATCAGGCGATAGACGTCCGGATCGTCCGGCGGCAGGTGCGCGAGATCGAGAATCTGCCCCGATCCGTTCACGAGCTCCATCGCATCCTGCAGGACCGCCATCATGCCTAGGCCGAGCAGATCCACTTTCACGATGCCCATGTCGGCGCAGTCGTCTTTGTCCCACTGAATGACGACACGATTGGGCATGCTTGCGTTTTCGAGCGGGACAACGCTGTCGAGACGCCCCTGGCAGATCACCATGCCGCCGGAATGCTGCCCGAGATGCCGCGGCAAATCCTGGATGCGCTGCCACAAATCGGCAAACAATCGAAACGTGGGATGGGCCAGATCGCACCCGGCATCCGCCATGCGGCGGCCGAGGGTGTCGGCCGGATCGACGAACTCGAACTGGTTCATCACCTTCGCCAGCCGATCCACCTGGTCCGGATCGATGCCGAGCGTTTTGCCCACCTCGCGCGCGGCGCTGCGGCCGCGATAGGTGATCACATTTGCCGTCATGGCCGCGCCGAGCTGACCATACTTTTCGTAGACGTGCTGAATGACCTGCTCGCGCCGATCGCCGCTCGGCAAATCCAGATCGATATCGGGCCACTCGCCGCGTTCCTCTGAAAGAAACCGCTCGAACAGCAAATCCATCCCCACCGGATCGACCGCCGTGATGCCGAGGCTGTAGCACACGGCGCTGTTGGCCGCCGACCCGCGCCCCTGGACGAGAATGTCGTGCTGGCGGCAGAAATTCACGATGTCCCAGACGATGAGGAAGTAGCCGGCGAGGTTGAGCCGCTCGATGAGATCCAGCTCGCGTTCCACTTGCGCCTGCGCGCGTTCGTGATACGGCCGGTAGCGATCGCGCGCCCCCAGGCCGGCGAGCTGGCGCAGAAATGAAATGGCTGTTTCACCCGGAGGGACCGGATATTCCGGAAAGCGATAGCCGAGGTCGGCCATGGTGTACTGCAGCCGCTCGGCAAGCGCCTCGGTGGCCGCCAGCGCGCCAGGCAGATCGTGAAACAGCTGCGCCATGTCCTGCGGCGGCTTCAAATAGCGCTCGGCATTGCGCGCCAGCATCCTGCCGGCGCGCGCCAGATCGGTTTTGTGGCGGATGCACGTCAGCACGTCGAACAGCGGCCGCTCGGCCGGGCCGGCGAAGCGCACACCGTTGGTCGCCACGATCGGCACATGAAACGCCGCGGCCAGGTCGGCCAGCGTGCGATTATCGACCTCTTCATCGCGCAGCAGATGCCGCTGCAGCTCGATGTACACATTCGATCGCCCGAACAGCCCGATGAGCGGATCGATCAGGCCGCCGACGCCGTAGCGCGCCGCCGAAAGCAGCTCGCGGCCGGCCAGCGCCACCAGGCCGCCGGTGTGCCCCTCGAGATCGTCGAGCCCGAGCGCGCCCTCGCCTTTCGGCGCGCGCATCTTCATGCGCGTGACCAGCCGGCACAGGTTCTGGTATCCCTCTTGCGATTCGACGAGAACAGGGATCCGGAGCGATGGTGAAAACGTCAGCTCGCTCCCGATAATGGGGCGAATGCCGGCCGCCAGCGCGGCGCGATGAAACCGAGGCGCGCCGTACACGCCGTCGCGATCGACGAGCGCCAGCGCCCGGTAGCCGTAGTGGGCCGCTCGATCGACGAGCGCTTCGGGCAGGGAGGCCGCTTCAAGGAAGCTGAAGGCAGAGGAGGTGTGAAGCTCGACGTACATTGGAGATCAGGCGATTGACGATGAAACGATTGACCGTCAATCGAGCATGCCATCCACAAACCATTGACCACGATCCTCGTCTGCCGGCTCGCTTCCACCCCCACGCGGCTGCCGCGTTCGGGTCCCATGCGCGTCTGCCGCGCATGGGGCCCGCGTTGGGGGCCCCGGGCGCTCGGCGATGCAGCGAGAGATTCGATACCACGCGCCATCGCTCAGCATCACGTCCCACTCGTCGCAGTTCCAGGGTGCATGCGGCTTCCACCAGTGGGTCCCATGTGCAGCCGGACATTCTGCAAAGGGGGCCCACCATTCACCGGAGGAACGCCACGGACCGTCGCAGCGCTCCACTTTTCCGCCGCTGACGCCTCGGCGGTCGGTGACCACGCGCACGGGGCGTCTTCGGTCGAGCGTGACGCGCGCCGGAATCGGCGAACGAAAGCGCCGGATGACGTTATTCAGCCGGCCGCTCGAGCCGAGACTCCCGCGGCCGGATGGGCCGGATCCGCCCTTCGTTTCTGCCGACGGCTCGAACTTCGCCATCGCAAAGGCGCCGGGGCGGTAGGAATCCACCAGCGCCGGAGCGCCCACGCGATTGCTGCCCATCAGCGCTCCGAGACGCGCCAGCAGCGTGGTCAGGCGCTCGGTTGGCAGCGCGCGGGCCAATAGCCCGAACTGCAGCACGCGCCCTTCGGTGACCTCCACGCCAATCGTGACGCGATCGATGGCCGCGGGCGGCGGATGCGATTCCAGATCGAGCAACACGAGCGTGCGCAGCACGCGCGCGTCGCGCATCGGCGCGGGCAATTGCAGCGATCGCTCGTGCACCGTTTTGTTCACCAGCGCCAGCTTCACGTGCAGCGCCACGGCGCCGCGATCGCGGCGCTCGAGCCGCTCGCACAGTGGCTCGCACAGCCGCGCCAACACAAACGACAACGGCTCCAGATCGTCGATGGGCCACTCCAGGTCGAGCGATTCTTCGAATTGCTCTTCCACACCCGCAGGCACGAGCGGGCGCGCATCTTCACCGCGCGCCCAGCGCTGCCATAACGGGCCGGCCTGCCCGAGCCGCTCGGAAAGATCGGCAGACCCAATAGCGGCCAGATCGCCCAGCGTCCGAAGCCCCCATCGGCGCAAGCCTTTGTCGAAATCAACGGCCGTTTCCCGCATCGCAATCAGCGCCTCGAGCGCCGACAGCGGCAGCGGCGCCAGGGCTGCCGCCTCTCCGCCGGGGGGAATGACGACCAACCCCGCACGCGACTGCGCAAGCAGGATGGCGGCTGTGGCTGTAGAGGCGAGCGCAACATGCACGCGCAGCGCGCGGTCGGCGGCCGTACGGCGCAACTCTTCGCCAATGACCCGCGCCTCGCCGAGCAGACTGCCGAGTCCGCTGATATCGAGCGTGACCGTGCGATCGTCGTGCCTCTCGACGCGCGGCGAAAAATCGCGCGCCAGCTGGACAATTCCAGTGCTTGCAGGTCCCTTGCTTGCAGGTCCCGTGCTTGCGGGGCCCCGCCTCCGTTCGCTTTCGGTTCCGGCGTCTCGCCCCGGCCGCCGGCGCTCCTGAGCGTTGAGCCCTGAGCCCTCTGAGCCCTGACCCGTTCGTGGTTCTGGCCTAGCAGACGGCGGCAGATAGAGACACGCAAACATCTTTTTCAATCTCCAAGGCGCGCGAGCCAATCACACGTGCTTTGCCCGACTCCAATTGCACGGTGACGCCACCGGCGCTGCGGGCCAGCGGCTCCGATCCAATCAACACGCACGCGGTCTCACTCCCTTCAATCACACGATGCAACCGAAGCCATGTCGTGAATGGAAGCCGGCGCAACACTTGAGGAGCGACTTCCGCCAGATCGAGTGCGACCAACCCGAAGCCGCCGGCTTGCAGCACCAGATTCAGCGCCTTCACCGCCGAATCGAGGCTTCTCTGCAAGGTCCCGAATTCGGAGAACAGGCTTACGCGCGCGGAGCTCGACGCCTGGCCGCGAATCCACAACATCCGGGTGAAATCGATGCCGCTGGCCTCGGCCGATACCGGATCAAACGTGTCGAGGGGGTCGACCAGCGCCACCGCTTCACCGCGTGAGGTCGCCCCCGCCAGTGCCGACAGCGCCACGGCCAGCCGGCCCGACGAGCGACGGCCCACCAATTCCGACAGATGGCCGCGCGGGATGCCGCCCTGGAGGCGCGCATCCAGCTCGGCAACGCCGGTGGGCACGACCCACCGTGCATCGGCCGCATCAGCCGGAGGCTGCGTGCTGATAAGGGTGTGATCGAGTTTTTTCAGCCGGAGCAGCGATTCAAGGTCCGCGCGGGCGGCAACAGACATAAGTTTCGCCTTTCTTTCGCCATCCTAGATCGAACCATCGCACAATGCAAGTGGAGGATTCGCGCTACGATACGACCTCCGGACATTTCGTTGGCCGAGTCGCATCCCAGCACCCAAACCGCTGACCTCGCCGGTACGCTCCCAGGCAGGGCCATCCGCCGCATCGCCGCGGCGCTACAGCACCGTGATTTCCGGGTGCTCTGGTTCGGCGCGTGCACCTCGAGCATCGGCACCTGGATGCAGAGCCTGGCCGAAAACTGGCTGGTGCTCTCACTGACGGCGTCGGCGTTCTACCTCGGCCTCGACGCCTTCCTTCAGCAACTGCCGATCATGCTGTTCACGCTGATTGGCGGGGTGATCGCCGATCGCCACGATCGGCGGCAAACCTTGATGGCCTCGCAGTGGGTTCAGCTGGCTTCGGCCGCAACGCTGGCGTTGCTGGTGTATTCCGGCGTCGTCCATATCTGGCACATCCTGGCGCTCTCGTTTCTGACTGGATGCGCGCAGGCCTTCGGCGGCCCGGCCTATCAATCGTTGATTCCTTCGCTTGTGGGTAAAAAGGATCTGACCAATGCCATTGCGCTGAACTCGATTCAATTCAACGTGGCGCGCATGATCGGTCCGCTGCTGGCGGGCGCCACCCTGGCGGCGTTCAAGCACTGGGGCGTCCCCGACATGACGGCGTTTTCCGCATGCTTCAGCCTCAATGCGCTCTCGTTTCTGGTGGTGATCGTGGCGCTGATGTCGCTCCACATCAAACATCTGCCCGCGACGCACACGGAGAACATGATGCAGGAGATGCGGCACGGGCTGTCGTACGTGCGGAAACAGCCCAGCATCAGGGCGCTGATGGTACTGGGCGCCGCCACGACGTTTTTTGCGATTCCGATGATGACGTTGCTACCGGTCTTCGCCAAAGAAGTCTTCGGCTCCGACGTCGAAGGCTACAGCAAGCTGCTCGCGTTTTCGGGCGCCGGCGCCGTCGTCGGCTCGATGGTGGTGGCGTGGCTGGGACAATTCCCGCGCATGGGTTTGACGACGCTGCTGGTGGAGGCGGGACTTGGCCTGCTGCTCACGGCGGTGGCGGTCACGCGATCGCTGCATGCGACGTATCTGCTGCTCTTCATCACCGGCGTGGCCTTGATGATTGCCGTGTCGACCATCATGTCGCTCGTGCAGCTGACTGCGCCGAACGACATGCGCGGGCGCGTCATGAGCATCTACCTCGTGGCGTTCCGGGGCGGCATGCCGCTTGGCAGCCTGGTCAGCGGGTTTTTCGCCAGCCGCACCTCCGCCTCCACGGTGTTCACCGTGAACGGCGTCATGATGATGATTGTGAGTATTTACTTCCTGCTGAAGAGCAAAGAAATCAGGGCGCTCTAAACGACTTCCTCTGGTTTTCTCGTTTGCTCGTTTTCTCGTTTTCAGCGAATCCAGTACAGGCCCAGCACCAGCGATCCGAGGGCGGTGGCCGCGGCGGCGAAACGCGCCACGTGGCCGGTCATGCGCTTCGCGTTCAGCGTGTGTGCCAGGGCAATGCCGAACAGCGACATCGACGTCAGAATACCCAGCGCGAACAGCGTCACCAGAAAGAACAGCGTCCCGAACGCATGCGGCGCGCCCGGCGTGCTCCAGAGGGGCAACGACAGAATCAGCGCGCGGAGGCCGCTGACGGCGAACACGGCCCCCATCACGCCTGGCAGTGCCGTGTGAACGGCGGGGCGATGTGAATGTTGACGGCCGACATGAAGGTGCCAGTGGCTGTGCAGCCCGTGATGCGCGTGTTCGTGGGCGTGGGCATGAACGTAGAACCTGCCGGTCAGCGCCAGCCACCCGCCGACGAGGCCCAGCACGATCAGCAGGAACCCGCCGGCCATCTCTCCCGCGTGCTCGAACCGCACCGGGATTTGCCAGCCGAAAAACAGCACCGCCGCCGCGCCTATCGACAGCAGAAGCGCGTGGCCGACGGCAAACCGCAGCGCCAGCCAGAACGCGCGGCCATATCGGGCCGGACCGAGCGGAGTGGCCAGGGAGAGCGCCGCGATCGCCATCAGATGATCTGCGCCGAGTCCGTGAACGAAACCGAGGGCGAGCATGGATCCACCGAGCACGGGAGCGATTATAGCTGGTCGGGATCGCGGACCGGGGACCGAGGACCGGGACCGGGGACTGGGGCGCGGAATCCGCGCGCCCGAGCCGGGCAGTTGCTTTATCTAATCACTAGATATACATTCATGTATATGCGTCAGGCTGGAGACCTCTTCCGGCTTCTGGGCGACGAAACCCGCTTGCGGCTCCTTCGCGTGCTCGCCGGGAAGCACGGTCGGTTGAATGTGACCGAGCTGACCGCCGTTCTCGGGCTGGCGCAATCAGGCGTCTCCCGGCACCTGAAGCTGTTGAAAGAGGCGGGGTTGGTTGTCGAAGAGCGGGGCGGCGCCTTCTCGTTCTACCGCCTCTCCCCTGCGCTGCTGGACGGCGGCTTCGGCGGCGTATGGCCGGCGCTCCAGACGCAATTCGCCGCGGCTGCCGATACGGGAGCGGTGCGCGGCGACGAAGCGCGTCTCCATGAAGTGATTCGCCTGCGCAAGGAAAATTTCGACGTGCACGGCACCGACCGCGCGCAGTTCGTGCCCGGCCGGAGCTGGGCGGCGTGGTCGCGCGCGCTTGGCCTGTTGCTGCCGCCTGTCGACGTCGCGGACATCGCGTGCGGCGAAGGCTATCTGTCGGTCGAGGCGGCGCGTTGGGCCACACGCGTGATCGGCATCGACCGCTCCGCTGAAGTGCTCCGCCGGGCTCGCGAACTCGCCGAGCGGCGCGGCGTGTCGAACATCACCTGGAAGCGCGGTGAACTCGAGAAGCTGCCGCTCGCTGATGCCAGCGTCGACATTGCGCTGCTCTCGCAGGCGCTGCATCATGCGGCGGATCCGTCGCACGCGGTCATCGAGGCCACGAGGGTGCTCCGCCCCGCCGGTCACATCCTGGTGCTGGATCTTCGCGAGCACGATCAAGCGTGGGTGCGGGATCGCGTCGGCGACCGGTGGCTGGGGTTCAAGGACGAAGACATCGCGGGCTTTCTGAGAAATGCCGGGCTGCAGGAGGTGACGGTGCGCATCGGCGCGCGGCTGCCCGGCGATCCATTCACAGTCCTTGTTGCGGGCGGCGTCAAGCGCGCTGAGCAGACACACTGACATGACCATTCCGAACGTTCGAACGCGCCTCGAGGCCCTCCTGTCGCAGCGCATCCTGGTGCTCGATGGCGCGATGGGCACGATGATTCAACGCCACAAGCTCACCGAAGAGGATTTTCGCGGCGAGCGGTTCAAGGCGCATCCGAAAGAGCTCCGCGGCAACAACGACCTGCTCGTGCTGACGCGGCCCGATATCGTTCTCGACATTCACAAGCAGTATCTTGCGGCGGGCGCCGACATCATCGAAACCAACTCGTTCAGCGGCACTTCCATCGCGCAATCGGACTACGGGCTGGAGCCGTTCGTCTACGAGCTGAACCTCGACGCGGCGAAGCTTGCGCGCATCGCGGTTGACGAGTTCATGGCCAGGGCGCCGGGCTACCCGAGGTTCGTCGCGGGCGCGATCGGGCCCACCAACAAAACGCTGTCGATTTCGCCCGACGTGAACGATGCGGCGTTCCGCGCCGTCACGTTCGATCAGATGAAGGACGCGTTTGCCGAGCAGGCGCGGGGGTTGATCGACGGCGGCGTCGACCTGCTGATGGTGGAAACCATCATCGATACCCTCAGCGCGAAGGCCGCGCTTCTGGGGATTTTCGAGGTCGATCCCGAAGGACGCGTCCCTGTCATCCTGTCTGCGACCATCACCGATCGCAGCGGCCGGACGCTGTCCGGCCAGACGATCGACGCCTTCTGGGTGTCGGTGGCGCACGCGCATCCGCTGGCGGTCGGCATCAACTGCGCGCTCGGCGCGCGCGAGATGAGGCCGTATCTGGCCGAGCTTTCGCGCGTGGCGACGACGTTCGTGAGCAGCTATCCGAACGCCGGTCTGCCGAACGCGTTCGGCCAGTACGACCAGCAGGCCGCGGAAACGGGCGAGCTCGTTCGCGACTTCGCCGCCAGCGGCTTCGTAAACATCGTCGGAGGGTGCTGCGGCACGACGCCCGACCATATCAAGGCGATCGCCGACGCGGTGGCCGGGGTGCCCACGCGCAAGATTCCCACGGCCGACGGGCGCCCGTCCTTCAAGTCGCCGCACACGCAGTTCGCCGGCCTCGAAGTGCTGACGATCCGGCCCGAGAGCAATTTTCAGATGATCGGCGAGCGGACCAACGTGACCGGTTCGAAGCGCTTCCAGAAGCTCATCAAGGACGGCAGGTTCGGCGACGCGGTGAACGTGGCGCTGGATCAGGTGCGGGGCGGCGCGAACCTGGTCGACGTGAACATGGACGAAGGATTGCTCGATTCCGAAGAGGCGATGACGCACTTTCTGAATCTCATCGCCACCGAGCCTGAGATTGCGCGCGTGCCAATCATGATCGACAGCTCGAAATGGA
Source organism: Vicinamibacterales bacterium (assembly GCA_035937795.1). GTDB lineage: Bacteria > Acidobacteriota > Vicinamibacteria > Vicinamibacterales > JAMQPK01 > JAMQPK01. The sequence goes on along the minus strand of DASZHO010000149.1, from coordinate 49,590 downwards.
GCGTGCTCGAAGCCGGCCTGAAATGCGTCCAGGGCAAGCCCGTGGTGAACTCAATCAGCTTGAAGGAGGGCGAAGAGGATTTTCTGAGGAAGGCGCGGCGCATCCAGCAGTACGGCGCCGGCGTCGTGGTGATGGCGTTCGACGAGATGGGCCAGGCCGACACCGTCGCGCGCAAGGTCGAGATCTGCCGGCGAGCCTACAAGCTTCTGACGGAAAGGCTCGATTTCGATCCGCGCGACATCATCTTCGACTCGAATATTCTCGCGATCGCCACCGGGCTGGAGGAGCACAACGAATACGCCATCAATTTCATCGAGGCCACGAGGCAGATCAAAGCGGCCTGCCCGGGCGTGAATTTCAGCGGCGGCGTAAGCAACCTCTCGTTCTCGTTCCGCGGGAACGAAGTGGTGCGCGAAGCGTTCCACTCGGCGTTTCTCTTCCACGCCATCAAAGCCGGCCTGAACATGGGCATCGTGAACGCGGGGCAGCTTGCCGTCTACGAGGACATCCCGAAGGATTTGCTGGAACACGTCGAGGACATCATCTTCAACCGGCGGCCGGATGCGACCGAGCGCATGGTCGAGTTCGCGGAGACGGTGAAGGGCCAGGGCACCAAGCGTGAAGTCGACCTCTCCTGGCGGGAAAACACCGTCGAGAAGCGGCTGTCGTATGCGCTGGTCCACGGCATGCTCGACTTCCTCGAAGAGGATCTCGAGGAAGCGCGACGCGCGTACCCGCGTCCGCTCGAGATCATCGAGGGCCCGCTGATGGACGGCATGAAGATCGTCGGCGACCTGTTCGGCGCCGGCAAGATGTTTCTGCCGCAGGTCGTCAAGAGCGCACGCGCCATGAAGAAAGCGGTGGCGTATCTGATGCCGTACATGGAGGAGGAGAAGGCTCGGGCCGCCCGGGCAGGCACGATCGCGCGCGCGCAGGGGAAGGTGCTGCTCGCCACCGTGAAGGGCGACGTCCACGACATCGGCAAGAACATCGTCGGTGTGGTGCTGGGGTGCAATAACTACGAGGTCATCGATCTCGGCGTGATGGTGCCCACCAACAAGATTCTGCAAACGGCGATTGACGAGAAGGTCGACATGATCGGCCTGAGCGGACTGATTACGCCGTCGCTCGACGAGATGGTGTTCGTGGCGGGCGAGATGGAGAGGCGCGGTTTCACGTTGCCGCTCCTGATCGGCGGCGCGACGACGAGCAAACAGCACACCGCGGTGAAGATTGCCCCGGCCTACTCGAAGGCCACGGTCCACGTGCTCGATGCGTCGCGCGCGGTCGACGTCGTGTCGACGCTGTTGAATGCGGAGAAGATCCCGGACTTCGAGCGTGAGAATCGCAGGAAGCAGCAGGAGATCCGCGAGCAGTACGCGGGCCGCGCGCGCAGGGCGCTGCTCTCGTATGACGAGGCGCGCGCCAACGGGCCGCGGCTCGATTGGAACGACGTGCCTCAGCCGTCGTTCATCGGCCGCCGCTTCCTGGACGACGAGCCGCTCGGCGAGATTGCGCGCTACATCGACTGGACGATGCTGTTCTCGACGTGGGAGCTGAAGGGATCGTTTCCGGCCATCCTGCAGGATCCAAAGCTCGGACCCGCGGCGACCGAGCTTTACGAGAATGCGCGCGAGCTGCTCGGCCGCATCGTCGAAAGCCGATTGCTGAAGGCACGCGGCTCCTACGGCTTCTGGCCGGCGAACAGCGACGGCGACGACATCGTTCTTTACACCGACGAGACCCGGCGCAGCGAACTCATGAGATTCAACATGCTGCGTCAGCAGGAGTCGTTGCCGAGCGGCCAGCCGAACCGATCGCTGGCCGACTTCGTCGCGCCCGCCGGGTCGGGCGTGGCCGATTACGCCGGCGCCTTTGCGGTGACGGCCGGCCTTGGCGCCGACGAACTGGTGAAGCGGTATGAAAAACAGCACGACGACTATCGCGCCATCATGGTGAAGGCGCTCGCCGACCGGCTCGCGGAGGCGTTTGCCGAGTATCTGCACGCGCGCGTGCGCCGCGAATGGGGTTACGAGCCGGAGACGTTGACTAGCGATGACTTGATCGAGGAGAAGTATCGCGGCATCCGCCCCGCGTTCGGGTATCCAGCCTGCCCGGACCACACGGAGAAGATCAAGCTGTTCGATCTGCTCGCCGCCGGGCGCGTGGGGATCACGCTGACCGAGTCGTGCGCGATGCTCCCGGCCGCCAGCGTGAGCGGTTTGTATCTGAGCCATCCGCAGGCGCGCTATTTCATGCTCGGCCGCATCGGCCGCGACCAGCTCGAGCGCTATGCATCGCGCAAGGCGCAGAGCGTGGATCAGACCGCCCGCTGGCTGGGGGAGCATCTCGAGGATGAAAGGGAACCTGTCGGAAGTCAGGGCTGAGAGAAGGGGCGCAAGGCTCTGGGCTCTGGGCTCAAGGTGGCGATTTGGACGTATCTATTCAGTGCCCATACTGCGGCGAACCGCTCGATCTGTGGGTGGATGAAACGGGGGGCCACTCCCAGAAATATGTCGAAGACTGCCAGGTCTGCTGTCAGCCGATGCAAGTCTTCGTGACCGTGGAAGACGAAGACGATTGTTCGGTGTCGGTCAGCCGGCTGGATGAGTGATGGGGAAACTGAAAGGTAGAAGGTGGAAAGTGGAAAGTGGAAAGTAGAAAGTAGAAAGCAGAAGGTAGAAGGTGGGTTACTGCGCTTGTCGCGCCCAGCGAATCAGCGTCGCAAAATCTGGCGGGCGGCCATACATCAGCAGGCCGATTCTGAACACGCGAGAGGCGAACCACAGCATCAGGCCCGCCGCACCGGCGCCGATGCCGATCGACAACCAGACCTGCCAGAGCGGGGGCGGCGCGGTCGACGCGAGCCGAAGCATCATGACCAGCGTATTCATCGGCGGAATGAAGCTCAGCACGGTGCTGAATGCCGAATTGGGATCCCTGACGATTGGATACCAGAACAGCCACGGCGTCATCATCATCATCGTGATGGGCATGACGAGCGCCTGAGCCTCGCGGAGCTCGTTCACTGCCGACCCCACCGCCGCCATCGCCGAGCCCATGATCAGATACGTGATTAGAAAGAAAATCAGCAGATAGATCAGCAGCGACATATCCAGCAAGCCAATCAGCGCCATCGAGAACAGCGCCAGAAGCCCCACAGACGCATAGAGTACGAGCACCACCAGCCCGACGCCGAGCTGGCCGAGAATCTTGCCCGCCATCAACTGCATTGGAGACACCGCGGACAAGAGCACCTCCATCGTCCGGCTTGATTTCTCCTCGATCGTCGTGGTCATCAAGTACTGGCCGCTGCTCATGACCGACATCATCAGGAGCAACGTAAAGGCAAACGGCAGGATTCGTGTCAGCGTCGAGGCTCCTTCGTTCCGCTCGGTGTCGGTCACGGTAATCGACTTCGGCCGCTCCACGGTGGTGAGCGCGTCCACATGTTGCCGGTCGAGGCCTTCGTGACGCACCCGCGCATCGACGATGGCATCGTCCATGCCGTTCAGGATTTCGCGCTCGATGCGATCGTCGAGGCCGGCCCTCACAAACAAATCGAAGGTGCCGAAGGCATTGTTCGCCGCCGGAACGACCGCATCAGGGTGCACGACGATCAGCGACAGGCGCCGGGCCGGCGCGTCGCGGCTTCGCAGCAGCTGCTTTTCCCGGGGCAGGTCCGCATCGGCCGGCAACTCAACAACGTCAAGAGGGGGAACGCCCGTCGCGGCGTCTATCGCTTGCATGGCAGGCGCCGGCGGCAACGCTCTTGCGACTCCACCCAGCGCTTCACGGGCGCGATTCAGCGAGCCAGCACGACGTCCGGCGATGGCCTCGGGGCTCAAGTACGTTCTCAGACCGGCGGCAACCTGCCCTGTGGGATCGACGATGGCAATCTGGCCGCTCTGGCGCGGCGCCCGGTCGTTCATCACCCGCGGAAAGACGACACCCACGGCCGCGAGGAAGATTGGCGGCAGCAGGAGCGCGATAATGAATCCCTTCGTCGTGACCGTGGCGAGAAAGTCCCGCGCCGCGACGTGAAGAATTTTCCTCATGCCGAGATGCCTGCCGGCTCAGCCTCGTCGGTGACGAGATCGACGAAAATATCCTCGAGCGACGGCCGCTGAAGCTCAATCCGCGACGGGGCGACGGCGAGCGCGATTGCACGGATCGTGCGGACCGGATCCGCGGCCGGCGTGAGATCGAGCCGGTATCCGCCGCCGTTCCTGATCACGGACGCCACACCCTCGACGCCGCCGAGCGGCACGACGTCGGCGGCCGGGTCAAACGGCTCGAAAAGCACTGCGCGAGGGACGTGGCTGCGGCGAATCGAGTCGAGGCTCTCATCCAGCACTTTGCGGCCGCGGTGGAGCATCACGATGTGCTCGCAGAGCTCCTCGGCCTGCAGCATGATGTGCGTCGAGAAGAGAATCGTTGCCCCGCGGCGATGCTCCGCGAGAACCAGCTCGCGCAGCAGCCGCATGCTCACCGGGTCGAGCCCGCTGAACGGTTCGTCCAGGATCAGCAACTCGGGCTGGTGCAGTACGGCCGCCACCAGCTGGACTTTCTGGAGCATGCCCTTCGAAAGCTCCTCGCACTTCTTGTCGTAGACATTCTGGAGCTCCACGCGATCGAGCCAGCTTTTGATCCGCCCGGAAGGGTCGGCATCGTTCACGCCCTTCAAGCGGGCGATGTAGGTCAAAAACGCTCCGACCTTCATCTTTCGATAGACGCCGCGCTCTTCCGGGAGATAGCCGATGCGATCTTTGGCTTCCCACGCCGATGGACAGCCAAGCACGGCAATCGAGCCGCGATCGGGGAACAGGATCGACATGATCATCCTGAGCGACGTGGTCTTGCCGGCGCCGTTCGGACCGATGAATCCGTAAAGGGCGCCCTTCGGGATCGACAGATCCAGATCCCGGACCGCACTCGTCGGTCCAAACGATTTCGTCACGCCCTGGAGCGAGATGGCGGGATCCATGTGGTCCAACGCTAGGACAGCGTCTTGCGGAAGGCGTTCTGTGTCTTGGTGACCGCGTAACCGAGGTGCTCATAGAAGCCGCGCGCCTGGACGCGAAGCTGATTCGATCGGACGACCACCACGTCAAGGTTCAGCCGGACCGCCCACTCCTCGGCCGCCTCCACCAGCGCCCGCCCCACCCCTAATCCCCGGGCGCTTTCCGCCACCACGAGACCCCAGATCTCGGCGCGCGGGTCCGCCTCGAGCGAATAGGTGGCCTGCACGTGGACCCATCCCACAATTGGAAGCTCCGGCTGCTTGGCGACGAACAGACGCGCGTCCCAGCGGTCCTTGATGAAATCGAAACGCCGTTTGATTTCCGCTTCCGTCGCCGGATAACCGAGCTGACAGGTGAGGTCGGCAACCGCGGCGGCGTCTCCCGGCATCATTTGTCGAATGACGAAGGCGGTGGTCATCGTTGCCGTGCGCTATTCACCGAAGAACAATCCGAAATGGCCGAAGCTCTCGAAGCCAAGCGATTCGTAGAGCTGTCTGGCGGCCGCGTTCTCTTCGCCGGTGAACAGAAACAATCTGTCCAGCCGATGCTCGAGCCGTGAGTCGCGGATGAGCTTCGTCATCACGGCGCGGCCCAGGCCGCGCCGCCGATGATCCGGTACGGTGAACACCGAACCGACCTGCGCCATCGTCTCGTGCATGGCAATGATGGCGGCGAGCGACACGAGCCGGGTCTGCTGGAACGCACCCCACCAGTGCCCAAGCCCAATCGACCTGATGAACGCGGTTTTGCGCTGTTCGCGCGTACCCGGCGACGGCAGCCCGCTCTCGTGCTGGAACGCGAGCGCCAGCTCGTCCCATTGTTCGTGATCGCCTTCGGCCAGCATCCGTACGACGCCGGTCGCGACGCTCTCCCGCCCCGTTCCGGCCGGCGGCAGATTCTTCGTCAGGTCGAGCCGATAGGAGACCTCTTTCGACACAAACGTCGGCCGCAGGGTCCGTGCTCCGACGAGGAGATCCCAGATGGCCTTGCAGATGCGCCATTCTCCCAGCACTCCGCGGATCGCTATCGGCTCCGCCGCACAGGCCCGCAAGATGTCCGGCGCAAATTCGGCGGACCCGGCCGTCTGCGCCAGCAAGCTGCCGTTGCGCGTCAAACAGAACACGGCGCGCAATTCATCCTCTTGCCGCAAGCCCCGCAAATTTCCCGAATACAGGCTTTCGCCGAGCCGAGTACCGAACGCTCGAATGTTCGACAGCATGAACAGCGACGTCTCGGAGTGGCTCTCGAGAAACGCCTTCGCTTCGGCGAGATTGCCGGCGTCTATGTCCACCGCCTCGACCTCGTGTCGAGTCATTTTGGAATGGAGGCCGACACCACGAGGGGGTTCAACATCGACACCGGGCTGGTCACGGCGCCCACCTGAACGGGCGTCGCGACGAAGTGCTCGTAGACGGTCAGTTGGAGGTGAGGCAGCGGACGAGCGGGATCCCAACGGAACGACATCTGCCCGTTTCCATCAAGGGTGGCGGTGTAAGTCCCGGCCTCGGCACCGAAATCAGGGACGGCAAAGGCGATGGCCTCCTTCTGATCCTGAATGTGTCCCCACCCTTCGGCAAGGTTCGGACGGTGGCCTCCGGTCATCTCGTAGATCTGCTCCTGTCCTTTGGGGCCTGATTTGATCTGCCACTTCGTCGATTGTTGGGTACCGACGACCTGCGACAGCGTGACCGACTCCGAAGGCGCTCGCAGCAACCCGTACGACCAGCTTCCGGTCCCGAAATCCCACGTCCAGGGTTGTGCGCCGAGCGACAACGGCGTGTGGAACGACAGCTCGCGCAGCCGCTTCTCAGGGTCCGCGATCGTCGTCGTCACCTTCATCCATGATTTGCTGTTCGGCATCTCGACGGTCGTGAGGTAGCCCGCGGCATAATTACTCGCCAGCGGAATCTGCCCGGAATAACGAATGACGACGAGCAGGGGCCCACGCTTGACGATTTCGGCCTTCGTCTGAGGTGAGCTCGTGGCGTCGTGCGACACACCTGCGGTATCGACCATGGCGAAGCCGTTCATGCCCTGGCCGATGTCTTCCTGCCGGTACTTCACCGACAGCACCAGCGGCGCGCCGCTGATACTGAACCGGACGTTACCGACCTGGATGCCGCTGGAGTCCTGCGAGACTGTCAATCCTCTTGGAACAACGGCTGATTTGATGCTGTCGCCGTACTCGAGGGTGAACGGCAGCGTTTCCCGCGGGCCGATGCTCACGTTGAAGTCGGCCGTGAGCCACTGAACGGATCCGTCCGGATACGAGGACTCGACGCCGAACTGCGCCGGCACTTCCCTTCCATCCGCCAGCAGTCGCGCATGCGCCGGGTCACTGAGGACGCCGCTCTGCAGATGAACGCGCGCCGTCGCCGGGTACGTGTTCCTGCGAATTCCGGATGTCTCCGCCACGCGAAGATTGACCACATTGGTGGATTGCGCGCGGGGAGCCGCAGAGACCAAGTAGAAGCCAAGCACGGCGGCCAGCGATCCTCTCCACGGGATCTTCATCGAAGCTCCTTCCTCACCACGAGCTTCAGGCCAGACCACACCTCGTCGACGGCACAGACCTTGATGTCAAGGAGACCCAGCGGCAGCGCGACGGCCCGAATCGTGTCTTCGGAAATATCGGTCGACACGTTCGCCGCCTTCTTGGGCCACGATATCCAAATCGCCGCATCGGCTCGCATCTTTTTCGTCGCGCGCCGCAAGAACTTCGAGAGCGTATTTTTCCTGGTTGCAAATACGTGTGCGACATCGATGGTGCGGTCCAGTTGACGTGCCAGGGCTGCCCCGCCAGGCCACGGTGCCACGAGCACACGGTAGTCGACGGGCGCCGACGCGACAAATACGCGCGCGCCTGGCTTGATTCCGAGCTTCTGCGCCAGCGGCGTGCCTGAGTAGCCAGCGGGTTTCATCGTGCCTGCAGCCGCTGTTTCAGCGATGCGTATAGATCGCGCGTGCGTTGCGGATCTTTGAAGTTGACGATCACAAAGCTGTCGCGCGTTTTCACCACGAGGTAGGGCGCAACGCCGCGGTTGATGAAGAGTTGCCCGTCGCCAAGCACCTGGAGTTGAAAGTGGCCGCGCAGGGTATTGCCTGCGTTGAATCCATTGATCTTTCGAGTCACGCCTGGAATTGTATCCTGCAGCGACAGCTCCACGATGTCGGTCATCGGCATGTCCACGGCGTAAAACGCGCCGCCGCGAATCGCGAGCCCGGACGCCGAGATGTTGACGCTTGGCGGCTGCATCCCGGCATATAACACCCCCAGCACCATCATCGCGATCGCCACGCTCGCAAAGGCGACGAGCGCGGCCGACCTGCGGCCGGCCGTGACGGCCGCGCGCTGCTCTTCAGGTGTGAGCGGCCGGGGTTCGCCGATCGCGCGACGGAGCGCGCCCACGAGCGCCTCCGGCTCATCGGTGCCTACCCTCACGTGTTTGCCGTCGTTGAGAAGGAGATCGACTGCGGAGAGGCCCGACACGTTATACAGCCTGCCAGCCTGATTGATCCGGATGCCCCACCCGTAATACCAGGGATTGCGCACGGCCTTGAACGACCGGATGTCGGCCAGCGGGATATTCCTTCGAATCAGGCCAATACCGAATCGCAGCGAGAGCTGCCTCTCGTCGACCGCCACGGCCAACGTGCCGAACAAAAGAAGGGCAAGGAAGATGACGGCAACCGGCAACAGACGAATTGGCATCGTCATTGGTGGGATCGTCATTGGAGGAATCGTCATTAGTGGAATCGTCATCACCAGCAACACCAGCAATGACGTCACGATGATCACCCACCCGATCTGCGTGTGCCGATAGGCGTCTTTTGTTGACGTGATGACTGATTCTAGATCAATGGGAGGGATGTGACCCGCGTGTCGCCGCTAGACGTCGAGCTCCTCGGCTTCCTCGGCGCGCTCCATGATGAAGCGGAAGCGGGCGCTGGCGTCTTTGCCCATCAGTTCGTTGATCACGCGGTCGGTCACGATCTGGTCTGAAATGTCGACGCGCAGGAGGCGGCGGGTCTTCGGGTTGAGTGTCGTTTCCCACAGCACTTTCGGCATCATCTCGCCAAGGCCCTTGAATCGCGTGATCTCGGGGTTCCCGCGGCCGTTGCTACTCTTGTGCTTCTTCACAATCGCATCCCGGTGCGCATCGTCGAGCGCCCAGAATGTCTCTTTGCCGATGTCGATGCGATAGAGCGGCGGCTGCGCGAGAAAGACCTTGCCTTCCTTGATCAGTTGCGGAATATGCCGATAGAGAAACGTCAGGAGCAGAGTGGCAATGTGATTCCCGTCCGAATCTGCGTCGGCCAGGATGATCAGCTTGCCGTAGCGCAGGCGCGCCAGATCGAAGTTCTTCCCCAGTCCGGTGCCGATGGCCGTCACCAGATCGGACAATTCCTTGTTCTCGAGCACCTTGGCCAGCGACGCGCTCTCGGTATTCAGCACTTTGCCGCGCAGCGGAAGGATCGCCTGGCGCGTCCGGTCGCGGCCTTGCTTGGCCGATCCGCCGGCCGAGTCGCCTTCGACGATGAAGAGCTCGGAATCGGAGCGGCCCGAGCCGCTGCAATCGCTCAGCTTGCCGGGAAGATTCAGCCGGCCCGACGTCGCACTCTTCCGCGTCACTTCCTGCGACGCCGCGCGGCTGGCTTCACGCGCCCGAGCCGCGAGAATGATCCGCGCCACAATCGCTTCGGCCACGCTGCTGTTGTGATTCAGCCAGTGCTCGAGGCCGGGGCGGACCAGCGAATCGACGGCCGACATCGCTTCGGGGTTGTTCAACCGATCTTTGGTTTGCCCTTGAAATTGGGGCTCCTGCATGAAGATGCTCAACACGCCGGTAAGGCCCTCGCGGATGTCTTCGGCGGCAATCGTCACGCCTTTGGGCGACAGGTTATGCGTGTCGATGAAATTCCGCATCGCCTTGCCCAGGCCAGCGCGCAGTCCGTTCTCGTGCGTGCCGCCGGATCCCGTGGGAATGCCGTTCACGTAGCTCCGGATGTGCTCTTCGGTCGACTCGGTCCATTGCAACACGAGATCGAGGCGCAAGCCGTTCTGCTTTTCCAGCGTGAACGCGGCATCGTGAATCGGTTTGGCGCCGCGCTCGGCCACAATCTTCTTCAAGTAGGCAACGAGCCCATCGCTGTGCTCGAAGGTGGCCCTGGTCTTCTCGGCCTCGCTCTCGAATGTGATCTTGAGCCCCTTGTGCAGATAGCTGGCTACATCGAGGCGCTCGGCGATGACGACGGCGTCGAGCTCCACTTTCGGAAAGATCGCCGGGTCCGGACGGAAAAAAATCTTCGTGCCGCTGCCGCGCGCGGGACCAACTTTTCTCGGCGGTCCCAGAGGCTGGCCCTGCTTGAACCGCTGCTCCCATTCGGCACCATCGCGGCGAACGGTCGCCACCAGTTCCTTCGAGAGCGCATTCACGACGCTCGCGCCCACCCCGTGAAGGCCGCCCGCCGTTTTGTAGCTGCCGTGATCGAATTTTCCGCCGGCGTGCAGCATCGTGAAAATCACTTCCAACGCGCTCTTCTTGCTGGTCGGATGCTTATCGATCGGGATCCCGCGCCCGTCATCTTCGACGGTGATCGAGGAACCGTCTTTGTGCAGGGTGACCCAGATGTTCGAGGCGTGGCCGTTCATGGCCTCGTCGATCGAATTGTCGAGAATCTCCCAGACGAGGTGATGGAGCCCGGAGGATCCGACGCCGCCGATGTACATGCCGGGGCGGCGGCGAACCGGCTCGAGGCCTTCCAGGACGGTGATGTCTTTGGCGGTGTAGGCCATTAAATTAGAGACGGTTTCGATAACCTCACTAAGCGGGTCCTGTCGCCGATTTTTCCTCGCCCGTCCTCGGGCCGACAACCACCTGTCACGTGAGACGGCCCTGCGCGGCGGGCAAGAAAAAATCGGCGCCACCCGCGTACGAGGTCATCAAACCACTTCGAGTCATTCCTCGATGCCCCAGTGTACCAAACCGGCGTGAAAAGTACGAGCAGCGGCACGTGCGCGACGTCGCCTGCTCTGAACTTGCGGATGGAGATCGTGTCAGGCACCGGAAATCTGGGGAAGCTCGGGAATCGCAGGCACAACGCGCGTAAACTCACCGCGCTGAAGGAGCTCGCGGCCGCGGCCGCCGCGACCCGTTACGCTGTATTTCCCGGTGCTGATTGTCTGCGTCGCACCGCGCGTGGTCTCCACCGTCAGGAGATCGCGATCGCCCGTCGAGGCGACAAATCCCAGCACGCGGTCGTCGTCTTTTTTTCCGAGCTTGATCAAAATCACACCGCGGCCCGGGCCGGACAGAAAGTTCACTTCGTCCACCTTGCACAGCAGCGCACGCGCCTGCCGCGTGGCGGCAATCAGGATCTCGCCGCCGCGCACCACCGACACGCCCACCACTTCGGCGTCCTGGCCGACGCGCGCAAATCTCCGGCCGGCGCGGGTGCTCGCTTCGACAAACGGCTCGAGACCGAAGCGCAAGCTGTAGCCGTCGCTTGTCACCGCCACCGCGTGCGTGGGTGGGATGTCGCCTTCTTTCTTCGGTTTGATCCCGGCCGCCAGGCGCGGATCGAGGCTGGCTGCCGCAATCACGCGCTCGCCGTCCTTGAGCTTGAACAGGCTCTGCACCGGCTCTCCGTAACCAGTGGAAGCCGGCACGTCGATCACGCGGCACGTATACGCGCTGCCGAAATTCGTGAAGAACACAACCGTCGCTCGCGTGCTGCCGACGAGCACGGCGAGCACCGCATCACCTTCACGAAGCCGCGTGGTCGACAGGTCCTTCACTTCCTTCTGCCGCTTCACCCACCCGTCCTGCGACACGATCACGACGTTGTCTTCCTCTACGATGAAGTCGTCGACCGAGTACTCGACGGTTTCCTCGGCCTCGATCTTCGTGCGCCGCTTGTCGGTCTTGGCGTCCGCGTACGTTCTCTGGATGTCCTCGAGCTCTTCGCGCACCAGCTTCCAGCGGCTCTCCTCGTTCTTCAACAGACCGCTGATTTGCTTCGCGCGCTTCCGTCTCTCGTCCAGCTCCTGCTGGATGACCAGTATCTCGAGCCGCGCGAGGCGGTAAATCTTCAGCTCGAGAATCGCGTCGGTCTGCTCGGCATCGAGCCCGAAGCGCTTCATGATTTTTTCGGCGGCGTCCTGCTTGCCGTCCGACTTGCGGACGATCCGCAGGACCTCGTCGAGCACGGCAAACACCTGCTCGAAGCCTTCGAGAATATGGATGCGCTTCTTCAGCGCCTCGAGCTCGTGCTCGAGCCGGTTGGTCACCACTTCGAGGCGGAAGTGGAGGAAGTGCCAGAGAATCGATTTCAGGTCCAGCCGCTCCGGGCGACCGACCTCGGGATTCTCCGTTGGAATCAGGCACGTCAGATTGACCGGGAACGTCGTCTGCAGCGGCGTGTGCTTGTAGAGGTAGGCCATCACCATCTTCTCGTCGGCGTCCTTTTTCAGCTCGAGGGCAATGCGCACGTCCTCGGTCGACACGTCCTTCACATCGAGAAGCTGCGGAAGCTTCCTGCTGAGCACCACCTCGGCGATGCGCTCGACCAGCTGAGCCTTGTTCACCGTGTAGGGCACGCTGTCGATGTGGACGGTCTTGGTCGTCCGGGTCTCCTCGCCGATATCCCACGTGCCGCGCAGCCTGATCGAGCCGCTGCCGGTGCGATACAAGGCCTTGATCTCTTCTGGCGAGTTCAGAATCTGCCCGCCCGTTGGAAAATCCGGCCCTTTGATGTATTTGCACAACTGGGCGTTGCCGAGCTCGTCATTGTCGAGCAGGCGGACGAGCGCGGTGCAGACCTCCCCGAGATTGTGCGGCGGGATGTTGGTGGCCATGCCGACGGCAATGCCGGTGGCGCCGTTGATCAACAGATTCGGCAGCCGCGCGGGCAGCACGACCGGCTCGGTCTTGGTGCCGTCGTAGTTCGGCCGATAGGGCACGGTGTCCTGCTCGATTTCCGCGAGCAGCTCGTCGCTGAGTCTCGTCAGGCGGCACTCCGTGTAGCGCATCGCCGCGGCGTTGTCGCCGTCGAGCGATCCGAAGTTCCCCGAGCCGTCGATCAGCGGATATCGCAGCGAAAACGACTGCGCCATACGCACGAGCGTCTCGTAGATGGCGGCGTCGCCGTGGGGATGAAAGCTTCCCATCACGTCGCCAACGACCTTCGCGCACTTGCGGAACTTCGTGTCGGCGGTCAGCCCCTGCTGCCACATCGTATAAAGGATGCGGCGCTGAACCGGCTTGAGCCCATCGCGCACATCCGGCAACGCGCGCGACGTGATCACCGACAGCGCGTAATTCAGGTAGCGCGACTGCGCCGCCTCGTGTAGAGAAACGGCGGCCTGGCCGCCACCGCTGCCGTTGCCGCCCTCGGCCGATCCCGGTTCGACCGGCGAATCGAAGTCGAGCTTCACGTCTGCGGGTTTTCGCCGTTTGGACATCTAAAATGGGCTCTGGGCTTCGGGCTTTGGGCTCTGGGGTTTGGGCTCTGGGCCAGAGACGGTGTCACGGTACGGATTGGTTTTTGCCTCCGGAAGGTGGCTGGCCGATGAACTTGTCATTGAGGTGTACGCAAAAACGTCCGCGTTTCCTTCGGAAGAACGTTTCGGATTGTGCGATCAGATCCGGCGAGCCGCCATCTCGGTACCGACCAACCTCGTCGAAGGCTGTATTCGTCGAACAATGCGCGACTATCTTCATTTCGTGAACGTCGCAGCAGGCTCTGCTGCGGAGGTGCTTTACCTGCTGGGTCTCTCCAGCAGATTGGGTTTGCTACGCCCCGAAGTGTACCGGGATTTCGAGCAGAAGTACAGCCAAGTGGTGGCGGGACTGCAGAAACTCATCATTACGCTCAATTCCCGCCCATGATCGCAGCCTGTTACGATTCCATGGTCACGACGGTACGCATCATCCGGTGCGTGTCCAGCACGTCCGGATTCAATTTCTTGCTCAGATAGACTTTCGACTCGCGGTTGTCGGCGTGCGGCTCGTATTTCACGACGTCGAAGCGGAGATGGTCGAGCGTGCCGCGCATCTCGTAGAACTTGTTCTTGGTTTTGACGATGATCTCGTCGAAGCCCTGTTCCAGCGCCCATGCTTCCTGCTGTTCGGTCAACGCGCGAAAGTGCCCCTGGCCGCGCCAATCACGCCGCGTGCCGCCAATCCAGGTATAGAGGATCCGTCTTCCTTCGAACTTGACGTGCTCGCGCAGCCGCGCCACCAGGTCTTGCAGCTTCGGGTTGTCCTCGTGCAGACGGATCTCGTGCGCCACCTTATAGGACACCGGCACGACGCTGCCGGGATCGTCTGGGAGCGGCGCCGTCGCCATCAGAATCAGATGATCGCGGTGCTCGAGGCGGCCCACAATCTCCGCAACGGTCTTGCGCCGCTGATACTCGCCGAAGAATTCCTCGATGTACTGAATCTCGAGCGCGCCCTGTTCGAGCGGATATTGCGTGATCCGATATTCCATCACTTAATGACCCGGTCCCACGTTCCTATTTTGTCAGGTCTACCGTCAATTCGGCGCCGAACAGCATCGTTCGATCGTTATCGCGCGCGGCCCATTTCAGAAGCGTCGCCACGCTCGGCGCGACCGGGCCCTCAAACACGGTTCGCCCGTTGGCGACGACGCGAACAGGCTTGGTCAAATCGAATTTCGATGGCGACAGCAGAAGCGTGAACGCGCGGACGCCGCGCGTCGATGCTTCGACCACGTTCGCGTGGCGCGCCAGGTCGATACGCCCCGACGGTTTCCCGCGGGGGAAGATGGGACCTCCCGGCGCCTCGAACTGATCCGGCTGAAACGGCCCTTCCAGCGACACGCTCCGGCCAGCACGCTCGACGGTCACCCGCACCGTTCGGCCGATGGCCCATTGCTGCATCGGTTCAACAATATCGCGGGCAGTCTGCACCGTCCGCCCTTCCACGTCGAGAATCAGATCACCGGGGCGCAGGCCGATCCGATATGCGTTCGAGTTCGGCGCCACGTCGAGCACGCGCCGCCCGCCGTCTATGTTCGAGCTGATCCGCAACCCGAAGTCATATTCGACGCGCCCGAGGAGCAGATTGCTGTCGGCAAGCTTCGCCTGGCCGGCGACGTCGCCAAGCCGATCGATCACGAGCCAATGGGCACGGTTGTAGCGATCGGTGCGCTCGGTCTCCCACGACAGTTTGTCCGGCAACGGATCGCGCGGATGGCCGTCGACAAATGCCTCATACGCGGCGCGCTCTTCGGGCCACCAGTCGGTGTTGTGATCGGCGTCCGGCTGCACGTGAAACACCACGTCGGCGCCGAGTTTCTCGAGGTGCTCAACGTAGGGCTGCACGATATGCGCCGGATAGAGCCGATCGAGCCCTCCGTTCACGACGAAAAATGGCTTGTTGACGGCGTTCCCCGGAAACATCTCGCCGTCGGCCCCCACCTCGGGCGACGCCAGCACCAGCATGTTGCCGTTGAGCGGCAGAAAGCTCGCCCACGGCGTCGTGTCGCGGAAGGCCATGAAATAGGCGCCCGTGCCGCCATCGGATATGCCGGTGAGGTACACGCGGTTCTCATCGACGTTGTACGTACGTTTCAGCTTGTCGAGGATCTTCGCGAGGTTGTCGACCTGCGATGCCTGCCACCACAGCGAATCAGCCCACGCCGAAGGAAATACGGAGATCTCTTCGACCGTGCCGGGAAGACGGCCAATGCCCAGGCGGTTGGGGTCGGGCTGCTCCGGTCTGCTCACGCCGCCGTGCAGCTGCACGCGGAGCCGGTATTGCCGCGACGGATCGTAGTTGGCGGGGACAACGAACGTGTAGTCGTGTTCGACGCCGTCGAATGTGCGATGACGGCCGTGCTCGGTGCCGCGTGCCACGCTCGTCGAGTAGTCACGGCCGCGCCGCAGCCGGGCGACAGCTTCGTCGAACGGCACGCCGCTTTTCACGACGGCGTCGGCGCGCCTGGCTGCCGCCGCCTGGTCCGGCGCGCCCAGGAACTCCTGGAAGGCGCGATCGATTGCCGAGGCATCGGGCGCGGGAGAGGCGCCCATCCGGGCTGCGGCCAAACACGCCAGCGCGACGCCGGCCAGGGGAATCCGTTTCATACCACTCTGGCCGATTATAAAAGGCTTTACATCGGGTGCGGGCTGGAATCGGAGCGTGGGGGGTTGGAGTCCCTGAGCGGACGACTGTCCAGGATGCTGTTGATGAGTATCGCGACGCCAATCAGCGCCACAAAGGCGCCGATGGCATACCCCTGCATCCCCTGGTTGTTCCCATAGCCGAGCAGAAAGGCGAGCCCCAAGCCGGCAAAGATGCAGATGATCCCGGATCCGCGCCGGTGGCGGCTACCAAAATCGCGGTCGGACCGCGTCGGGAGGGGGGGCGGCGTCATCCCCTTTTCGATCATGGCCAAGCGCTCGCGATGATGCATCTCGCGCATGCGCACTTTGATGCTCATGGCGTAGCCCGCAAACCCGAGTCCTCCGAGAATCGCGGCGATTGGGACGAGTATTTCCGCGAGGCCATCCATGTAGCTGCTCCCCAAGTTAGTTGCCCAAGTTAGTTGCCCAAGTTAGCTGCACCCCAAGAATAGCGTCATGGAGAGATTAGACTGCGCCCGAGACAGGATTGTTTCAGGGGCTCTGGGCTCTCGGCTTGGGCTTTGGGCTTTGGGACGAAACAAAGGCATGAAGTCTCCTGTCTAATCAGGTGCCGGATGGAGTATGCCTCGGAAACGGAGCTCATCGCCCGGTGCCGGGCTGGCGACCAGAGGGCCTTCGAGACGCTCGTCGACTGCTACAAGAACCTGGTCTTCGGCGTAATTTCGCAGGTCGTACTGGATCGCTCGCGGGTGGACGACCTGGCTCAGGAAGTCTTCCTGAAGATCCATCGCGGCCTTCCTTCGTTTCGGGGCGACGCAAAGCTATCGACGTGGATTTATCGCATCGTCAGGAACGCCTGCTGCGAGGAGCGATCGAGGGACCCGCAGGCGAGGTCACTTGACGAGCGCGACGCCGACGACCGGCCTCTCTATCAGCCCGCCGTCGTCGATCGGGCGTTCACCGATTTGGAGTTGCGCGATGAGCTGGAAAAGGCCATCGCCCAGCTGCCGGATCGATGGCGCCTGCTCATCTCGGCCCATTATTTCGGCGACAGGCGCTACGAGGAGCTCGCGGAAATCTTCGAGATGCCGATCGGCACGGTGAAAACGCACCTTCGCCGCGCCAAGCAAAAACTTCGAACATTCATCATGGAGGCGCGGTGAATATCATGGAGGCGCGGTGAATCCTGCCGGTTGGGATGAGCGGCTTGAAGACGCGCTGAAGCGCCGCACGGCGTTGCGGGCGCCACCCGACTTCACGTCGCGCGTCATGCGCCGCGCGATGGAAGGCCAGGCGTCTCCCGCGGACGGCCGTACCAAGTGGCTGGCCGAACTGGACGACGCTGCAACGGTGCTTATCGTTCTGGGCCTGGCGCTGCTGTGGAACGCGGCGCGTCTGGGCGACTGGTTAGAAGCCGGCATCGACACACTTCGACGTGCCGGAGGGGCGTTGGGGTCGATTGCCGGGGCGATTCCGCCGGCGCCGCTGGTGCTCGCGGCGCTGGCGGGTTGGCTGGGTTGGGTTCTGGTATCGACTCGGACGGAACTGCTCGATTAGGCCTGCTCGCCGCTCGGCGCCACGGAGGTTCTGCCGCAGTCCTCGCACTGAAGGTAAATGATGGGCAGACTCTCGGATCGGCCGATTATGCGCGCGGCGAGCATTCCGCACCTGGGACAGACCACCCCGACAGCTGCGCTGGTTCGTCTTGGCATGAATGCTCCTATTCCCTTAGACGTCCTACAGGTATTATCGGTTTCCCACGCTAAGAGGCCAGGGCTCGGGGACGGCGGCGGCCAGCGCGGCCCCGCCGATCAGCGCCATCTTCTTCAGGAAGTTAACCTGTTCGGTCATTTTCGCCTGCGGGTCGGTTTGATTCCAAAAATCGTGCATTTTTGGGCTTACGGCCGCCAAAAACCCGGCAATCAGGGCCGTCCCGACCTGGGTTTGGCGCCCAGCAGCAGGCTCAGGCCTCCCAAGACCATGAGGGCTCCAGACCCCAAAACGGCGGCCTTGGGGACCGGCACCCCTTTTCCGGCCGCATAGCCGCTCATCATCTCGGCGTTTTGAGGTGGTTCAGGCTGTTGTAGAGGAAGAACCCGCCAACGGCGGCCAGCCCCAGCAGCAGGGCGGCGGTGCTGGCGCGCTCACCGAGCGACGCTTCACGCTCGACCCGTCGACAAAACTCGCGGGAATAGGGGTTGTCGGGATACCCCATTTCGCCCGGCCTCCGCACAACAACAGACTGGCGGTCGTCGCGGGCCTGGCCGTCTCTTGCCTGGGGGGACTGGGTCGGGATTCTGGTCCATTTCGATATCGCAATCGTGGCCATGTGTATCTCCTGCGGTCTCTCCTGCGGTCTAAAACCCCATCTGGGGGGCACTTAGAGGAGATTCCAAGCAACAAATACGCCTGGGCGGATGCGTGCGCCTGGGCGGGTGCCGGGGACGGCCGACGGCCTCAGCGGCAGTCTTTGACCTCTGTGGCCATTTCGCCGAGCGAAAGGTTCAAGCCAAACCCGCGGCCATAGGAGGTGCCGCCTCGAGAGGAACGGATGAACCTGCTCGTATCGTCGAGGGGAAGCGCGGCGACGTTCCGGCAGAATGCGGTCCACAAATCCTGCTGATACAGATACATCTCGACGTTCGACAGATAAAACGCCGAAACGACGGTGCCGTGGTCCTTCACATATTTGCCGACGGCACGAATGGCTTTCGGCCCTCCGAAATTTCCCACGACCGGCACGAGCAGATTCTTCGCTTCCAGAACTTTGAGGACCTGAAAATTCTGCTCGCTGGCCAGATAGCTCCGGAATTTTCCATCGAGGTCGACGGCCGTCATCAGTTCGGCGTAGCTCGGCTGATTGAATCCGCCGCCGAACCCTCCGCCCTGACCCGATGAATAGCGAATGTCGGGTCCGAATGTATAGAACGCTTCGTACACTCCGGCAATCGCGTCGAGGTCTTCGGGGGTGACCGCGAAATGGTGCTTCTCGATGAGGTCGGCGTCGATGGCTTTGAGGTTGGCGTTATAGAGCGTCTCGCTTTTCTGTATGTTCGAGAACGCCGTGAACATCTGCTCGGGCGTCGACAGGGCGTTCAGTGTGGCCGGGCGCCGTATCGAGAAGAGCCTGGACACAAACTCGGCGCGATCGGATGACAGATCAAACAGCGCCTTGTACATCAGCTGGAGATTGAGATTGCCGCGCCGGATGTCGACGATAAACGCCATTTTCGGCTTGAGCACGGCGATGTACTCGAAATTCTGCTCGGGTCCCACGCCCATGTAGACGCGCGCGGGCGAAGCGGCCTTGGCGAGATCCGTCAGGATGTACGGAAAGCCGGCCTCGTTGGATAGCAGGTTTTCGGACCGGAAAAAGCCGCCTGGCTCGGAGAAGTCTGCCGTCATCTTCCAGAATTCCTGATCCGAAATCGAATCAGGCAGCGACTCGGCGCCGCGCAGCCGGGAGATGACCGGAGGCGCTGCCAGAGACGAGGCGAAGAGCAGGGCGGCGACGAGGACTACGCGCGGTTTTTTCACGGCTCACTCCCTGGCGCGCTCGCAATGGCGTCGCGCAGCTGGCGCATGGTGGCCTCCGAGCCGCTGAAGAGTCCTTCCGGGAATCGTTTATACCGCAAGATGTCCGAATAAATCGCGTCGCTTTGATACAGATTCAAGCCCAGCCCTGCCAGGTACTGCAGCCGCAGGTCGCGGTCGTGATTGATCGGCGCGTCGGCCAGATATTCCTTCATGTCCGAGGCCTGGCCGGCATAGTTGGCGAAGAGCTCGATTGCGGAGTTGATGCCGATTTCGTGCAGCGAATCCTTCACCGCCGAATATTCCGGTTTGTTGAGCCGCGCCTGCATCTCGTCGACGTCGAAGTGCGTCGGCTCGACCTGGCCGAGCAGTACCGTGTCGTAGCCTTTGCCCTGGTGGGTGTTGCCCCAGATGATGCCGTTCGGGAAGGTCTGGAAGAAGGTGCCGATCTCGCTCTTCACCGCCGCCGGGCTGCTCTCGTAGAGCTGGACGAACAGCGTGACGGCGCCGCCCGGGTTCAGATGCCGCTTGGCAAGCTCGAAGAACTCACGGGTGTACAGCGTGGCGGCGCCCTTCACCCACGGATCGAGCGGGTCCGAGGTGATCGCATCGAACGTCTCCTTCGTCGTCAAGAGGTAGTGGCGCGCGTCATCGATCGTGACGTGCGTTTTCGGATTCTGGACGACGTTGAAGTTGTGCTCGCCGAAATAGGCGGAAACGACGCGAGGAACCAGCGGCTCGATTTCAGCGATGGTCAGGCTCTGGACATGACTATCGACGCTCACCGCCCCCGCGGTCACGCCCGCGCCGCAGCCGATCACGAGCACTTTCTTCGGGTCCTTCGGCGTGAGCGTGGTGAAATGGCCGAGCATCCGCTGCAGGCGCATATCCTGCGGCTGGCTGGACGCCTGCACCTTGCCGGCGTTGTGGTAATTCAGGACGCCGCTCGACAGGCGCGAAACCGCGACCGACGAGTTCAGTCCTTCACCGACGTAGAAAATATCGCCGGTCTGCCCGATCCAGGTCGCGGCGTACCGTCCGTACGCCACGAGGATGCCGGGAATCGTCGGCACCGTTCTGACGAGATAGGCCGCGCAGAACAGCGCGACGAGCAGCGCGGTGGGCGCCGCCCAGCGAAGGGCTTTCCTGCCGGGGGTCGAGCTGAATTCAATCGGCGCGAGCAACAGCAGGCCCGAAAGACCGGAAACGATCATCATCGCCTGTTGCGCGTGCTGCGAACCGAACCAGTACACCAGCATCAGGCTGGCAGCCAGCGAGCCGACGATGGCACCCACGGTGTTCGCCGCGTAAACTCCGCCGACCAGCCGGCCGGGGTCCTGTCCCTTGCGCGCCACCGCCGCGAGAGCCAGCGGAAAACTCGCACCCCACAAAATCGGTCCAGGCAGCACGGCCCAAAGGCCGCGCACAAAATCGAGCTGGAAGTTGTACCAGATGTCGACAGAGATCGACGCGTTGATGGGCCAGTACGGCAACGACCGCAGCAGCATGGAGGCGGTCCACGCAATCGCGCCGACATTCAACAACTGACACCAGCCGAGGGCCACGCGGGGGCGCTCGATGTTTTTTGCGATCAGCGCGCCGATGCTGCTGCCGATACCGAGCCCGATCAGGAACACGGCCAGAATGATCGAGAAGGTGTACGTGCTGGCGCCGAACAGCAGGCTCAGGATCCGCGTCCAGATGACTTCGGCGGCGAGCGCGCAGAACCCGGACAGGGCGATTGCGATGTACACCGTCGCCACTTCCGGCTTCGGTTCGGCCACAGGCAGCCACTCGGTCTCTGGTGTGTGCGCCGCCGTGCGCGGCGACATCGACGCCACCAGCAACCCGAGCGCGCCGACCACCGCGTTGAATCCAACCGCCACGAACGTGGCCGCCGTCATGTCGAAGACGCGAAGCAGATAGAAACCAGCCAGCAGCGAGCCGAACACCGCGCCCGCGATGTTGCCGGCGTAGAAGAATCCGAGCCATGCCACGCCGGTCGGCGAAGTCTCAATCCATCGAGACACGGCCGGCAGCGTGGCGCCCATCAACAACGTCGGCGGCAGCAGGCAGATACTCGCCACGAAACCGCGAAGCAGAAACCCCGCGATACCGTAGCCGCCCCAGCTGATGTAGACGCGACCGACGAGCGGCATCACGACCAGCAGCAGCAGCCCGATGGCGCCGATGCCGAGCTCGAGCAGCGCGTACACGCGCAGCGGATGCTGGCGGCGAGAAATCACGCGCGGCAGAAGCAGGCTGCCCAGGCACATGCCGCCCATGAAGGTGCCGAGCAGCACGCCCACCGACACAGCCGAAGAGCCCACGTAGAGCTCCAGCATCTGGAACCAGACGATTTCGTAGATCAGCGCTGCAGCCCCGCTGCCGACAAACAGCAGCAGCAGGACGGGCAGCCATACATCGGGTGATTGTGAGTCCGCCGCGTCGACTGATTGGGCTTCGGCCATCGTGTCGCAGATCCCCGCTGCAATGCCTGCTGTCGGTAATAGTCTTTACGACCGGGAGTAGTGGAATATTACATCAGACCCGCCAATACTTCCGCCAGATGCACAGCCCGCCGGTCGGTATTCTGGGCGATCTGCTCGCGGCAACTGAAGCCGTCGGCCACGATCACCGTGTCGCCATCGGCCTCGCGAACCGCCGGGAGGAGCACGCGCTCGCCGAGCGTCTGCGACACCTCGAAGCTGCGCCGTTCGAACCCGAAGGGGCCCGCCATGCCGCAGCAGCCCGCGTCGAGGAGCTTCACGTTGCCGCCGGCGGCCGCCAATGCGGCGACCTCGTCTTTCACATTGAAGATCGCGCGCTGATGGCAGTGCATGTGTACGAGCATCTTCCGCTGGGTATGCGCCGGCTTATAGCCGGGCGCGTGCCTGACGAGAAACTCGCCGAGCAGCAGTACCTGCCGCTTGAGCTTGGCCGATCGCGGGTCGTCCGGCAGCAAATTCGACGCCTCGTCTCTGAAAACGCTGGCGCAGCTCGGCTCGAGGACGACGATGGGAGTGCCGGCGGCGAGCTCCCCCGCCAGCGCGTCCATCGAATCGTTGAGATAGCGCTTCGCCATGTCGAGCATGCCGAAGTCGTACAGCGGCCGTCCGCAGCAGACATGCCGATCGAGCACACGCACGCGGAAGCCGGCGCCGGCCAGCACGTCGAAGGCAGCTGCGGCGATGTGGGGCTGGAAGTAGTTGGTGAACGTGTCCGCCCAAAGGAGAACATCGCCCTTCGCGGCGGCGGCACCGGCGGCGGTTCCGCCGGATTGCGCCGTCATTTCTTGCAGGCCCTGCAGGCCTCGCAGGCCCTGCAGGCGCGACCGGAAAGTTGCCGAGGCAAACTCGGGGAGCTTGCGTTCGGGCGCCAGGTGCAGCAGCGCATTGGCCATGCTGCGGGTCAACGGCAAGCGGCCGAGCGCGTTGGCCAGCCGCGGCGCATGCGACGCCATGCGCGCCCAGCGATCGATCATGCCAAAGGCGTATGCCTGCAGCGGCCGCACGCGGCCCTCGTAATAATGCGAAAGAAATTCGGCCTTGTACGTCGCGAGGTCGACGTTGGTCGGACACTCGGTCTTGCACGCCTTGCACGAGAGGCACAAATCGAGCGCCTCCTTGACCTCTTCGTTTTTCCAGCCGTTCTCCAGCACTTCACCCTGGAGCAGTTCCCACAGCAGATGCGCCCGGCCGCGCGTCGAATGCTTTTCCTCGCGCGTGGCCATGTAGCTCGGGCACATCACGCCCCCTTCGGTCTTGCGGCACGCTCCCACACCCACGCAGCGAAGCGTCGCGTTGGCGAGCGATCCTTCGTCGTCGGGAAATCGAAAATGCGTTGCCGGCCGCTCGGGCCGGTAATCGGCGCCGAGGCGCAAGTCCTGATGCGGTTGACGCGGGTCGATCAGCTTGCCGGGATTCATCCTGTTGTCGGGGTCCCACAACCGCTTGAACTGCCGGAACGCCTCCATCAGCTCGGGCCCGAACATCTTCGGCAGCAGCGCGCCGCGCGACTGGCCGTCGCCGTGCTCCCCTGAAAGCGATCCGCCGTGGCCGACGACGAGATCGGCCGCGCGATCGATGAACTCCCGGAACTTCAGAATCCCCGGCTCGTTCTCCAGATCGAAATCGATCCGCATGTGCACGCAGCCGTCGCCGTAGTGACCGTACAGCGGGCTGTCGTAGCCGTATTCGCGCATCAGCGCGAACAGCGCGCGCAAATAGGACCCGAGCCGCTCGGGCGGGACCGCGGCGTCTTCCCAGCCCTCCCAGCCGTGCTTCTTCCCAGGCCGAATCGCCACGGCGCCCAGCGCCGACTCGCGCACCATCCAGACCTGAGCTGCCTCGCCCGAGGTACAGATGCGATGGGCGGGACGCGGATTCAGGCTCTCGAGCCACCGTCCGAATTGTCGCGCCTGCGTGTCGGCGTCCTCGTTCGTCCACGCGCCGAACTCGACGAGCAGCGTTCCCCGGCCGGCAGGCAGGAGCTTCAATTCATCGAGCCGCATGCCCTTCACGCGGAGCGAATCGACCACCTGCCCGTCGAACCCTTCAAGACCGATCGGCTTGTGCGCGAGGATGCCGGGCACGGCGTCGGCGGCGACAAAGGCGTCGGGAAAGCCGATGGCGACCAGGCGCCTGAACGGCGGGCTTGCGGTGAGACGGAGGTCGGCCTCCAGAATGGTTACGCACGTACCCTCGCTGCCCACCAGAGCGCGCGCGACGTGGAATCCGTTTTCCGGCAGCAGCTCGTCGAGGTTGTAGCCGGACACGCGGCGCGGAATCCGCGGAAATTTCCTCCGGATCAGCGCTGCGTACTGGTCGCGAATCTGCCTGAGGCCGGCGTAAATCTCTCCCTGCCGCCCCCCGCTCGCGATGATCCGTTCCAGATCGGCGTCCGAGGTCTTCCCCACCGTCATCTTCGTGCCGTCGTACAACATGACGGTCAGCGCGTGCACGTTGTCTACGGTTTTCCCTCCCATGAGCGCGTGCACGCCGCAGGAATTGTTGCCGATCATGCCGCCAAGGGTGCACCGGCTGTGCGTCGCCGGATCGGGGGCGAAGGTCAGATGATGCTCTTCAGCGGCGTCGCGCAGCCGGTCGAGCACGACGCCCGGCTGGACGCGCGCGGTCATCGCCTGGGGATCGAGGTGGAGGAGACGCGTCATGTACTTCGAAAAATCGATGACGACGGCCACGTTGCAGCATTGGCCGGCGAGGCTCGTTCCGCCGCCGCGGGGCAGGACAGGTGCGCCGAGCGCGCGGCACGCGTGGATGGTCGCTTCGACATCCGCTTCGTCTCGAGGGACGACGAGCCCGATGGGAATCTGCCGATAGTTCGACGAGTCGGTGGCGTAGAGGGCGCGGGCGCCGCGGTCGAATCGGACTTCTCCGCGAATGGCTTGTCTCAGTTGGCGCTCGAGCTCGTCGCTCGGACCAAACCGCTCCCGGGCGTGCGCGTGAGAACTCGGCGCCAGGTGGAACTTCAGGGTCGACACAGACATGACTGGGGTGCGGGCGGAACTTCTGATTTAACTGACCTCAAAAATCAGGATGCGCCTGAAGCGGTAGAATACTCCAGGTCTTAGCCTATGCCCTACGTTCTCGTCGTCGACGATGAAGAGTCGATCAGAAAGCTGCTGATGCGCTGGCTGGCCGGTTGGGGATATCAATCGAAGGACGCCAGCAACGCCGACGACGCGATCGCGCAGATGGCGGTCGAGCCGGCCGCGATCATTCTGTGCGATGTGATGATGCCGATCCACGACGGCATCTGGCTGGCCGAGCAGGTGCGGGAGCGCTGGCCGGGAACGGCCGTGATCATGGCCAGCAGCGCGCAGGACATGGAAACGGTGATGCGCATGCGCAAGCAGGGCGCCGTGGATTACGTCACCAAGCCGTTCGGCCGCGAAATGCTCAGGCAGGCCTTGCTGCGAGCCTCGGAGCGGCTGCAAGGCTCAACGTAGGGTTCCGGAGGTCATCATCATGATTTACAGGGCTTGCAGGCGTTACAGGAACATCGAGATTGTGTGCCTCGCGCTGGTGCTCATCAGCCTTCGGCCTCGGGCGGCCACCGACCCGCAGCTCACGATCGAAATCAAAGACTACCTCACGATGCCGATGACCGGCGTCACGCAGGGCAAAGGCACGAACGAAATGCTGCTGTCCCGGGTGAACGCGTTGCGCGAAGAGCCGGGTGGCGCGTCGCGACTCTTCGTCGCCGACCTGAACGGACCTCTCTATATCGTCGACAAACAGACGAAGAAGCTCACAACCTACCTCGACTTCAACGGACGTGAGGGCCACCCCGGCATTTTCCACAACCTCAGCTGGGAACGCGGCTACGGCAACGGCCTGAATGGCTTCTATTTCGACCCTGACTACAAACGCAACGGCAAGTTCTACACGGTACACATGGAGGATCCGGCGCTCACCACCTCCATCATGCCGGACAACACCCACTTTCCCGGATTGAACCTCTCGGGGTACACGACCACGCCGCTGATTCCGACGCCCGGACCGAATGTGAATGTCGGCGTGTTGATTGAGTGGACCGACACGAACACGTCGAACGCCACCTTCGAAGGCACGGCCCGCGAGCTGATGCGGGTGCAGCTCAACACCACCAGTCACCCGATGGGCGACCTGATCTTCAACCCCACAGCCAAACCTGGCGATCCCGACTGGCGCGTGCTGTATGCCGAAGTGGGCGACGGCGCGGCCGGTGAATCGCGAATGGCCGCTATCCGCAACAACCCGCAGCGGCTCGACAACCTGGTCGGGAAGATTATCCGCATCATTCCCGACCTCAACGAGCGCGTCGCGACGAGCACGGTCAGCGAGAACGGCCGCTACAGAATTCCCAACGACAATCCGTTTGTGTCCAAACCGGGCGCGCGCAAGGAAATCTGGGCCTACGGGCTCCGCAACCCCCACAGACTGAGCTGGGCCATCGATCCTGCAAATCCCGCAAACAACCGCCTGCTCGTGAACGTCGTCGGCCTCCACACCTGGGAGACCGTCGACATCGTTCACAAGGGCGCCAACTATGGCTACTCGCAGCGCGAAGGGCACGAGCTGCTCAAGCCCGACAACACGACGGGCCCACGCCCGCAGCTGGACAAGCTTCCGGTGATGATTACCGACCAGGTGACCGATGAGGCGGTGACGCCGACCTACCCGGTCATCGAATACCCGCATCTCCAGGGCGGCGGCGACGCCATCGGCAGCGGATTCGTGTACAACGGCAAGATTGCCCCGCTCCGCGGGAAGTACCTCTTTACAGATATCACCACCGGCCACATCTGGGCTGTCGACTACAAAGACATGCTGGCCGCCGACGATGGCAATCCGGATACGATGGCGAAGCCGCGCGAGGTGAAAGTGCTGTGGAATGGCAAGGTGTACGACACGATGTGGCCAATCAACGAGATGACCTACCACGAGCGAGGCGGCAAGGAAGAGCACCTGGCCAGCCGGCAAACGGTTGCGAACCAAGGCCGCGGCGACGACCGGCTTGCCGTCGATGGGAGCGGCGAGCTCTACATCTACAGCAAGAGCGACGGGGTGATCCGGCAGGTGGTAGGCGCGACGCTCAAATGACGCTCAGATAATGATCCGGGCGATCGTGCTGGCCGCCGTCCTGTGGCCTGCCCCGGCGTCGGCGCAGCTCACCATCGAACTGAAAGACTACGTCGCGCTGCCGATCACCGGCAAGCTCGATGGCGTGGGACAGATCGACGGGATGTTGTCGCGCGTGAACACCGTCCGCGAAGAGCCCGGCGGCGCCAAGCGTCTCTTCGTCAACGACATGAACGGGCCGCTGTACATCGTCGACAAGGAGACGAAGCGGCTGTCCACCTATCTCGACTTCAACGGCCGCGACAACAGACCGGGCATTTTCCATCGACTGATCTTCGAAACCGGCTACGGAAACGGCTTCGCCCACTTTCAGTTCGATCCCGACTACGCGCGCAACGGGAAGTTCTACACGGTCCACATCGAAAATCCGGCGATCGCGGCATCCAACTTCCCGGACAACACGCACTTCCCAGGACTCAACCTCAACGGCTATGCGACGACTGCGCCAATCGTTACGCCGGGGCCGGTGTTGCACGAAGCGGTGCTGATTGAATGGACGGACACGAACACGTCGAATTCCGTCTTCGAAGGCACGGCTCGCGAACTCATGCGCGTGCAGTTGAATACCCGAATTCACCCGATGGGCGAGATCGCGTTCAATCCGGCGGCCAGGCGCGGCGATCCCGAGTGGCGAATCGCGTATATCGGCTGCGGCGACAGCGGTTCGGGGGAAGCCACAGGCGAAATCCGGCAGAACCCGCAGCGGCTCGACACGCTGGTGGGCAAGATTCTGCGCATCATTCCCGACCTCACCGAACATGTCGCGACAAGCACGGCGAGCGACAACGGCCGCTACCGTATTCCGAACGACAATCCGTTCATGGCGACCCCCGGCGCCCACAAGGAGATCTGGGCGTATGGATTCCGGAATCCGCATCGCCTGAGCTGGGCGATCGATCCCGCACATCCAGCGAACAACCGGCTGATTGCGACATCGATCGGGCTGCACACCTGGGAGACGGTCAACATCGTCCACAGGGGCGCCAACTACGGGTACTCGCAGCGTGAAGGCAACGAAACGCTGAAGCTCGATAACAGCACCGGCCCGCTGCCGGCAGTCGACAAGATTCCCGTACAGATCGGCAGCACGGTGACGGATCAGGTTGTCGTGCCCACCTATCCGGTGATCGAGTACGGCCACAACGCGAGCGGCGGCGACGCGATCGGCAGCGGATACCTTTACAGCGGCAAGGCGGTTCCCGCGCTCGGCGGCAAATACATCTTCACGGACCTCTCGACCGGCCGCGTGTGGTACGCGGACTACAAAGATATGCTCGCCGCCGACGATGGCGATCCGAACACGATGGCGCCGATTCACGCAGTGAGAATTTTGTGGAACGGGCGGGTCTACGACTCGATGTTTCCTATCGCCGAAGCGGCCTATCACGCCAGAGGGGGCACAGATCCGAATCTCCCGGGCCGCGCAACCGTCTCGGGATCGGGCCGCGCGGACGCGCGCATGTCGATCGACGCCGCGGGCGAGCTCTACGTCTACACCAAAACCGACGGCGTCGTCCGGAGCATCGTCTCCGCGAAATAGCTGCTACGCGCGCAAGGCTTTGTCTGCTTGCCGGCCCAACCGCGACAGCAGCTCCGGGAGGGCATCGATGTCTTCGGCCGACGTGTTGAAGTTCACGATGCACGCGCGCAGCGTGAACATCTGGCCGATCGTCGCGTTGGAGAGAAACAGCTCGCCGCTTTTCTCCACGCGCGTCAGGAGCTCCTGATTGAGCGTGTTGAGGTACGGCTCGACTTCCGGCGAGCCCAACCGAGCTCGAAGGTCGGAGGGAACGTAGCGAAACGTCGTCACGCTCAAGCTCTGGGACGTTGCTTCGAAATCCTCGCGGTTCTGCAGGCGATTGTGCAGGCGCCTGGCGAGCGAGATATCGTCGCCGATCATCTGCAGATATCCCGCACGTCCCGCCTGTCGCAGGCCGAGCCACACCTTGAGCGCGCGAAACCCGCGCGAATTCTGCGGCCCATAGTCGAAATAGTTCAGCACGTCATCGTCAAAATGATAGTAAGCAGGATGGTACGAGAAGGCATCCCGCAGATGCTTCGCGTGGCGAAGGAGCACGCAACCTGCTTCGAGCGGCGCGTACAACCATTTATGCGGATCGACGGCGACCGAATCCGCCTCGCTCAAGCCGCGGAGGGCCTCGGGGGCGCCCGGCACCTGGGCCGCGAGGGCGCCATACGCCCCATCCACGTGAAACCACAGATCGAACTCACGACAAATCTCCGCCAGCTCGGGCAAGGGATCGACCGCGCCGGTGCTCACCGAACCGGCCGTGCCGACGACCATGAACGGACGAATCCCTCGCGACCGATCGTCGGCGATCCTGTCGCGAAGCGCCGACGGCACCATCCGCTGCCCGCCATCCACGGCAATCCAGCGAATGGCGTCGGTTCCAAGCCCGAAGAGGTCCGCGGCTTTCTGAAGCCACGTGTGGGTTTCGGTCGAGGCATAGACGGCCAGAGAGCGCGACTCGCCGGCAAACCCGCTCTTTCGCACATCCCAGCCGGCCTTGGCGGCGCGAGCCGCGAGGAAGCAGACGAAGTTCGCCATGTTGCCGCCGCTCACGAGCAGTCCGCCGCAGTCGGACGGGAATCCAACGAGCTCGGCAATCCACCGCACGGTCTGCGCTTCAATTTCCGTGGCCATGGGAGCCAGCTTCCACGCACCCATGTTCTGGTTGATGGCCGACGCCAAAAAATCACCAAGCACGCCGATCGGGGCCGGACTCGACGTGATGTAGGCCAGAAAGCGCGGGTGGCCGTTGAACGTCGAGTGGTCGAACAGCAGGTCTGCGGCTTCGGTCAGCGCACGGGCGGCGTCGACGCCGTCGTTCGGAAGATTTCGAGCGCTTCCAAGCGCGTTGCGCACGTGGGATGGCGGTTCGCCGCACGCCACGGGCCGCAGCGGCAGTGCCCGGAGATGTTCGGCGATGCGATCGACGAGCCGATGACCGAGCGCCCGGAACTCGTCGGCCGTCATTGCCAGCGCAGCGTCTCTCATCAGAATCCCTCGAACAAATCCGTTTCGCGCGCCCGGCCACCATTAACAAGGCTGAAGACGCGATAGAACTCCTGGGTGCCCCACAACGCGCGATGGTCGTCATCCAGCAGATTTTCGAGCTTTTTGTAGATACTCATCTGCGTCTCGTGACAGGCGACGGCGCGCCAGACGGTCGGCCAGACCGCGCTGGTGTCGACGAACGTCGTCAACATCCAATCGGGCCACGGCGACGGCTGGCGAACGACGCCGTCGATTGTCGTCGACAGGTTACGGAGCGCCTTCTGATAAGTGGCCCACTTTTTTTCGCTCCAGGCAATCTCGTACAGTTTCGACACCTGATGAACCGGGGCCGCCGCGACAATGGCGGCAGCCGTAAATTGCGAGATGGCGATGTGGTCGGGGTGACCGTACGCGCCATCGGGCCCGAACGTGATGACGATATTGGGCCGGATCCGTTGCAGATGCCCCGAGATTTTCTGGACGGCCTCGGCAGGATTCGCGCGATCGAGCCTGCCGTCTTCGTAATCGAGAAACGAGACCTCGCGGATGCCGAGCTCCTTCGCGGCGGCCCGCAGCTCGGCTTCGCGCGTTTTTCCAACGATTTGCGGCCCCGGCGACTCCTTGCCATCGAAGTAACGGCCACGCTCGCCGCGCGTGGCCGTGACCAGATAGGTCGCAACACCTTCGGCGGCGTATTTCGCCAGCGTGCCGCCGGTCCCCAGCGACTCGTCATCCGGGTGGGCGAGCACGCACATCAATCGCCGTTCCGGCAGCGCCATCCCGGCCTATTTTACGTGAGCGCCTCAATCGGTTGCGAGACGGGGCGCGAGCGTGACGTCCGATCCGGCAATCGGCCGTGACGGCAGCAGGCCAATGGCGACAGCGCCGGCCAGCGCGGCGCCGATCAGCGTGAAAAACCCGGCGTTGTAGGCCCCGGTGCGATCGCGCAAGAACCCCACCAGCATCGGTGCGGTGGCCTCCGCCACGCCATCGGCGGTCAACACGATGCCGAGCACACGCCCCAGCACGTTCACGCCGAACAGTTCTCCCGCCATCAGCGGAATGATCATGTATTCACCGCCGAGCGCAATACCGAAGACCACGGCAAACAGATACACGGGCGCCTCGGACGAGCCGACGAGCAATAGCGGCACGGATGAAGCCACCAACAGGTAAATCAGCAGCATGACGAACTTCTTCGGCATCCGATCGGCCAGCCATCCCATCAGCAACCGGCCGGCGATGCTGAAGGCGAGCACGAGCGAAATCACCCGCGCGGCGTCACCCTGCGAGTAGGCGCGATCGAGACTGAGAAACAGCTTCAGGTGCTGGTTGGTGCCACCGACGGCGGCAATCGAGCACATGCTGCCGATCGCCAGCAGGTAGAACGCCGGCGAGCGCAGCACGCCGCGCACAGAGGGCAGCGACCGGCGATCGCGGCCGGGGTCAGCGGCAGGTGCTTCGGCCTTTGGACCGACTGCGGGGCCCTCTTTCACGAAATACGCCAGCGGCAGCGCAATCACCACGACCAGTACGCCCAGCGTCTGCAGCGAGCCCCGCCAGCCGAACCGCCCAGTCAAGAAGTTCGCGAGAATCGGCACGAGCGCGCCGCCGAAGCCGATGCCGAGGTAGGCGAAGCCCATTGCCTTTCCGCGCGTGCGGTCGAACCAGCGCGACAGCAGCACTTGATTGGGCAGCGGCCCGCCGCTCACGTAGCCGAGCGCGTTGAGCAGATAGAACAGATAGAACATCCACAGCGAGGAAATCGCGCCCAGGCCCACAAGCGCAATGCCCGCCATCAGGATGCCGGCCATCATCAAACGCCGCGGGCCGAATCGGTCGACGATCCAGCCGGCGCCGAAGCCGAAGAGCGGGCCGACGACCAGCTTACTCACCGCGTTGCCCGAGGTCACCATCGTGCGCGACCAGCCGAATTCGCGCACCATGAAGTCGTAGTACAGCGGCAAGCCGTACAGCGCAAGGCCGACGACCGAGAACAGCGCGAAGAACGCGGTGATGGCTACCTGAGCCGATCCAGCACGCCCGGTGCTGTCCGAGCTCACTACTTCACCGCTTGTTCGTAGTTGATCAGAATCACCAGATCTTCGCTGCCGACCTGTTTGAGGCCGTGCGAGCTGCCGGGCCGCGTGAGGATCGCGGTTCCCGGGCTGACCGCAAATTTCTTCTCGTCAACGGTCATCTCGCCTTTTCCGCTCAGCACGTAATAGATCTCGTCTTCGGTCTGCAGGTGGTAGCCGATACCGGAGCCGGGATGGAACGCGCGCTTCCGAAACACGAGGCCCAGCCTGGGCACCTTCGAGAAAAACGAGTAACCCGTCGTCATGCCGCCGCCATTGTGGGTGCCCGGCTCCTCCCTCGCGATGCCGGCATCGTGCTCGACGATGAAGCCGCCGGGAAGGGGCTTCTGCCGGGCCATCATCCGGCCGAATCCGCCGCCAAGGACCAGCGCGAATATGACGAGGACGATCTGCTTTTTCATTCGCGTCTCCTACTCGCTGACGAGCATCTGCGTTCTGACGTTTCTCACCGTCGCGGCTTCGGGCCGCGCCGCGTAAAACGGATCCAGCGGGTAACAACCCGACACGAGCCCCATGCGCGGGCCGGTCGTGCAATCACTGAACGTCCGGCAGAGCGACTGGCGGCGGAGCGGCACGCCGCTCAGCACATCCGCCGGCAGGCCAGGATACGACAGCGCCAGGCGGCCGAGGCCCACAAAATCGGCGAGGCCTTCGCGCACGGCGTATTGCCCGACGTGCGGCAGCCATTCCTGCAGATAGCTGTAAGCCGAGCCCACAAATATCATCTTCGGAAATGCCGCCTTGAGCCTGGCTGTGGCCTGAATCTGCCGGGCGACGCCAGCCAGGGGATCCTCCGGGGGCTCGTAGCCGTCGACGGGGGGGAACAGCGCGGGCCGCTGGACGTGCGGGTTGTAATACGGACTGCCGGCCGTGGTGCAAATCCATCGGACACCGAGGCGCTCGAGCACCGCCAGCGCATCGCGGGTCTCGGTCAGCGCTTCGTCGAGGCCGGCATCGGCATCGAGAACGCCGAAGCCGGCCCGCCCGGTTCCACTTGACTCGGTTCCACTCGACGGATCGGGCACGCCGATGCCGCCCTCGCCCTTGCAATACGGCACCGTGTCGAACATCGAGAGCCGGACCCCGACGATCAATCCCGGCACCGAGGCGTGAATCCCTTCGATGACCTGCCGAAGAAACCGCAGGCGGTTCTCGAGCGGGCCGCCGTAGCGGCCGGCGCGGGTGCGCGCGCCGAGCAGCTCGTGGCCGAGATAGCCGTGACATTGCTTGATATCGACGAACTGAAACCCGGCGGAATATGCAAGCCGCGCCGAGTCAACAAAGTCGTCGACAAGGTGGTCGAGCTCATCGTCTGTGAGCACGCGAACGCCGCCGGCGAATCGCCGATCGAGTATGGGATGGTGGTAGGCGACGAGCGGCGCCGGACGGTCCCACGCGTCGGGCCGTGCAAACCTGCCCGAGTGCGTCAACTGGAGGCCGATGAACAGATCGCTGTCGGCGCCGGCGCCGAAGCGCGACGTGTGGGATGACACCAGCTCGCCGCGCAGAGCGGCGATGGCGGGCTGCGTGCGCACGTTCATCAGCAGCTGGTTGGGGTTGGCGCGGCCTTCCTGGCGCACCGCGACGGCTTCTCCGCCCCACACCAGCTTGGCGCCGCTCGTGCCGAAGTTGCGCCACCGCCGCCGCGTCAGGTCGCTTGGCTGGCCATCGCGCGTCCCGTCCCAGCCTTCCATCGGCAGAATGCAGAATCGATTGCCGACGCGGATGCCATCCACGTCCAGAGGCTCGGCGAGTGGAGACCGGTCCGGCGCCGACCGCTCGTCGTCGAACTGCAGACCGATGCCGCTGCGCTGAAGGTGCGCGCGCAACGCCTTCGGGTTCTTAAGCGATGCGATTCGCGGATAAGGCTGTGAGATCGGCATCAAGACGCTCGCGAATGTCCCGCAGCAGAGCAATATCCGAATCGGGCCGGCGGGGGCTTCGCGGATGCGGGCGGTCGGTCGTAATGAAGCCGCGAAGCTTGAGAAACTGCGCGGCGGAATGCTTGTAGGCAGGCACCGGCGATCGAAACGCGAGCTGCCCGAGATACTGCAGCAGATCGTTCAGGGCCACTGCGGACGAATCGTTTTCCGCCCAGAGCCGATCACGGAGCGCAAACGCGTCGACGGCAAACGCGGAGAGCCCAAGGAGGTAGTCGCTGCCGTAAAACACCATGTCGATGGCGAGATCGTTCCCGGTGTACACCTTGAAGCCCGGCCGATGACGATCGCGCATCTGCAGGCGCCGCCATTCGAGCTCGCGATCGAGCGACGAATGTTTCAGGCCCGTGAAGGCTTCGATATCGAGCAGCCGGCGAAAGAAGTCGTCGGAATAGATTCGCCCGAACGGCGCGAACATCCGGCCGAGCTCGAAGGCGAGCAGCGGGCCGCCGCTCCGGGCCACACGCGCGTAGGCATCAAGCACCTCCTGCTCGCTGCATTCGCCGAGCGCCGACGACTGGAAGAGAATGGGAATGCCGCCCCGCGCACGAATCTCGTTCACGGCCCGGAGATACGCGACCGCGGGATCGCCCTCGTCGCCTTCAATGAACGCGCCCGCGACAAAGCGCCGGCTCCGCGACACCTCTGCGGTTTCGCCGAGCGCGCGCTCGCGCTCGGCCGGCGTCAGCAGGTTCACGTAGCCGGTGTCCATGTTCACGGCCGGCGTGAGCCCCGCGTTCCACGTCCGTTCGAGCAGCCGGCGGAAACCTTCCCAGTCCGGCTGATCGTCGGATTTGTACGGAAGGAGGACGGCAGAAATCCCTTCGATTTTTCGGCCTGGCTTGAGCGGCGGAATCGCGGAGGCGGCCGGCCGTTCGATCGTGTTCATCAATTCGGACGTTCGACGAGCTCAATCCGGACGCTGGCGGGCCCTTCGGCAAACGCCAGATGCACGGTGGTGCCGTCCGAGAGGGTCAACGGCCGCGGCTCGGTGAGCATCTTCACGTTCTTCGCCTTCAGCCCCGCGACGACGTTTTCAAGATTGATCGGGCGCATACCCATGTGATCGATCGCGTGCCCCTGGCTGGGCACCGAGTCGCCTTGCTTTCCCAGGAACCACACGCCGCCGTAGTTGATCGCGTCGACCTTGCCCTTGTATTTCACGACTTTCCCGCCGAATTTATCGGCAAACCAGGCGAGCGACGCCGCCGGATCCGGCGAGAGCAGACAGAGGTGATGCAAGCCGAGCTTCGACGGATCCTGGACCACCTCGATCAGGGTTCCCCACGGATCGGTTACCTGCGCTACTTTCATGCCGTCCATGGTCATGACCGGCATCACAACCGTCACCCCGTCGGACTGCATTTTCTTCACCGCCGCATCGAGATCGGGCACCGAGAACCCGATGATATCGAGTACGCCACCCTCGCTGGGCTTCGGCGCCGCGTTCTTCGAAAAAATCACGCGCACCTGCCCGTACAGCAGCCGGTCGGTCGCCTCGGCCATCTTCTCGCCGCCGAAATATTTCTGATACCACTCGACGGCCTTGACCGGATCGGGCGCTCCGAGATGAATGTGATCGATCATGTTCGCGACGCCGACACCCTGCGCCGGCATTTTTGCGGATGCAGATGTCTGGCTCTCCTGCCGAAGAATGCTGCTTGCCTGTGCCTGCGCAATCATGGCATCAGCATCCGACTGGCGCAGATAGCCATCCTTCACGAGCTTGTTCGCCGCGGCGCTGACCGCCTGCACATATCCATCGTGCGTCTTGTACCGCTCCTCGAGCGAGAGGCGCGGATCGCCGCTGGCCACGCGCTCCGCCCTGGAGCGCGCGAACGGAATGAAGCCACCGACCGGCGACGCCGTGAGGCACATCTGCCCCTTGAACGGGCCAGACGACACCACGTTCCAGCCCGTGTAGGTCCCAAGCGGCGCCATCTGAAGCGGTGATTTCACCCCGGCCACTTCGTTGCCGTCCGCGTCGACCTTCACGACCAGCTGCGGCAACACCTGCTTGATGGTGGGTACTTTCACGAGGAAACCCGACGCATCTTTGTAGTTGAAGTGCGGTCCCAGCTCGTAGTCGAGCAACGGATACACGATCCCGTCGGGAGACGGCCGCCCCGGGATATTCGGGAAGCCCATCGCCGCGCTCGTGTCCGGCACCAGCGTGCCGTCGGCGATCGTCGGATATTTACTCGGCGGCATGGGCGTACCCCTGGTCACCCACTCGACGAGCGACTTCATCAACGCCGTTCGCATCGGCGCCGAGGGTGCGGGATTCATCGTGAGGTCGCAGCCGCCGAACACGCTGGTGATTGCAGCCGTCGTCTGGTTGAAGCCGCCCGGGCCGCCGCCGTGGGTGACGCCCGGAAAATAATAGCGGCGCACATTTTCAGGCAGCGGGATGTCGGCCTTCGCGGTGGTTCCTACCAGCATGAACGAGGCGCGGAGGCCGTAGATCTCGCTGCTGCCGAACGTCTCCATGATCTTCGGGCAGGTATTGGTGGCGCGGCAGCGATCGAGCAGGCCGGCCTTTCCCCTTCCGCGCGCGGTATCGTCCCAGTCTTCCCACCACACCGGCGCTTCGTGCCCGAGCTCGTACAGCGAGATGGTTCCACCAGGCTCGGCGAACCGGCGGTTCATGTCCAGCACGCGCGCGGCGATGTGCGGGTTGCTGCCCTCCCAGACGATGCGGTTGCGCTCGTCCTGATTGAAGCCGAGGCGGATGAACGCGCGAAGAAACGTTCCCGATTGCGAGCTGCCTTCGGACACCGCCCAGCGAATGTTTCCAGCCACCGGGTTCGGGGTTCCCGCGTCGTCCTGTTTCTCATACCGGAAAAAGGCATTCACGTCCCGCGTCGCCGCAAAACCGATACCAAGCACGAGCGGATCCTTCACCGTGTATTGCAGCTCGTAGAGCAGCGCCGGGTTGAATCCGTTCTTCAAGCAGACATGAGCCGGGTCCGGCGTGCCTGGAAATGGCGTCTTCGAACAGTCGGCAAAGGCCCAGTCGCTGCTCGCAATCTTCACTTGCCCGCTCTTCACTCCCGTGCCGCTCTCAGAGGTTGCGGAGACGAGCGTGGCCTTCGCCGTGTCCAGCGTCGCCGGCGGATAAGGCGACGGCGTGGCGCGAGGGATGATCAGCGCGGCGGTGCTGCCGCTCTGCCCGATCCAGCGAATCACGAGCGGACCGGTGATGCTGCTGCCGTCGGGGTTTTTTGCGCGGGGCACCTGAATGGTTTGATTCGCCGCGGTCGGCACGACATCGCCCTGCCATCCGCTGACGAGAGAGACGTGCCCTTCGGCGCTGGCTGCCGCCGTGCCGCCGCCGCGATTCACGACCGAGTACATCAACACGCCGCTCGCCTTCGACATGTCGATGGGCTTCATCAGCGAAAAGGTGCCGACGTACTCGACGTTGCCGCGCGCGTTACGCGGGGCAAATTGAATGTCGGTGATGAGCGCGTTTTTCGGGTCTTTCGGATCGAGCTCGCCGTAGAATTTGCCGCTGATGCGCTCGTAGGGAGGCAACACGGTGGAACCCGCGTTGGCGGGCGGAGGCGCCGGCGATTCAACCTTCACGATCTCGATGCGCGTCACCCGCGCTTGGCCCACCATCACCGAACAGACCACGCCCATCGCCGCCAGGCCGACCAGGGTCCTCGTTGCCATTTCAATTGCCTCCGTGGAGGGAAGAATAGCACGCGGAATAGCACGCGGGTGTTGACAGATCGGCTGCGCTGTGGTTTCCTAATACCTTCTGATGATGATGATCACCTGGGCGCGCTCTGGCTCGATTCAGCCGTATTTCCACGGCGCGAGCGCCGACGTCGCCGTTCACACCGTTCACAGGGCCGCCCCCAGGTGATGTAGCCAGAAACAAGAAGCCGACTTCTTAAGGGCCATCACCCACCAGCGGTGATGGCCCTTTTGTTTTTTGGGACCGCTTCATGACTGCTACATCCCACGACGCCCGCGATTCTCGACGCCTGGCCGAGGCGCTCCGGCTGGTGGTGCGCCGCTACGCCCGGCAGATTCGCAGCCGGCCTGCCGTCACGCTGCCCGCGCTGCTGTTGCCGGGCATCGGCAACGTGCTGGTGTTCTATGCGCCGCCGCTCGTCATCGCGCGGCTGCTGGGCGCGTTCGCCAGGAACGACCGGCTCTCGGCCACCCAGCTCGCCCCCTACGTGCTCACGTTCTCAGGCCTGTGGCTGGCAGGCGAGGTTCTCTGGCGGATCGCCATCGCCTTCATGTCCCGCGCCGAGATCCACGGGATGGAAGCGCTTTACATCGAAGCGATGGATGAGCTCCTGGCGAAGGACCTCTCGTTCTTCCACGACAACTACGCCGGATCGCTCACCAAGCGGGCGCTCGGCTACGCGCGGCGGTTCGAGGACGTGTTCGACGTGATGTCGTTCCAGGTCGTCGCGAATGCCCTCCCGCTCCTGTTCGTCGGGGTCGTGCTCTGGAGATATTCGCCGCTGCTCATCGTGAGCCTGGCGGCGATGCTCTCGCTGACATTCACGATGGTGTTTCCGTTCAT
This sequence comes from Vicinamibacterales bacterium, assembly GCA_035937795.1. Classification (GTDB taxonomy): domain Bacteria; phylum Acidobacteriota; class Vicinamibacteria; order Vicinamibacterales; family JAMQPK01; genus JAMQPK01. The sequence goes on along the minus strand of DASZHO010000149.1, from coordinate 10,666 downwards.
CCGCCGCCGCCAGCGACTGGTCGACATACGCGAGGAGTCGTCGAACAGGCTCGCCGGGCACGTGGCCGACTCGATCGGCAACGCCGAAACGGTGCGCGCATTCGCGCGTGAGCCGGAAGAGGCGCGCATCCACGCGCAAAACGTCGGCGATTACGGCGCCAAGACGCTCCGGTCGTGGGACTACCAGAATCTGCGCGTGGACCTGGTGACGTCGCCGATGTACGTGCTGACGAACACGCTGGGACTCGTCGTGGCACTCGCGACCAGCCGCGGCACGGGAGCGAGTCTCGAGACGGTCTTCATCACGTTCAGCTACTTCGCGGCGATCACCCGCGTCATGTGGGAGTTCAACCACATCTACCGCACCCTCGAAGGGGCGCTGACGGACGCCGCGCAGTTCGCCGAATTGCTGCTCGACCCGCCGTCGGTCGTCGACCCGGTCGAGAGCCAGCCATTCGCGCCCGGCGACTTCGCGGTGGAGCTGCGCAACGTCAGCTTCCGCTACTCGCCCGCGCAGCCGCTGCTCTTCGAAAACTTCTCGCTGCGGATCGAGACCGATTCAAGGGTGGGCCTTGTCGGACGGTCCGGTGGCGGAAAGACCACGCTCACGCGGCTCCTGCTGCGTTTCGTGGACGTCGAGCGCGGCGAGATCCTCGTGGGCGGCCAACCGATCGACCGCGTGCCGCAGGCCTCGCTGCGCCGCGCCATTGGATACGTGCCGCAGGATCCGTCGATGTTTCACCGCACGATCGCCGACAACATCCGTGTGGGGCGGCCGGGCGCAACCGACGCGGAGGTGCGCCGCGCGGCTGGTCTGGCGCATGCCGCCGAATTCATCGAGGCGCTGCCGGGCGGCTACCAGACGCTCGTGGGCGAACGGGGCATCAAACTGTCCGGCGGCCAGCGGCAACGCGTGGCGATCGCGCGCGCGATCTTGAAGGATGCGCCGATCCTGATCCTCGACGAAGCCACCAGCTCGCTGGATTCCGAGAGCGAGGGGCTCATTCAGGAGGCGCTCTGGACGCTCATGGCGAGGCGCACCGCGATCGTGATCGCGCATCGCCTTTCGACCGTGAAAAGGATGGATCGGCTGGTCGTGCTCGAGCGCGGCGGCATCATCGAGGAGGGTTCTCACGACGCGCTGCTCACCCGGGGCGGTCTCTACGCGTCGCTCTGGGCGCATCAGTCCGGCGGCTTTCTCGCGACATCCGAGGTCGAGGATGTCACGGTGTTCTGAGGATGTCGCGGTGTTCTGACGAAATGAGCGACACGATGCATCCGGCCATCGAAACAGAGCACCTCGGGCGCGTGTACACCTCGCGCAAGAAAAAGAAGGCCGAGCCGCGCGTGCGTATCGCGCTCCGCGACGTGAATCTTCGCGTGCCGCGCGGCGAGCTCTTCGGCCTGCTCGGCCCCAACGGCGCCGGCAAGACCACGCTCATCAAGATCCTGACGACGCTCCTGGCGCCCTCGTCGGGATCCGCGCGGGTGGCCGGCTACGACGTGACGAGCAGGGCGGCGTCCGTGCGGCCGTGCATCAACATGGTGTCGGGCGGCGAAGCCTCCGGCTACGGCCTGCTGACCGTGCGCGAGAACCTCTGGATGTTCGCCCAGTTCTACGGCATCAGCTCGGCCGAGGCGAACCGGCGCATTCGCGACCTGCTCGCAGTGGTGAAGATGAGCGATCGCATCAACACGAAGTCGTCGGAACTGTCGACGGGCCTTCGCCAGAAGATGAACATCGCGCGCGGCTTTCTGACCGATCCGCAGGTGCTGTTTCTCGACGAGCCGACGCTCGGGCTGGACGTCGAAGCCTCGCGCGATGCCCGCGCGTTCATCCGGAGATGGGTGAACGAGGATCAGACGCGGACGGTGCTGTTGACCACCCACTACATGGTGGAGGCGGATGAACTCTGCGACCGGGTGGCCATCATCAACGACGGCCGCGTGCTCGCGTGCGACGCGCCCGCCGCGCTGAAGCGGCGACTGCAGCGCGATCCGATTTTTCACGTGGAGACGACACCGCTGGACGAGGGCCACCTCGCGGTGCTGAGCGCGCTGCCGGGCGTGCGCAAGATCATCCATCGCGCCGCCGACGGCCGATCGTCGCTGGAACTGATGCTCGAGGAAGAAGGCGCGCTGGCGGCGGTGATCAGCCGGCTGGAGGGCGCCCGGGCCGGTCTCTTGAACCTGACCAAGCGCGAGCCAACGCTGGAGGACGTGTTCGTCGATCTCGTCGGCCGAAGCATGAACGAGGTGGAACATGTGCCTGGCTAACGACACTGGCTGGCGATTGTTCGTCCGCACCGTCGCCGCGCGGGCCTATCCGCGATTCGTTCTCAACGTGCGCGAGCGGTGGTGGCTCATGTTCGACGTCCTGCTGCCGCTCGTCGCGCTGTCGGCGTACGTGTTCGTATACCGAGCGATCCACGCGCCGCCGGAATTTGTCGGCTTCGTCATTCTGGGCGGGGCCATGAGCGCCTTCTGGCTGAACGTGCTGTGGTCGATGGGCAACCAGCTGTTCTGGGAGAAGGAGACCGGCAATCTCGCGCTCTACATCATCGCTCCGAATTCGCTGATGGCCATTCTGATGGGCATGGCCGTCGGCGGCATGTTCGGCACCACGCTGCGCGCGCTTGCCATCGTCGCGATCGGCAGCTGGCTGTTTCACGTGCAGTACGCGATTTCGAGCCTGCCGCTGCTCTTCGCTGTCTTCGGGCTCGCGCTCGTGGCGCTCTACGGCATGGGAATGATGTTCGCCTCGCTCTTTCTGCTGCTCGGACGCGAGGGCTGGCACATCGTCAACCTCGTGCAGGAGCCGGTGTATCTGCTGTCGGGAACCTACTTCCCCATCAGCGGCTTCAATTTCTGGCTGGCCGCCGGCGCCTCGCTGATTCCGCTGACGCTGGCGCTCGATGCCATGCGGCAACTCATATTTACATCCGGCGCCGCCCTCGGATTTCTGCCCGTGCGGACCGAGGCCGGCGCACTCGCCGCGCTCTCGGTGATGTTCCTCGTGGCCGCGCGGCTGTCGTTGACGCACATGGAGCGGCTGGCCATCCTGGAAGGCCGGCTGACGGAGAGCCGCGCATGATCTGGCGTTCGCTGAGGACCGCGGCGTGGCTCGGCTGGCAGATCGAATCGAATTGGACCGATCCGTTTCTATTTGCGATCTACTCGATCATCAAGCCGCTGACCTCGGCCGGGATCCTTGTCGTGATGTACGCGATGGTGACGAAAAGCGACTTCGCGTCGACGGCGTTTTCGTACATGTATCTCGGCAATGCGTTTTACATCTACGTCGGCGCGGTGATGACGGGCATGTCGTTCGCCGTCATTGAAGACCGCGAGCGCTATCGAACGCTGAGGTCGGTGTACGTCGCGCCAATCGACATCCGGATGTACCTCGTGGGCCGCGGAGTGGCGCGGTTCCTCACGGGCTCGCTCTCGGTGCTGGTCACGGTGCTCTTCGGCGTGCTGTTCCTGCATGTCACCGTGCATGTTCTTGAAGTGAGGTGGATGCTGTTTTTCTCCACGCTCGCGGTCGGAATGGTCATGCTTGCGACGCTGGGACTGCTGCTTGCCGGCGTGGTGCTGGTGATCGTGCATCAATCGTGGCTGATTGGAGACGCCGTGGCCGGCGCCCTGTACCTCTTCAGCGGCGCGATCTTTCCGCTCGAGGTGTTGCCGAGGTACTTGCGGCCGATCGGACTGGCCTTGCCGATCACGTACTGGCTGGAACTCGTCCGGCGCGCGCTGGTGGGTCACGTCGCGCAGGAATTTCCGACGCTCTCCGCGTTCAGCGATCTTCAGTTACTGGGAATACTGGCCGTCGCGACGCTGGGTCTGGGGGTGGCTGCGGTGTTCGTCTTCGGCGTGGCCGACCACAGTGCCCGCGAGCGCGGCCTGATCGATCGGACGACGAATTACTAAGCGGTCATCTGGTGAGGGGCCGGAAATACTCGGGCAGCCCTTTTTTGGTTTCCCGCAGGATCTGGACGATGGCCTGGCGATCCGCAAGAGACAGGCGAGTATACGGAGCTTCCTTTTCTTCTCCAGACAGGATCTGCCACATCCGTTTGTAGACGAGGTCCTTTGCCAGGTCCGGCAACGCATCGAAAGCACTGCTGTAAATCATGTAGCTGCAGGGATACCGCATCAACCGGCGCTCGAGATCGAGCTGGCGCAGGGACCGCCCCAGGCTGTCGCGCGGTCCTTCGGCCGAAAATTTCTCGGCGAAACCCGAGGAGCCCTGGAGGCGACTCGTCACCGGAGTTTCGTCGACAAACAGCAGATAATCCACCAGATCCCGCGTCGCGCTGCGAACGCGATCGGTGACCTCACTCGCGTGTGTCTTCTGCGCTTCGTAAGACGAGAGGCGCATTTCCCAACCAATGCGCGTGAGCAGGTTTGTCATGTGCGTCTGGTGTTCCAGGACCATCAGCGCGACGATGTCGCTGTAAGGGGAGAGAAATGCCTTTGTATCGAACTGCCCTGCCAGCGATTCCAGCTTGGGCGGAAGAGCGGGCCCCTTCGCCAACATCGCCGCCGGCTGAATGACCGGGACATTCCCCATGTGCCGAATCGGCACCGACTTGCCCGTCACGTACCAGCCGCCCCACCGCTGGTCCAACGGGCTGCGGTGATCGGCGACAAAGCCACTGGCGTAGGCGTTCGGGTCATCCGACATCGGAAAGGTGCTGAGGACCTGGACTCCCGGCACACCGAGGGTGTCCCAGGTCAAGTGGCACTGCAGACACGTGTCGTCGCGTTTGAACGCCGGCTTGCCGGCAGTCGACTGGCCGAGCGTATAGAAGATCACACCTTGCCGCGGGTCTCCGGCAGCCACCTCGAGGTGGTCGGTACCGCGGACCCACCCGATCATGACGCTATCGTTGAAAAAGATGGCGCGGGGATTGCGGAGGCTTATCTGCGAGGACTGCTCACTGGTCTGAGAAAAGACGACGACCTGCGATTCGATCGGTATCTCGAGCGCCTTGAGCACGGACCGCAAATACCCGCTCGTCGCTTCAAACTCGAGCTGGCCGGCTCCATCCTCGATACGCCGATTCAATGCCGAGACCGGATCCCGGACGGGTCCGCTGCTGTAATCGATGGCGGGATGATCACGCGAGGCGACGAACACGTCGAGACGCTGCCCGATGAGGGCGGCACCACTGACGGCCACGACAAGCAGCCCACCCGTGAGCATCGCACTGAGACGCATGCGCAAAACCTTCGGCTGACGTATATTGTAGTCTCATGATCGAAAAGCGAATCATTCTACCGATGCTGATTGCCGGTTTGACCGCCGTCCTCGCCGCACAGTCGGCCGCTCCCGCGGCCCCGCGTGCGGCCAAGCTGGCACCGCATCCGCAGGCGAATCTTCCGGCTCTGCATCTGCCGGACATCGACGCCCGGCTGCTGCCGCGCCCGCCCGAGGTGATTCGCGCCACGTACCGGTTTGCCGCCGAACATCCCGAGGTTCTTGGGTATGTGCCGTGCTTCTGCGGATGCGATCAGAGCGGACACCGCTCGAGCGAAGACTGTTTCGTGAAGGCCCGCGCGAAGAACGGTGACGTGACCGAGTGGAACGAGCACGGCATCGCGTGTGCGATGTGTCTGGCCGTCGCCGAACGGGCAAAGCAAATGTGCGAAAAGGGGGCGTCCCTCAAGGATGTCCGAGCCGACGTCGAGGAGCGATACGGACACATCACCGGGTCGCGCACGGCGACGCCCCTTCCGCCGAAACCCTGAGGATTGAGTCGTTACTTCAATCCAAGCTTCTTGCCCGCCGCGAGCAGGGCGATTGCCTCACGCAGCCGCCTCGCCTTCGTTTCCTGTTGCTTGGCGGAATCGATCCACGCGATGTACATGCGCCGATATGATGGCGCGAGGCTGTCGAAATAGGCCCGGGCTCGCGGGCGCTCCTCGAGCGCCAGTTGAATGTACCGCGGGATCTTCGACGGGAACACCCTGCGCGCATCGTCGCGCCGATCGGTCGGCGCGCGGTTCACCCCGGCGGGCATCAACCGCCCGCTTGCCTTGAGCTCGGCGTACCGTTTGCGATTTATGGCCGACCACTTGCTGTCGGGCTTCCGCGGCGTGAACTTGCGGGCATACCGCGCGTCATCGAAACGCTTGACGAGGCTATCGATCCAGCCGAAGCACAGCGCCTCATCGAGGGCATCGTGGTAGGCGATCGATGGCCGACCCGTCTGACGTTTGTAAAAGACGAGCCACACCTCGGACTCCGCGTCGTGATGCTCGGCCAGCCACTTCCGCCATTCGTGGCAGCCGTTCACCTCGAGCGTCTTCAGCGTCCTGGAGGGCATCCGCTGATTATTTCCGATCCTGCAACGACCGAGGAAGCGTTCGGCGACCGTGCTACTCTCTTCGCGTGGCACGGGCGTCGGTAAAGATGGGCGTCGGCGCGTTGATTTTCGCCGCGGCCGTGATGGTACTGGACGCCGCAACGGTCACACTACCGGTCACGGTTCTCCCGACGGGTTTTGGGTTGCCCGACGAGCCGGCACCGACGTATCCGGCGACTATCAACGTTGAGGCGCCGCCCGAGCTTCAGCTTTCTGCATACGGCGCGGCGGGACAGGTGTGGCTGGCACCCCGGTCATGGACCGGTGCTGGTGCAGTCGGTGCGGACGGGAACATGGTTGTTCAGCTCTATCCCGCCGGCAACGATGGCACGTCCGGACCACACATCACCTACACGGTGATCTCGGCGTGCGTGGGATGCATGCTGAGCAGCGCGGCGCCGTATTTTCCAGACGCGCTGAAGGAATGGAATGACGAGTACAACCGCGATGGCAAGAACTCGGTCGCTGTTCCGCGCGGCCTTACGGTCACAACCGTCACGTCCGGCGTCGTGACCTATGCTTTGGCAAACGGGGGCGACTTGCCTGTTCGCGGCGCGGCGGCCTACGACCACGGCAAGGTTGAGGGCTACGAAGAGATCAGAGTGACTCTGCCGCCGGAAGACGGGCGTCTCGCCGAGTTCCTGCTGAAATATTTTGTCGACCACGTGGGTCAGGATTGTTCGCCACGGGCGGCGTGCCGGTGAGAACGGATGACGCGGGCCAGCCACGTAAGGACTTGTTACACTAGGACTTCGCACCGTACGCGCCCGTAGCTCAGTGGATAGAGCATCGGCCTTCTAAGCCGAGGGTCGCAGGTTCGAGTCCTGCCGGGCGCGCCACTACTTCCCTCAGTGAATCAACGACTTATCGTCGGAATCGGGCGACGCCTTGCAAGATGTCCGTGGGGCGCAAGCAGGGTTGCTTGCAATAGTTTCGAAGCGGAGCCCTCGGAGGGATAGGCCATGCTCCCTTACAACGGCCACCGGCCTCACCGAGCGCTGCCCTCGCGCCGCCCCACTCGACACATCCGCCGTTCGCGCCGGCGACAGAATGGGGCGAAGGTCGTGTCCCGCGTCGCGATCGTCTCGGTGGTGTGGTTCACGAGTACGTCCTGGCGGCGTGACAAGGTTTCTGCACCGTACAGGTTGAGGAAAGGCGTTCACTTTCGTTGGTAATCAAATGTCAGGTGAACCGTGAGGTGATCGCCCGGGAATGCGGATGGCAGGGGCTGGAGCGTGTTTGTGAGTATCAGGGCACGCTGCCGGAACACGATCAAGACCACCTGGCGCCAGTACCACCAACGCGATCGACCGCTTGCAAGCTCTTCCCGCAAGTCGCCAACCAGGGCCTCATCTGAGCCGAATCGGGTCAAAAGTCACGTAGCGAGGAACGGAGGCTTCGACGATCTCATCTCGGGCCTCCTGCCGAAATTCTGCTTGCGGTTGTTGCGCCCATCTTGGAATGACGAGCGCTCAGGAGACCGACGAGGAGGATGGTCAGCGGCAGAAACAGCAAGCCCGATCGCGATACGTACGGAAGTGTCGGTGATACCACGTAAAAGAGAGGATGCGGCACAGCGATTGGACGAGCTATCCATGCGACAAATGTCGCCGCACTCGTGAGCACCACGACGACAGAAGCGAGGTAGGCAAGTAGCATGGGCAATGCCTGGTCGCGCTGGGATCGAACGACAGCCCACGCTGAAATGGCGAAGCCCGCATACGACACGAAGGCCGCTGTAATGTGAAACGGCTGCCAGACGTACGTTGAGCTAGCGCCGATTTCCCGCGTCCAGCCCCAGAACTGGTACGCGAGCCCATTGGCAACACGATCGCCGAGCCCGATGAAGATTAGCAGTAGGACTGCCCAGCCTGTGGCGATGGCGCGCATGGCATTCAGTTTGTGTCCGCCGACCTCCTTGATAGAAGCCACGACCACCGCGGCCAGTACTTGTCGCCAGTACCAGGAGGCCGAGCGCCCGCGTCGATATTCTTCTGCCAGGTCGCCGGCCAGTGCCTCGCTCACAACGAACCGCTTCAATAGCCACGTCGCTGGGCTCGGTGGAGTCATGAGGCAACTCCCGTCTGGTTGTGGGCGCTTGCTCCGAAGATTCCACCGAGGAGAATCGCGATGGGGGCGACCAGAAAATGGAGGGTGCCCGCGACAAGTACATCTCGAACTGATACCCAACCATGAAGCGGATTGACGTCATCCATTGGGAACGTGACGATGCCCCAGACGACGACCGTCGCGATGAACATGAGCACCATCGCCCTGCCGTGAGTTCGCGCCACAAGCCAACCAATGGAAGCTAACCCAAGAGGTGCCACGACCAAAGACGCGACGCGAACATTCGGCCACCAGGCTCTAATGTCGCCCAACCCTCTGACGAACAGCCATTGGCCGAGCGTTGATAGAGGTACAAAGAAGACCAAGAAGAAGATAAAGAAGCCCGTCCAACCCACGATGGCCGCCCGAAGCGCCAGCAACTTACGCGAGCGGACATCGTCAAAGCTCTTGATGACGATGGCGCTCAAAGACTGTCGCCAATACCACATTGGCGATCGCTGGCGTGAAAACTCCTCGGCCAGATCACCAATCAGCGCTTCGGAGATGCCCCAACCCCTTAGTAGCGAAGTTGCTGATCTTGGCGGAGTCGTGAATCTCATGCTTTCTTCCCCTCGAGCTGCGGTACGCCGTTCCAGAGCTTCTTCAGGGTTCGCTGGGCCTCGCGCGCTTCCCGCAGGCCCTTGCCGGTTACGCGGAAATAGCGTTTGGCACGGCCGCCTCGCTCGGGCGTCGGATCGCCCATTTCCGAGGTGACCAAGCCTTTGGCTTCGAGGCGGTCGAGGGCGGCGTAGATGCTGCCCAGGGCCACTTCTTTGCCAGTCGTGTCCTCGATTTCTCGCGCGATCGGCACACCATAGGCGTCGTCGCCCGCCTGGAGGATGGCAAGGAGGACCATCAGCTCGAACTGCCCGGGGTAATCTCGCTTGCGCATTTACTCAATAATAGCGAAATAAGGTGAGATTGCAAGCACGAATGCTTGGACCGGTCTGGGCGTTCCGGCTTGACTTATATTCGTTAATTAGCTAATTTGCTAATTACATGAAGACGTCAAACGCCGGCTTCCGAGCACTCGCCGACCAGACACGTCGCGACATCCTTCAATTGTTGCGGCATGGTCCCCGGAGCTCCGGCGAGATCGCCGATCGGTTCGAGTCCAGCTGGCCGACGATTTCACGACACCTCGCCATCCTACGCGAGGCCGGGCTTGTGACCACGCAACGCCACGGTCAGGAGATTCACTACGAGTTGAATACGTCGGTGTTTCAGGACCTCGTGCAGCACTTAATGCAATGGACCAAACCCATTGTGCGTAAACCGAGTCGGGCGCCTCGCCGCGAACAGGAGGTTTAAGGTGACGGGTGGCAGAGTGTGGCGATATCGACTGGTGATTGGAGTTGGCTATGTGGCCAGCATGGCCGCCTACGCGCGGCTGCCCACGACTCGGTATGCAGTCGGATCGTACGCGTTTGTGGCCACGCCGCTCATCGCAGGCCTCCTCCCCACCTTGGCAGCGGTCATGGCCGTGTCGGTGACGGCCATCTGGAAGCGAGATCTGATTCGCGATCCAGAAGAGGCCTTCGCCCCGACCTACAATGCGATCCTGTTTGCCGTCGTCGCCTTTGTGATCGGCATGCACCTGCTCGTGATGGGTGCGCTGACCGGCGCGTTGCCCCCGAGTGTATGGTTCGCACGAGGCACGATTGTCTTGTTCGGGCTGGTCGTGATGCGCGTCGGGGATCTCCTGCCTCGCACGCGGCCCAACCTCGCGCTCGGGATCGGCACGCCACGCACCCTCGCCGATCGCCGCGTGTGGATGCTGACGCATCGAACCGCCGGACACCTCAGTGTTCTCCTCGGCGTGATCATCGTGATCGCCGGCGCCGTGCTGTCTAAGGATGCGATGCCGCCCGTGGTCGGACCGGCGAGTCTCGCGGCTGCCGGAATACTGATCCTCTGTCACTACAGATATGCGCATCAATAACAGGAGACGACTGCTGCGCGGTGCTCGGAACGTGTGCGTGGCGGGGCCGACGATACAGCGGTAATCATCTTCGGCAGGAAGGGGCCGGGCACCGTTTCTCGTGCAGTTTCGGAGGTTTTGACATGGCTGAACCCGAGGTCCTCTCGCCCGAATCCCGTTGGCTCCGTATCGGCACTTGGACGTTGCGGATCGTAATTGCCATGGTCTTTCTCCACGAGGGCGTCGATAAATTCTCAGCGAG
>DASZHO010000148.1:0-23884 GCA_035937795.1 Vicinamibacterales bacterium | reverse complement strand
ACTGGAAGCAGCCTGCCGTGTTGGTCGCGTTGCATGGCGAGTTGGAGAGCGGGTCCCTGATGTAGGGATTGAGGGTGCCGTTCGACTCGCCATTGGTGTTGGTGGCGAACGTCTGCGAGAAGTCGCCCGCGCGTTCGAGGGCCGTTGGCACGCGCAGCCGGATTGGGCTTCCACCGTTGATGGCGGCGTTGGACGGACGATACTCGTGGGCGTAGAAGAAGAACAGCTTGTTCTTGCCGCCGGGTTTCCCTACCGGACCGCCGATTGTGTAGCCGAGCGTTTTCGCGTCGTTTTTTGGCTTCGGGTCGTGGTTCTTCTGATTGACCCAGGAATTCTCGTTCCAGTCCGAGTTCGTCATCACATCGTAAACGGAGCCGCGGAACCGGTTCGTGCCGCTCTTGGTCACGGCGGTAATCTGCAGACCGCTCGACCGGCCGTACTCCGCCTGGTAGCCCTGGGTCAGGATTTTGACCTCGCCGATCGACTCGATGTTCATGTTCAACATCTGGCCGTTGTTGCCCGTGTCCATCGCCGACACGCCGTCCATCATGATGTTGTTCTGGCTGGCGCCGCCGAGCCGGGTGCCGCCCGCCGACGCGCCGCCGGATATGACGCCCGGCGTGAAGGCAGTGAGGCTGGTGAAGTTCCCGCGGTTTATCGGCAGGTTCTCGATCTGCTCGGTTGAGATCGCGAACGATCGCTCGCCGCTTTGCGACTGCACCATTGCGGCCTCGGCGGTGACGGTGACGGTCTCGGCGGCCCCGCCGATCTCGAGAATGAGAGCAGGGACCGCGACCCGGTCGCCGCCGCTCACCTCGACGCCGGCGCGCCTCAGGGTCTTGAACCCGTCCATCGTGACTTCCACGGTGTAGGTGTCGGGAGTGACGTTGGGGATGACGAAATCACCGGTACCGCTTGTCACGGCCGGCGCCGATTTCGTACCGCGCGCCTCGCTGATGAGCACCACGGTTGCTCCAGGAATGATCGCGCCCTGCGGGTCCTTGATCGTTCCGGACACGGTCCCAGTGGTGATCTGGGCCCAGGCCGGTGCCGCCAGGGCCAGCACCAGCATCGTTGCCATCATTGGAGGTCCCTCCAAATTGCTTTGATTCCAAAGTTGTTCGCGAGCGGGATTTTTGTACCACCGGCTCGAAAGGTTGTCAACAAACACGCGCCCCAGTGGCGGAGGGTCTGCTCAAATAGCCTGTTCCGCCCTCGCCGCGCTTGTGGGTGATGCGGTATCGTTCCGTAAATGCAACCTCAGCTTCATCCGGATGGTGCCATCGTCGAGTTTCTCGAGCGCGCCGGACTTGTTCCTCCCGGACAGACCCCGCAATTCGAGGCGCTCGGTGGCGGCGTGTCGTCGGACATCTGGATCGTCCGCACCGGGAAGACGGCCTTCTGCGTCAAGCAGGCGCTCCCTCGCCTTCGCGTGAAGGCCGATTGGCGAGCCCCGATCGAGCGCAATGCCAACGAAGTCGCCTGGATGACCGCCGTCGCCGGGTTCATTCCCGAGGCCGTTCCCAGAGTCCTTGCCGCGGACGCCCGGCTCGGTGCGTTCGCGATGGAGTACCTTCCTCCGCGCGCGTACGAGCAATGGAAGAGCCGGTTGCAACGAGGCGTAGTCGCTTCGGAGACCGCCATACTCGTAGGTCAGCGACTCGCGCTGGTGCATGATTTCTTCGCAAAGTCGGAGACGGCGGCGCAGACATTCGCTACCGACGCGACCTTCCATTTGTTGCGCATCGAGCCTTATCTGCTCGCGGCAGCACGAGCGCATCCCGACGTTCGGCCCATACTCGAACATCTTGCGACTGTGACGGCGCGGACGAAACTCAGCGTTGTGCACGGCGATGTCAGCCCGAAGAACATCCTTCTGGGACCCGCCGGTCCGGTGTTCATCGATGCCGAGTGCGCTTGGTTTGGCGACCCGGCATTCGATCTCGCGTTTTGCCTCAATCACCTCCTGCTCAAGACTCTTTGGGTTCCTTCCGCGGCTGCGGACCTGCTGTCGGCGTTCGACGCGTTGAGCCGGACGTATCTTGCTCGCGTCAAGTGGGAACCGGCCGAAAACCTCGAACGGCGGGCGGCCCACCTGGTGCCGGCTCTGCTGCTCGCACGCATTGACGGCAAGTCGCCGGTGGAATACCTGTCCGATGAGAGGTCTAAACAAACCGTGCGCGGCGCGGCGCGCTCGCTTCTGATGGATTTGCCCGATCGATTGGAGGATCTTCGGCGCGTGTGGCAGGAGACGGCTTCGCCGTCTGCCGCGCCGGATCGTTCGCGTCGCGACCCATCGATCGAACGGGTGATTGGGCGAAGGGTGTGGGACTCGCGGGGCCGCCCGACCGTCGAGGCGGAGATCTTTCTGAACAACGGCGTGAGCGGCCGCGCCATCGCGCCGGCCGGCGCATCCATTGGAACCCATGAAGCGGTCGATCTCCGGGATGGCGGAAAGGAGTTCGGGGGGTTCGGCGTCAATCGCGCCTTGGCGAACATCAACACCGAGATCGCGGGGGCGCTTCGCGGGATGTCCATCTCCGATCAGGCGTCCATCGACGATCGGTTGATCGCGCTCGACGGAACACCTGACAAGGCCCGGTTGGGAGGGAACGCGACCATCGCTGTTTCCATGGCGGCGCTTCATGCTGCCGCCGCGGTCAAACAAGAGCCGCTCTGGCGCTGCCTCGCCAACGGCGCCCGGCCGGTCTTGCCGATGCCGATGATCCAGATTTTCGGCGGCGGCGCTCACGCAGGACGCAGGATGGACATTCAGGATTTCCTCGTCATGCCGGTGGGCGCCTCTACGTTCGATGAGGCGCTGTCGATGACCGCGAGCATCTACGAGGCGGCAGGCCGTATCATGAGCGAGCGCGGCCGCTTGCATGGAGTCGCCGATGAAGGCGGGTGGTGGCCGGAGTTCGCCTCAAACAGCGAGGCGCTCGACACGCTCGTGCAAGCCATTGAGCGAGCAGGGCTCGAGCCCGGCACCGATGTTGGGATTGCGATTGACGTAGCCGCCTCGCAGCTTCGCCGCGGTGCAATCTATCACCTTGCCGCCGAACGCGTCGAATTGGAGAGCGAAGAACTTGGCGAACTCCTGATCGGCTGGTGCCGGCGCTATCCCATTCTCTCGATCGAAGATCCTTTCGACGAGGATGACGACGAGGGCATGCGATTGTTTACCTCCCGGATGGGTCAGCGGATCCAGATTGTCGGAGACGATTATCTGGTCACGTCCGCTGCTCGCATCGCGGCGGCCTCAGCGTCGGGTGCCTGCAATGCTGCCCTGCTGAAGCCCAATCAGGCCGGAACGGTCACCGAGACAGCCGCGGCGCTGACAGCCTCCCGGGCCGCCGGCTGGTCTGCCATCGTCTCTGCCCGCTCGGGAGAATCGGAAGATGTCACGATTGTTCATCTGGCCGTCGGGTGGGGAGTCGGACAGCTGAAGGTCGGTTCGCTGGCTCGATCGGAGCGCACCGCGAAATGGAATGAAGCTCATCGCATCGAGCAGGCGCTGGGGCCTTCCGCCGTGTTTGGCCCGGAATTGCCGATGCGTGATCCTCTCTGGCGGAAAGGGAACGCATGAAGGCGGTCCTGCAGTATCGCGCCACTCCGGGATTTCGCACCCGGATATCGGAGCTGGAGCTGGACGCGGCGTGGTTGCGGATTGTGGTCGTTGATGAAGCCGACAAGCTCACGTTTGCGCGTGAGATGCAGGGCGCCGACGTTCTGCTGCACGTGCTCGAGCCGGTGAAGGCCGCAACCATCGATGCGGCGGCAAATCTGAAGTTGATTCAGAAGCTCGGCATTGGTGTGGACACCATCGACCTCGACGCCGCGCGCCGCCGCGGTATTGCCGTGTGCAACATGCCGGGCACGAACTCGCGCGCCGTGGCGGAACTGACGCTGTTGCTGATGCTCGCCACGCTCCGTCGCCTGGCCGAGCTGGACGTACAAACGCGCGCAGGCAAAGGGTGGAGCCTCGATTCCGACTCGCTGGATAACCTGTGCGAGCTCGGAGGACGCACGGTCGGCCTCGTCGGATTCGGCGCTGTAGGAAGATGTCTTACGCCCATGCTGCAGGGCGTCGGCGCGAAGGTCATCTATACGGACGTGAGTACTCCGGGGGGCACCACCTTCAAAGATCTGTTATCAGGCGCTGACGTCGTATCTCTACATCTTCCGCTGACGCCCGACACGGCTCATATGATGAACGCTTCGGCTTTCGCCTCGATGAAGCGCGGCTCGATCTTGATTAACACGGCACGAGGAGGCCTCGTCGACGAGGCTGCCCTGCTGTCTGCATTGAGCAGCCAACAGCTCCGCGGGGCCGGCCTGGACGTCTTCGCGTCGGAGCCTGTAGGTTCAGAGAACCCTTTGTTGAAGCTGCCCAACGTCGTTGTGACGCCGCATTTAGCGTGGTTTACATCCGAAACGCTCGCGAGGAGTCTCGGAGTGTTTCAGGAAAACTGCAGACGACTGCGAGACGGGGAAGCGCTCATCAACCGCGTTGTGTGAGATGTTGTATAACTAGTCACACCAGACAAATTGAAAGGATGAGCCATGCGCCGCATTATCAATGTGTTCGCTCTCCTCGCCGCGCTTCTTGTGCCGCTCGCTCTGGCTGCCCAGGCCCCGCAGGGCCGGGGGCGGGGCGCTCAATCGCCGGAGGCTCAGGCGGCGGCTGCCCGGTACGCTGCCGCCGACATTCGAGTCGTCGCACCCGGTGTGGTCTATAACGCCGGGTTGCTGGATCTGGCCGAGGCGTACACGAAAGAGACGGGCAAGAAGGTCGCCGTCAATTCCGTCGGCATGGGCGGCATCGTCAACGCCGCCAAGACCGCATCGCCGCCAGCGGACGTGGTGATGCTGCCCTTCGAATTGATGAGCACGCTGTCGTTGGACGGCGGACTCGTGCCTGGCACCTTCACTCCGCTTGGCCGCGCGGAAATGGGTCTCGCGGTCCCCGCGGGTGCGCCTCATCCCGACATCTCGACGGTCGAAAAGCTGGCGGCCGCGCTCCGCGGCGCGAAGGCGGTGATGCGCTCGAATCCAGCCGGCGGAAGTATGGTGGCGCAGGTGATTCAGGACAAAGTGATCAAACGGCCGGAGTTCGCCGGCGTCAACAGTCCGATCAGCACGCAGGGTGAGGGCGGACAGGCGTTGGTGCGCGGAGAAGGAGACATGGCGCTTCAGGCGATCTGCGAGATTCTTCCGTACAAGCAGATCGAGCTGGTCGGTCCGCTGCCGCGCGACCTCGCTGCCTGGATCGATATGTCGACGGCGGTATCCGCCAGAGCCGAACATCGCGCCGACGGGCTTGCGTTCATGAAATACCTCTTGCGGCCGGAGTCGAACTCGGTGTGGAAGGCGAAAGCGCTTGAACGGTACTAGTGGCCCGTCGTTGCTCCTTCGCCTGGCGGCAAGACAGCTCCGGCCGACCGTGATCGGCATCCTGGTTGCCACGGCGCTCTGTATTCCCCGGCCTGTTGCGGCGCAGGGTGAGCTCGAGCGCGCGCGCCGGGATTACAACGCCGGGAACTTCGACGGAGCGATTGCATCGGCGGAAGGGGCCCGTAGAAAGGCCGTCAACGCGCCGGCTTCAGCGCTCATCATCGCGCGCTCACGCCTCGAGCGGTTCCGGCGTCTGGCAAATCCCGAGGATCTGAACGCGGCCCGTGCGGAGCTCGTCGCAATCGATCTTCGCGGGCTCTCGCGACAGGAAATCCTCGAATGGCAGATTGGCCTGGGCGAAGCGCTCTTCCTCGACAATTTGCCGGGACCGGCATCAGAAATGTTCAATGCCGTGATCCCATCGGCGCGCGCCCGGTTGACGCCGGCCGAGATCGAGAAGCTCATCGAATGGTGGGCCACATCGATCTCGCGTGTCGCCGAAAGCGCGAACGGCGCCGCGCGCATCGACGAATATCGTGAGCTTCGGACGGTTTGCGAGGGAGAACTTGAGCGCGACCCCGCTTCTCGATCGGCAACCTACTGGATCGTCGCGGCGTTGCGCGGAACCGGTGAGCTCGATCGCGCCTGGAATGCGGCGATCGCCGGCTGGATTCGAGCAGGCGCCATGGTGCGCGCCGACGAGCTGCGGGCCGACCTCGACCGGCTCGTGGTGCAGACGATCATTCCCGAGCGTGCCCAGGCGCGCACCGGCCAGCGGCTCGACGCAGCAAACACCGCGGCAGCGATCGCCACGATGACCGCTGAATGGCGCGGTGTGACCGGCCGCTGGACCGGTCCCGCCGCAGGCGCCTCTAGCGAAGACCGTTCGCCAATGCCTCTGCCTTCTCGGCCGAATAGCGCGCCAGCAACAAATTATTCGCCTTGATCGCCACTTCCGCCTGGGCCGCAAACCGCCGCGCGGTGTCGTAATCGGTCTGCTTGCCTGCGCTCAACTTGCCGCGATCGATGGCGTCCAGCTTCTGCTGTGTGCGCGTCAGAATCTCGCGGACTCGCGATGCGGACGGCGCGCCGGCTTCCGCCCCCGCGCGCAACTCGGCCGCCGGCGCCGCAGCCTCGGGCGCGGCAGCCGGATTGCCGTCGAGAGGCGGGGGAGATGGCGCGGGCCGGTTCGTACGCGCCGCAGGCTCACCAGTCGTGGGACGCGACGCCGGCCGGTCTGACGGCGCGGGCTGCGGTGGCCCGGGCAACGGCAGCGGTTCGATGCCGGCGCGCGGAGGGGGATCTGGAATCTCGAGCGGCACCGCGGCCGGCGCGCGCGCCGGCGCGGACGCGCAGCCCGTGGCCGAACAGGCGACGAGCGCGCCCAGCAACAAGAGACCCGAACGCATCATGGCTGTCTTCACCAGTATGCCTCAGGCGGCGGGCAGCAGAAGCCGAAACGAGGTCCCCCGGCCGACCGTCGACTCAACTTCGACGTCGCCGCCATGCAGTTGCACGATCCGGTAGACCATTGACAAGCCGATGCCGCTGCCCCCGCTTCGAGTCGTGTAATACAGATCGAAGATTCTTCCGAGCTGATCGGCGGGAATGCCGATGCCTGTATCCTCGACGGTTATCACAATCCGCCCATCGCCCGCCTCGCGCGCCGCCAACGTCAAGGTTCCGCCGTCCGGCATCGCCTGACAACCATTCAGCGCGAGGTTGAGGAGAGCCTGCCGCAGCAGCGCCGCATCGGCGCGCACCTCCGGCAGCGTGTCCGGGCATTCGCGGCGACAAATGACGCCACCTATCGCGACGTCCGGTTCAACCAACGCAAGCACGTCGTCAAAAAGCGTCCGGATGTGCACCGGCTGAAGCTGGAGCTCCTGCGGTCGAATAAACCGCAGAAATCCCTGGATCACCTCGTCCAGGCGCCTGATTTCACCAGCGATGACATCGACATGTTCGCGCGCACCGTCCACTTCGTTCCTGACCGGCGCGTCCCCGTCGGGTTCGCTTCTCGATGAGGAGGAGACGGCCTCGACGACGGCCGCAGCTCGCGGTATTTCGATCGCGCGGGACAGATGCTGTCGCACGAGCTCGAGGTGAATGGCCATGGCGTTGAGCGGATTTCTCACCTCATGCGCCAGCCCCGCCATCAGCCGGCCCGTTGCTGACAGCTTCCGCGCCGATTCGCTCGCGATCCGGGCATCGGTCAGACCCGCCGCCGAGCGCGCGGTAAGCTGTTCGCCAATCGCTTTGAACGATTCGCCGACGTCTTTGAGCTCTTCTTCATACGGCAGGTCGATGGTGACCCCGGCCTCCCCGCGGCGAAGCCGCATCAGGCCGGTGCTGATGACGTGGATCGGCCGCAGAATTCGCCTGGCCAGCAGGAGGCCGACGATGATCGCGGCGCTCGAAATCAGGAACGTCGTCCAGAGCATCGGAGCCAGGGCGTCGCGCAGCTCGTTCCGAATCAAGACGGGCGAAAGGCCGATTCGGATCGCCCCGAAGGGGGAGTCGCCAAGCTGAAGGGGCTGGACGATCTCGAGCGTGCTGTCCGCGTAGATGGCTCGAATCTGCGCCAGGGGACCTTTGTTGAGCACGGTGGCCAGACGCTCCTGGGGATCGAGCCGCCGGCCCTCGAACGCCGGAAAGCTGTGCGCGATCGCGACGTCATGCGTGTCGACGATGGCTGCGTAGATCACGTTCCGGCTGTACGCCGCCGTCGACTCGAGGAGGGATCGAATGCCCTGGTCGGCCCGAAGAGCCTGATGGGGATCGGAACCGGTCGCAATCGTCTCGCGCGAACGCTGATAAATCAACCGAGCCATCAGGTCTCCCGTGCGTCGCGTGTCTTCCAGTCCGACGCGCGCGAGGTTCGCGGTGTTTTCAATGCTGACCACCGTCATCGAGACGGCGATCAGCAGCGTGACCGCGGCCGTCTGTTTCGTCGTGAGACTGGGTCGCACCTCGTTACTCGGAGGATCCGCGGCTGCCGGCGGCCCGCCCGGACCCGAACAGCTTCAGCTTGTTATGGAGGGTCTTGACGGTGATGCCCAGGATTTCGGCGGCCCGCGTCTTGTTGTTCTGCGTATGCGCCAGCGTGACCTCGATCAGCCGCCGCTCCGCCTCCTCGACGCTCATGCCGGCGGTAATCCCGATCGGCGCCGCCGGGGAAGCCCGAACGCTCGAGAGATCCGGGGGCAGATGGCCCACATCGATGAAGTCGTCATGGCTGAGAATCATCGCCCGCTCGATCACGTTGCGCAGCTCCCGGATGTTTCCGGGCCACGGGTAGCGCTCGAGAACGCGCAGCGCCTCCGCCGTCACGGCCCGCACCGTCTTTCTCTCGCGCGCGTTGAATTCCGCGATGAACGTCTGCACGAGCAGTGGAAGATCTTCCGTACGGTCGCGCAGTGGCGGCACGGCAATGGCGATCACGTTCAGGCGGTAATACAGGTCGTCGCGCAGGCGTCCTTCCTCCACGGCCTTGGCCGGATGGCGGTTGGTCGCGGCGATCAGCCGGACATCGACCGGTTGTTCTTTCTGGCCGCCGACCCGCCGGATTTTCCGTTCCTGCACCGATCGCAGCAGCTTGACCTGGATGCCCGGCGCCATCTCGGCGATTTCGTCCAGAAACAGCGTGCCTTTGTGCGCGAGCTCGAAACAGCCCTGATGCCGTTCAATGGCGCCGGTGAACGCCCCGCGCTCGTGGCCGAACATTTCGCTTTCCAGCAGCGGTTCGGGGATGGCCGCGCAGTTGATCGCGACGAACGGATTGTGCCGCCTGCCGCTGAGCTCGTGGATCGTCCGGGCGACGAGCTCCTTGCCGGTACCGGATTCTCCGGAAATCAGGACCGACGCATCGGTGGGTGCCGCGCGTTCGATGGTGCGATACACGCTCCGAATGGCCGGAGCGTTTCCATCGAGCCGGCCGAACTGTCCGCGCTCGCGCAGTTGGCGACGCAACGCCTCCACTTCGCGAAGCGTGTCCTGGCGCTGAACCGCGTTGTGGAGCAGCACGCGAAGCCGCTGCGGGTCGACCGGCTTGGTCAGATAATCGTAGGCGCCCTCCTTCATTGCCGCGACGGCGCTATCGACGCTGCCCTGTGCGGTGATCAGGATGAAGGTGAGGTCGGAAAGGTCGTCCTTGAGCCGTCGCAGAAGCTCGAAGCCGTCGAGCCTGGGCATGACGAGGTCCGCCAGAATGATCGACGGACGAAAGAGCGTGACCTGCGACAGCGCGTCTTCGCCGTCAACCGCGCCCTGCGCTTCAAAGCCCCAATCGCGGACCAGCTCGATTAAACCCTGGCGCGCCGCGAGGTCATCCTCGACGACGAGCACGCGTCCGGGCCCCACGCTGCCACCCCTGGCCTCTTGAACCGTTGCGACACCGGCCATGCAGTCCAGAATACAGGAACTGGGAATGAGTGGCGCGGGCAAGGCATCCCTCCTCCGCCAATGCGGCTGCCCGCGTTGGGGGCCCCTGGGCTGGCGGCGATGCCCGGCGCCGCGTCGGCAAGGCCGGCCCGAATCGGCCGGCCTCTACGTCGTTTTCAGGCCTCAGGCGGGACGCGGCTCATCACGCCGCGTTCAGGCCAGAACTCTGATCACCACGCGGCGATTCTGCGCGCGTCCCTCTTTGGTCGTGTTGGGCGCAACCGGTTTGTCCTTACCGTAGCTGATGACGTTGATCTTGTGGAGCGGCACCTGATGCTGCTCGTACAGGTAGCGCTTCACCGCCTCGGCGCGCGCCTCGCCGAGACGCTCGTTCACGGCCTTGTTGCCAATCGAGTCGGTGTGGCCTTCGATTTCAACGTAGTTTCCGCGTGGATCGGCCTTGAGCTTGGCGATCAAGTCGTCGATCTGCGCCTTGGCCGTGTCCGGCAACACCGCGGACCCGAATTTGAAATTGCCCTGATCCTCGCTCAGCACCACTTCGTAGATCAGTCTTTTCGACGCGGCGTCCAATGCGTCAGCCTTTGCTCCCGCGGCTGATGCGCTCGCCTGCGCATTGGCGGCTGTGCTCTGCGCATCTTTCGCCCAGAGGCCGACCTGATCGGTCTTCTTGTCTACCTCGGCAATAGCGGCCCCATTTTGCTTGGTCGCTTCCTGGGTGGCCTCGAGCGATTGCGAGACCGTATCGACGCGCTGGTTGACGTCGTTAACCTGATTTTTGACGAAGCCTTTCGTCGCGCAGGCGTTGGTCCCTCCCAGCACGAGGCAGCTGACTGCGGCGATTGCGAATGCCCCTCGAATCTCCATAACCTTTCTCCCCCTTTGAATAACCGCCGTAACGGTGATCCGAACCGATGAGCATCAGAGCAAGATACGTGCTGAGCCGCAGCGCCAGGACCAGCTGACGCTAAATGACAGGAATAAAAGACTTGCAGGGTTACGAGAGGCCCGGCGCTCGAACGGCGCCCGCGATAGGTGGGAAAAAATTACCAGACCGCCGAACCGGTAATTGTTACAGGCGATGTCACGATCGCGTGCATGGCGCCACGATGCGCAAATCAATCTAAAGCTCGCCGGCAGTGCACTTTCGGTCGATGGCCGCGAGGTTGCAACGAGACAGCGACCATGCGCACCTTGGATCGCCCGTCGATTCTGGTCGTGGACGACGACTGCTCGGGTTGCGAGGTCCTTGCGACGCTCCTGGCGACAAGAGGGTTTCGTGTTCGTGCCGCGAAAGACGGTCAGGAAGCGCTTGACCTGCTGCAAAGCGGCGTGCGGCCGGACTTGCTGATCATCGACCTGAAGCTTCAGAAAGTGAGCGGCCCGGAACTGCTGAGGTACACCCACGAGGATCCCGAGTTGCGGTGCATCCCCACGATCATCGTGACCGGGACGGCTGGTCCAGTCGCCGCGATGGCAGATGAGGTTTTCATCAAGCCTGTCGATATAGCGCGGCTGCTCGATTCGGTGAAGCGCCTTGTGGGCGGTCCGGCGTGACTACAGCTTTATCAGGCGTGCGTCTGCGTCGCCGAACCGATCGAGGTTGATTCCCATCCGGTCCATGATCCCGAGATACAGACTGCACATCTTGCGATTCTCGTCGCCGGCGTCCAGGTAGTCGAGCGAGCGGCCCGTCTCGAGCGTGCCGCCGAGCCCTCCCGCGAGCACGACCGGCAGGCGGAAGCTGTTGTGTACTCTGCCCGCCCACAAGTTGGACAGGAACATCAGGCAGGAGTTGTCGAGCACCGTGCCGTTCCCCTCCGGCATCGAGTCGAGCTTCGCGGCCAGATACGCGAACTGGCTGAGGTGGAAGCGCGCGATGCGCTCGTAGTCGTCGGACAAATTATTGTGTGACGCCGAATGATGCCCCTCCTTCACGTCGAGGAATGGGTAATAGAGCGCCGAGAGATCCCGGGCGAGCAGCAGCGACGCCACGCGTGTCTTGTCGGTCTGGAACGCCAGCGCGATGATGTCGCACATCAGGCGCGTGTGATCGCGGAAATCTTCGGGCAAGCCGTTCGCCGGCCGGTCCATCGAGAGCGCCGGCCGGTTCTTCAGCTTCGAAAGGTCTTCCGCCTTTTCCTGATTCTTCCGCATGCCGTCAACGCGCTTTTCCACTTCGCGGACGCTGGTCAGGTATTCGTCCAGCTTGTACTGATCGGTCGAGCTGACCTGCCGGCTCAGCGTCTGTGCCGCGTCGCGGACGCGATCCAGAATGCTGAGATTGCGGAGGCTTCCGCGATTCTCGAACAGCGTGTCGAACGCCAGCGCAGGGTAGACTTCGTTCGGGACCGGCGAGTCGGCATTCTGCCAGGAAATGTGCGAGCTGTATGCCATCGAGAAGTTGGTCTCGTGGTAGCCGGTCATCGGCTGCTCGCACGCGAGGACGATGCTCGGCTGCAGCGTGTCCTGCCCGATGCGATTGGCGATCATCTGGTCGACCGAGATCCCGGAGTGGATGACGGGGCCCTTCGTGATGGGGGCGCCGGTCAGGAGGCTGCCGGTCTGCGCGGGGTGGATGCCCTGACCGGTCGAGTTCTTGTTGAAGAGGCCGTTGATGACGTTGATCTTTTTCTTCAGCGGCTCGAGCGGCGACAGGCTCAGGCTGAGCTTCATCGCATCGCCCGATCCTTCGGCGCCCCAGTGATTCTCGTTCACGCCGTTGCCCATGAAGAGCACAGCGAACCGCTTTGGAAGGGCGGGCCCGGACGAAGGCGCGGCGAACACGGACAGCGACTCGAGCCACGGCAGGCACATCGTGACCCCGGCTCCCCGAAGCACCGTCCGACGGTCAATCTTCGCTGCCATCTAATTTGCCGCCTTTCCGGGTAGTGACTGCTGGGAATCGGTCCGCTTGTTCAGGAACTGCTGACTGGTGACGATTGTTTCGATGAATGCTCCGATGCGATATCCGCTTGCGGCAACCCTGGTGCTGATCCGTTGAATGAGCGGTTCATCCGAGAGCAGGAGGGAACGGCCCAGCGCATAGACGAGCATTTTACGGCTGAGATTGTCCAGGAAGTCCTTTTCCCGGTTCCCGCGAATATAAGCCTGCAACCCATCGAGGCCGGCGCCCTCGCTGCCGCCGGGGAACGTCGCGTGCGTGTCCACGGGATGCCCGGCCAGATCTGTGGTCCGGGCCTCGCCCACCGGTCCGTAATTTTCAAGCGCCAGCCCGAACGTGTCGAATCGCGCGTGGCAGGCGGCGCACGCCGGATTGCTGCGGTGCTGCGCCAGAACGTCGCGCAGCGGCAGGTCCAGCTTCGACTCGTCCTTCGGCAATTCCGGAACCACCGGAGGCGGAGGAGGGATGACCTCGCCGAGCACGCGCCGCGCTACCCAGTATCCGCGCTTTACCGGACTGGTCCGCAACCCGGGCGCATTCTGCGTGAGGAACACGGCCATCGGCAGCAGCCCGCCGCGCTGGTACGCGCGCGCGTTGTCTATGCGGACCCAATCCTCCGGGCCCCCTGAAACCTCGGGCATCCCATAATGGGACGCCAGCGCAGGATTCACGAACGTGTAGTTGCCGTAGATCAGGTCGAGCACCGGCCGGTCGTCGCGAATCATCGCGCCGATGAAGCGGATCGGCTCTTGAAACATCGCCTCCCGCAGCTCGTTGGTGAAGCCCGGAAAGCGCTCGCGGTCCACGGTGTTGCTCTCCTCGAAGCGGCGGAAGTCCAGCCAGTTGCCCGCGAACTCGGTGACGAATCCGCGCGCGCGATCGTCCTTCAGCATCCGCCGGATCTGCGCGCCCAGGACGGCGTCCTTCCGCAGATCGCCGGCGGCGGCGTGGGCGAGCAGCGCCTCGTCGGGCATCGAGGACCAGAGGAAATAGCTGAGGCGGCTGGCCAGGGAATAGTCGGACAGCGGTGTGCCTTGCACTGCGGCCATGCTCACTCTGTGAGCGGCCACCGGCGCGGGCGCGGCCGGCACGGCAGTCCCGGCGCGGTCGATCAGGTCAAGGCGATAACAGAAATACGGCGACATGAGCACACTGACGATCGAGTCGCGCATCGCCTCCTCGTGCGTCAAATTGCCCTTGTCGCGCACCGAGTGGTAAAACGCCAGCAGGTCGGCGCGTTCGCCCGCCGAGAGCGGCCGGCGGTAGGCGCGCGCCGCAAATTTCAGAAGCTCGTCGAGCTGGCGCGGCTCGGCCTCGAGCCGTTCCTGCTCTATGCCGCGCAGCGTGCTGTTCACTCGATCGAAGTGATCGACGATGGCCTGCATGGCGACCGGATTGCTCTTGTCGTCGTCGGCGGCCTTGGCCAGATAGGCTTTCTTGAAATCGAGGATCACCGCTTCGGCTGTGACCTCCTTGTCGGAGGGGCGAAGAGTGCCGGACTCACGGCCATTCCCCAGGACCTCACCGCTCTGGTTGAAGTAGAACTGGACGTAGGTGCGGGCGGTGTAGTCCGCGACGAACTCGAACTGGTCCCAAAGGGCGTTCAGCTCCTTCTGCTGCTTCTCGTCCAGGATCAGTTCGCTGAGCGGCGTATCGTCGCGCGTGTACCCCATCACGTTGTGGAAGCCGGCGCTGAGCAGGCGCCCCTTGTCCTCCGAGTCGTCCGGATAGAAACGTCCGCGCTCGCGGACGTAGAAGACATCGGGGAACACGGAGCTGAATTTTGCGAACGCCGCCTCGTAACGGGTGCGCTGCCCGGCGGGTACGGCCAGATCCGGATTCTCCGTTCGAGAGGTGTAAGCCAGGACCTGCGCCTTCAGCTCCGTGAGATCCTCGCCGTTTGGGCCTATGCCGATCAGGCCGAGATTGACCACCTTTCCATCCCGATCAACCGGGAGCGCCGGCGCCACGGGCGGCGGTTCTCCTTCCACGCGCAGCGCGGCGCGGTCGAAATCGCGACGGTGCGTGGCGTACGCCCGGTTCTTCCAATTCATGAGAGGCTGCGTGGCGGGGTTCAACCCCCTCACAAGCGGGCTGGCGAATTTCAGAGAAGTATCCTTGCGCATGCGGACCACGAAGTCGCGCATCCGAATGGAGCCTTCGCGGGCGAGGTCCCCTTGAGCAGCCTTCGGGACCGGTAGCGCGTGCCACATCGCCTGCAGCTTCGCGAGCGGCCCGACGTCTTCCTTGGTCTCCAGGGTCTGCCAGATCGTCATCAGATACTTCGAACTGATCTTCGTCTGCGCGGCGACGTCGGCGAGCGTCGCTTTCGGCTTACCGAATACGGCGCGGTATTTATAGAGCCAGCCGGCGCGGAAATAATCCGCGTAGTCGGTGTCCTGGCCGCTGTAGAAATCAACGATCTGCTGGATGCAGTACTTGTCGCGGTCCGTCTCCACCAGCATCGGATGCGGCGCGAAGCGGAAGCCGTTCGCGTTCAGGAACATGTGATCGGCGACTTCATGCGCGGCCTGCAGGTACTTGTTCAGCAGCGCCGGAGACATCGCCAGCGACTCGCCCGAGTTGTCGAACCCGGCCTGATTGGCGGGATCGACCGGAAATTCCGCCGCCGGACGAATGTCGACGCCGGTCAGATCGCGGATGGTGTAGTTGTATTCGGCGTTGCTGAGCCGCCGCGCCAGCACGACGCCGGGATCGCCGTCGCGCCTGCGTGCCTCGGCTGCCCACGTGGCCTGGATCCACTGGATCACCTGCTGACGAGACCCTCCGGGAGGCTGCTTCGCCTGGCTGGGCGGCATTTCCCCGGCAGCGAGCCTCGCCAGGACGCGATTCCAGCGGGAAAAATCCTGAATCACGGCTTCCGTCGTGGAGTACTGCCGCAAGTCCAGTTGCGCGGCCGGTCTGGCCCCGCCATGGCAAGTGACGCAGTACGCGTCCAGAAAGGGCCGGACGGTTTCGGTGAAGCCGCGCTCCCCATCGGCCCCGGCCGGTTGCACGGCTGCGTCGATCGGCACGGCGATAGATCCGATGACAAGCAGAGCAATCAGGAACAGGCGGCGTGGCATGGCCACAACGTCCTCCACGACGTGTGCTACACGCCCGCCAGGAGGTCGAGCTCGCCCGTGCTGTCGCCGAAACTCTTCAACGGCACATCGAACTTGTCCAGCAGCGTCAACATCAGATTCGCCAGCGGCGTGCCTTTCGGATACCGGAGGTGACGATTCCCCTTGATCTGCTGGTCCCGTCCGCCCACGACGACCACCGGAACGTCGTAGTTGTTGTGGACATTGCCGTCGCTCATGCCGCTGCCGTAGAGGAGGACCGAATGATCCAACAAGGTCCCGTCGCCATCCGGAATCGCCTGCAGCTTCTTCACGAAGTAGGCGAATGTCTCCACGTGATAGGCGTTCAGTTTCGCGTACGATTTCATCTTCTCGGGATTGTTGCTGTGGTGCGACATCGCATGGTGCGCCTCGGGCAGGCCGATCTCGTTATACGAGCGGTTGATGTTTTCCCGCGCCATCATGAACGAGCTGACGCGAGTGACGTCCGCCTGGAATGCGAGCGCCTGCAGGTCGAACATGATCTCGGCGTATTCCCTGAAGGTTTCCGGCACGCCGACCGGCTGCTCCGGCACGGCGAAGTCGCTGTTCGACGACTCGCTCTTCGCAATGCGCTGCTCCACATCGCGAACGGCGTCGAGGTATTCCCCCAGCTTCAGGCGATCGCGTGAGCCAAGCCTCGCGCGCAGCTTCGAAACCTCCTGAGTGACGCCATCGAGAATGCTGTGGTCTTCGTGGCTCCGGGCCGCGCGCTCTTCGGCGGTCGCGCCTATCCCGAACATGCGTTCGAACACGAAGCGCGGACTCGTTTCCGCGGGCAGCGGCAGCGTCGGCGTCTTCCATGACATCGAGTTCAGGTAGGCACACGCGTATCCGTGATCGCAGGCCCCGACCGCGTCGTTCCGGTCGACGGACACCTCCAGCGACGTGAGCTTCGTATCGCGGCAGATGTGCTGGGCGATCATCTGATCGATGGTCGTCCCGGCCCGCACGTCCGCACCTTCGGTCTGCTTCGGGTGCGTGCAGCTCATGAACGCCGGTGCGGCGCGCGGATGCTGCCCGCCGGTGTCCCCCTGATCGGTGGCCTGGAAGTTGTCGAGCCCGCTGATGACGAGGGTCCGATCGCGGAACGGCTCGAGCGACTTCAACGTTGGGGAGAGCTCGAAGCCGACGCCCACCGAGGTGGGAATCCACGCGTAGGGGTTGGCGCCGTTCCCAACATAGATCGCCGCGAACCGGGGCGCTCCCTTCGGCACGGCCGAAAGCGCAGGTACCATCGCGTCCAGGAACGGCAGCGCCAGCGTTGCGCCCATTCCCCGAATGAACGTCCGTCGGGGCAATGCTATCTTCGTGATCACCATTCGACACTCTCCATGTGCAACGTTAGTTCGCGTCTTCCGCCATTCTCATTTGAAACGGCGTGCTCGTGACGATGCCCTGAATCAGCGAGGCAAAGCGGTAGTTCGTGCCCGCCGCCGCTCGCTTGATCTGGCGGACCGCGGGCGCGTCGGTGGCTTCGAGGCCACGCCCGAGCGCGTACGTCAACATCTTCTCGGTGATGGTCGTCAAGAAGTCGTCGGAATGACTCAGCAACACGTTTCGGAGACCCGTTGGGCCGTCGAACCTGGTTCCATCGGGAAGCTCTGCCGCCGCGTCAACCGGCGAGCCGGACGAATACTTGTCTCGCCATTCGCCGATCGCGTCGAAATTCTCGAGCGCGAACCCCAGCTGGTCCATCTGCGCGTGGCACCCCGCACAGACGGGATTCGCCCGATGCTGCGCCATCTGCGCGCGCATCGGCAGCACCTTTGCCGGGTCTCTCTCCTCTTTGAGCTCAGGCACATTCGCCGGCGGCGGCGGCGGCGGCGCGCCGAAAATGTTTTCCAGGATCCATTTTCCTCGGAGCACAGGAGATGTCCGGTTCGGGCGCGAGGTGTCTGTCAGAATCGAGCCCTGTCCCAGCAGCCCGCGGCGGATGCTGTCGGCCGGGAGCGACACCCGCCTGAACCGCTCGCCGTACACGCCTGGAATTCCGTAATGTCTGGCCAGACGCTCGTTGAGAAAGGTGTAGTCGGCATCGAGCAGATCGAGCACGCTCCGATTTTCGCGGATGATGCTCTCGAAGAACAGCTCGGACTCGCGCTGAAACGCCTCGCGCAGGTTGTCGTCGAAGTGGAAGAGGACCTCGGGACTGGGCCTGAAACCGGAGACATTCCGGATTTGCAGCCACTGGCCGGCGAAGTTGCTCACCAGCGCGTCCGAACGCGAATCGGCGATCATCCGCTGGACCTGCTCCCGCAGCACCGCGGGCTCGTGGAGCGTCTTCCTGGCGGCGAGGTCCAGCAGCTGATCGTCGGGTATGCTGCTCCACAAGAAGAACGACAATCGCGACGCCAAATCCAGATCGCTGATGCGAAACGGCGAATTCGGCGCCGCCGCTGCGGGCTGACTCTCGAAGCGGAACAGAAAGTTCGGGCTCACAAGCACGCTGCGGACCGCCATTTCGAGTCCCGATTCAAAACCGCCCCGGCTCGCGCCGTCGCGGTACTCGGCGAGCGGGACCTGAAGATCGGCGTCGGTGACCGGCCGCCGGTACGCGTGCCGCGCGAGGGTCTCGATAATTTTTCTCGCGCAGGGCGCCTCCGCCTCGTGCGACGCGGGACGGCAGACGAGCAGTCGGCGGAGTGTGGGCGAATCGTTCGCCGTTGCGGTCGCGTCGTCGCCTGCCCCGCCGGCGCCTGGCGGGGTCCCCAACGCGGCAGCCGCGTTGAGCTGCCCGCGAGCCGACGGAGCGGCGATCGTGAGGCTGGAAATAGCGGGCTCGCCGTTGCCGTCTCTGTAAGGATCGCGACGCAAATAGGGATCGAACAGGTCTTCGACAAAGGCTGTGGTCCGCTGGACGAAGTACGCCTGAAGGAGATGCGAACCGGCCTTGATGGGCAGACGGAAATGAAGCGCCTCCAGCACTTTCTGGTCGCGCTGGTCGCCGCGCACTTTCGCGATCGCGGGCCCGCCCACCGTCGAGGACCAGACTTTCGCGCGATCGAGACTCAAATCAAGTTGTTGGGGCTCTTCGGTGACGCCGAAGAAGCCGCCGTCGGCGCCGCCTTCCTTCAGCCGCAGTTGGAACTCGTACTCGCCGTCGACAGGAAAGTAATAGCTTGTTGAGAGTCCGCCGCGCGATCCCCACGGCATATCATCGCTGAAGCGGATTCCCTGGTTGCGGTCCGTTGGAACGAAGAACGTGTCCGTCGCCGGAGAGCCGCGTACTTCTCCCAGAGCCAGCTGGCTGATTTTCGCCGCCGCCCCCAGATATCGCTCCATGAGGGCCGACGACAACGTCAGCGCATCGCCGTTGTTGTCAAACCCGTACGCGGCGCTGTCTCCCGGCAGCATCGAGGCGGCGTCGATGTCGAGCGCAAGCAGATCGCGGATGGCGTTGTGATATTCGGCGCGATTCAGGCGCTGCAGCGTGGGCCGGCCCGGGTTCGGATGCTCGAGCGCCGCCCGGTCGAGCTCCCCCTCGAGCCACGAAACGGTGCCGGTGGAGAGCGCCTTGTCCGGCCGCGGCCGTCCTGGAGGCGGCATCGCACCCGTCCGGAGTTTGCGCACAACTTTTTCCCACACATCCGGGCTGTCGCCGACGTGCGCCAGATCCGTTGTGTCCAGGGTGAGTCCGGCGGTCTTCAGCCGCTGGTTGTGACAGGTGATGCAGTACTTGTCGAACACCGCTCGTGGAGGCGGAGCCGTCGATGGGGACGGCTGTCCGACGGCTCCGGCCGTCTGCGGCGCCGCGCCTGTCGCCTGAACCTTATAGGCAAGTGGGACGCTGAAACACAACGCTGCGATGAGCACCGCGAGACGAGGCGCGGTCATTTCGACACCCCGGCCGTTGTCGCCCCGGCGGGCTTGATAGGCGTCGGCTGGTCCTTATCTGAACCGAGTGCTGCCGCGCAAGGAGCCGGGCATTGCATTTCCTTTGCGCCAAGCTTTCTGAGCAGCACCGCCGTCTGCGGTTGGGCGGCAAACGAGTTCCCGTACTCGACTCCGTCCGCGACGATCAACGGTGTTCGTCCGTCCTTGGCGACCACGTCGAGCTTTGCGCCCTTGTCGAACAGATATTGAACGACGCTGTTCGCGCCGCGATAGGCAGCCGCATGCATGGCTGTCTCACCAAGGTCGTTCACGGCGTTGACATCGGCGTGCTCTTCTTCGACCAGCAACTTGACGGCCTCCAGCACCTGGCTTTCAGTGGCCATGTCCTGGTTCGAAGCCCAGGCAATGCCGGCTGCCGCCTGCAGCGGCGTGATGTTCTCAAAGGTGTTGATGTTCGGATCGGCCCCGTGGACAATGAGCAACCGCATCACGTCCACGTCAGCGGCTTTTGCCGCGAGAACAAGCGCGGTCGCGCCCTCCAGGTGCCTGCGATATCTGGCGCCGGACCATCTGGGCTCCTCATTGGTGATTCGCCCGTTGACGTCCGCGCCGTGCGCCAGAAGCGATTTGATGACGCGCAACCTGTCGAACTTCACCGCGATGAATTGATCGCTCAGGTGCCAGTTGGCGACATGCACCGCCGCTTGCAATGGCTTCCCCCAGATATTGTCGCGTGCGACACCTTCGGAATCGCGCTCGTTGTTCGTAAGCTGCCTGAATTTGAGCGGCATCGGCTTCGCTCGCACGCCCTGAACGGTCAGTTGAGTCGATCCGCCCTCGACGTTGGCGTCCGCTCCTTTGTCGAGCAGCAGGTCCACGAGGTCTTCGTGGCCATTGATGACCGCGGCGAGCAGCGGCGTCGCGCCGTCAGGTCTCTTCTCGTTCACGTCGGCTCCCGCCGCCAGCAACGCGCGAACGCTCTCGAGGTCTCCGTGCCGCGCCGCAAACAAGAGGGGAGTCCCGCCGCTGTTGGAACGGGCGCGAATGTCGGCGCCATGATCGACGAGCGCCTGGACGACAGCGCCATAACCGGCCCCGGCCGCCCACATCAGCGCCGTCTGGCCGTTCCATGTCTCCTTCGCGTTGACGTCTGCGTGGGCGTCCAGAAGCACCGTGACCGCATGCAACTGTCCACTGCGCGTTGCGAGCATCAACGGCGTCTCTCCGCTACGGACGACGCCGTTCGGATCCGCTCCCGCCTTCAAAAGTTGTTCAATGATTGCGGCGTCGCCGTTGGCGGAGGCCAGCGCGAGCGGCGTGACACCGTAGTTGTTGGGGGCATTCACCTTGGCTCCGGCGCGGATCAGCAGGGCCGTCGTTTCCGCGTCCTCCAGGTACGCCGCCCAGTGCAGAGCAGTCGCGCCGTCGCTCTGAGGCGCGTTCACGTCGGCATGCGCCTTCAGCAGCGACAACATGGCCTGTTTGTCGCGATGCTCGACGGCGTCGGCGAGCGGAGCATCCTTGCCGGCGCTGCCGCCGCCGGCGCCAAGGCTGGCAACCGAAAGCATCAACGCGATCCACGGCCTGGATAAGCAATTGATCCGCATAATCGTGAGCCTCTTGATCATCAACGACGCAAGTCTCTTCGCCGTGGAGCGTGCAGTTTTAGCAGTCTAAATATTATCGGGGGTGACAGGGGGAATGGCAACCCCAAAGTTAGAGGTCAGAGGGCTCCCTTCAGCTTCATCCTCAGTGCTTTACGGGCGTTTCAGCACCATCCTCGGATCGTGTGATGGCGCACGCTCGGCCGTATGTTTCTTGTCCTGCCGCCGGCGGTGATGTAGCGTGGTTCCATGAATGTGAGGTGAAGTGATGGCCGAACCAACGTCTCAGGACCCGGTCTTAAAAAAAATCGAACGCCTCGTGCACGAGGAACAGCACCTTTACGGTCAGAGCGAGCTGGCCGATCACGACGAGCTCCGGCTCAAAGCGATTCAGGTCGAGCTCGACCAATGCTGGGATCTCCTGCGTCAGCGTGACGCACGCCGGGAGTTCGGGCAGGATCCCAACAAGGCGAAGGTGCGGCCGGCGTCGGTCGTCGAAGGGTACGAACAGTAAGCACCGAGGCGAACATGGCCGATGAACGCTGGCCGCCGCTCCCGTACGAGGCGTGGAAGGATACATACGCCACGCTCCATATGTGGACGCAAGTCGTCGGGAAGATCGCGCTGGCCCTGGCGCCGCCGCTGAATCATTCCTGGGCTATTGCGATGCAGGTGACCCCGCGCGGGCTTTCGACCCGGCGTCTGGTGCGGGGCGCCCGGTCGTTCACGATGGAGTTCGACTTCATCGACCACCGGCTCGTCTTGCGCACATCGGATGGCGTCGAACGCAGCCTGCGGCTCGCGCCCCGCACCGTCGCCGATTTCTACGTCGAGCTCATGGCGGTGCTGCGCGAGATGGCCCTCGACGTCCCGATTTGGCGGATGCCGGTCGAGATTCCATCGCCAATCCCATTCGACAAGGACACCACGCACGCGTCCTACGATCCAGTCTTCGCGAACCGGTTCTGGCGCATCCTCGCGCAGATCGACGAGGTGTTCACCGAAGACCGATGCGCGTTCATCGGCAAGTGCAGCCCGACGCATTTCTTCTGGGGCAGCTTCGACCTTGCCGTCACACGCTTTTCCGGCCGGCCGGCCCCGCCGCGCGACGGCCCCGCATTCATGCGCGACGCGTACTCGCACGAAGTGATCAGCCACGGGTTCTGGCCCGGCAGCGCGCCGGTGCTGGAGCCGGCCTTCTATGCCTACGCCGCGCCCGAGCCGGCCGGTTTGAAGGGCGCGCGCGTGCGCCCCGACGCGGCCTACTACCATCCGACACTGAACGAGTTCCTCTTGCCCTACGAGGCCGTGCGAACAGCCGACTCGCCCGAGGCGGCGATCCGGGCGTTTGTCGACTCCACCTATGAACAGGCCGCCGCCCTCTCCGGGTGGGATCGCGCATCGCTCGAACGGCCGGAGGTTCCGGCCTACGCAAAGCATCGATGACCAACCCGTCTCGCCGGCGGCCGCGGTAAGGGCGGCCGAACATGACTCGGCCGTTCCGGCTTGCGCGATCTCTGTTCCTGCTGGAGGCTCTGGTTGCGGCCTCGGCTTGCAGCTCCGGTCCGTCCGCTCCGTCGCCCGCGCTCACCGGCACGTGGGGAGGCGATCACATCGCGTTGACCGTTGCCGATACCGGGACGCATAGCGAGTTTGATTGCGCCCACGGCGACATCCCGGGCGCGTTGACGGTCGACGCTCGCGGCGACTTCGACGTCTCAGGGACGTTCGTTCGCGAGCACGGTGGACCGATTCGAGTGGGAGATGTGCCTGACTCGCACCCGGCTGCGTATCTGGGATCGGTCACTGGGACGACGATGGTGCTGACCGTGCGGCTGACGGACACGAATGAAGTGATCGGCACGTTCACCTTGTCACAAGGCGCGCCGGGACGGGTGGTGAAGTGCCTGTTGCCGCTGGCGGGAGTGTGAGGTTGGTCTCCTGACGAGCGGCCTCGCCGGTGTGAAGCCGGCGAGGCCTGGTCGTCCGCGGGCTAGCGGTGCGCCGGTTGCGGCGCCGCGAAGCTCTTCATGAATTCATCCATCCGCTGCTTCATTTCCTCCGGCGTGAGGTCCTCCTTGCGCGTGGCAATCGTCCACTGGTACCCATGCGGATCGGAGAATGTTCCGGCGCGATCGCCCCAGAACTGATCGCCCATCTGTCCCATCGGGCCGGGAGGCACCTTCGCGCCCGCCGCAACGGCGCGGTTGAACAGCGCGTCGCAATTCTCGACGTAGATCCAGAGCGATGCCGGCGAACCGCCCATCGCCTTGGCGCTTGTCCCGCCCGCCATCTCGTCGTTCAGCATGATGAGCGAATCGCCGATTCGGATTTCCGCGTGCATGATTTTCCCATCGGGTCCGAGCGCACGCGTGACTTCTTCCGCACCGAGGGCCTTCTTGTACCAGTCGATCGCCTGCGCCGCGTTGTCAAGGATCAGGTGCGGCGTCACTGTGTGGTGCCCTTCCGGAACTGCTTTCTTCGCTTGAGTCATTCTGACCTCCTTCTTCCCGTCGATCTTTACATCTTTGCATCATGTTGAGGCAACGGGCTGAACGACAAACTGGCGGAATCGGTCATGTCGATGGCCTGATTGCCGATCGGCCTCACGACGAGAC
>DASZHO010000147.1:0-2255 GCA_035937795.1 Vicinamibacterales bacterium | reverse complement strand
GGCTCGCCAACTTCGCGGCGGTGAGCGATGCACCCGCCGTGTCCCCCCTCATGGGTGACCAGGGCGGCAGATCGAGCTCGTCCGCCTTCCACTGCGTGGCGAGAAAATCTTCCGGTACCCAGGTGACTCTCGTGCCGGCCTGCGGCGTCGCGTTTTGGCTCGAGCTGATGAGGTCGCCCATCGTGAACGCACCGGGGTTTGACACTGCATTGAAGTAACCGGTGATGCGCGACTCGACGAGCTTCATCATCCAGGCCGCAAGATCCCGCACGTCGACAATCTGGATCGGGTCGTGCGGCGTGCCCGGGGCCAGCATTTCACCGCCCTTCGACGCGCGCACCGGCCAGTACGTGAAGCGATCGGAGGGGTCCAGAGGGCCCACGATGTAGCCGGGTCTGACGATGCTGAGGTGGCCCTTGAAAGCTTGCATCGAGTATTGCTCGCACAAGGCCTTCATAGGCCCGTAGGTGTCGTTGGTGATCTCCTCGGTATCGGGAGTCGATAATTTTCCCGTCGGCGAGCGCTCGTCGTTTGGCTGCGCGAAGCTCGCGTAGACCGAGATGCTCGAGATGAACAGGCAGTACCGGACGTTCGGCGCCAGCAGCTCCGCGGACATCTTCACGAACTTCGGGATGTAGCCGGTGTCGTCGACCACCACGTCCCAGGTACGCCCTCTGAGTGAATCGAGTTGCCCCTTCCGATCGCCGATCAGCGTTTCCACACCCGCAACGCCGCCCGCCGCGCGTTTGCCACGGTTGAAATGCGTCACGTTCCAGCCGAGACGCAGCGATTCCCGTGTCAGGTGAGGACCGATGAAGCCCGTGCCGCCCAGAATCAGAATCGTCTTTGGCCTGGAGTTGCCGGCCAGGGCCGCCGGCACGGCGGCACTCGTCGCGACGCAGGCGCCGATCTGTAGCACGTCACGACGCGTCGTCATTGTGGGTTCACCTGCTGTGCAGGGATACGATCGCTTGACGCACGGGGTCGTTGCCGGGGCCCGCGCGCACCTGCTCCAGGCTCGGCGACACCGAAACTTCAAAACGGCCAGTCCCGTTGTCAAAAGCGACTTCACCCGCGGAGCCGGTCTGCGCTGTGACCGTGGGTCGGCGCGCGGCGTAGCCGAACAGCCGTACGGATTGCTCCTGCGGGGCGAACATCACGGTGGCGGTCAGCCGGTCAGGCTCGTCGGCGAGGGCGGCGAGCCGTTTCCGGCCGTCCGGGACGAACTTGCCTTCATCACCGAGGAGCGCGATGCCCGCGCGCGCTACCGGAGCCACGACAAAGTACGCCGTTCCATTCGGAGCGAGAACGAATGTGAAAGCGTCTGACGCCGCCAGTCGCCGCGCGCTCCGGTTGCGTGCGTCGTATACGTAGACATCGCGTGGCACTCCCACCTGAGCGGGGGTGAACGCCACGCTCACCGCTTCGAAGCCGCGGCTGTAACTGAAGACATAGCTGGTTCGCAACGCGCCGTGATCGGTGTGCGCCGCGGCAATCATCGGCCGCCGCGACGCCGCCGTATACATGGCGTCGATCGGAAGCAACGGTGTGTCCGGCTTGATGATCACCCCGTCCAAACGCACGGCGCGCAGCAAATTCTTCCTGTCCTCCGCGCCGGAGCGGTCGCCGATTCCGACCATGCCCGCCGACAGGGTTGCGAGCAGCAGGTTGTCCGTCTCCCTGCTCATGAACACGTCGCACCACGGCCAGATCCCCAGCGCGTTCGCGAAACGCGACGTGTAAAGGAACGTGTCCCATTTTTCTCGTCTGAACCGGTCGCCACTCACACGAATGGTCGTGAGATTCCCGTAGCGGGCACCCTGAAGAAAGTGTCGCGGCAACGCCATCGAGTACTGAATGGACAAGCCCTGCTCCTGGGCTGCACGCGCCATGCCGTCGGTAAAGGCATCACCAGCTTCGAGGCTCGCCGCGAGCTCAGGGGAGTACTCGTAGATGACGTTGAGCCAATCCTGCTCATACGTCACGACCTGCGCGGACGACAGGTAACCGATGATCTCCCGCCACCAGTCCGGGTCGAGCGCCGCTAGCCCCGAGATGCGATAACGCTGGTGATACGGGCTCGCGGGATCGATCCAACGATTGTGCGCGATGAGCGGCAGCCCGATTCGCTGCTGAAACGCGGGCAGTCCGTCCGGGAACAGGCCGGGGTGCGCCTCGTACTTGATGAGCCCGCCGTAGCGATTCCATTCCTCCAGCGGCAGACGGTCGTTCACGGGTTTGCCGGTCTTGCCGGC
>DASZHO010000146.1:0-5131 GCA_035937795.1 Vicinamibacterales bacterium | reverse complement strand
ACTCATGGATGCGCATACACACCTGACGCTGACCGAGGTCGTCGGCGGGTCGGCACCGTTCGAGTCGTTCTACATCCTCGAGAGCACGGCTTATCGGGCGTTACGCGGATTGCACAATGCCGTCGGCGTGCTCGCCGCCGGTTTCACGACGGTGCGCGATGTGGGTAACGCGGCCGACTATGCGATGGACGACGTGCGGCGGGCGATCGACGCGGGGTGGTATCTCGGCCCGACGATCATCACGAGCGGCAAGATCATCGCCCCATTCGGCGGTCAGTCTCACGGCATTCCACCTGAACAGGGTGCCTTCTGGAGATACGAGTACCTCGACGCCGACAGTGCGGATGAGATGCGCAAGGCGGTGCGCGCGAATCTCTATCACGGCGCCGGCGTGATCAAACTGGTGCTGGACAACAATCGCTACCACTATTCGGTCGACGAGATACGCGTCGCGGTCGAGGAAGCGCATCACGCAGGGGTGCCGGTATCCGTGCACGTCTACGGCGGTGAGGCTGCCGACAATGCGATCGAGGCGGGCGTCGATTCGATCGAGCACGGTTTCTTTCTCACCGACGCGCAGCTCAAGCGCCTGCGCGACAAAGGCATCGTGCTGGTGAGCACCGACTTTCCGCGTGCGCACCTCGATATCATCGGCACCTCGGGCGGCATCCTGCCGCCTCCGGAAGTGCTGGCACCGAAGATTATCGATCGCTTGCGGCGCGCCCATCGCCTCGGGGTCCACCTGGTCTTCGGCAGTGACACCGTGATGGACGTGGCCGGCCGCTCGCGTGCCGACCTGATGCTCG
Source organism: Vicinamibacterales bacterium (assembly GCA_035937795.1). Lineage (GTDB taxonomy): Bacteria > Acidobacteriota > Vicinamibacteria > Vicinamibacterales > JAMQPK01 > JAMQPK01. The sequence goes on along the minus strand of DASZHO010000146.1, from coordinate 4,325 downwards.
ACTATCTCGCAGTCTGGCGCGCCGCGGGCGTGCCGCCGACAGAGGTGCTGAAGAGCATGACGAGCGAAGCGGCCAAGCTGCTGAGGGTCGCGGGCGAGCGCGGCCATATCGCCGTGGGCGCCGCCGCCGATCTGATCGCAATGCCGGCCGACCCGCTCGCCGACACCGAGAGCCTGCGGCGCATTGACTTCGTGATGAAGGACGGGCACATCGTGCGCCAGGGTCCGGCGGCCGCCCGACCGTAGCCGGTAAGAAAAAAGGAGTTGGCAACGGCACCAACTACCGAAATAATCCCTATAACGAAAAAGAGAGGCCGCACGAGCGAGCCGGGCGCGGCAAGCCGGAATCACCTTGATGGCGCCGCCGGCCGGGGATTGAGCTGCGCGGCGCGTCTGCAGGAGGTGTGCCATGTCGAATCGCCCGAGCCTTCCCGCTCTGCTCGCGCTCGTGACCGTATGCGCCGGCGCGCTGCTGGCGGTAAAGCCCGCCGGCGGCGCGGACGCGGCAGCGGAGGCAGCGGAGGCAGCGGCGCCCGCCGCTCACACCGCGCGCCATGGCCCGACCGCGCGGCCCAAATCGGACCTGATGAGCCTCTATACTACGCTCGCCACGAAGCGCTTCGTCGACCTGACGCACTCGTTCGGTCCCGACACGCCGCATTGGAAGGGCTTCGGCGAGATGAGGGTGCGCACGCTCTACACGATCGCCAAGGACGGGTTCCACGTTGATGAGTTCTGCCACGTCGGCCAATGGGGAACGCACGTCGATCCGCCGGCGCATTTTCACGAGGGCAAGAAATCGGTCGATCAGATCGATCCGAAGGACATGCTGATGCCGCTCGTGGTGCTCGACGTGCACGACAAGGCGGCCCGCAACCCCGACTACCTGCTCACGCTCGAGGACGTGCAGGCCTGGGAAGCGCGCCACGGACGGATTCCGGAGCACGCCTTCGTCGCGATGCGCACCGACTGGTCGAAGCGCTGGCCGAATGATGCCGCGATGCAGAACCGTGACGCGGCCGGGGTTGCGCACTATCCCGGGTGGAGCATGCCGGTGCTCAAGCTCCTGTACGAGCAGCGCCAAATCGCCGCCTCGGGCCACGAGACCACCGACACCGATGGCGGACTCGGAGCCACCAAGGACGACTATTCGATGGAGTCGTACGTGCTCGGCACCAACCACTATCAGATCGAGATGCTCGCGGACCTCGACCAGGTGCCCGAGTACGGCGCTCTGGTGATGGTGACGTTTCCCAAACCGGCCCAGGGAAGCGGCTTCCCGGCGCGCGTGATCGCCATCCTGCCCTGAAGCTGCCTCCAGTCCTGCACGAGGTGCCTGTTGATGCCGAGAGCGCGGATGGAAAAGTCGGCGGTGGCGGCCGTCGTGCCGACGCCGTCCAGGGCGACGTTGGGCTCGGCCCGATCGCCAACCCCTCAATCCCCTGAGCTGGGTGTATTTGAACCGCGCTCTGAAATCTCGAGCGCGGCCGGCTTCCTGAGCACGAAGGTAAGCACGACGAAATAGACGATACCGGCCGCTATCCAGCACGCACCCATCATCTTGGCGGTGTTGTCCATCTCGTATAGCACGTAGCCGATGACGAGCAGGCCGCCGAGTGGCAACAGCAGGTGACGCAGCCAGTCGCCGCTCCGCTCGCGGATGAAATAGTGGTTGATGACCGACAGATGCAGCAGCAGGAATCCCGTGAGCGCACCGAAATTGACGATGCGACTCAGGTCGTCGACACGCTTCGTGAAGAACAGGCCGACGACAAGTGAGATGGCGGCCACGGCGAGCGTGCTGACGTAGGGGGTCCGGTAGCGAGGGTGCACGCGGGCGAGCACTGTCGGCAGCTTGCGGTCGCGCGCCATGGCGAACAGGATGCGCGACACCGCTGCCTGCGCAGCCATTGCATTGGCGATACCCGAGGCGATGACGATCACGATCAGCGTAACGTTTCGCAACCAGATCCCGCCGGCGCGCTCGGCAACCTCGTAGAACGCTGTCTCGGGCGAGGAGAAGCGCATGCCCCGGGCGAGGTCGGTGGCGATCCACGTCTGCACGATGAACAGCAGGCCGACCAGCAGCAGCGCCAACAGTGTTGCACGACCGACCGCGCCCTGGCCGCCCTGGCTCTCCTCGGCCAGCGTCGAGATGCCGTCGAAGCCGAGGAAGGACAGCACGGCGATCGACGTCGCCCCGGCGACGGTCGCCATCGAGAACACGGCGGGATCGTAGACTGGTTTCAATGTCAGCCCACCCGCCCCCTGTCCGCCATACAGCGCGCCGAGACCCAGGACGATGAACAGCGCAACGGTCGCCAGTTCGATGCCAAGCATGTAGCGGTTGACGCGTGCGGTGAGCTGCACGCCGAGCAGGTTCACGACCGCGTTGAAACTGACGAAGCCCACCAGCCAGATCCAGTCCGGCACGCGCGGCAGCAGGGGCCGCAACGCCACGGCACTGAAGATGTACAGCAGCGCAGGCACCAGAATATAGTCGAGGAGGATCAGCCAGCCGGAAAAGAACCCGGCGACGTCGTGCAAGCCGCGCTGCACGTACGAATAGACCGACCCAGCCATTGGGAACGCGCGCGACATGGACGCGTAGCTCATCGCGGTAAAGAACATCCCGAGCAGCCCGAGCAGGTAAGCAAGCGGCACCATCCCTTTGGCGTCATTCCACACAAAGCCAAACACGCCGAACGGTGCGATCGGCACCATGAAGATCATCCCGTAGACGACCAGGTCCTTCGTCGTCAGCGCGCGCTTCAGTTCCTGCTTGTAGCCGAATTGCTCGAGGCTTGACATGGCGCGAGACTGGAGGCAGCGCGAGCTGTCAGCGCCGGCAGTCGATGTCGCGGAGAAATTCGATCAACCCTGCGAAATATCGCTGCTGATCGTCGAACCTCGCCATGTGGCTGCCATCCGGACAGTCGAGATACCGCCCGTCCTGCACCGCGCTCGCCATGCGCTTCATGTGCGCCGGATCCATCGTGTCGTGGCCCGCGCCGATGGTCATCGTCGGCACCGCGATGCGCCCGAGATCGGCCGTTCGGTCCCACGACGCGAGCTTGCCGCTCGCGCCCAGCTCGCTCGGTCCCTGCATCGGTATGTACACCTTTGGATTCAGGTGCTTGAAAGTGCGCTCGACCGAGTCGGGCCACGCATCGAGTGGCACACGCAGGACGTGATGAACATAGTGGTGCTGCATCAGCAGCTCCATGTAACGCGGGTTCTGGTAGTCCTTCGCTGCCTCGAGCGCTCTGATTTCCGCAAGGACCGCCGGATCGATCATCGGCATCAGCACGCGCTCAGCATATTCGTTGTAGGCTGGGATGCTCGCCATCATGTTGGAAATGATCAGCCCCTTGAGGTGGTGCTGATACCGCAGCGCGTACTCGAGCGCGAGAATGCCGCCCCATGAATGGCCGAGCAGAAAGAAATTCGACGCCTCGAGCCCGAGCGCAACCCGGACCTGTTCCACTTCGTCCACGAAGCGCGGAAGTTCCCACAGCTCCGGGATATCCGGCTGGTCGGCGTAGTAGGAGCCGAGCTGATCGTAGTAGTAGAACTCGACCCCGGCCTCGGGGAGGTAGGAGTCGCAGGGCTCGAAGTACTCGTGCGTGCAGCCTGGGCCGCCGTGCAACAGCAGCAGCTTGATGCCGGGATTGTTGCCGAAGCGCCTGGTCCATACCCGGAACGTGCCGTACGGCGTCGTCACCGGTATGCGGCGTATGCCGCCGGAAAGGCGGTCGTCGCGCGCGGAGTTGTCGAGGTATGTCGTCACCGCCCGTCCGGCGGCGGCATCATTGTTGCTGTCGGCCACCGCATCCCCCTACTGAGTCAGAAGGCATACGCCGCACCCGCGAGAAAGTCGAACTGGAAGAACGAGGAACCCCGCACCCGCACCTGGCAGAGGGCACCGCTCTGATCCGAGCGGCAGAAAAGCGCACTATCCGTGTTGACCGGCGTGAGAAGGCCGCGTCCCTCGAGGCGCAGCGAGAAATGGGAGCTCACCGGCACGCGCAGGCCCAATGCGAGAGATACCGAAAAGTGCGTATCTTCGTGACCGAGAGCAGGATCCGGGCTGAAGCGCGTGATCCCGATACCGCCCGCGAGATAGGGCTTTACGCGCTGCGCCTCATCGAGCGCCACTGTGCCGCCGATATGCAGATATTCGACGTCAATACTGACGGGGGCGAGGGCATCTCCGCGCAGCACCGTGGACTGCCGACCGTAGAACAACTCGTATTGGGTGGATTCGTCGGCGCGCGCATCGAGCGCGAGCGCGAACGAGCCGTGGTCATCGAGCTCGACGCGCTG
>DASZHO010000145.1:0-39675 GCA_035937795.1 Vicinamibacterales bacterium | reverse complement strand
TGGCTCCTCAGGCTGGATTCGAACCAGCAACCCTCCGGTTAACAGCCGGATGCTCTACCGTTGAGCTACTGAGGAACTTGGCCTCCGACCAGCGTCGAAGGGCGGGCGCGAAACGTTAATGGTAATGGAATCAGCAGGAAGCGGTCAATGAACCGGCGCCGGCTGGCGCCGATCCTCGATCGCCCGAAGATGGCGCCGCAGCGCGTCCAGAATCTCCTCACGACGGCTGCCGCTGAGATCCTGCCTCAGTTCTTCAAGCGCGAAATGCACCACGTCATGGTGGTGAAGCTCCTCCGGCGCCACGCCGGTGCTCAGTTCGAGCCACAGGCTGTGCAGCACATCGATTTCCTTTGGCGTCAGGCGAGGCGCATGCGGGCCCAAGTAGAAAATATGCTCCAGCCCCCCCGCGGAAAGAATCTCCAGCGTTAGCTGCGGCTTCGGATCAGGCAGCCGCTCCCACGCCAGCCCCGCCAGCCTCGCATCCTCCGTCGGCGCCGTATTCGGAGAGCCGCCAAGCACCACGTTGCCTGACTGAAGGCTCTGCGCCGCCCGCAGAATCGCGTCCCACTTGTCCGTCCCGGCCGCCACCGACAGGTGGATCGTTTTCCCCTTCTTCTCGGCCAGCTCGAGCGCCCGCGTGAACAGCGTCTGCTCTTCGAGGCTGAACAACTGTTCTGGTTCCAGCTCGTACTCGCCCGATCCGGAGCGCTGCAGGAACCGCAGGTGCAGCACGACCACGTCCTGCTTGTGCGTATCGACACGATCGAGAACCGCGGCGAGATTCGACAGCGTGTTGTAGTTGCGGACCGGAACCAGCACGTTGTTCGGCCGGACGCCGAGGACCAGAGGCGTGAGATCCTCGCCTACCTGAAGGTTGAACTGATCGAGCTCGGCGTGCGCCGTGGATGTCTTGCGCGTGTGCCGCTCCGACACGGTGAAGATCGCGAAGAAAATCAGCGTGAAGGTGACGCCGGAGATCGTCGCCACCTCCTTGGTCAACAGATTGACGACGCAGAGCGCGATCAGGGTCAGCGTGATCAGCCCGAGGCCGAGCGGAATCTCCATCCCGCCGATTCTCGGATTCAGCGGCACCCGAAATTCCCGCTTCCCGGGCTGCTTGTATCGAAGCACCAGCACGGCAAGCCCCTTCATGGCGAAGCTCCACATCACGCCGAAGGCGTACGCCTCGCCGAGGATGAAGATGTTTCCGCCGCTCAGCACGATGGTCACGAGCTGCAGCGCCACGACCAGATTCAGAATGCGATGCGACGTACCGAAGCGCCGGTGCGGATGCCGGAACCAGGGAGGCAGAATGCCGTCCTCCGATACTCGATTGAGCACTCCGTTCGAGCCGACGATCGAGGTGTTGACGGCGCCGGCCAGCATCAGCGTGCCGACGACGGCCACGAACCCGCGGAACGCCACGCGGAGCGGAAGCGGGCCCGTCAAATACATCGCCAGGCCGCCGATCGGGTTGTCGAAAAACGACGCCCGCACCGAATCGGGAATGATCATCACCACAAAGAAGGCCACGCCGGCCGTGAACGCGAGGCTGTAAAAGAAAATGACGAACCCGGCCTTCTCGAGATTCTTCAGCTTCGGATGCTCGATCTCGCGATAGACCTGCGCCATCGTCTCCTCGCCGCTCATCGCGAGGACAGAGTGACCGAGGCCGATCAAGATCCCGATCAGCGTGACGGTGTACGGCAGCGACGTGTGGCGCAGCCACCCCAGCGCATCGTCCGAGTACTTCAGGTTCGCCAGGCTCGGCAGCGGCGGAAGATGCGCGCCCTTCACCAGGAGCGTATAGCTGCACCAGGCAATCATGATGACCACCATAACCGTGGTCACGTACATGATGCGCAGCGCCTTCTCGCTCGATTCGGGGATGCCCTTGATGTTCTCCCACCAGAAAAAGATGGTCACCAGGATCGCGAAGAACGCAGCGGTCGAGTTCATCGGAAGCACGAGATGGAGGTGCGCGTACGCCAGCAACTCGTTCAACAGTCCCGTGAGGTAGAGGCCCGCCGATACGCCGCTGATCGGTCCCGTCAGGATGTAGTCGAACATCAGCGCGGAGACCGAGAACTTCGCCAGCGTGGAGCCCATCGCCTCCTTCACGACGCGATAGACGCCGCCGCGCACGAACATGCTGCAGCTCTCGATGTACATCGATCGAACGGCAAACGAGAGCACCATGATGGCGAGGATGAACCACGGCGCGGTCTTGCCGACGAAATGCTCCGCGATGGCGCCGGCGTAGAACGCCGACGAGCCCATGTCGTTCAGCACCACCGCTGCGGCCTGCCAGAAGGTGATGAACACGAGCATCGCCGTGCTGGCGATGAGCACTTTTGGCGCTGAGCGAGGACCGGGAAGTTTGGGAACGGGCCGTACAGGCAGACCGACGATGGTTTCAGGCATGTGCGCTTCCGTTAAGGCCTGCGGGGTTAGCTGACGGGCTCGGACTCGGAAGTGTCCTTTGGCGGGTGCCAATTCGCCCCGGAACTCTGGGTCCCCCACGTTTCGCGGGTGGCGCGAAACTTCGGCACCTAGATCAATACGAAATTTTGCCTAAGAAGTGCATAAGTGGCTGAGAAAGTCCGAAGAATGGCCTAAGCGGGAGAGTCGTCCAGAGGGACGACCTGCACAGCGGCATCGCGCACTTCGCCCAGGAACGTGTTCAGCGTGGAGCCACGCCACAGAATCTCCCAAGGCGAGCGCGCGCTCTGGCCGAAGATGACGTGCGTGACGCCCTCGCGTTGCGCGAAGGCGATCAGTCCCTCCGCGGGTTTCCCAGCCTTCACGCGCACAACGGTGGCGCCCAGCGATTCTGCAAACTTGATGTTCTGCTGCAACGCCTCTGAGTCTTCGGGCCTGATATTCGCGGCGTGCTCTCGAGGCGTTTCGACATAGACGGCGTAGCAGTTGGCGCCAAGCCGACCGGCCATGCGAGCTCCAGTGCGCAGCACTCGCGGCGCCAGCGCGCTCGAACTCATGCAGACCATGACACGCTCTGGAATGAGCGCCGGTTTCGGCAGCCGGTCCCCCGTCATGAACAGAATCTCACTGAAGCCGATCGCACGCGACTACGTGCACGCGACCAGAGACCGAAGACTCAATCGTGGCCAGAACGTCAACGGCGTCGAGCGTGCACGCCGTCCCTGTGCTGGAACCTTCCGCGCGGTCAGCCGCGGACTGGCGGCAACGACGATGATGACGCGGGTGTTGGAGTTCAAGGCGAGGCCTTGCGTGGATTTGAGGGCGGCCTGCGCTTCCGATTTCGTGGTGTTGATGAGGTGGACGGTAATCGTCTCCATGCCTCCAGCCTAGGCGGCCGAAGATAAGGAGCACCGGAAGAATCGCTAAAATCTCACTTAAGCGTCTGCGGGCGTCGGACTACTCGGGTTCGGTCACGAACTTGTAGCCAACCCACGGTTCGCTGATGAGGTAGCGCGGGTGTCCAGGGTCCGGCTCGATTTTCTTGCGAAGCTGCCCGACCAGGACCCACAAGTGCTCCGGATGATCGGCAGCGTGCGAGCCCCAGATCGTGGTGAGGATCGTGTGATGCGTGAGCACCCGGTTGGGATGCCGCGCAAAATAGGCGAGCAACTCGAACTCCTTTGGTGTCAAACGAATCTCGCCGCTGCCGCGCACGACGCGGCGCCGATCGAAATCGATGGCGAGATCGCCGTGCCGGAGTCTGCCGGTTTCCTGGGAATGCGCGTCGAACGCGCGCCGCAGCGCGACCCGCACCCGCGCGAGTAATTCTTCGGGGCTGAACGGCTTCGTGACGTAATCGTCGGCGCCCTGATCGAGCGCGGCAATCTTGTCGGCCTCACCGCCGCGCGCCGACAAGACGATGATCGGCACCGGCGATTGCGTGCGCACTCTCCGGCAGACTTCGCTGCCTTCAAGATCGGGAAGCCCGAGGTCCAGAATGATGACGTCGGGCGGAACGCGTGCGAACGCCGTCAGCGCCGCCTGCCCGGTGGTCGCGCTGTCCACATCGTACCCGCGCGAGCTGAGCAGCGGCACCAGCCCTCGTTGGATCGACTGTTCGTCGTCGACCAGCAGAATTCTCGCGGCGCGTGTCATATCAATCCTGGGACGTGGCCTGGCGGACTTCCGCCGGAATGAGAATGGAAAAACGCGATCCGCCCTCCGGACGGTTTTCCGCCCAGACGCGGCCGTTCTCCGCCGCGAGCAGACCGCGCGTGATCGAAAGGCCCATGCCGGTACCTGAAACGTTGCTCGACGACTGGCTGCCGCGATAGAACCGTTCGAACAGTCGTGGCAGCTCGGCGCCGGCAATCCCAGCGCCGTTGTCTTCAACGGCGATCAGCAAGCCATCGCCCGTCAGATGATGGTCCACCGTGATTCGGGACCCCGGCGGAGAGTACTGCGCGGCATTCTCGAGCAAATGTGCGAGCGCCGCCGACGTCAGCCGCGGGTCGAGCTTGACAACGGCTCCGTCGGAGCCGTTGCGAACCTCGAGGCTGTGATCCCGGAGCGTGTATTCGACGTGGCCCTGCGCCGCTTCGATGATCTCCAGCGGGTGCACCCATTGACGCTCAGGCGCAATGGCGCCGGCGTCGATGCGCGTCATCTCGAGGATGTTCTGAAAGAGTCTCGTGAGCCGCTCGACTTCCGCCAGGACGATGTCCGACTGCTCGACGCGCTGAAAGTCGGTCAGCCACGACGCATGAAGGTTGCTCGCGGCGACGCGAATCGCGGTCAGCGGCGTGCGGAGGTCGTGCGCGAGCGACGAGAGCAGCGCTGATTTCAATTCGGCGCTTCGCTGGGCGAGCTCGGCCTGCTTTCGCTCTTCGAGAAAATGCGCCCGCTCGATCGCGATCGCGACAACGCCGGCGAGCGTATCCAGCGTCCCGGGCTCTATCGTACGGCCGGCCGTGGCCAGCAACCCGATGGCGCGGGAACCGAGCCGCAGGGGAACGAGCCTGACCGCGTGCCCGCGGCTGCCGATGACTTCGTGGCCCGAGTACATCCGCCGCCGCGCGTCAAACTCGATTGTACGGTTCGCCTGACTGAGCGTGCGACGAAGATCGTCGGTGGTTATCCCGTAGGGGCCCGAGGCGGTGCTCTCGTAGCGCCTGAAGCTCTCGCCATCGGGCAGGCAGATCGCCACGTAGCCGAGTCGAAAACGCAGCGCGATGTGGCGTGCAAGCACCGAAATGGCATCTTCGCTGTCGGTCGTCAGCAGGACGTCGCGGCTGAGATCGAAGAGCCGGGCCAGTTCATCGCGACGGTTCAGCGCTTCGCGCTGCTGATCGCGCGCCACGGCGGAGAGGCGGCTGGCCACCAGGCTGACCGCAAGGAAGGCGATGAGGGATACCCAGTTCTGCGGATCGGCGATCCTGAAGGTACCGACCGGCGGCAGAAAGAAGAAATTGAACGCAATCATTGCCGTGATCGACGTGGCTACGCCGACCCAAAGGCGCGACGCCGCCGCGACAAACAGCACCACGAGCAGATACGACAGCGCGATCGTGGCGGCGTTGGTGTTGATGCCGAGACGGTAAATGAACGTGACGGCAACGATCCCGGCGAGACCGAGCACGAAATGGATAAGTTCGCGACGCGAAACCGGCATCATCTGCTTCGGGATTGCCTGCGAGGTTAGCTGACGGGCTTGGACTCCGAAGTGTCCTCAGGCTCTTTCGAACCGATTCGCCCCGTATTTCCCTGGTTCCCCCGCGCGCCGCCGCAATGGGGGCGTGGCGCTTCGGCCTGTCGTTTCAGGCTACGCCTCGCGCTCCGTCAAGTCAACGCGCCAGATTGGGCCAGATTGAGTGCAATTGCGTGGATGTCCGGCAGGCGCAGGTCAGACCGCTGCGCTCATCTCGTCCCCCGACTCCGGATACGCCAGCATCCCGAACTGGGACACATCGAGTCCTTCGAGCTCCTCGTCGGCGGTGACCCGCATCGGGTACAGCGCGTTGACGATTCTGAAAACGACAAACGTGAATCCGAACGCGTAGAGCGCGCAAAGCGTCGCGCCTCCCAGCTGGACGAGCAACTGCGATGCGTCGCCGTGCAGCAACCCCGTCACTCCCTGCCCCGCTTTGCCCAAGTACGACGCGGCGCCCACGTTATTCCAGCCGGCGCCGTAAGTGCCGTCGGCAAAAATGCCAACCGACACGGCGCCAAGCCAGCCGCAATAGCCATGGACCGAAACGGCTCCGCACGGGTCGTCGATTTTCAGCGTGCGTTCGTTGAACAGCACGCCGTAGCAGACGATGGCGCCCGCGAGGATGCCGATCACGATCGCGCCGGTCGGGCTGACGAACGCGCACGGCGCGGTGATCGCGACGAGCCCCGCAAGCAGGCCGTTGCAGGCCATCGAGATGTCGGGTTTGCCGAACATCAGATGCCAGATGAGGATGGAAGTGGCCGCGCCGGCGGCCGCCGCCAGGTTCGTGTTCACGGCCACGACGCCAATCCGCAGATCGGTCGCGCCGAGCGTCGATCCGGCATTGAAACCCATCCAGCCAAACAGCAGGATGAACGTGCCGGTAACGACAAAGACGATGTTGTGCGCCGGGAAGGCGCGCGGGTTCCCGTTCCTGTCGTACTTGCCAAACCGGGGCCCGAGTATCACCGCCAGAGCCATCGCGCAGAAGCCGCCAACAGCGTGCACGACGGTGGAGCCGGCGAAGTCAACGTAACCATGCCCCAGGTGCATCGTGGATCCGAGCTGCGACATCCACCCGCCGCCCCAGACCCAGCACCCGAAAATCGGATACAGAAACGCGCCGATGAAGAGCTCGCACAAAAGGAACGCGCCCAGGGTGATGCGCTCGCAAACCGATCCGACGATGATGTAGCCGGCCGTTTCCATGAACACAACCTGGAACAGGAACAGGACGTTGCCGCCTGCGTCGTACGCGGGACCGGCCAGAAAAAATCCTTTGCCGCCAAGGAATCCCCAGTGGCCGCCGCCCAGCAGAAACCTGTTCAGCGTGGAAACGCCGCCCAGGTTGGCCGGAGCGGCGTTGATCGCCACCGCGCCGAACTGGAGTGCATAGCCGACGGCGTAGTACGCCAGCATCGCGAAGACATATGCCGTGAAGTTCAGCATCATCAGGTGGGCGGCGTTTTTCCGCCGCACGAGGCCGCACGTGAGGAGCGCGAAGCCGGCCTGCATGAACAGCACGAGGTATCCCGTATGGAGCGTCCATGCGGCGTTGGTCGCGATTCTCACGTGCCCGGCCACGTCCGCGACTTTGGCGGCGAGCGGCTCTTTCGCCAGTTGCGCCTGAAAGTCGTCGTACGCCTTTTTCCTGGCGGCGTAATCCGGATCGGATGTGTCGGGCTCCTGAACGACGAACGAGTGGCCGGCCGCGTCCACTGCCGCGGTCCGGTCGCCGGTGGCGATGCCCGCGGGATCGGGCTGCGGCTGGCCCTGCGCGCGCACCGGAACATACATCACGGGCATCAAGAGAACGACGAGCGCTACCAGCGGGAGTTGCTGGCGCGGACCCCTCAGAGAGCGCATCTGAACCTTCCTTGGTGGATGAAAAAGGACCGGAACACCTGATGTGGCGCGTTCAGCAAGACCACCGCCAGACAGCACAGGTGAATGGCGCCGTCCCGGCGCGATTCAGATGTCTGCCCTCCGGCGCACCGCGGTGTCATGGGCAAACCGAGGGCTGGGAGTGTTCGCCGGGGATTTGAGCACTCGAATCGCCGGCCGTCAACAGGAACATTGTCTGGACACACACGAGTGTGGGATTGTTCCTAAAGAACGACAAAGTTGTGCCTTCGGAATCCGCCGACGGAAGCGCACGCGAACATGTGCAGGGGCGTCCGCCAGTCTTAAGTAGATTTTTAGTATTTATTTATCTTTTCATTATGCATTTACGCAGCCCATTCTTAGGCCAATCGTCTTACCGTGCAGCGTATGAAACTCATCCGAAGCGTTATCCATCCCGACAAGGTCGAAGCCGTCAAGGCAGCGCTGAGCAAACTGGACGTCTTGTGGCTCACCGTGACGCAGGTGTGCGACCACAATCCCCAGAAGACACACACCATGGTGTGGCGCGGGCACCGGTTCGAAATCGGCGCGACGAGGCTGGAAATTGATGCGGCGGTTCATGATGACGACGTGGACCAGGTTGTCGACGTCATCATCAAATCCGCTCGCACGGGGGAACTGGATGACGGCTACGTGTCGGTCATCCCGGTGGAACACCGGTACGAGATTCGCACCGGCAGACGAGCCGTCTCCTGAGATCTCCCTGGCGGAGCGATCCGCACCGGATCCCAGATCGACGTCCGTTTGCACGAACGGCCTGCCGGCGCCCACCCTCAAAAGGCAACATTAATGTTTGTCCTTAGTCTAATCCCGACAAACATGGCCGAATCAGTCGGAAGGCTGAACGCCCGACTTCCTGCTAGATTTGCGTGAAATTCTGCGAAAACTGCCCGGTTTCTCCGCCGGAGCGCGTCTGGCGTCGTGCTTGCAAAACAGGCGAGGGAACCCATCCGCGCGCCGAACACGCGACCACGTCTGTATAACGCGCAACCGGCCTCCAGAGGAGGCGGAGCGCAAAAGGAGTCCCCCAAATGTCTGCTGAGACAGCCGTCAAAAAGCCGCCGTCCACCTTAGGCCTTACCGGCATCACGGTGAACGCCATGGCGCTCATCGCGCCCGGTGCGTTTCTCTGGCTCACGTTCTTCATCCAGGCTTCCTACGGCCAGCCGATGGCGGCGCAGGGCATGTGGTTCGGCATCTTTGCGGCGGTCCTGCTGTGCCTGGCGACCGCGATCGCGTACGCCGAGCTCTCCAAGCTGTATCCAGGGGCCGGCTCCTCGTACTATTTTGCGGAACAGGCATTTCTGACGAAGTCGGCCACAAAGAAATTTTCCCGCATCGCGAAGTTCATCGTCGGCTGGGCCAGCCACCTCTACTACTGGGGCTACCCAGGACTGATGGTCGGCGTCACGGCGCTGATCGCCGGTTACGTCCTCGGCCAGATCTGGCCCGATACCTTCAACGCGGCGGTGCCCAGTCCCCTGTTCATGATCTTGTTTTGCGCCGTCTTCTCGTTCGGCGTCGCCTACATCGCCTTCCGGGGTGTCACCGGCTCGACGGCGGTGAACGCTGCGATCAACGTCGTGCAGATCTCCGCGCTTCTCGTGTTCTCGTTCATGGCGATCGGGTATCGCATGAACCATCCGGAAGGCTCACGCGCCTGGACGCTCGACCCTGACGGCAACGCAATCAATGTCGAGCTTCAGGTCGATGCGAAGGGCGCGCCCGTCAAGGACGCGAACGGCCATTACGTGGTGGCGAAAAATGCGGATGGCACGGAGAAGCCGTTCCTCATCTCCTACGCCCAGCCCGTCCAGACGGCGCCGGACCCGGCCAATCCCAAGGAAACGATCACGTCGTTTCAATATCACCCGAATGCGAAATCCGTAGTTTCGCCGCACAACTTCTCCTACATGTTCATCCAGGCATGTATTGCGATTCTGATACTGGTGGGATTCGAATCGGTGACATCGCTTGGCGAGGAGGCCAAGAACCCGACGCGCGATATTCCGAGAGCCGTCATCCTCTCGCTGCTCATTCAGGGGGTGTTCTGCTACCTGATCGAGTATTTCGCTGCCAATTACATGATGAACAGCGGATATCAGATCTCCAACGCGCTGGGGTCGGCCGCCCCGATCGGCGACATGATGATCGTCGCCGGCGCCTGGATGTTCGGGAGCGCCGCGGCCGGCAAGGCCTTCATGCTCGTGCAGGCGTTGACGGTGTTTCTGGCGCTCATCGGCACCACGCTCGCGTGCATGAACACGGGTGCCCGCGTGACCTACGCGATGGGCCGCGACAAGGAAGTACCCGAGCACTTCGGGATGCTGCACGGCACGAAGCTCACGCCGCACCGCGCGATCTGGACGCTGGCGACGATCTCGGTCTTCATCGGGATCGCGTCGATCATCTTCAACTTCTGCGGCCCGGCCGCGTTGACCGACGACGTGATCAAAGGCCTGCCGCACAATATGTGGTACAGCTTCGGGATCTTCGGCCACGACCTGGCGGTGAAGATTCCTCAGAGCCTGCTGGTCGTTACGCTGATCAGCAACTTCGGCACCTTCCTCCTGTACATGATGACGTGCATCATCGCCATGATCGCGTTCTCGGAACACCATACGTTCAACACCTTCAAACACGTGGCGGTCCCCGTGTTCGGACTGCTGGCCAATCTGGCCTGCATGGCGTTCTATCTGGCCGGCCCGTTCTTCGTCCCGGGCATGAGCTCGAAGGAACCGTATATCGCGCTCGGGTGCGTCGCGCTCTGGGGTATCTACGGCCTGTTCTACTTCGCGAAGTCGTCGAAGGCCAAAGGCGGAGTGATGTTCGTGAGCGAAGCGACGCGCGCGTAGCGCGATCGATTCGAAAGAGGTTTCGTCGGCGGCGGCTCTCGAGGCCGGCGGTGATGCCCGGATTCGTTCCGGGCTTCACGCGCCGGTCTTCGAGGCTTCAGACTCCCTCGAGCATCCGCTCCAGATCCTGCGTCAGCGCAAGCTGGTCCGAGTCGCTGAGCTTGCCGTTCTCCTTCCTCAGGTGAAACACATCGATGGCCCGCCGTCCCTCGGTTGAAATCAGGACCAGATCGACTTCGCACCCGAAGCTGGAGATGACGCGGCTGATCCGGTGCAGCAGCCGCGGCGCATCGTCGGCAATCAGCTCGAGCACCGTGTAGCGCTGCGAGACGTCGTTGTCGAAGTAGAGCACCGGCGGCGCGTGCCGGACGGTTCCGCCCGCGCGGTCCTTTTCCCTTTCCTGCAACCGTGATGTGATGTCGACGCGGCCGGCCATCACATCCGAGAACAGCGGGTCGAGCTTCGAGCCTTCGAGCGCGCCCGACCCGTCGTGGAACTGGAAGACATCGAGCGCGATCCCGTTCAGGCTGGTGAGCGCATAGCCCCGCAGGATGTCCATGTCGAGATACGCCAGCACGCCGCAGATGTTCGAGAACAGATACGGCCTGTCGGACGCGACCACGGTGAGCTCCCAAACGTCTCCCTTTTTGGCGGACGAGAAACGGATGTTCTCGCGCCCGAGATCGCGGCGGAGCCGTACGTGGTGGTAGATGGTGTCCGGATCGAACAGCGTCAGGTAGCGCCTCGGCAGCCCTTCCAGAAAATGTCCCAGCTCGGCCTCGGAAATATCTTCCGGCCGCCCCCCCTGCAGCGTGGTCAACGCCGCCCCGTTCTTGTCGATCATCTCGTCGCCATACGCCATGGTGAGGTGGGTGTACGAATCGACGAACAGCCGCCATAGCAGCTCAGCCTTCCACGGCGTGAGGCCGTCGCGGCTCGCCGCGCGCTGATCAGCCACCGTTATCACGCAGAGCATCTTGAGCTGCTCCTCGGTGCTGAACAGCTCCGTGAAGCGCCGGATCACCTCCGGATCGGCCGTGTCGCGGCGAAATGCCACCTGCGCCATCTGCGATCGATTTCGAATCAGGAATTCCACCGTCTGACGTTCCGCCGGCGTGAGACGAAGGCGATCCAGCACAGGCGCGGCGCTTTGCAGGTCGTGAAAACCCAGCGCCAGCACCAGGAGATCGGGCGCATTCAGCTCGCGCACCATCGCTCCGAAACGCTCGCCTGTCATACCCGATTCGGGGAGCAGCGCCTGCAAAGCCTGCAGGGACGCCAGTGCGGCGGCATCGGCACCGGAGACGGTCGCCGCGAGCACCTCGCCGCTGATCGGCAGGCTTCGCTGCAACTCCGCGATCCACGATGCGGGCTCATCGGCTGTGGCCGGGGTGGCGGAGCGGACATCGGGAACCTGGCGCCGCAGGCCCCGGATGACGTCGCGCGCGCGGTCTAGATAGCTCATACGTGTACTAGCGTCGAGAGAGCATCAGAAAAAACAGGTAGAACAGCACGATCGGTATCAGCATCGCCAGCAGCACGCCCCGCACGACGCGCCAGCGCCGCTTCCACGGCACGGGGACGGTCAGGCGGCTCGCGCGTCCCGTCACGTGCACCTTTTCCGGGGCGTCGACGTCCGCTTTCATCTCCGCCGCGGACCGATAGCGTTCGGGGGGGTTGCGGGCCATCGCGTGCAGGATGATTTCCTCGACTTCAGGGCGGATCTTCGGGTTGTACACCCGCGGAGCGATCGGATCGCCGATGAGCCTGGCGTTCATCACCATGTAGGCGTTCTGCCCTTCGAACGGGACACGGCCGGTGACCATCTCATAGAGCATCGCCCCAAGGCTATAGATGTCGGTCCGCTCGTCCCCACGCTGGCCCTTCACCTGCTCGGGCGCCATGTAATCCGGGGTGCCCATCGTGGGCGAGAAACTGCCGAACGTCAGCCGGCGGCTGGCGCCCGCCTTGGCGATGCCGAAATCCATGATTCGCACCGAACCGTCGTTGCACACCATGATGTTCTGCGGTTTCAGATCGCGATGCACGACGTCGTGCCGGTGAAGGTACTCGAGCGCATCGCAGATCTGGCTTACGATCCGCAGCGCGTCGCCCTCCGGCATCGGCCGGACGTCCCGCATCAGCCGCTCGAGGGTCCGCCCCTCGAGAAATTCCATCACGAGGTACGGACGGCTCTGCTGTTTCTCGTCGATATCGATGATCTTGAGGATACCGGGATGATCGAGCGCCCGGCCGATCTCGCCTTCGCGCTGAAACCGTGAAAACGCGGCGGGATCACCCTCGAGGCTCGGCAGCGGCACTTTCAGGGCGACCGGACGGCCCGTCTTCAAGTCGGTCGCCTTCAACACCGAGCTCATGGCGCTGCGGTTGACGATGTCGGTAATCTCGAAACGCTCGTCGAGAACGTCGCCGACTTGCAGTTCGTTCGACACCGGCTTTGACGCAGGCGCGTAGTACGCGACCGCGCCCCGATAGTAACCCACTCGAGGAACATTCTCGACAAGGACGATCTGGATCGAGATATTGTCCTGCGATCCCCGCTTCTCGGCCAGCCGCACGAGATACTCACATGCATCGGGGAGCGGCATGCGCCGCACGCACTCCTGTAATTCGGGCTCGGTGACGCAACCGTGGAGCCCGTCGGTGCACTGAATCACGATGTCACGTTCTCGGAGCACCGATCGGCTGTAGTCGACGCGGATCGTGGGATGCTGGCCGATGCTGCGGGTCAGCATCGCCTTCAGCTCGCTCGCCATCGCCTCTTCTTTCGAGATGAGGCTCATCTTGAGCTGCTCGGCGACGTAGGTGTGATCCGACGTGAGCTGCCGGATTTCGCCGCCGTAGGCCACGAGGTAACTGCGGGAATCGCCGACGTGGCCGACCGCCACTTCATTCCGCCGGAAGAGCGAGACGGTGAGCGTCGTGGCGATGCGATCCGGACCGCCCCGCTGCATGCCGGCGTCGTAGACCGCGAGATTCGCGGCGTTGAACAGCCGCCAGAGCAGCTGATTGTCCGTCGTTCCCGGATTGACCTCGCGAAACGCCTTCAGCGCGGTCTCCAGCGCCAGAGCGCTGGCGATTTCGCCGCCCCCGTGGCCGCCGACCCCGTCGGCCAACAGCGCGATGGCCCCGCGCGAGCGCTTCTCCTGCTCGTCCTCGGGCTCCCAGAAGAAGATCGCGTCCTCGTTGTTGGCGCGCGCGCCAATCCACGACAGTTCCGCGTAGGTGAGCTTCACATCGGGGCGTTGATTTTCACGGGATCCTGGATCGTCGTCCGCACCGTCGACCCCGCGCCGAGGCTGATCTCTTTTCCCTCCGTCGCCAGCGACGCACCGGTGCCGGCCCCTGCACCGACGCCGGCGCCGATCGCCGCGCCCTTCTTTCCGCCGGCGATCGCGCCGATCACGGCGCCCGCCCCCGTTCCGATCCCGATCTTCTTGACGGAGTCGTCGCCTTTGCTCTCCGCCGCCTCGCGCGTCACCGCCGTGGTGCGAATCGTGTACGGCGTGTTTGCGACGATGATCCGATTGAACATCAGTGTGACCGATGCGCGTCCCTTCAGGCGGCCCGAGGGCTTGGCGTCGACCACCGTGCCGGCGGCTTCGGAGCCGGCGGGAATCACCGTCATGCTGTCGACGACCACGGGTTTGCTCACGTGGGCGCGAACGGAGTCTTCCGGCCGGCTTTTGTCGGATGAGACCGGCGTGTCGAGCGCCAGCTCGATCGCGGTGCCGACGGGCACGGTCATCTCCATCATCATCGGCGCTGCCGGCCTGGCTTGATCCCCGACCGGATTCGCCGCCGACGCCGCGGCGTTCCCGCCGGTGGCCTGACCGGTGGTGGTGGCGCCGCCCGATCCAGTGCTTGGTACCGTCAGCGCTGGGGCAGTTTGATTGGTCGCCGGCGCGCCCTGCTGGCCCTGGGCGCCCTGCTGGCCGGTGCCGGCTGGATTGCAAGCAACGGTCAGCGCGAGAACCGCGGTGAGGGCAAGAATCTGAATTCTCATCACGTTCCTTCCGTTTCACGTTCCTTCCGTTTATTGGCCGCGGGGGGCCGCCAGTTACTTCGCGGAGCCCTCCACATCGATCTGCATGGTTCCTCGATACGCGTTCGACACGGGGCAACCCTTGTCGGCTTCTTTCACGAACGCGGCGAAGTCGGCCGGGGTCATACCTTCCAGCCCTTCCACCAGAACTTTCAGTTTCGACGACACAATTTTAATTCCGGCGTCGCTCTTGTCGGCCGACACGGTGGCCGTCACGTGAGTTTTCTTCGCTTTCGCCCCCTTTTTGCCGAGCGCAGCGTTGAGCGCCATCGCGAAGCAGGCCGCATGCGCCGCCGCCATCAGCTCCTCGGGACTGGTCTTTCCGCCCGCCTCGCCTACGCGATTGGCAAAGGTGACCGGCAGGGAAAAGGCGCCGGTGCCGGCCTTGTCCACGCCCTTGCCATCCAACAACCCGCCTTCCCAGTCCGTCGTTGCGTTCCGATCGAAGACCGCCATCGCACGCCTCCCGTTCCAATACCACGTCAGGTTTTTCGTTTCTAGTTTCCAGTTGCCCTGGCTCTCTTCACCGCGGGCCTGGCGCGGCCCGTGAGTCGCAGTTGGATAAGCACCCCCATCAGCCCGAGCACTCCCCATCCGGCGAGCACCCAGCGGCGGCCGGGCGACGGATCGAGCGGATACAGTACCCACACCTCCGGAGTACCCGCAATTTTCTGGCCGCGATCGATCAGCGGCAATCCGCCCAGCAGCAACGTCCATGCGCCGGCATACGCCGTCGCCACGATGATCACATACCGCTGGAGCGCCATGGCGGCAGCGGCGCCGGCGACGGCCGCGAGAATCACGACGACCGGCCGCGGGTCGGTGCCGAGACGGTTCCAGAACATGTGCACCGCCAGCGCGCCGATCCCCGCCCCCACCAGGGCGACGCCGACGAAATAACCGAAGAACATGATCAGCGCGCCGATGGCGCCGCCGCCAAGCGCCGCAAACACCAGCAGCGCTTTGTCGCTGGCGCCGAACATCGAGCTCGCCACCCATGCGCCAAAGATGAACCCGTTGAGCGTGAGCACGAGGCGGAACAAGCGGTACCCCGCCGTCCATGCGATGAGGCCGCTCAGCACCATCAGCCCCAGCATCGGCAGCTGGTAGGACTGCGGAATCACGCCGTTCACTATACTTCTCTCCGTCCTTCGAGCGCCTTGTGCATGGTGACCTCATCGGCGTAGTCGAGGTCGCTGCCGACCGGCACCCCCATGGCGATGCGGGTCACCTTGACGCCGAGCGGTTTCAGCAGGCGGGCGAGGTAGAGCGCCGTGGCTTCTCCCTCGACGTTCGGGTTGGTCGCAAGGATGATCTCTTCGATCTCTCCGCCGCCCACGCGCTCGAGCAGGCTTTTTATTTTCAGCTCGTCGGGCCCGATCCCCTGCAGCGGCGAGAGCGCGCCCATCAGCACGTGGTACAGGCCCTTGAAGTCGCGCGTCTTTTCTATCGCGGT
Source organism: Vicinamibacterales bacterium (assembly GCA_035937795.1). GTDB lineage: Bacteria > Acidobacteriota > Vicinamibacteria > Vicinamibacterales > JAMQPK01 > JAMQPK01. The sequence goes on along the minus strand of DASZHO010000145.1, from coordinate 23,740 downwards.
CACATTCTGCGGTTCTTCGACCACGCAGATGAGCTTGTGATTGCGGGTTGCTGAGGCGCAGTACACGCACGGATCGATGTCGGTGGTGTTGCTGCAGATCGAGCAGTAAGTGACGCGCTCTTTCACGTCGCGAATCGCGTCGCACAGACGGTCGGCCTCGTCGCGAGGTGTCCGGAGGATGTGGAACGCGAGGCGCTGCGCGCTCTTGGCGCCGATGCCCGGAAGTTTCTTGAGCTGATCGACCAGACGGGTCAGTGGTTCGGGATACGACATGTCAGGGCAGAGGGATAAGGGCAGAAGGCCGCGCGCTTAGAACATGCCTGGTATCTTCATCCCGCCCATCATGCCGCCCATCTGGCGGCTCAGCTCATCGTCGGCCTTCCGCTGAGCATCGTTGACCGCGGCCACGATTAGATCCTGCAGCATCTCGACGTCGTCCCTGGAAACGACTTCCGGCTCGATCTTCAGAGTCTGAATCTGCTTGTTGCCGCTCACGACGACGGTGACCATGCCGCCGCCCGAAGACCCTTCGATGCGCATCTCGGCCATCTGCTTCTGCAGGCGTTCCTGCATCTGCTGGGCCTGCTTCATCATCTGTTGAATGTTCACTATTTGATCTCCTCGACGTCCTCGATTTCGGCGGGAAAGACATCCAGCATCGCCTGCACGGCTGCGTCGGTCATCGCGGCGGCCTTCAGATCGGCGGGTTTCACCGCAGCCGCGCCGATCTGCGGGGACGGCGCATCCGCCGGTCCATCCTGCTGGGCGGACACGACCGACATGTGTTTTCCGCTGATGCCGCCGGCAATCGATTCGAGCCACGGCCGGTTCTGCTCGAGCTGCTCGCGCTGCATACGATGAATGGGCAGAAAGGAAAACACCACCTGGTCGGATCCGAATTCGATCTTTTGCGCCTGGGCGACGACCGTCTTGTAGAACACTTCCTTCGATCGCCGAATCTCCTCGAGAAACGCGTCGCGACCGCCTTCACGCGGCGACGCCGCCGCCGGTTCCTGTCGCGACGGCGGCTTCGGCAGGACACGCTCGCCACCGCCGGCTGGCGGCGGCGCGGCTTTCGGCGGCCCCGCCGTGGCCGCCGGACGCGAAGGTGTAGCGGGCGATGGACGGGCGGCCGCGCTCGATCCCCCGAGCGAAGGGGAGAGCAGCAGCTCGGTCAACGGCACGAGCTTCCGCAGATGCATCCACCGCAGCAGCGCCATTTCCAGGTGGTAGCGGGGCTCGGCGGCGCCGCGGATGTCGAACTCGGCCTTCGACAGCACGTCGAACGAGCGCAGCAGATCTTCACGCGAAAATCGTCCCGCCAGCGCCATCAGGCGGGGGCGCTCGGTCTCGGCCGCGATCTCCGGGTCGTCGATTCGCGACGGATCGACGGAAAGCACCAGCAGGTCGCGGACGACGCGCGACAATTCCCTGCACACCAGCCGCAAGTCGTAACCCAGTTCGACCGCGCGCCCGGCAAGCTCGAAAGCGGCCGCCGGCGTCTCGTCGGCCACGGCGGTGACGATGTCGAGGACGAGATCGCGGCCGACGAGACCGAGCACGGTCGCCACGTCGTCGGGCGACACGGTCTGCCCCGCAAACGCAATCACCTGATCGAATGCGCTCTGCGCGTCGCGCATGCTGCCTTCGGCGGCGCGCGCCATCAGCACGAGCGCGGCGTCGCTCACGTTGATTTGTTCGACACCGGCGATCTTGCGGAGCTGGTCCGCAATCTGCCTGCTCGAAATGGTCTTGAACTCGAACACCTGCGACCGCGACAGCACCGTCTCGGGAATCTTCGACAGCTCGGTGGTAGCCATCATGAAGACGACGTGGGGCGGCGGCTCCTCGATGGATTTCAACAGCGCGTTGAAGGAGTGCGCCGACAGCTGATGAACTTCGTCGATGATGAACACCTTGTAGCGATTTCTCACCGGCATGATCGACAGCCCGGCGATGATCACCTCGCGAACGTTGTCCACCTGCGTGTGCGTGGCCGCGTCGATCTCGCGGACGTCGATGTCACGTCCTTCCGCAATCTCCCGGCACGGGTCGCACGTGCCGCAGGGATTGGCCGTGGGCCCCGCCACGCAGCTGAGCGCGCGCGCCAGAATGCGCGCGGTCGTGGTCTTGCCCACGCCGCGCGGGCCCGCGAACACGAACGCCTGCGCGATGCGCTTGTTCGCGATCGCATTCTTCAGCGTGCGCGTCACGGCCGGCTGGCCGACGACGTCGTCGAACTGCTGCGGGCGCCACTTTCGGGCGAGAACCTGGTAGGCCATTAGGTGAGTCGGGTCCCTCAGAGGCCCGGAGGGCCCTGCGGCACAGCCCAGGGACTACTTAGCGCTGCTGCCTTCCGGCCCTGACGCGGTTCATAGGCTGAGATTGCACAGGCTCCGGGCCACCGAGGAATCCGAACGATCAGTGTAGTCCGGGCGTCACGTGGATTACCAGTTTTTCGGTCCCCCGGATCACCGTCAGCGGCGTTGGCACGCCGCCGCGCTCCTCGGTCAACAGGCGATGCAGCTGATCGATCCCGTCGACGGCCTGCCCCGCGAAGCCGACGACAAGGTCGCCTTCGCGCAGATCGCTGCGCGCCGCCGGGCTGTCGGGCTCGATCGACGCGACCCGGACGCCGCGAGAAACCTGCAAGTCGTAAAAGCGCACGATCTGCCGTGCAATCGGCACGTTCTGTCCCGCCACGCCGAGGTGCGACCGGCGAATCCGTCCGTCGCGAATCAGCCGGCCCACGACAAACACCACGGTGTTCGCGGCGATGGCGAAACAGAGCCCCTGGGCTCCAGAAATGACGGCGGTGTTCACGCCAATCACTTCGCCGCGCGAGTTCACCAGCGGCCCGCCGGAATTTCCTGGATTCAGCGCGGCGTCGGTCTGGATGATGTCATCCATCAGCCGCCCCGAATGCGAGCGCAACGATCGGCCAAGCGCGCTCACGACGCCGGAAGTGACCGTCGCCTGGAATCCATAGGGATTGCCGATCGCAACGACCAACTGCCCAACCCGAATGGCGCGCGAATCCCCGAGCTTCGCGGTCGGCAGATCCGATGCGGGAACCCGCACGACTGCAAGGTCGGTATCGGGATCTTCCCCAATCAGGGTCGCGGGCATGCGCCGTCCATCCGGCAGCGACACGTGCAGGCTCGGCGCGCCATGAACGACGTGGCTGTTCGTCAGGATGAGGCCGTCAGGCGTGAAGACGAAGCCGGAGCCGTGGCCCTGCTGCTCGCGTCCGCTGCCGCGTTCGAGCGTCGCGACCGAGGGTCCGACGAGCTCGACCGCATGCACGACGGCCTGCGAGTAGGCGTCGAGCAACTCCGCGTCGCGAAGGTCCACGGTGTCCATGACGGTATGACGCGCGGACACCCCGTGAGGGTTCAGTCGCCAGACGCCCGGCGCGCCTGGGCTGGCTGCCGCAGCTCCCGCTTCAGAATCTTGCCCGTGGCGGTGGTCGGCAGTTCCGTGCGGAATTCGATGAGACGCGGATATTTATAGGCGGCAAACTGCTCTTAGCACCACGCGCGCAACTGGTCTTCGGTCAACTCGGCGGACGGTTTCTTCACGACGAAGGCTTTCACCTCTTCTCCCAGCCGCTCGTCGGGGACGCCCACGACGGCCGCCAGCGAAATTGCCGGGTGCGTCAAAAGGACCTCCTCCAGCTCCCGCGGATAGACGTTGAACCCGCCGCGCAAGATCACGTCCTTCTTCCGATCGACGATTCTGAGGTAGCCCTCCTCGTCCAGGACGCCGATGTCACCCGTATGGAGCCAGCCGTTGCGCATGGCCTCGGACGTGTCTTCCGGCCTCTTGTAGTAGCCCTTCATGGTGTTATGGCCGCGGACGGCCACTTCACCGGGCTGCCCGGCGGGCACCGTCTCGTCTCTCTCGTCGACGCACCTCACTTCGACCGAAAACACCGGCTGCCCGACCGTCCCGGGCTTCGACGGCTTGTCGAGATGGTTGAAACAGACCACCGGAGACGTCTCGGACAACCCGTAGCCTTCAACGATGCGGACGCCGAAGGTCTGCTCAAACGCCTTCATGAGCTCAACGGGCATCGGCGCCCCACCCGAGTTTGCCAGCTTCAGCGTTCCCGCAATGCTCGACACATCTACGTTCTTCTCGCGCACGTGCTGCAGCACCGACCAATACATCGTCGGCACCCCTATCCAGTGCGTGATGCGCTCCTGTACCATCACGGCAAGGAGGGCGCCGGCATCGAACCGCGGAAGGAGCACCAGCGCGCCGCCCAGGTGCAGGAAGGCGTTCATCTGCACCGTCTGAGCCGTGGCGTGAAACAGGGGCAACGTTACGGCGGTGCGATGCTCGCCGTGCTCGTCGTGCGAGGACGCGCACAGCTCGGCGGTGACCATCGCGTTCATCGCCATGTTCAGGTGCGTCAGCTCCGCGCCCTTTGGCTGGCCCGTCGTGCCCGACGTGTAAAGAATCACCGCTGTGTCATCCGGCGCGGTTGGACGCGTTTCGAACGCGTCGGGTTGATTCGCGGTGAGCCCGGGCAGGGTCACGACATCCGGATCGTCGGCAAATGCGGCGCTGCCTTCAAGCGGAAGAACGATGAACCGCGAGCACGACGGCACGACGGCTATCGCGGCCTTCGCGGCAGCGGCCATCGGCAGCTCTCGAGTGCCCTCGAAGCACAGCAGCGCTTTCGCATCGCTGTCGCGCAGGTGATACGCGATCTCGCGCGGCTTCAGCAGCACGTTCAACGGCACGACGGTGGCGCCGGTTTTCAGAATACCGAAATACGCCGCGGGAAAGTACGGGCAGTTCGGGCACAGCAGCGCGATGTTGTCGCCGGGACCGAAGCCCGAGGCCGCGAGGCCGCCGGCAATCTGGTTCGCCCAGGCGTTGAGCGCTCCGTAGGTGAGGCGCGCGCCACCGAACACCAACGCCGGCCGGTCGGGCCTCCGGCTCGCATGCTGCTCGACGATCGAGGCGAGGTTGATCATCGCGTCGGAAGCTGAGCGCCCTCGTCGAGCGCCTTGTCGAGCGTCAACACGAGCTCTTCGGGCGTGAACGGCACCAGCAGCAAACGCAACCGTTTGTCCTGGATGTAGTCGCGGTGCGTCGACTGCAGCCAGGCCTGGCGCGCGCAGATGATGATCGGCAGCCGCGCAGTGGCGGGATCGGCCCGGAGGTTGTCGAAGACCGAGCGCGCCGAGAATTCCGGATCGATTTCCAGGTTCACGATCACGGCTTTCGCGCCGATCCGTTTCACCGTACTGAGGGCGTAGCGCGGATGGGTCAGGATGCGGGGCATGTAGTCGGAGCCGCTGAGCGTCTTCTCAATCAGCCGGCTCACTTCATCGTCTTTGCCGAGCACGAGCACACGCGGCTCGGAGTGCTCGATCCCCGTCAGCTGTTTGACGACGCTGCGGATGGCGACGGTAAGCTCGCCCGTGGACTCCAGAAACGTCACGCCAAGGACGTAGTCCTTCCGGCGCCACACGGCCTCGCCGGGCAGTCCCACCTCAATCGACTCGCAACGGACGACCCGCACGCGCGCGGCGATCGACCGCGGAGCCAGCTCGACGAGGAGATGCATTTCGCGGCCCACCGCCGCCTCGACGCGGCTCCGCAACATGGCGCCGGTCGACGACAAATTGGCTACCGTGCACTCCAGGTTGTCCAGCTTCGCGCGCACGCCCTGGATGGGTGTGCGGGCGGGGCGCCATGCGCGCGGGGTGGTTCGGTTGTCACGCTTCGCCATGGACCTTGTCAGTGATAATTATCACGAATGATGATTATCACGAATAGCGAGCGGCGTGAAATGGAAGGATGGCTTACCTTGGCGGTACCTTAGCGGACGGGCGCGGCGGCGGGCGCGGTCTCGAGCTCGCGCCAACCCTGTGCTTTCCACGCCGTCAACAGCTCGTGCTGCCGGCGCAGCATCTGCGCGCGCTCCGTGTAGCGCTCCACGCGCGACTTTCCGCTGGGATCGGTGATGATCAGCTCGTACCACAGACTTTCTTCGTGCACGTCACAGCTCTGCCGCTGGTTGCCTTTGCCGAATAGCATATTGTGTTTTATCGGAACGAGCGCCGGAGGACCTTAATTCAAGGGGGCGTCAGGGCGCAAGGTCATTCCCACTCGATCGTCGCCGGCGGCTTGTTCGTGACGTCGTAGAGCAGCGCCGATACGCCGGGGATTCGCAGCACGGCCGCCGTGAGGCGCTCGAGCACGGCCTGCGGCAGCTTCGAATATTGCGCGGTCATGCCGTCGTGCGATTCCACCGGCCTGATCGCGACGGCAGACTCCCCCCTTCGCTTCAGCGGCAGCATCACGACCGGGCACTGCCAGATTCGCTTCCGCACGTCGTAGCCGGCCAGCACGTCACGCACCGCCCGGTCAGCTTCTCGCAGCACGTCGAGGCCTTCGCGCGAGAGCACGGTCGGCTCGACCTGGAATTCCTCGATCGCTCCCGTGCCGCCGGCCCAGAACGCGACGCGATTGACGTCGCGAATGGCGTTGGTGATGAGCGGCGCGAGCTCGGCAATTCCCGCTTCGTCGTATGCTCCGCTCAGCAACGCCACATGCGCATAGGTGCGCTCGTCGCCCTGCACCCCGACGCCGCGCACCGGCAGCACGCGCGCGCTCAAGCCCGCGGCCGCCGCCAGCGCGCTCAATTTCGCATGCCCGCCCCAGGCCGCGGGTTCCTTCGTGCAGAGAAAACGCACCGCGAGTCCGGGACCGGGAAACGGCTGCTTGTCGATCAACTGCGACGGCAGCCCGAGCGCGCGGCCGATGGCACGGACCTCGTCTTTGTAGAACTGCGCGAGCGGCTCGACGACCTCTCCGGCTTCGATGCGTCGCATCAGCTCAGGCACGCGGTTGTGGTGGGTCTTGATGAGCGCGGACTCCTTGGTGCCGCCCGACTCAATCGTGTCCGGATAGATCGTGCCCTGCCCGAGCAGCCACTCGCCCGGCGGCAGATGCTCCAACACGTCCTCTTCGGCGGCGAGAAACGACATGCCGATCCGCGTGCGCTTGATCTCGGGCTCGACCTCGGCGCCAACCGCCGCAAGAAATTCCGCCGAGCAGTCGCGCAGCCGCACGTTTTTGAACCCGGCCGCCTGAAACGCCCCCATCACCTCTTCGGACTCGTTCTTGCGCATGAAACCGGTGTCCACGTAAACGCCGTGCACGCGATCCTGGCCGAGCGCATCCGCGCACAACTTGTACGCCACGCTCGAATCAACGCCGCCGCTCACGAAAAACAGCACGTTCTTCCGATCGCCAACCGCCGCGCGGATGTCCGCTTTGATCGCCTCGATGGCCTCGGCCGACGAAGGCTTCCAGTGCGACGCGCACCGGCACACGCCGGTGACGAAGTTCTCCAGCAGTTGCTGGCCGTATTCGGTGTGCGTCACCTCCGGATGGAATTGCACGCCGAACATCCGGCGCTCGGCGTTGGCCATGGCCGCGACCGCGCACTCCTCGGTAGAGCCCGCTATCTCGAACCCGTTCGGCAGGGCCTCGACCGAATCCCCGTGGCTCACCCAGACGCGGCTGTAAGCGGGAAATCCGGCAAAGATGCCGTTCACCGACGGCCCGGCCAGCTGCAGGTTCGCCAATCCGTACTCGCGCGAGTAGCTCGGCTTCACGCGTCCGCCCGGCAGCGTGGCCGCGAGCAACTGATGGCCGTAGCAGATGCCGAGGATGGGCACGCCCATGGAAAGAATCGACGGATGAATGCGCGGCGCGTCCGCCTCGGTTACGCTGCGCGGCCCGCCGGAGATGATGATGCCGCTGATGGCGCCCAGCGCTTCGGCCGGAGTATCGATCGGCAGGACGTGGCTCTGGACGCCGGTCTCGCGCACGCGCCGCGCCAGCAGGTGACAGTACTGTCCGCCGGCGTCGAGGACCGCGATGCCTTGCACGTCAAAATTATAGACGACTCCCGGGACCCTTCTGTTTCTGCAGGAAGGCGCTCATCCGGCGCTGCGCTTCCGGCGACACGCGCTGCGCAGCAATCGCGTCTACCGTCAGGCGCGTCGCTTCGTAGGAGGAACATCGGCCGATTTGGCGCAGCAGTGTTTTTGCGGCGGCAATCGCCTCGCGGCCGCCCCCGAGAATTTCGTCGATGTACTCCTGCACGGCCGCATCGAGCCGTTCCGCAGTCACCACCGCGTGCACGAGGCCGATCTCGCGCGCGCGCCCGGCGGTGAATCGGCGACCGGTCAGAAACAGCTCTCGAGCCGCCGACTGCCCGATCTTCGCCAGCACGAACGGCGCAACGACCGCCGGCAGAAGCCCAACCTTCACTTCCGTGAAACCAAAGGCGGCGTTGACGTCCGCCACGGCAACGTCCGCCACCGCCACAAGGCCGGCGCCGCCGCCGATGGCCGCTCCATGGACGCGCGCGATCAGCGGCAGCGGCAGGTCGTTCAACGCCGAGAACATGGCGGCGGCCGCGCCGGCATCGCGGACGTTGTCTTCGTGCGAATAGCCGGCCATCCTCGACATCCACGTGAAGTCGGCGCCCGCGCAGAACCCGGGGCCCGCGCCGCTCAGCACGACCGCGCGAAGATCGGCGTCATGTGCGGCCCGGCCGGCCCACTCTGCGATCTCGGCGATCATCTCCTCATTGAAGGCGTTACGCACGTCCGGCCGGTTCAGCACGAGGTGCTCGACCGCCCCGTCGCGCCGAACTTGAAGGTATTTGAAGGCCGCCATCTACATCCGGAACACGCCGAACTTCACCGGCGGAATGGGGGCGTTGAACGCCACGGAAATCGCCCGCCCGAGGGCGGCTCGCGTCTCGACCGGATCTAGGATGCCGTCATCCCAGAGCCGCGCCGTGGAGTAGTACGGAGAGCCCTCGGTCTCGTATTTTTCGAGGATCGGATCGCGGATCGCCTGCTCGGCCTTCGCACTGAACGCCTGCTTCTCGCGGACCGACTGTTCGCGCTTCACCGTGGTCAACACGGCGGCCGCAGTCTCGCCGCCCATCACGGAAATGCGCGCATTGGGCCACATCCAGAGCAGCCGCGGGTCGTAGGCGCGGCCGGCCATGGCGTAGTTGCCCGCGCCGAACGAGCCGCCGGTAATCACGGTAAATTTCGGCACCGTGGAGTTGGCGACGGCGTGCACCATTTTCGCGCCATCCTTGGCGATTCCGCCGCGCTCGTACTGCTTGCCGACCATGAAGCCGGTGATGTTCTGGAGGAACACGAGCGGAACGCCGCGGAAGTTGCAGATCTCCATGAAATGCGTCGCCTTCAACGCCGACTCGGAGAACAGCACCCCGTTGCTGGCGATGATGCCGACGAGAAAGCCGTGAACGCGCGCAAAACCGGTCACGAGCGTCGTGCCGTAGCGGGCCTTGAATTCATCGAAGCGCGATCCGTCGACGATGCGCGCGATCACCTCGCGCACATCGTAGGGCCTTCGAACGTCAACGTTCACGATGCCGTACAGCTCGTCGGCGTCGTAGAGCGGATCTTCGGCGGTCGTGAAATCCGCCGGCAGCGTCTTTGCCGGCGTGTTCAGCGTCGATACGATCGTACGGCAGAGCTGGAGCGCGTGCTCGTCGTTCTCGGCCAGATAATCCGCCACGCCGGAATGTTGCGTATGGACGTCGGCGCCTCCGAGCTCTTCCGCGGTTACATCCTCTCCGGTCGCCGCCTTCACCAGCGGCGGACCGCCCAGGAAAATGGTTCCGGTGCCCCTGACAATGATCGCTTCATCCGACATCGCCGGCACGTACGCGCCGCCGGCGGTGCACGAACCCATGACGACGGCAATCTGCGCGATTCGCTCCGCCGACATGCGGGCCTGATTGAAGAAAATCCTGCCGAAGTGCTCGCGGTCCGGAAACACCTCCGCCTGAAGCGGCAAAAAGGCGCCGCCGGAGTCCACCAGATAGATGCACGCGAGGCGATTTTCGAGCGCGATCTGCTGGGCGCGCAGGTGTTTTCTCACCGTCAACGGATAGTACGTGCCGCCCTTCACCGTCGCGTCGTTGGCGACGATCACGACATCGCGGCCCGACACCCGCGCGACGCCGGTGACGATGCCGGCACCCGGCGTGTCCTCTCCGTACACGCCAAGCGCCGCAAGCGGCGAGAGCTCGAGAAGCGGCGATCCCGGATCGATCAGGCGATCGATTCGCTCCCGCACCGGCATCTTGCCCTGTTCGCGGTGGCGTTGAAGATATTTGGCGCCACCGCCTTCTTTGGCCGTCGCAATACGCGCGCGCAGCTCCGCGACGAGCTGCCGCATGCGGTCGCGGTTGGTCTTGAACGTCGCGCTGTTCTTGTCGACGTGCGTCTCGATCGTCTGCATGATTCAGGTAGCCGTCGTCCGCGCCGCCTCGTCGCGCGCGATCAGCCCTTCCGAAACTTCCACCTCGGCGGCCAGCAGGTACTGCGCGTACGTCTTGCCTTGCGCGTCGACGAGCAGCGACGCCGCACCGCCGCCACCGAGACTGCGATGGAGAAGAAAGTTCACGGCCCACAGATTCGGAAGCTCGTGGCGCTCGACCTCTCCCTCGCACACGCCGTCGAAATGCCGCTTGACGAAGCCGGCGGTCAGATTGTCGATCATCCAGCGGTAAATCGCCTCGGATCGCGCAATGACGCCGATGTTGGCCGTGTCGCCTTTATCGCCCGATCGCGCGAGACAGAGCTTCAGCAACCGGACGCGGACCGTGCGCTCGGGGAACGATCGCGGCAAGGCGTGGCCGGCGCGAGGCAATTCCGGTCCAGGCCCCGGCGCCGCGCTCCGAGACGGCGTCAGCGCCGCCGGCTCGCCAACCGCAGTCTCGTCATCGCCGATGACTACCCGCTGCGAGACGGCACTACGCGAGACCAGCGCCGGCCAGAACGCGACCACTTCCGACGCGCGGGGCCGGCCCTGGTCGGCGATATACGAAATGCCGGGAACGGTGCCGAGCACTCGCGGGACAATCTGCGTCGCGAATCGCGTGTTGATCTTGCGCTCGTCTCGATCGCGCACGGCGAACTGCACGAGCACTTCGCCGGGCTCCGACGCCGCGAGCGGCGGATGGCACCCGTTCCAGCCGATGAATTGATGGATGGCGCGTTCGTACAACCCGCGGCCGCCGGCACTCTCCCAGAACGCTTCGGCGACCTTGCTGGCTTTCGCGAGAGCGTCGGGCCCCGACAGAATCAGGCGGCCGAAGGCCCGCCAGCCCGCGTGATAGCTCACCGACACCTTCAATTTGGCGGGCGCCGGCTCGCCACGCGCGCCGGTGACGCGGACGCGGTCGGGCGCCTCCTGCTCGAGAGCGATTGCGTCGAAGCGCGCGACCACGTCTGGCGACACATACGCGGGCGATCCTATCTCGTACAAGATTTGCTCGCTCACCGTATGAATGGTCACGAGACCACCCGTTCGAGGATGCTTGGTCACCACGAAGCTTCCATCCGGCTCAACTTCCACCAGGGGGAACCCCATGTTGCGGAAGCTCTTCACGAGATGCCAGTCGGTGAAATTCCCCCCGGTGCTCTGCGCGCCGCACTCGATGATGTGTCCGGCGACAACCCCCGCAGCCATCAGATCCCAGTCATTCAACGCCCACCCAAACTCGTGAATCAGCGGCGCCAGCGTGACCGCCGCGTCTGCGACTCGTCCGGCGACGATCACGTTGGCGCCAAGTTCGAGCGCCCTCACAAGAGCCGCCGCGCCAACGTACGCGTTTGCCGAAAGCACGCGATCGCGGATCGTCGCGAGAGGCTGACCCGTATCCATATTGATCAACGCCTCGCCCGACCCCAGGAGCGTGTCGAGATCCGGGTACAGATCGTCCCCGAGCACGGCGGCCACCTTCAGCCGGCCGGCGAGTCCGAGATCTCTCGCGAGAGACTCGATGGCGGCGCGGCACCCAAGCGGATTGACTCCGCCGGCATTGGTGATGATGCGAATGCCCCGCTCGGCACACGCCGGCAGCACGTCGCGCAGATGCACGAGCACGTCGGCCGGGAATCCGGCGTCTGGGTTGCGGGCACGCTGCTTCTGGAGTATGGCCATCGTGACCTCGGCCAGGTAGTCCATCACCAGATAATCGATGGGACCGCCCTCGACCTGCCGGCGCGCGGCCGCCGGGTCGTCTCCCCAGAACCCGCCGCAGTTGGCCACGATGACTCGCTGTTTTGTCACTTCAACACGTCTCGAGCAATCACCATACGCTGCACCTCCGATGTGCCTTCGCCAATCTCGCAAAGCTTGGCGTCGCGATAAAACCGCTCGACGGGTGAATCCTTCAAATAGCCGTAGCCGCCATGAATCTGAATGGCTTTCGAGGTGGCGCGCATCACGACCTCGGACGCATGGAGCTTGGCCTGCGACGCGGTGCGCAGGAACGGCTGCCCGCTGTCCTTCAGCGTCGCCGCTTTGTGCGCCAGAAGGCGCGCGGCGTCGATCTCGGTGGCCATGTCGGCCAGCATCCACTGAATCGCCTCGTACTCGAGGATTGGCTTTCCGAACTGCCGACGCCCCCTGGCGTACTTCAATGCTTCGTCGAACGCGCCCCGGGCAATGCCAACGGCCATCGCCGCCATACCGATGCGAGCGGCCGAGAGAATACCGAGCACATCTTTGAAGCCCTCGTTCATCTTCCCGAGCAGATTTTCCCTGGGCACGCGCATATCGTCGAAATGCAGCGCGGCGGTGTCGGAAGCGCAGACGCCCAACTTCTTTTCAATCTTGCCGACATTCAGCCCAGGCGTCTCACGGGGGACGATGAACGCGGAAATCCCTTTTGTGCCCAGGGACGGATCGGTCGACGCAATGACGACGTAGGTGCCGGCCATCGACCCTTGCGTGATGAACTGCTTGTCGCCGCGAATCACCCAGCTCCCGCCATCCAGCGTCGCGCGGGTCCGCATGGCGCCGGCGTCGGAGCCGGATCCGGGCTCGGTGAGCGCCCACGCTCCGAGCTTCTCGCCGCGCGCCAGGGGCGGCAGAAACGTCCGCTTCTGGTCTTCGGTGCCGACCGCGAGGATGTGCCCCGAGCACAGCGAATTGTGCGAGCCCACGAGCAGAGCGACCGCGGCGTCCACCCGCGCAATTTCCTCCAGAATGATCGCAGCGCCGATCGCGTCGTATCCAGCACCGCCGTACTCGTCCGGAACCAGAATGCCGAGCAGCCCCTGGCTGGCGAGCTTGGGAACGAGCTCCGATGGAAAGCGGCCGTGCTCGTCGCGCTCCGCGGCGCCTGGCGCGATCTCGCCGTCGGCGAACTCGCGCACCGCCCGCTTGAGCAATTCCTGGTCTTCGGTGAGCTCGAAATCCATATCGCGGGCCGGCCTAGAGACCGGCGCTCCCTTTGGCGAGCTCGCGCTCGATCACCAGGCGCTCGATCTCCGACGTCTCCTCATACAGCGTGGTCGCCCTGGCATCGCGGAAATAACGCTCGACCGGAAAGTCCGTCAGATAGCCGTGGCCGCCAAACACCTGGATCGCGTTGTAAGCGGCTCTGTTTGCGGCCTCCGAGGCATACAACTTGGCCATCGACGCCTGGAGCGCGAGCGCGCCGTCGCGCCGATCGCGAGCGCGGCCGAGCGCCGCGCGATAGGTCAACAGCCGCGCGGCTTCGATCTCGGTGGCCATGTCGGCGACGATCCATTGAATGGCCTCGAATTCCGCGATCGGCCGGCCAAACTGCAGCCGAGCCTTTGCATACGCCACGCTCTGATCCAGGCACGCCTGGGCAATTCCTACAGCCTGCGCGGCGATATCGATGCGGCCGCTTTCGACGGCGGCGCGAGCGATCTCGAAACCGCGATTGGGGCCGCCCAGCAGGCTGGATTTCGGGACTTTGCAGTCCCGAAACGTCAGCTCGACGGTTTGCGCCCCCCGCAGCCCGAGCTTGCCGTCGACCTTACCGACGGAAAGTCCGGCCGAGTCCTTGTCGACGATGAACACGGACAGACCATCGCGGCCGCGCGCCGGATCGGTGAGCGCGTACACGATGACAATGCGCGCCTGTTTGCCGTTGGTGACGAACAGCTTCCGGCCATTCAGCAAAAAACCGTCGCCATCGGCCGTTGCGGTCGTCTGAATCGCGCCGGCGTCCGACCCGGCCCCAGGCTCGGCAAACGCGTAGCATCCGAGCTGTCTCTCTCGCGTGAGCAGCGGAAGGTATTTGCGCTTCTGCGCCTCGTCTCCGAAGCGCAGGATCGGATAACACACCAGCGAATTGTGGGCCGTGAGGATAGTCCCGAGCGATGCCCAGGCCTTTGAGATCTCCTCGAGCGCGGCGACGTAGGAGACGTAGTCTTCGCCGGCGCCGCCGAGCTCGACCGGCACAAATGTTCCGAGCAAGCCCTGGTCGGCAAGGGCGCTGAGCATTTCTGGCGGGCACAGTTCTTTGCGATCCAAATCGGCGGCGACCGGCTCGATGGCACTGGAGGCAAACGCATGGATCTTCTGCTGGAAGAGCCGTTGCCGCTCGCTGAGCGAGAAGTCCATACCTCAAGCTTGCCATCTATGCCGCGCCGGATCCAAATCGGCCGGTGGTCCGCTCGCGACGAACAAGCGGGAGTGATGGCGCTTCCGATGGCCAACGACGCGACCGTGCTCCAGGCGGTAGCTCTAGGCGAGCTCTAGGCGGCGGGAGTGATGGCGAGGTTGGCGAAGTCTCCGCCGGAGTTGTTTCCCACCCAAAGGCCAATCAACCCCTTTGTCCGGCCGTTCAGCAGGCTCACCACCAGGCACGGGTCCTTCCCGTCGCCGACGAAGACACTCGCCCTCTGGTTCGCTATGACGATGCGCGCGTGGAACCAGGCGTTCGGATCCGGCACAGGATTGACGGCCTGCTCGTACTTCCCCGGCTGGTCGGTGCGCAGCTTTTGCCACGTATAAAGAGGAAGCGAGTGATACTGGACCGCGTGGCTGCGGCTCACGGAGTCCGTGGCTCTGAAATTGAACGGACGGAAGTAGATCGCGTCGTAGGCGGCGCCATCGAGTCCGTGAAACGCCACGCCGACGAAACTCTGCTGCGCGACATCCTTGCCGCGGACGTCGAGCTCGACGGTGCCGTTGGCGAACTCGATCCCCGGCAGGAACGCGACGCCTTCACCCGGTGCCTCGCTCAGCCGAACGCCCTTTCTCGCGCCGTCGGCGAGACGGCTGGCGGCGCGGTTGAAGAGCTTCAAGCTCTTGCTGTCGGCAAGTCCGCCGAGATCGGGTGTGATCGTTTTCGCCTGACCGGCCACGCGGGGAACTTGGGAGAGAGCCACCACCCCGGCACACGTCGAAACCACGAACTCACGTCTGTTCATCGTGCCCTCCGATCGTGTTGAACCCCACTCATCTCTTCAAAGCCGCCGTCCAGTTGACCATCACGGTGATGGGTGTGTCCCAGGAATCGGACAGCGGCTGGTTCACCAGGAACCGCTGACCGTCGGCGGTCACGTCGAAGGAAGAAGCGTCCCTGGTTTGGAACAGCTGTGCGGGAGTTCCAGGTCGGAACGAGTTGTCTCCAGATTCGACGGGCACGGCCATGAGTGCGTCCTCTGGAGAAAGGTAGAAGATCTCTTTGCCGTCCGCACGCCAAATCGGCTGGGTCCCGCCCGAAAATGAGACCTGCCACTTGCCGGCGTTTGCCGGGCCGCCGGCCTCCTTGGGAAGCGTTCGCACGAAAACCTCGGCGCGACCGGAAACATTGAGCGTGTAAAGCAGCCATCTGCCATCCGGGGAAAAGCTGCCGTCGGATGTCAACGTGGTCTCGGTCAGCGGAACGGACTTGCCGTCGTCCAGTGAGAGGAGGGTGAGGCGAACCTGCCCAGCACCGCTTTCACTCAATGCGAGCCAATGCCCATCTTTCGACACCGCCGACGGAAGTTCCGTCGCTCCGGGCCTGCCCTTGATCACAATTCGTTCCGCGCCGATCCCATTGGCGGGTCGCTCCAGGAGGAGGAACTCGTTCGAGCGCCGCGAGAAGTAGAAGAGGCGTCGGCCGTCGACGGACCAGACCGGAGTGCTGTCCACGCCCGACTCAAATGTGACGCGGGTGGTGGCGTTGCGGGCCAGGTCCAGCAGCCAGAGGTTGGCATTGCCTTCGCTGGTGCGGGAAAAGGACACGGTCTTTTCATCGGGCGAGAGACGCGGACGGCCAAGCGCGCCAGACTCCCCAACGACACCCAGCTGCTTTCCGTCCCGGCTGAACCACGTATATTGCGTTTTCGAGGGGAGGTAGTGCCGGAACATCAAGACTCCGTTGTTGGAAACAGACCAGGCGGGTCCGGCGGGGAGCGAATCCGCGATGGGTACGGGCGCTCCCGTCACTTCGCCCCTGATCGGATCGAAGGGCCGGGCGAAGAGCCGGCCCGTGTCGGAGAATATGGTGTAAAGGAGCCATCCTGCGCCGCCGGCCGGGTTTGGTGCGTAGTTAACCGGGGAGGTCGCCAGGGCAAACAGGAACCGGCGGGTCTTGCCGTCGAGCGAAGCGAATACGACGCCCGTCTCCCGCGAATTGCTGATATACAGGAAGTGGTTCCCGTCAGGAAGGAACACAGGGTTGGCTTGAACGAGCTCGCCGCGGGCCGCGTCGAGGTCGAGCACGGGCGCAGGTGTTCCTCCCGCCGCGGAGACGCGGTACACAGGCTTGCCAACACCCGCGAACAACGTGACACCGTCGGCATTCGACGTCCCACCGGCTATGCTGGCGTCAGCGATGAATTGAGGCTGGCCGCCATCCACGCCAATCCTCTTGAGCTTGCCGCCCGCCGCGAAGCTCACCCACCGGCCGTCGGGCGACCAGAACGGAGCGGAGGCATTCTCAGTGCCGGGAAGGACTCGTGGAGAGTTTGACGCCACGGGGCGCAGCCACAGCATCCGCTTACCGTCCTTCGCGCCGGCGACGAGAACAACTTGGCGGCCATCCGGAGAGACTGCGGCTGAGGCGCGTATCCCCACCGGGCCGAAAGACGTACCCTCGGGCGGGGAGATTTCAAATTCCATCAGCGGCTGAGCCGCCGCTTGGGGAGCCGGCTTCAAGAGCCACGCCGCTCCCGCACCGACCACCAAGGCGAGCACGCCCGCCACGACGGGTATCCACCCAAGCGGCCGGCGGGTCTCCGAACGTGCTGTACCGTCGGCCACCCATCTCAATTCGCGCTGCAAGTCACGCGCGCTCTGCCAGCGCTCGTCTGGATCCTTCGCGAGGCACGTGCGGACGATGCGATCGAGGGTTGCCGGCGTCAGCGGCTTGAGCGTCGCGATCGGCGTCGGCTCGGCGTGCATGATCGCGCCGATCAGACTCGCCTGGCTCTTGCCCTCGAAGGCCTTTTTTCCAGTCAGCATCTCGTAAAGCACCGCGCCAAACGCGAAGATGTCCGTGCGCGCATCGGCCTCCTGGCCTTCGAGCTGTTCGGGCGCCATGTACTGAAAGGTGCCAAGAAGTGCTCCTTGCGCGGTGAGGTTCGGTGGTGTCGTTGGCAACATCGACAAACCCGCGCCGGCCACCACCGACGACATGGATTTCGCGAGGCCGAAATCGAGCAGCTTCGCGCCCGCCTTCGTGAGCATGATGTTGCCGGGCTTGAGATCCCGATGGACAATGCCAGCGCGGTGCGCTTTGTCCAGGGCCGATGCGATCTCGATCGCCGTCCGCAGGGCTTGGTCGAGTGGGAGCGCGCCTTTCGCCAGCCTCTCCTGCAGCGTCTCGCCTTCGAGATATTGCATCACGAGGAACGAGATGCCGTCCTGTTCGCCCACGTCGTAGAGCGCGCAGATGTGCGGATCCTCGAGGGCGGAGATCGCCCGCGCTTCGCGGTCGAAGCGCTCGCGGAACTGCGGATCGCCCGCGAGCCGGGCGGGCAGGACTTTGATGGCGACCGTGCGATCCAGGCGGGTGTCGCGGGCTTTGTAGACCTCGCCCATGCCGCCAGCGCCGAGGGCGGATTGGATTTCGTACGGGCCGACACGTGTACCGGCGGACAGGGGCATGGCTACTGAAGCCCGCCGCGCAGGGACGTGATGCGCTGGGTGTTGAAGCCGAGCCAGTGCATCCGCCCGACGTAGCGGGCATGTTCGACCTTGATGCACCGATCCATCACGACGGTGACGCCGCCGGTCTCCGCGATGCGCGCGCCTTCCTCGTTGATCACCGAGAACTGACACCACAAGCTCCCGGCGCGTATCTTCACCGCCTCGGCAGCGATCGCCGGCAGAGCGTCCGGCGCGCGGAAGACGTTGACGATGTCCACCGGACCCGGGACGTCCAACAGACTCTTGAAGCTCTTCTCACCGAGGATCTCCGCCTCGCGCGGGTTCACGGGAATGACACGGTAACCGTGGCGTTTGAGGTAGTACCCCACGAAATAGCTTGCTCGCAGCTCGTTGCTCGACAGTCCGACGATCGCGATCGTCTTCGCGTTGTGGACCACGCGCTGGATCGTCAACGGATCCTGATAGCGCATCAAATCAAAGGACGCTGTCATCACAACGCCATTCCGCGTGTCGCCGCTCCCTCCGGCGCGGCGGTCCTGGCAAAGCCCTGTTCGAGGTCCCAGATCAGATCGTCAATCGATTCGGTGCCGACAGACAGCCGGATGGTTCCCGGGCCTACGCCGGCCGCCCGGAGCTCGTCATCGTTGAGCTGCCGGTGTGTCGTGCTTGCTGGATGGATGATGAGGCTCTTCGAATCGCCGACGTTCGCGAGGTGCGACCACAACGTGACGCCGCGAATGAAGTCCTGTCCCGCGGCGCGGCCGCCGAGGCAGTCGAACGAGAACACCGCGCCGGCACCGCGTGGCAGATACTTGTCGACCAGCGCACGGTAGCGGCTCGCCGGCAGACCGGGGTGGGTCACGTTCGACGCGAGCGCGTGCGACGCGAGATAACCCGCCACGGCGTTCGCATTCTCGACATGCCGCGCCATACGCAATGACAATGTCTCGAGGCCCTGCAGGAACAGGAAGGCGTTGAACGGGCTCATAGCCGCACCGAGGTCGCGCAAGGTCTCGGCCCGGAGCTTCATCAGATACCCGTAAGTGCCGAAGGTTTCGTGAAACTGGAGCCCGTGGTAGGCCGGCGACGGATCGGCGATCACCGGGAAGCGGCCATTGGACCAGTTGAACTCACCCGAGTCCACGACCACCCCGCCGATGCTCGTACCGTGACCTCCGATGAACTTCGTCGCCGAGTGCACCACGATATCCGCGCCCCATTCGAACGGACGGCAGAGAAACGGTGTCGCAAACGTGTTGTCCACGACGAGCGGGATCTGGTGATCGTGTGCAATGGTGGCGATCGACTCGATGTCGAGCACGTTGCCGGCAGGGTTCCCGATCGTCTCGCCGTAGAACGCCTTCGTGTTGTCTCGTACCGCTGCCTTCCACGCGTGTGGATCGTCAGGATTCACCCATGTCAGATCCACCGACATCTTGCGCAACATGTGCTTGAACTGGTTCACCGTCCCGCCGTACAGGGCGGACGATGAGACAACGTGGTCGCCCGGTGAGAGCAACGTGAAGAGGGCCGCCGCCTGTGCCGCAATCCCGCTGGCAAACGCGACCGCACCACATCCCCCTTCGAGACTCGCCATCCGCTCCTCGAATACGGCCACGGTGGGATTCATGATCCGCGAGTAGGTATTCCCGAACTCCTGCAGGTTGAAGTACGCCGCGGCCGACTCCGGATCCTCGAACACATAACTCGTCGTCTGGTAGATCGGCACCGCGCGGGCGCCGGTGTTCGGATCCGGGCGCTGCCCTGCGTGCACCTGACGGGTTTCAAATCCAAAGCGACGGGCTTCTTCCATGCTGCCTCCAACAATCAACAGGAGCGCTGCCCCGGACCCTCGCTCGGCCGCTCCCCGGCGAGGAAGGCTCGAATCATCGGCGTTTGGCGCGCCTCTTCCAGCAGAAAGCAGTCGTGTCCAAACGGCGCGTCAATCACATGCAGCTTGACATCCTTGCCCAGCGCTCGAAGCGCGGTCGCGAGCTCCTCGGACCCTGACGGCGGATAAAGCCAGTCTGAGCTGAAAGCGATGAGCAGCGTTCGTGCGCGCACGGCCCGCAGCGCGTCGGCGAGCGTGCCATTGCCGTACTGCCGCGCGAGGTCGAAATACGTCAACGCGCGCGAGGTGTAGAGATATGTGTTCGCATCGAATCGCCGAACAAAGGTATCCGCCTGGTGGCGCAGATAGCTCTCAATCTCGAACTCGGGGCCGGTCAGCGTGTACCGGATTTCGTCCGCGAACTGCAACCGGCGCCCGAACTTGTCTCCCAAAGACTTGGCCGACAGATAGGTGATGTGGCCGACCATGCGCGCCACGCTCATGCCCGCATTCGGCGCGCGTCCCGTGGCGTAGTAGTGGCCGCCCTGCCAGTCCGGATCCGCGATGATCGCGTTGCGCGCGATCGCGTTCCACGCGACGCCCTGCGGCTGCAGCGCGTGCGTGCTGGCGATGACAACGATCGCGTCGACCTGTTCGGGATAGAGAATGGCCCACTCGAGCGCCTGCATCCCGCCGAGGGATCCGCCGGCGATGGCGGCCAACCGCGTAACCCCGAGCTCGCTCAGGAACGCGCGCTCGGTCCGCACCATATCAGCGACCGTGATCACCGGAAAGTCCGATCCGTAGGGCCGGCCGGTTGCCGGGTTCGTCGAAGAGGGCCCCGTCGTTCCGCGGCATCCTCCGAGAAGGTTCGTACTGACGACGAAGAACCGATCGGTGTCGAACGCCTTGCCCGGACCGATCATCCCATCCCACCAACCGAGTCCCCGGCCGCTGGCTCCGTCGCGATCCTCAGCGGCAAAACCGTCCCTGGTGCTTTCCGACGGCGGCGTCTTCGACAAGCCTGCCGCATGGGCATCCCCGCTGAGCGCGTGGCAGACGAGAATCGCGTTATCGCGTTCCGGGGAGAGCGTGCCGTAGGTCTCGTAGGCTATCCGGATCGGATGCAGCGATCGTCCGCACTCGAGCTCGAGCGGTTCCGACAGGTCGAGATATTGGGTTTCGACCTCCCCGACCGAGCCCGCGGCGGTCCTCGGCGCCGACATGGCCATCCGCGGGATCATATCTCTTGTCTCCCGGCAGCGTTCATGGCTGTTGTATGATTCGGTGCTTCACAAGCCGTCTGGTTCATCAGAAGGGGGCTCATTATGGCTACGACGAGTGTCAACAACGGAGTCAACGTCCAAGCGCTGCTTGATGCGCGGGAGGCGCTGAAGGGCGCGCCGGAGGCGGCAAAATTCACGTGGCGGGCGACCTGCAAGTGGCAGAACGGCACGCACAGTAAGACGAATGTCAGGAGTTTCTACGGACTCGGACAGGAACAGGAGCACAAGACCGAGAGCTCGTTCGAGGCGGATCACCCGGAGATCTTCGCCTCGGAGGATCGCGGGATCACCCCGATCGAGTACGTGCTCGTCGGCCTCGCGAGCTGTCTGACCGCCGGCGTTGCCGCGGTAGCGCAGAATCGAGGCATTCAGCTGCGGTCCGTCGAGTCGAAGCTGGAAGGCAAGATGGACATTCGCGGCATCCTCGGCATCGACGGCGACGTCCGTAACGGATACGACGACATCAAGGTGACGTTCAAGATCGACGCGGATGCATCGAAGCAGGACATCGAGGCACTCGTCGCGCAGTCGCAGAAGCGCTCGGCGGTGTACGACGCCATCACGAACCCGGTGAACGTCACCGTCGAGGTCGCGTAAGGGAAGCGGCAGCCGCAGCGGGAGCGGAATCATCGAACGGGTCACAACGGTCGTGATCGGGGCCGGGCATGCCGGCCTCGCGGCGAGCCGATGTCTCACCGAGAGATCCATCGATCATGTGGTGCTCGAGCGCGGGGAGGTTGCGAACTCCTGGCGGCGCGAGCGCTGGGACTCGCTGCGCCTCCTCACGCCCAACTGGCAGAGCCGACTGCCCGGTTATCGGTACGACGGCGCGGATCCGGACGGCTACATGACGATGGGCGAGGTGATCGATTTCCTCTCGCGCTTCGCGATCGTGTCTGCCTCACCCATTCGCCCGCACACCACAGTCACGTTGGTAAGACAAACGGACGCGGGATATCACATCACCACGAACAATGGCGACCTGCGGTGCCGTATCGTAATACTGGCGAGCGGCGCTTGCAATGTCCCGAGCGTGCCAGCTCTTCGTCAGGCTGTGCCGGCGTGCATCCCTTGTCTCACGACGTTCGACTATCGCAATCCCGATACGCTGCCGGACGGCGGCGTACTGGTCGTTGGCGCGTCGGCAACCGGTGTGCAGCTCGCCGACGAAATCCACCGCTCGGGCCGGCCCGTGACACTTTCAGTCGGCGAGCACGTCCGGCTGCCAAGAACGTATCGAGGGCGCGACATCCTCTGGTGGATGGACGCCTGCGGCGTGTGGAATCAGCGCTACGACGAGATCGACGATCTGGCGCGGGCGCGCGGGCTCCCATCGCCGCAACTCGTCGGCACGCCTGAGCGCACGACGCTCGACCTCAACGCCCTCAGTGCGATTGGCGTCGAGCTCGTGGGCCGCCTCGCCGCCGTGCGTGACAACCGCGCGTTGTTTTCAGGGGGATTGCGGAATCAGTTTGTGCTGGCGGATCTCAAGATGGACCGCCTCCTGGACACCTTCGACGAGTGTGTGCGCACCAAGGCGCGCGATGCCGACGTCGCCCCGCCGGACCGCTTCAATCCGACCCGGGTGCCGGCCTCGTCGCGGCTCGGTCTCGATCTGCGTAGCGGCGAGATCCGTTCAATCGTTTGGGCAACGGGGTTTCGTCCAGACTACAGCTGGCTCGACGTCCCTGTAGTCAATGAGAAAGGGGATCTGCAGCACGATGGAGGCGTCCTCGACGTTCCGGGGATGTACGCCCTTGGGCTGCCGGTCCTTCGCCGGCGCAAGTCGAGTTTCATCTATGGCGCCGAGGACGACGCGCGCGATGTGGTGGAACACCTCGCTGGCTATCTTGCCAGAACAGGATCACAGTGGTTAGAGCCGCGTCCGTAATATTCTGAGGTTGTCGAGCGCCGGGCATTCCTACGGTTTTTCCCCAACAAATTCAATCCGGCTCAACGCGTTATGGTCGGCCGGGAGGTCTTCCCTGCCCGCGGGCATCTTATTGATCTTCAGAATGTAGGCCAGGACCGCGGCCGCATCCTCCTTGCTCAACGTGCCGGGCGCGTCGGCCGGCATCGATTCGAGAACCCAGTCGAACAGTTCAGAAACGGGCTGGCTGCTCCAGTTTGCCAGGAACATCTCGCCCACGAGTTTCGGTCCCGAATCCCCGCCGTCGAGCCCGGGGCCGTGACAGCCGATGCAGGATTTGTCCGCCACCTTCTCGCCGCGATACGCCTGCGCCTCGCTGTACACGCCGCTCCAGACCGTTTGCGCCGCCTGGGCGTGGCCGGCCACCACGAAGGTCATGCACGCCGTCCAGAGCAGGGCCGCCAGAAAGACGAGGCGCGCGCCGGTCAGTTGCCGCACGACGCGCCGACCATCTGGAGCGCCTCCACGTTGACGCGGATCTCCGCACCGAGGCGCACCATGTAGCCGATCACGCGCACCTTGTGCCCGTTGTGCGGCTCTGGGTTGTAGTTGAACGCGTCGAGCAGGCGGAAGGTGTACTCCCCGGGGCCTTCGGTGTCTGCCGGCGTGGGCGCCGCGCCGGCGGCCGGCACGTCCGTTTTTTTCAACTCCTGCGCGCTGGTGAGCAGCCATGAGCGCGTGGGATCCTGATGAAGGCACCCCACGGCCGTCACGTACGTGTAATTCGACAGCCCT
>DASZHO010000144.1:0-27049 GCA_035937795.1 Vicinamibacterales bacterium | reverse complement strand
TGCCGGCCTGAAACATCACGTTCTTGTTCCCTTTCCAGAGACTCTGATGGACGTGCATGCCGGACCCATTGTCCTGGAAGATCGGCTTGGGCATCAGCGTCGCGGTCTTCCCGTGCCTCCTGGCCACGTTCTTGATCACGTACTTGTACTTCATCAGCTTGTCGGCCATCGTCAGGAGCTTGTCGAACCGCATGTCGATCTCGCACTGGCCCGCGGTGGCCACTTCGTGGTGGTGCACCTCGACGTGGATGCCGATCTGCTCCATCATCAGGACCATCTCGGTGCGGATGTCCTGCAGCGCGTCCATCGGCGGCACCGGGAAGTAGCCTTCCTTGTAGCGAACCTTGTATCCCAGGTTTGGCGCGCCCTCCTTCTGCTGGCCGCTGTTCCAGAATCCTTCTGAACTGTCAAGGTGGTAGAACCCGTGGTTGTAGCCCTGGCTGAACCGGATCTCGTCGAAGACAAAGAATTCCGGCTCCGGACCAAAATAGGCGACATCGGCGATACCGGTCGACTTGAGATAACTCTCCGCCTTCGCCGCGATGTACCGCGGATCCCGGCTGTAGGCTTCGCCGGTGACCGGGTCTTTCACATTGCAGATGAGCACGAGCGTCGGCTCGGCGGTGAAGGGATCGAGAAACGCGCTGTCCGGGTCCGGGAAGAGCAGCATGTCGCTCTCCTGAATGGCCTGGAAGCCGCGGATGCTCGAGCCGTCGAACCCGAGTCCCTCCTCGAACGCGTCGACGGCAAATTCCTTGGTGGACACCGTGAAGTGCTGCCAGATGCCCGGCAGATCGATGAACCGCACATCGATCATCTTCACACCCTTTTCCTTGATCAACTTCATTACGTCTTGCGCACTCATCGATCCCTCCCCCTTTTTACAAAAAGGTACTGAGCCGCTCCGGTGTGCGGATCCGCACCAAACGCCTTGCGTCTTCGAAAGTCTGGGAAAACTCAGGACTCAGGCCGGCGCGAAAACGAGGAACACGACTCCCGATCTCGTTTTCGAGCCGAAGTTATACCACGTCTTTCTCGCCCGTGCGGATGTTATAGCCCTGCTCCACGGGCATCACGAACACGCGGCCGTCGCCGATCTCGCCGGTGCGCGCCGCGCCGATGATGGCCTTGATCGCCTCGTCGACGGCCGGATCGGGGACGACGACCTCGATCTCCATCTTGGGCAGCAGGCTGACTTCGTACTCCCGGCCCCGATAGACCGCCGTGTGGCCTTTCTGCCGGCCGTGTCCGCGCACCTCGGTGACGGTCATGCCCGCGATGTTCATTTTTCCCAGGGCCTCCTTGATGTTGTCCACCATGTTCGGGCGAACTATGGCCTTGATCAGCTTCATGCGCTCTCCTTCAACATGCGGTCGAGGTCGCCTTTCAACGCCGCTTCGGCGTCTTCGGCCAGCTTGGCCCCGCCGCGAGTGATATGAAACACGTCTATCGCCTTCTGTCCCTCGGTCGAAATCAGCACGAGATCGACATCGACGCCGTGCTCGGAGATGACGCGGCTGACGCGGTGCAGCAACCCCGGCGCGTCGTCGGCCACCAGCTCGAGCACGGTGTAGCGCTGCGAATGTTCGTTGTCGAAATAAATCACCGGCGTCCGCCGCACCAGCGGCGCGCGGCGGAAGACCACGCTGCGCTCCTTGTTCTTCAGCAGGGCGCGAATATCGGTGCGTCCGGCGACCACGTCGATCAACGTGCGGTCGAACTGCTGCCGCCCCTGCGAGTTCCGCTCAAAAAACCGGTCGCGATCGATGAACTGGAAGACGTCGAGGACCAATCCGGTCAGGCTCGTCAGGGCGTGGCCGCGCACGATGTCCATTCCGTAGTAGGACAACACGCCGCTGATATTGGAGAACAGGAATGGCTTGTCGAGCGAGACCACGGTGAGCTCCCACACTGCGGCCTTGTTCTCCAGAAAAAAGTGCGCATCGTCGGCTGTGACGTCGCGCGAGAGCCGCACGTGACGATAGATGGCTTCCGGCGTGAAGAGCATGAGATAGCGGCGCGGCAGGCCCTCGAGGAATTTCGCGATCTCCGGCTCCGAAATATCGTCCGGGCGCCCGGCGCGGAGCTGGGCGGCGGCTTCGCTGCGGTCGATGATTTCGTCGCCATAGCCGAGCGTCATCTGGTTGTACGCGTCGACGTAGAGGCGCCACAACAACTCTTCCTTCCACCCCGTCAGCGTGTCGGGGCTCACGGCGCCGACGTCGGCCAGGGTGAGCAGCCACAGCAGCTTCAGATGATCTTCGGTGCTGAAGAGCGAGGCGAACTGCTTGACGACCTCGGGTTCTTCGGTATCGCGCCGGAACGCCACGCGGGACATTTTCAGATGGTTGCGGATCAGAAAGAGAATCGTCTCCTTCGCGTGGTCGTCCAGGCCCAGCCGCTCCATCATCGGCACCGCCATGTCGGCGCTGACCTCGGAGTGGTTTCCCTCGCGCGCCTTGCCGACGTCATGATACAGCAGCGCCAGCACCAGCAGCTCGGGCGCGGGCAGCTCGCGCAGCACCGGGCCGAACCGCGGATGGTCCAGCAGGCGCTCCACGTTCCGCACCGTCAGCAGCGTGTGCTCGTCGACGGTGTACTTGTGGTAGAAATCGCGCGTCACGCGGCACGAGATCTCGTCGAACTCGGGAAACAGCGCGCCGAGCAACCCGCAGTCGCGCATGTCGGCTAGGTGCGCCGCCAGACCCTGGCGCGGGCGTAGAAACTGCATGAGCCGATGTCTGTCCCCTGCCGTCGGCAGGAATGTGCCGGGCGCGTGGCGGTTCGCCTCCTGCTCGCGCTCCATCAGCGCGAGCGCTTCGTCGGCCACCTGAACGTTGCGCGAGGCCGCGGCTTCAAATGCGCGCAGCCACGACACCGGGAACGCCGCGGCTTGCTTCATATCGGCGAAGGTGATCCCCTCCACCACCCACATCAGGTTCTGACCAATCAGCCGGATCGGCGTGGCCGGGACGGGCTTTGCCGCGCGACGGACGCGCCCCAACACACGCGTGACGGCGCGGGCGTGCCTGAAGTAGTCGGTCATCAGCGCTTCGGCGCGCCGGCGCGCGTCGGGCCCGACGTACTTCAAGCGGTCCGCCGCCTTCTCCTGAAGCTCGTAGCTGAGCACGTTGACGTTGCGCCCCATATCGAGATGAATGCCCGACCGCACCTGCATCAAAAATTCCTCGGCGTCCCGGAGCCGATCCGGCGCCGACACCGCCGCGGCGGCTCGCGGCTCGCCGGCCAGCTTCAAGATTGTCCGCGTTGCCCAGATGTCGCGCAAAGTTCCAGGTCCGTCCTTCACGTCGGGTTCGAGCTGATACAGCGTGTCCTGAAACTGAATGTGACGCTCGTCGGTGAGCGTGACGAGCGCGTCAAGAATCTGCGGATGCCAATGGCCGCTCGACGCGCGCAGAATACCGTCGAACCGGTCGAACAGTGCCCTGTCCCCCGCCACCTGCCGGAGATCCATCAGCGCCAGCAGAAATTCCGGGTTGTCAGTTTCGAGCCGATCGAAATCGTCCAGCTCGCGCACATGGTGCCCCACCGCGAACTTCAAATCCCAGAGCGGATGCAGCAGCGCCTTGACGAACCGCTCTTCGGGGCGGCCGATCCGGCCGCCGACCAGCAACAGCAGATCGATATCCGAATGCAGGCTCAGCGCCCGGCGACCGTAGCCGCCGAGCGCGCACACGGCGATCGGTGTCCCGGTCTCGGCGGCGACGGCCTCGACCAGGTCGCGCAGGATCTCGTCGACGGCATCTGAAAACCGGGCGAGCGCCTGGCGCCCGCCCTCACCGCGCTCGGTTGACGCGACCAACTCGCCGCGCGCGGCATCGAGCGCCTGCTGTTGACGAACCCGGAGCTCTGCCTGACCGACGTGCACGGCCACTAGCTTAGCGTTTTTTCCGGCGCTCAGCGCCGCCGCTACGCCGTCTCCCCTCGGGGCTGATAGCCCGTTTTACCGATCTCGGCTCGCTCGAAAGAACCTGATTCGTCCGCGGCGCTGCTCAGTACGAAAGCCCGATGCCGCCCAGGACCACGTACTTGTTCTTGTTCGTTCCGGTCCCGACACCGACGGCCATCGTGCCGTTACTCAGCCTCAAGTAATCGACGCGACCGTGGACGTTCCAAGCACCGAATTTCGCGGGAATCCCACCGAAGTTCTCGGTGATCATGCCGCCCGCATCGAAGAATCCGAACTTGCTGATGTCCTTCCCGTTGGCCTCGTAGTAATTCTTCAGGCTGAAGCCTGCCGACAGCGGGATCGAGTACGTCGTTGGTCCCATCGACCAGGTCGGCGTGACGCCAAGCTCCGTATACGTACCGCGCTTCTGGCCACCATCGGCGCCGACGATGAAGTTGCCTTTCGTCTGGTTGAGCTCCTGCGCCACGATGACGTACGGGGCATATTTGTGCGTCCCAGTGAGCGTGAAATCGATTTCCTTCACGGTGTTGTACGACTGATTCGGGCTGGAGTAGGCCTTGTACATGGCCGCCAGCGAGGCGGCGGACCATCCCAGCGTGAGCGTCCCATAGAAGTCCTCTTCGTAGTGCATGCTCTTGCCAAACGTCTTCGAACCGGAGCTGCCTGTGTGAAGACTGTTCCAGACGCCGAAGTTGACCGCCACGCTCTTCAACCCCTTGTCTGCCGAGGCGAGCGTGATACCCACATCGCCGTACGGCCACAGCGTGACCGTGGGACTCACCTCCTGGCGGATGCCGCGGAAGTAATAGACCGAAGGGACGTCGAGCCCACCTGTCAGTTTGATCGCGCCGCTGTTGACGGGAGGCGGGGCCGCAGGGGCCCCCGGTGCTGCGGGTGCCTGGGCGTAGACCGAGGATGCGGATATGAATGTCACCGATATCAATATCATCGTCTTCAGGGCGCCGACTAAGAATCGTGTCACGTGTCCTCCTCGATGAGCGGGATGGCCGGCCCGATTGCCGGCCATCTTCGCGTTAGCAAATGTGCCTAGTGGGCGCTAGCCGCCGGGTGTGCCGTCGATGTGGTGCAAGACATATTCGGGATATGCCACCGTGCCGTGCTCGTGCAGGTCGAGCCCTTCGAGCTCGCCTTCACGGTGTATCCGCAGTGTCCCGGTCGCCTTGACCGCGTACATGAGAGCGAAGGACACGATCAACGTCGCAGTATTGACCGCGAGGATGCCGATGACCTGCGCTTTCAATTGTCCCATTCCACCGCCGTAGAGCAAGCCCTTCACGACCGAACTGACATCGGCGCCGGTAGGCGTCGGCGAGCCAAACTGGCCGCTCGCGAAGAGCCCGAGCGAAAATGTGCCCCACATGCCGGCGACCCAGTGAACGGGCACGGCGCCAATGGGATCGTCGATGCGCAAATACTCGAGGGCGTCGATCGCCCACACACACACGATCGCGCCGCCGACGCCGACAAAGAACGCGCCCGTCGGCGTGACCCAGTAGCAAGGACAGGTGATCGCCACGAGGCCGGCCAGGAAGCCGTTGGTCGTGTAGCTCAGGTCCCACGTCCCCGTGCGGGCGTACATATAGAAGAGGGCGGTCAACCCGGCCGAGCAGGCGGCGAGCGTGGTGTTGAACGAGACGCGCCCGATCCCGACTGTGTCCATGGCGGAAAGCGTGCTGCCCGGGTTGAACCCGTACCAGCCAAACCAGAGAATCAATCCACCGACCGCGCCCAGGATGATGTTGTGCGGCAGCATCGGCCCGCCGCCGTCGCGCTTGAACACCCGACCGAGGCGCGGCCCGAGCGCAATCGCGCCGGTCAGCGAGATCGCGCCGCCGATGCTGTGAACGACCGTCGACCCGGCGAAGTCGTGGAACGGGATCGGGTTCATGACCGCCAGCCATCCGTCGGGGCCCCATGCCCAGTGCCCGATGATTGGATAGATGAACCCGGTGACGCCGATGCTGTACAGGATGTCGCCGACGAAGCCGCAGCGTCCGATCATGGCGCCCGACGTGATGGTCGAACAGGTGTCGGCGAAGGCGTACTGGAACACCCAGAACGCGAGCAGCGGCACGCCGGTCGTGCCGTACATCTCGGGGAGTCCCTTGAGGAACCATCCGTGGAGGCCGATGAGCCCGTTGCCGTCCATGAACATGAAGGCAAAGCCCCACGCCCAGAAGGTCACGCCGCAAATACAGGTGTCGACGATGCCCTCGACGAGGATGTTGACCGACTCGCGCGAGCGCGCGAAGCCGGCTTCGAGCATCACGAACCCCACCTGCATGCAGAAGACGAGGAACGCCGCGATCAACGTCCAGGCGGTGTTGATGGCGATCATCTCGGGTGTGGGT
Organism: Vicinamibacterales bacterium; assembly: GCA_035937795.1. Lineage (GTDB taxonomy): Bacteria > Acidobacteriota > Vicinamibacteria > Vicinamibacterales > JAMQPK01 > JAMQPK01. The sequence goes on along the minus strand of DASZHO010000144.1, from coordinate 20,746 downwards.
CCGGGGGGCGTCGCCGGCGCCGCCTGCGCCTGGAGCGGCGAGCCGATCCACGCATACATGACGCTGAGCAACAGCGCGAGGCCGATGAACTTGCCGCCTATCAGCGCGAACGCGCGCACGCGGAACGCCGGGTCGGCGAAATTGCTGACGAATCGCTTGTAGCAGGACCTGATGAGCATCCGCTCTCCTCATTAGTGAGTTGCCGATCGATTTATGAAGTTGTCGATCGATGAACCGGCCGGCGATCACGGCCTGCTCAATGACGCGCACGCGCGCCAAGGTCCGGCCGGCTGCCACGAAGTTTGCAAGACGGACGCCACTGAAAGCGACGGCGCGCAGCCGCGGCGCGTTCGGCGTTTTTGTTCGAAAATATGCCATTTTCGGCGATCCCGCGATTCGGGAGCGGATGCGCAAGACCCTACAAGCGCGTGGCCTCGATACCCCTATAGAGACATTAATGTCGATATTTCAGCGGATCGTTCTTTAGGCTTTCTCTAGGCTCTTTAAGGGTTTCTCTAGGCCCAGACGCGAGGCCGATACGCAACGTCGAGAGGACGCGGAGACTCGCGGCCAGGACGACAAGTTTGTGGGGATCTCCCGGGGAGGGCGCAGTTTTGTGAGTTGGCGGCGCTGGGGAAAGTGTCCGCTGCGTGTCACTTCTTGAAGCGGCGCCAGTCGATGCCGAGCTCCCGCACTTTGTAGTTCATGATCCGGCCGGTCGTGCTCAGCAGCCTCGCGGCCTTGGCGCGGTTGCCGCGCGCCGTCTTCAGCGCGTCCTGGATGAGATCTTTTTCGTAGGCGGCAATCGCGTCCTTCAACGAGAGGCTCATGACGGTGCCCGAGGAGACCGCGGTTTGCAGCGTGGGCGGCAGGTGGTGCGCGTGCACGACCTGTCCATCGCAGACCACCACGGCCCGCTCGATCGCGTTCTCCAACTCGCGGACGTTCCCCGGCCAGTGATAGCTCATCAGCATGTCGATGGCCGGGGTCGAGATGCGCTTGATGTGCTTGCCGTTGGCGAGCGACGCCTTCTCGAGGAAATGGTCGGCGAGCAGGAGCAGGTCCGGTTTCCGTTCGCGGAGGGCCGGAATGAACACGGCAAACACGTTGAGCCGGTAATACAGATCGTCGCGGAACGAGCCGGCGGCGATCGCCTTTTCGATGTCCTTGTTGGTGGCCGCGATCAGGCGCACATTCGCGCGGACGGTCCTCGTGCCACCGAGGCGCTCGAATTCCTTCGCCTGGAGCACGCGGAGCAGCTTCACCTGCGTGGCCATGTTCAGCTCGCCGATCTCGTCGAGGAACAGGGTGCCGCCTTCGGCCAGCTCAAACCGTCCCTTTTTCGAAGCGTGCGCGCCGGTGAAGGCGCCTTTCTCGTAGCCGAACAGCTCGGATTCGATCAGGCTTTCGGGCAGCGCCGCGCAGCTTACCTTGATGAAGGGCCGCTTGGCCCGCAGGGAGTTGTAGTGGATGGCCTGGGCGACCAGCTCCTTTCCGGTGCCCGACTCCCCGCGGATGAGCACCGTCGTCTCGGTGCGCGCCACTTGCGCCACCTGCTCGTAGACCAGGCGCATCGGGCCGCTGGTGCCGTGGAGGTTCGAAAAATCGTAACGCTCGCGCAGCTCGCTCTTGAGGTGCGTATTTTCCTCCCGGAGCCTGTCGCGCTCGGCGTCGATCGCCCGCTGGATGCGGATCGCCTGCGCCACGAGCGACGCCACCACGCCGAGAAATTTCACCATGCGGTCGAAATCGCGGTCCGGCTTGAAGCGGAAGTCGACGCCGAGCGCGCCAACCGCCTTGCGATTCAGCAGGATGGGCACCGAGACGTAGCTGATCTCCTGGCCGGACAGTTCCGGCCGATCCGACGTGCGGCGCAGGAACAGCGGCTCCCGCGATACGCGGGGCACGACGATCGGCTTGCCGCTCTGGACGACGCGTCCGGTGATCCCCTCCCCGGGACGAAATTTCACCTCCGGCTTCGTGCCGCCCGGGCCTTCGGACGCAACCACCTGGATCTCGCCATCCGCGTCGTTCGCGAGGGCGATCGAGCTGCGCACGGCGCCATGATGACGCTCGAGGACGGCCAGCACCTGGTGCAGCGCGGCCTTCTGATTCGTCGCAGAGGCGAGCGTCTGGCTGATTTCAAGGAACGTCGACAGCCGTCTGAGCTCGTTGGAATTGCTGGCAGTCGTCTCGGTCGACTTCAACGCGGAACTGGATGGCATGGTCGGCCCTCGGGACAGGCACCCCAACGCGGCAGCTCGGTTGGGAGCCCCGCCGATAAGAGTTCTGCCGCAACATGAGCAAAGGCGGTTCCATGTGACGATCGGCGGGGAAAAGGCCCAATTTCCCCCCAATTTCCTTTGATTTTCAAGCGATCGAGGGCCGGCGGGGCGGCCGTCGGCGCAACAAAATTGGAGAAAAAGAGAAGCAGAGCAACATTCGTGTCTGGTTCTTGCGACGCGTGGCACCGCGACTCCCGCGGGCCACGGGCCGCCTGCGGCGGTGCGGCGCCCGTTCCAGGACGCGGCATGGGGCGGCCGCGCAAGAATGGCGGTTCCGAAAAAGCGGCCGACACGAATGTGGGAACGTCAGGGACATCATCATCATCAGGGACGCACGGGCGCCACGACCAGAATCTGGCCGCTCATGGCGGGCTGATGCATGGCGCAGACAAAATTGAACAGGCCTTCCTGGTGAAACGTGAAAAGGTACGACGTCTTCTTGAGCGCCGGAAGGAGCGCCTTCATCATCACCGACCAGTGGGGGTCCATCAGCATGAAGTCGTGATCGTCATCCGGCTGCAGGTTCCAGAATTCAATGAGCGTCGGCTCGTCTCGATGGACGATGAGGGTCGACGGAGCGAAGGCGTAGACTTCGCCATACTGCGCCACCGTTTCCTTGGGGCCGGTTTCCTTGATGGCCACGCCTTGCGTCTGCACGATCAGGCGCGCGGCGGGTTGGCCGCCGGCCGTTACCGTGACGATCTTCGAGCTCTCCGCGCTGGGAAGATACGTCACGGCGCTCTCCGTGTCGCCGACCGGGGCGGCCGACAGACCAGACGCCGCTGCGCCGGCGAGCGCCAAGAGCACAATGAATTGTTTCGGCATAGATCGCTCCCTCGTTTCGTGCCGGACTCCAATCGGTCCGCGGGATGATATATCTAATGGAGTGAGGCGATGAATCACCCATAATAAACAAGAGGAGATGTGTATGAAAACAATCGCGATCACGGCAGCGGCGGTGTTGCTCGCGGCATCGGCATTCGCCCACGTCGCCGTCGCTCCGCAACAATCGGCGGCGGGGGCAAGTCAGGTTTACAAGGTCCGCGTGCACAACGACGAGAAAACCGCGGTCACGTCGGTCGAGCTCGATATTCCCGCGGGCGCCACGGTCGCAAGCGTGGCGCCAATGGCCACGGCAAAGTCGACCACCGCAAAGACCGGTGACCGGATCACGAAAATCACGTGGCAGACCGAGATTACGCCTGGAAAGTACGTCGAGCTTGCCTTCACCGCAAAGAATCCAGCCAGCGGCCAGCTGCAATGGGTCGTCCGCGAACATTTTGCCGACGGCGCCACCAGCGAATGGAGCGACAAGCCCGGTGCCGAGGGCAAGGCGTCGGTGACCAAGATTCTTGCACCGGCGCCGTCGGGCACGCCGAAGTAAGGGTGGTCCGATGACGGAAACGTCGCTCTACCGTTGGACGCGCGATCTCCACCTCTATCTCGGACTCTTCATCAGCCCGTTTCTGCTGGTCTTCTCGGCCAGCGTGTTCTTTCTCAACCACGCGAAAGTCGCCACCGACCGTCCCACGTCGGTCGTCACGTTTCAGAATCTATTCATCCCGGCCGGGATCGATACTGCACAGGGTCCGGCCGCCATCCCGATTGCGCAGGCGATTCAATACCAGACCGGGATGACCGGCGAGATTGGATTCACCCGGTTCGTCAAGGCGACGCGGCACTTCGTGTTTCCTGTCTCGAGGCCGGGATTGGAGGCGAGCGTCGACCTGGACGTCGACGGGCGTACAGCACTGGTATCGTCGCGCAAGACCGGCATGCTCGAGGCGTTCGGGTACCTGCACAAGATGCCCGGGCCGCACAATGCGAACATCCGCGGCAACTGGGTCGGGATCCGCGCGTGGAAATGGTTTGCCGATGCGACGATCTATCTGACGCTGTTCATTTCCGTGAGCGGAATCTATCTTTGGTACACGCTGCGAGCGGAACGCGCGATCGGAAAGGTGCTGCTCACCGCCGGCGCTGTTTCGCTTTTCTGGATTATCTATGCCGTCAACCGCTAGCGCGACCTTCGAAAAGTGGAACCGCAAGCTCCACTACTACCTCGGGCTCTACTTCCTGTTTTTTCTCTGGCTGTTCCTGCTGACCGGGCTGCTGTTGAACCACGGCGGCTGGAGAATCGCCCAGGCGGCCAGCCACCGCACCGAGACCGGCTACGAGCGGGCGATGGCGCCACCTCGAGGCAAGACGGACCTCGCGCGCGCCCGGGATGCGGTCCGCCAGCTCGATCTGCAAGGCGAGATCGAATGGCCGGCCGTACCGCCGCCGCGCGGCCATTTCGTGTTCAGCGTCGCGCGCCCGAAGGACGCCAGCCAGGTGGACATCGATCTGGCCACCAAAATGGCCACGGTGCAGCACTGGGAGAACGGCGGCTTGACGGTGTTCCGCATTTTCCATACCTTCAGCGGATCGCGATACAACGCGCCAGGCCAGCGCGACTGGGCTTTGACGACGATCTGGGTCGTCGCCATGGATGCGCTCGCCGCCGGCCTCATCCTCATGGTGCTCGGCGGCTATTACATGTGGTACCGGCTCGAGCGCACGCACACGCTGGGCTTTCTGGCGCTCGCCGCCGGGTTCGCAAGCTGCGCGATGTTCTTCGCATCGGTCTGGCGATGATCGACGCGGTTCGCGTCAGTCGGCGGCGGGACGGAGGTCGCGCGTGGCACGCACCTCGTCCGCCACAATCTTTCCAGCACGCTGCGCGCGGTCGGTTTCAAAGAGGTCGCGCTCGAGCTCGTGCACACCGGATCCCTTTACAGCCGCCATCTCCCGCAGGTTGAGCCCTTCGAGCTGCTCGATGATGTGCTCGAACTCGTGCGAAACGAGCTCGGCGAACATCATTCCGTTCGGCGGCATGTGCACCTGCGCGTCGATGACCCCCCCCTGATGCCGGCGAATCGCCGTGAAAGCCCGGCACTCGGTCCGCATCCAGCCGTCGAGCTGAACCGACACGCGGAGGTTCGGCGCGTCCGCGATCCGCCGGCACTGCCGCCTGAACGTCGAGGAGCGGTTGTAAATCTGCTCCAGCGTGGCCACCAGGTACGGAGGGAGCCCGAGATTGGCCGGCAGCGCGTGTCCGGCGCACGATTTCGGATCTTCCTTCTCTCGTTCTCGTGAGTGCTCCTCGCCCCGCTCGGCGGGTCGCTCCTCCTGCGGGGCCTCGATCGGTCCCACGAGCGGCAGCGGCGCGTAGGACCCGATAACCCGAGCCGCTTCGCGACGTGTATTTGCGCTTGCCCGCGATCCCGAAAACAGCGTGATGAGCGTGATGAGAATGATGACCACCGTCCAGTATGAATTCCGCATCGGTTACCTCCGCTGCGACGATCCCACGCGGCCATGTCGGTCTCGCGTCGTCGGCGCGTGCGTCGTGTAAACGCAGAGCAAGCGAAGAGCCAGCAGAATTTCTTAATGATTTCGTGGAAAAGGAATCAGGAGATCGACACGAATGTGTCTCGTGGCGGGATTAGGAACGTGTGTGTCGACAGTCGACAGTCGCCGGGCCTCAGGAGAGTGGGGCGGGCAGATCGGATTTGCCCATCAGGTACAGATCGACGCCGCGCGCGGCGCTTCGGCCTTCGGCGATCGCCCAGACGATCAGCGACTGGCCGCGCTGCATGTCGCCGGCCGTGAACACCGCGCGTTCGCTCGTCATCCACCGCTCGTCGCGCCAGACGTTGCCGCGGTCGGTCAACTTCACCCCGAAGTCGCTGAGCAGTCCCTGCCGCTCGGGGCCGAGGAACCCCATCGCGAGCAGCACGAGGTCGACATCCATCTCGAACTCGCTCGCGGGCATCGCCTCGAACGACGTCCTGCCGTCTTTCCGCACGAGCTCGACCTTGGATCCGTGGAGTTGCTTCACGCGCCCGCCGGCGTCGCCGGTGAACTTCTGCGTCGAGACCGAGTAGACGCGCTCGCCGCCCTCTTCGTGGGCTCCCGACACGCGAAACACGTTCGGCCACTGCGGCCACGGATTGTCGGCGTGGCGCGAGTCGGGAGGCTTGGGCAGCAGCTCGAATTGATGCACCGACAACGCGCCCTGCCGATGCACGGTGCCGAGGCAATCGGCGCCGGTGTCGCCGCCGCCGATGATGACGACGCGCTTGTCCTTCGCGGTGATGAACTGCTCGTCGGAAATCTGGTCGCCCTCGCAGCGCCTGTTGGAGAGCGTCAGATACTCCATGGCGAAGTGAATGCCCTGCAGGTCGCGGCCGGGCACCGGCAAATCGCGCGGCAACCCGGCGCCTCCGGCGAGCACGATGGCGTCGAACTCCGATTTCAGCTGCGCGGCTGTGACGTCCGCGCCGACGTTCACGCCGGTGCGGAACGTCACGCCTTCCTGCGCCAGCAACGAGAGGCGCCGATCGAGGAACTGCTTCTCCATCTTGAATTCAGGAATGCCGTAACGCAGCAACCCGCCCACGCGATCGGACTTCTCGAACACGGTCACGAGGTGGCCCGCCTTGTTCAATTGGTCGGCGGCCGCGAGGCCCGCGGGACCCGAGCCGATCACCGCGACGGTCTTTCCCGTCCGGATGAGCGGAGGACGCGGCACCACCCAACCGTTGTCGAACGCGCGCTCGATGATGGCCACCTCGATGGACTTGATGGTGACGGGGTCGTCGTTGATGCCGAGGACGCACGAGCCTTCGCACGGCGCCGGACACAGGCGGCCGGTAAATTCGGGGAAATTGTTCGTCGCGTGCAGCCGCTCGATCGCCGGCTCCCAGAGGTCGCGATAGACGAGATCGTTCCAGTCGGGAATCAGGTTCCCGAGCGGGCAGCCCTGATGGCAGAACGGAATGCCGCAATCCATGCAGCGCGCGCCCTGCTTCTGCAGCTCCTCCTGCGGGTACGGAAGATAGACCTCCCGGTAGTCGTGGAGGCGCTCGGCGACCGGCCGCATCGGCGGTTTTTTTCTGTGGATTTCGATGAAGCCCGTCGTCTTACCCACCGGCGGCACCCACCAATTCCGAAAATTCGGGCTCGCGCGATTCCGCGCGCGCCTTTGCCTCGGCGCGCAGCACGCGCTTGAAATCGCGGGGCATCACTTTCACAAAGGGCCGGCTCTCCAGCTCGGAAAGCATCCGCGCCGCGTACGAGCTGTTCGTGTACTGAACGTGCCGCTCGATCATCGTGCGCACGGTCTGCCAGTCTTCGTCGGCGAGCGGCTCGAGGTCCACCATTCCGGTGTTGCAGCACTGCGAGAAGCGGCCGTGCATGTCGAGCACGTAGGCGATGCCGCCGCTCATCCCGGCGGCAAAATTGCGCCCGGTCTTTCCAAGCACCACGACGCGCCCGCCGGTCATGTATTCGCAGCCATGATCGCCGACGCCTTCCACCACCGCGAGCGCGCCGCTGTTGCGCACGGCGAACCGCTCGCCGGCGACGCCGCGCACGTACGCCTCTCCACCGGTGGCACCGTACAGCGTCACGTTGCCGACGATGATGTTGTCTTCGGGAACGAAAGTCGCGCGCGGCGACGGGAAGACGGCGAGCACGCCGCCCGACAATCCCTTGCCCCAGTAATCGTTGGCGTCTCCTTCGAGCGTCAAGGTGATACCGCGGGGCAGAAACGCGCCGAAGCTCTGGCCGGCCGACCCCGTGAAGTGGATCCTGATCGTGCCGTCGGGAAGCCCCGCCGCACCGTACCTCCTCGTGACCTCGTAGCCGAGCATCGTGCCGACGGTCCGGTTGACGTTGCGTATCGGGATGCTGAACTCGACCGGCGTCCGCTCGTCGAGCGCGGCGGAACACCGGCGCACAAGCTCGTTGTCGAGCGCTTTATCGAGGCCATGATCCTGCGCGCGCACGCATCGCTGCGCGACGGTCGGCGCCACGACGGGCTTGTAGAGAATCTGAGAGAGATCGAGGCCGGCCGCCTTCCAGTGGTCGACGGCCGGTTTGATGTCGATCTTGTCCACGCGGCCGATCATCTCGTCGATCGTCCGGAAGCCGAGCTGCGCCATCAGCTCGCGCACATCTTCGGCGACGAACCGGAAGAAGGTCTCGACAAACTCGGGCTTCCCCGAAAACAGCTTGCGAAGCTCGGGATCCTGCGTCGCCACGCCGACGGGGCAGGTGTTCAGGTGACAGACGCGCATCATCACGCAGCCCATCACGACCAGCGGCGCGGTGGCGAATCCGAATTCCTCGGCACCGAGCAGCGCCGCAATCACCACATCGCGGCCGGTCTTCATCTGGCCGTCCACCTGCACGACGATGCGGTCGCGCAGATTGTTGAGGACGAGGACCTGCTGCGTTTCCGCGAGGCCGAGCTCCCAGGGCACGCCCGCGTGCTTGATGCTGGTGAGCGGCGACGCGCCCGTGCCGCCGTCGTGCCCGGAGATCAGCACCACGTCGGAATGCGCCTTCGCGACGCCGGCCGCCACCGTGCCCACGCCGACCTCGGCCACGAGCTTCACGTGAACGCGCGCGCGGGGGTTGGAATTCTTCAGGTCGTAGATCAGCTGGGCGAGGTCTTCGATCGAGTAGATGTCGTGATGCGGCGGCGGCGAAATCAGGCCCACGCCCGGCGTCGCATAGCGGACCTTCGCGATCCACGGGTACACCTTGTGCCCGGGGAGCTGGCCGCCTTCACCCGGCTTGGCGCCCTGCGCCATCTTGATCTGCAGGTCGTCGGCGCTCACGAGGTACTCGCTCGTCACGCCGAAGCGCGCCGACGCCACCTGCTTGATGGCGCTCTTGCGCGAATCGCCGTTGGCATCGCGCACGTACCGCGCGGGGTCCTCGCCGCCCTCGCCGGTGTTCGACTTGCCGCCGATGCGGTTCATCGCGATCGCCAGCGTCTCGTGGGCTTCCTTGCTGATTGACCCGTACGACATCGCGCCGGTCGCAAACCGCCGCACGATGCTTTCGACCGGCTCGACCTCCTCGAGCGGCACGGGCGTGGAGGCAAACTTCAGCTCGAACAGGCCGCGAAGCGTGGCGCGCTTCCGGTTCTGATCGTTGACCGACTGGGTGTATTCCTTGTAAATCCTGTACTGGCCGCTTCGCGTCGCGTGCTGGAGCTTGTAGACGGTGTCGGGGTTGAAGAGATGGAACTCGCCATCGCGCCGCCACTGATACTCGCCGCCTTCGTCCAGATCGGGGTCGGCCACCGGACGCGACGGGAAGGCCTGCTCGTGACGCACGCGCCCCTCGCCGGCGATGGCGTCGATGCCGGCGCCGCCGATGCGGGACGCCGTGTGAGTGAAATACCGGTCGATGAAATCCTTGTCGAGGCCGACCGCCTCGAAAATCTGCGCGCCGCGATAGCTCTGGAGCGTGGAGATGCCCATTTTCGACATCACCTTCAACACGCCCTTGTTGAGCGCTTTCATGTAGTTCTTGACGGCCTTGTCGTAGGTCAGTGGAGTCAGTGGCGTCAGCGGCGTCGGGGGCGTCGGCGCCGTCAGCTGGGGCGGACCCCCGAGCATGCCGTGGCGGATCATGTCGTCGATCGTCTCGAACGCCAGATACGGGTTCACCGCGCCGGCGCCGTAACCGAGCAGGAGCGCGAGGTGATGCACCTCGCGCGCGTCGCCGCTTTCGATCACGAGCGCGACGCGATTGCGCGTTCCCTCGCGGACCAGATGATGGTGCAGCGCCGCGGTCGCCAGCAGGCTCGGAATCGGCGCGAGCTTGAAGTTCACGCCGCGGTCCGAGAGGATAATGATGGTATAGCCCTCGGCCACAGCCTCGCTCGCCCGCTTCTCCAGATCCTCCAGCGCGCGCGCCATGCCCCTGCCGCCCGTCTCCACGTCGAAGACCATCGGAATCGTGATCGAGCGGAAGCCCGGCTCGTCGACGTGGCGGAGCTTGGCGAGCTCGGCGTTGTCGAGGATCGCCGACTTGAGTTTGATCTGGCGGCACGATTCGGCAACGGGCTTCAGCAAGTTGCCTTCGGGCCCGATCGCGGAGGCCATCGACGTGACCAGCTCCTCGCGAATCGCGTCGAGCGGCGGATTGGTGACCTGCGCGAACAGCTGCGTGAAATAGTCGTAGAGCAGCCGCGGACGGTCCGACAGCACCGCCAGCGCGGTATCGGTGCCCATCGAGCCGACGGCTTCCTCGCCCCCGAGGGCCATCGGCGCGAGCAGAATCTTCAGATCTTCCTGCGTGTAGCCGAACGTGCGCTGCCGGTTCACCACCGTCTCGTGATCGGGCGGCGGCAGCAGCGGCGCCGGCGGGAGATCTTCGAGCGTCACCAGGTGCGCGTTCAGCCATTCCGCGTAGGGATGCGCCGAGGCCAGCTCGCGCTTGATCTCTTCATCCGCGATGATGCGGCCCCGCTCCGTGTCGACGAGGAAAATGCGCCCCGGGTGGAGGCGCTCCTTGAGGAGGATGTTCTCCTCGGGAACGTCGAGGACGCCGACTTCCGATGCCATGATCACGAGGTCGTCCTTCGTGACGTAGTAGCGCGACGGACGCAGGCCGTTGCGATCCAGAATCGCGCCGATCACCTTGCCGTCGGTGAACGCGATCGACGCGGGGCCGTCCCACGGCTCCATCATCGCCGCGTGATACTCGTAGAACGCCTTCCGGTCAGCGGCCATCAGCTCGTTGCCGCTCCACGGCTCGGGGATCATCATCAGGATGGCGTGGGGCAGCGACCGGCCGTTCATCACGAGGAACTCGAGGACGTTGTCGAAGATGGCAGTGTCGCTGCCGCCTTCGCGGACGACCGGCAGAATCTTCTTCAGATCGTCGCCGAGCAGGTCCGACTCGCACATCGCCTCGCGCGCGCGCATCCAGGTGATGTTGCCGCGCAGCGTGTTGATTTCACCGTTGTGCGCGATGTAGCGGTACGGATGCGCGAGCGGCCACGACGGAAACGTGTTGGTGCTGAACCGCTGGTGCACCAGCGCGAGGGCCGATTCGACGTCCGGATCCATCAAATCGGGGAACATCGTCTCGATCTGGTCGGCAATCAACATGCCTTTGTAGATGAGCGTGTTGGCCGACAGGCTCGGGATGTAGAAATACTTCTTGTCGGCCGGAGAAATCGGCAGCTTGTCGACGGCGTGCTCGATCCGCTTCCGGATGACGTACAGTTTGCGCTCGAACGCGGCGCGCAGCCTGGCCCGGCCGTCCGCCTCGCGTTCCGGCATGCCGGCGAACTTCGGCGAAACCTCTCCGGACGCTGGCGACGGCGGGAACCCCGATCCGAGGGGAGCGTTGCAGCCGATGAAAATCTGCTTGAAGTACGGCTCCACCGCCGCCGCCGACGCACCGACCAGCCGATCGTCGGTCGGCAGATCGCGCCAGCCGAGCAGGTTCTGCCCCTCTTCCTGTACGATCCGTTCGATGAGCGCCTCGATCGTCGCGCGCGCGGCGGTGTCGCGCGGCAGAAACACCCCGCCGACGCCGTACTCGCCTTCTGGCGGCAGCGCCATGCCCAGCCGCGCCGCCTCCTTCCGCAGGAAGCGGTCGGGGATCTGAATCAGAATGCCCGCGCCGTCGCCGGTGTTCACCTCGCAGCCGCAGGCGCCCCGGTGGAGCAGATTGATGAGAACCTTCAGCGCCTGACGGACGATCCCGTGCGAGCGCGCGCCCTTGACGTTGACCACGAAGCCGACGCCGCAGGCGTCGTGCTCGTATGAGGGGTCATAGAGTCCCTGCGCCGGCGGGCATCCGGGGTCGCAATCCATAAGAGGAGTAGTTATCGGGTACTCTGGCCCATAAGTAAAATACAATTTTAGAATCTGATGTATCTATTTTAGAGATAGACCGGTTTCGACCGGAAGGACAAGGAATCCGCGGATTTCATCAGGCCGGGAGGCCGATCAGACCGCGCACTCGCCTTCCTGGATTTCGGGATTGAACTCGGCGGTCTCCGCCAGGTCGATGAAGTCCTCGGGGATGGTCTCGGCGAGCGTCATTTTTTCGAGATCGGCGAGGAGCTCCTTCACTCGGGCCACGTCCACGCGCATGAAGAAGGCCGTCGCCGACTCGCCCGGCCGGCGCTCCGCACCGTAAAGCGCGATCAGCCGTTCCAGCGCCTGGGTCATCCGGCGGGCGGGAATCTTGGCCGCGAGGCGGCCGAACCTGACGCCGTCGCCGCCATTCGCTTCGGGCCCGCCGCCGACCGTCACGAAATACTGGGGCACCGGTCTTCCGCCGAGCTTGCGGACGCTCCCCTGGAAGCCGAGCCCTGCGATGTGATTGCGTCCGCAGCCGTTCGGGCAGCCGCTGATCTTGATTTGCAGATCGGGCGCGGCGGCCACGAGGTCGGGCCGCTCGCGCAGGTGATCGCCGAGAAATTTTCCAAGGCCGCGCGACTGGGTCACCGCGAGCTTGCACGATTCAGCGCCGGGGCAGCTCGTCACGTCGGCAATCGTTCCCGCGTCGGGAAGCCCCATGCCCGCGGCCGCGAGCTGCCGGTAGAGCTCGGGAACCCCCCCGGCCGGCACCCAGCGGAACACGAGATCCTGCTCGGCGGTCACGCGCACGATGCCGTCGCCGAACGCCTTCGACAGATCGCCCAGGATGCGCATCTGCTGGCTGGTGAAATCGCCGAGCGGGATCGTGGCGGTGACCAGAAAATACCCGGGCTGCTTCTGCTTGCGCACGTTGGTCGACAGCCAATGCGAATAGTCCCCGTTCATGGTGGGCAGCATCGGCCGCACGTGCGGGAGGATGCCGGGGCCCGTCACCTGGGAACTGGTCGCGCGCGACACGGTTTCGAGAATCGGGGGCGAGTCGACGTGGCGCCACGCCGGCGGGTTTTCGACGGGCGGCTTGTTGGTGTCGAACGGCACGTGCGCGCCGCCCGCGGCGCGGAACGCGCCGAGCGCCTGTTCGTACTCGGCGCGCCAGCGATCCCATCCCATCGACTTGATCAGGAACTTCAGCCGGTTCGCCTGCTTGTGCTTGTAGTCGCCGAATTGCTTGAAGACGCGCACCACGCCCTCGGCGACGTTGAACATTTCCGAGGCCGGCAGCCATTCGTGCAGCGGCACGGCCGATTTCACCATGATCGACGTCCCGCCGCCGACGACGATGCGGAAGCCATGGGTGCCGTTGCGGATTTGGGCGCGGAACCCGAGGTCGTGCATGCCGAGCAACGCGTGGTCTTCGTCGGTGCACCCTTCGAAGGCGATCTTGAATTTGCGCGGCAGCGACGAGCTGAGCGGATGCCGGAGCAGATAGCGCGTCATCGCCTCGGCATAGGGCGTCACGTCGAACACTTCGGTGGGCGACACTCCGGCCAGCGCGCAGCACGTGATGTTGCGCACCGAGTTTCCGCACGCTTCGCGCGTGGTCACGCCGGCGTCGGCGAGCATGCGCATGGCAGGTTCGACGTCGTGCAGCTTCACGAAATGAAACTGGATGTTCTGACGGGTGGTGATGTGGCCGAACCCGCGCGAGAACCGCTCGCCCACGTCGGCCAGGGTCTCGAGCTGCGCGGCGGTCAGGATGCCCTGCGGCACTTTCACGCGCAGCATCTGGACGTCGCCGGGCTGGCGCTGCCCGTAGGTGCCGCGCACGAGCCGGAACACGCGCCACTGGTCGGGCGTCAGCTCGCCGCGCTCGAACTTGTCAAGCACGTCGACGAACTCGTCGATGTCGGCCTCGCTGGCAAACGACAAACGGGTTCGGCCGAGCGTCTTCGGATCGTCTGTGACTGACATGCTGAGCCCCCGACCAGCCCTGCCAAGCCGGGACCGTTCGATTATACCCCGGGGGCGGGCACCATCGCAGGCGTACTGTTATCCTGTTCGACACTGAGGTCCGTGATGGCCGCCTACCACGAGTTAACGGCATGGCTTCGCGCCGATGTTCCGACGTTGAAGCTCAGTCGCGACGCTCTGGACGAGGCGCGGCGGCATGGGGTGCATCTGCTGGTCGCGGATCGGGCCGGCAGGGCCGGACGCGGGCTCGTCGACGGTTTCGACGAGCTTGCGCGGGAGCTTCGCGCCGCCGCCATCGTGGAGGCACTGCGCACGCATGAGCTCCGGCGGGTCGTTGTGGCGCTCGCCGACCACGACATTTCCGCGCTCTTGTTCAAAGGCGCGGCGCTCGCCCACAGCGTCTATCCGCAACCATACCTTCGTCCGTCTACCGACTCCGATATCTTGATCCGGCCGCGCGATCGGGACACCTTCTTCGATATTCTTCGTCGGATGGGCTACCAACCAGAGGCCAGAACCACCGGCGATCTGATCATGCCGCAACGGTGCATGACGAGGCGTGCAGGTCCGTTGACGCATGTGATTGACGTGCACTGGAAGCTGGTCAACCCAGTGCTCTACGCAGACCGCCTCACGTTCGACACGCTCTGGTCCAACGCCGTGGGGGTGCCATCGCTCTCGACCAGCGCACGCATGCCTGACCTGGCCGATCATCTTCTGATCTCGTGCCTGCATCGCCTTGCCCATCATCAGAACACGAGCCATTTGATCTGGCTGTATGACATCCATCTGCTCGCGAGCGGCCTCGACGAACGGCGGCGACGGTCGGTGGTCGAGCGCGGTCGAGCGAGCCACCTCGAAGGGGTCTGCCATGTCGGATTGACGATGGCGGAGGACGCATTCGGCGGTGTCGATTCCTTGCTGCGTCAAGCGTTCGCGGCCGCGGGTGACCGGGACGCGGTGCCGGACGCCTTCCTCTCTCCAGACGCGAGCCAGGTGTCACTGCTGCAGCAGGATTGGCGCGCGCTTCGTGGTCTAAAGCCTCGCCTGCGATTGTTGCGCGAGCACCTGTTTCCCCCTGTCGCCTACGTGCGGACGGTCTATCCGCGCATTCCGGCGGCGCTCGTTCCGCTCGCTTATCTGCTCCGGGTGGTGCGTGGGGCGCCCAAGTGGTTCGGGTCGCGAACTTGATAGACTCCCGCTCGCGGGCGTACAATTCCCGCGCGTCTTTTCTCCGATACAAGCCCTCGTGGGTAAGCGCAACACGTCTCAGGAGGTCTCAGGAGAAGGCATGGGCGACATGAGCCGATATGTGTATCGTGGGGCCGACGACAAGTCGTTTGTGACTCGCCGCATTGGCGGTGAAACGATCCTCGTCCCGGTCACCGCCGAGGTCGCCGATCTCGATTCGGTCTACACGCTCAACGAAGTGGGCTCTTTCGTCTGGGACCTGATCGACGGCCGGCGCTCGGCGCAAGCCATCGCCGAGGCGGTCAGCGCCGAATATGACGTCGCGATCGAGCAAGCCACGCTCGACGTCGACGAGTTGGTCACCGCGCTCGAAGCCAAAGGACTGGCCCGGCGCGACGCTCGACTGGGAAGGAACTCGTGAGAACCGCGACGTACGGGGCGTTCAGCGACCTGGTTCATCGTGCCGCAAGATCCGGACAGCTGCCGATCAACGGCACGTTCGAGCTGACGCATCGATGTCCGCTCGTCTGCGCTCATTGTCTCAACAACCTGCCGATGGGCGACACGGCCGCCCGCGACCTCGAGCTGACGCGGGAGGAACACTATCGTCTCCTTGACGAGCTCGCCGACGCTGGATGTTTGTGGCTGCTCTACACCGGCGGCGAAATTTTCGCGCGGCGTGATTTTCTGGACATCTATACGCACGCCAAGCAGAAGGGATTTCTCATCACCCTGTTCACCAACGGCACGCTGATCACGCCGCGTGTCGCCGACCACCTGGTCCGCTGGCGACCGTGGTCCATTGAGATCACGATGTACGGCCGGACGCGCGAGACCTACGAACGGCTCACCGGGGTCCCCGGCTCATTCGACAAATGCATGCGGGGCATCGACCTGCTCCTCGAGCGCGGCTTGCCGCTCTCGTTGAAAACCGTTGCGGTGTCGATCAACCAGCACGAGCTCTGGGATATGCAACGTTTCGCCGACGATCGCGGCCTCGAGTTCAAGTTCGACGCGTCGATGAATCCGCGCATCGACTGCTCGCACGCTCCGTTGTCGGTGCGCCTCACGCCGGAAGAGGTCGTGGGTCTGGATCTGCAGGATCCCAAACGGATGAACGAGTGGGAGTTGTTCGCCGAAAAGAACTTCAAACCGGCGAACCCGCCCGAGCGTCAGGACGAGCTCTACTATTGCGGGGGCGGCGTCGATTCCTTCTCCATCGATCCATACGGCCGCATGAGCATCTGCATCATTTCGCAGAAGGACAAATTCGATCTGCGAACGGGGTCGGTCCGCGAAGGCTGGGAAGGATTTCTGCGCAACGTTCGCCGGAAAAAAATCACGAGGCCGACCAAGTGCACCGAGTGCGAGTTGAAGACGATGTGCAGCATGTGTCCAGCGATGGCGGAACTCGAGAACGGCGATCCGGAGGCGCCGGTCGATTTTCTCTGTCGCGTCGCGCATCTCCGCGCCTACGCGTTCGGGCTGCCATTCGGCCGGCATGGCGACTGTGAGTATTGCGAAGGCGGCGCCGGGTACGACGAGATGATGCAGACGGTCGCCCGGTTGAAACAGTTGAGGCCGGGCGAGCGGCCTTCGCTCAAACGACGCATGCTTCCTATCGTGCAGCAGGTTGAGTCGGGGGGTTGTTCGACCGGAGGCTGTGCGGGCTGCGGTGCGCACTAATTACTAATCAGGGGAGTCAACTCAAGGGGAGTCGACGATGAGCAACGAATCCGGGTCAAAGCAAGCGAGGAAGCGAGTGTACCAGAAGCCGGAACTGACGCAGGTGTCGCTCAAGCCGGAAGAAGCCGTGCTCGGTGTCTGCAAGTTGGTCGCCAAGTCAGGTCCGGCTCAGGCGAGATGTCTTACGCCTGCCCCGTGCAGTTCGAGCGGCTCCTAGTCCTGGGCGCGCCGGGAAGCGAATCAACGTTGGCGGGGTTCACGCTGCGTGTCGCCGACATCGCGACGCGGGTGATTTCGGACGATCGTCTTCTCGCCCTGGCCGTCTCCGACGTCAGCAGCCGCTTCCTGGTGTCCGATGGCGAGCCGCCCGACGTCAGTATTCGCGTGCAACGGGCATCCCACCTCAGCCATCCGGCAGCAGACAAACTCTTCGATTCGGGCGCCGTCTGGCGCCTGTTTCGAGACGGCGATGACCGTGTCTTCAGCTTCGTGTCCACCGCGGCGGGTCCAGAACCGTATCAAATCGCCAGGTTCAACGCCTCGTTCACAACTGGAGCGATCCTGGTGAACGACGCCTGCGCGCTTCAGCACGGCGAGCCGTTCCGGCCGCTCGAGTTTCCACTCGATGAGCTGCTGATGATCAACCTGCTCGCCAGGGGCCGCGGCGTTGAGGTGCATGGCTGCGGCGTCATCGATCGCGACGGCAGCGCGTATCTGTTTGCGGGACAGTCCGAGGCAGGCAAGACCACGAGTGCGCGTCTGTGGCATGCAGCAGGGGCGACGGTCCTCAGCGACGACCGGGTCATACTGCGCCTCGGTGAGGGTTGCGTCTCGATGTACGGCACACCCTGGCATGGCGAGGGTGGGTTCGCATCTGCGCTATCGGCGCGTCTTACGCGGATCTTCTTGCTGGAGCATGGATCGGAGAACGCCGCGCATCCTGCACGAGGAGCAACGGCGGCTGCGCGATTGTTTGCCTGCTCTTTTCCTCCCTTTCATGACGAGGCAGGCCTCGACTTCACGCTCGCGCTTCTTGCGGACATCGTCGATCGGGTGCCCGCGTGCACGCTCGCATTCGTGCCCGATGCAAAGGTCGTCAGCTTCGTACGAGCCTGCCAATGAGCGCCCATACTCGAAGCGGTTTCATCACATCCCTTAGCGGGTCCTGTCGCCGATTTTTTCTCGCCCGTCCTCCTATGGGCCGCTTCGCTTGCGGGGCCCCTTCGCCCCGCGCCGCTCGCGGCTCGCGCGGCGGGCAAGAAAAAATCCGCGCCACCCGCGTAGGAAGTTCTGAAACCGCTTCGAGTCATGCGCCGCGGTTCATCGACACTGTTGAAGCGGTGTTGCGCGCAGGACATTCGGTGCGCTTCCGCGCTG
Organism: Vicinamibacterales bacterium; assembly: GCA_035937795.1. Taxonomy (GTDB): domain Bacteria; phylum Acidobacteriota; class Vicinamibacteria; order Vicinamibacterales; family JAMQPK01; genus JAMQPK01. The sequence continues at coordinate 2,550 of DASZHO010000144.1, read as the reverse complement.
CTGGTTGGAGCATGCACCCGACGATCCGAAACGGCGAGATCATCACCATCGCGCCCTTCGGACGCTCGCCGATTCAGCCGGGCGATGTCGTCCTCTATCGGCGCGGGCGCGCCGCGATCGCGCACCGTGTGATCCGCGTACAATCATCGGCGCGCGGATCGTTGGAATTCGTCGTACGCGGTGATGCCGCAGATTTCTACGATCGACCGATCACATGCGATCAGGTACTCGGCCGCGTGCGGGCAGTCGAGCGAGGAGGCCGCACGGTCGCGCTCGGCTTTCTGAGCCGCACGTGGTTTCCGCTGCTTGGTCGCGCGCGCCGCAGGGCGCGAGCCGTCCTCACAATGACGTTTTCATTTTTACGAATCTGACGAAACTGCCCGCTGATGTTACATAGACAGACAGAGAGTCTCTTGACACGCGCGCCAGGCCCATCCTCGTTTCGCCGTATCCAGCTCATATAAAGCCACTTCGCGTCCTGGCTGCGCATGGCAGGCGAATTGCCCTTACCGGCACGTCCGCCCAGTCGCGCCCGTTCACTCGAATTGACATCTAAGGACGGTCCGGGACCAAGCCGGTCGCGAAGATACAAATTATGGTCAAGAACACGTTGCTGTGCCTCGTCACCCTGGCCGCGCTGCTTGGCTGCTCGTCGACCGTCCACGCGCAGACGTTCAAGGTCGGCACCTTTACGAAGGTCTCGACGGTTAGCAGTCAGACGATCGCACACGGCCTGGGTGCAACCCCGAGCGCCATCATCCTCTGGTCGAGCGGCAGCACCACCGGTACCGGCTTCGGCAATTCGTTCTGGTCGGCGTTTGGCGTGTCGGATGGAACGACCAGCCGGTCGTCGGCCGCCGCGAGTCAAAATGGGAACGCCAACTCCCCGGGGCCGGGGTCGGCTGCAAGCCGCCGGACGGCCGCGAAGGCGATCACGTTCGTGACGATTGGCCAAGTGCCTCAAGCGGACGCGGACGTGACATGGGACGCCACGAACTTTTATCTCAACTGGACGTCGAACACCGCCAACACCGGCTGGGTGATCCACTTCATCGCGCTCAGTGGTGTCACCGCGAAAGTCGTGGATTGGTCGGCCCCGGCCGGCACCGGGACCGTGGCGGTCAACACCGTCGGCTTCCAGCCGACCGCCGTCATTCACTTCGGAAACCACGACACAGCGTACCCCTCCAGTATCTTCGACGCGGCGTTCATGCTCGGCGTCATGGATGGGGACGGCAACCAGTGGGCGACCGACTATCGTGTTGCCTCCAGCTCGAACAACAGCCCTGCGTATCGCGCCCAGCGAACCGACGCGTGTATCGAGCAAACCTCCGTCAGCTCGGCGACTGAAACGATGCGAGCGACTTACGTGTCGATGGACGCGACCGGTTTCACCGTGAATTTCACGACGAACACCGACGGCGCCTCCCATTTCTTTTCGCTCGCGCTGAAGGGCGTGACCGCCAAGGCCGGCAGCTTTCTCAAGTCGCCTTTATTCATCCAGCAACCGGTCGGGGGTGGAACCAAAGTCGGCGCGGTCGCCACCATCGCAGGGGCGTTTCCTGCCGCCAGCGCATACGGAAACCTGATTGTCGTCACCATCCAGCATGACTCTCTCACTGGGACGATCTCTTCGGTAACCGACGACCATGGGAATACTTACAATCTGGCCGTGGGTCCGACCAATTGGCCGAGCGGCACCGGGACCACTACTCACACGTCCACGTATTACGCGAGCAACATCACGGGCGGTGGTGCGGCGATTCACATCACCGTGAACCTCACCAATGCTGCCGCCGGTTTCCTGGAGCTCTATCAGTCTGAGTATGCCGGGGTGGCGCAAAGCAACCCGCTTGACCAGACGTCGAGCGCCTTTGCCGCGGTCGGCAACGCCCCCAACAGCGCCGCGAAGACGACGACGCAAGCCGATGAATTGATTTATGGATTTTCCGCCGGTTGGACCGGCACGATAGGCAATGGGGCCACCTTCACATCGAGATCTGTCTTGGACGGCAACGCCACCGAGGACAAGAACGTCACCGCCGCCGGTTCCTACAGCGCCGCTTTCACCGATACGGCGTCGGACCACTGGGTAGCGCAGATGGCCACCTTCAAGGGGTTCCAGTCTGCCTCGGGGATCACCGGACTTGGATTTCAACCCAGCGTTCTATTGCTGGCAAGCGACCAGGACATACCGCAAACCACTCCTACGGTCACCGCGCGGATGAGTATCGGCGCTGGTGACGGTACTGCATCGGGTAGCGCCGCCGTCACGAACAACCAGGGTGTGACCCCCACCAGCGTGCAGAACTACGACATCGGCACCAAAATCTTCACGAAGATCAACAACAACACTTCGACCATTGACGCCCAGGCGAGTCTGGTGAGCTTGGACGCCGACGGATTCACGCTGAACTGGACGACGAATGACACGGTCGCGACGCAGATTCTGTATCTCGCGATCGTCCCCCAATCCGTTGTGACCGCCGTCAGGCTCGCATCGCTGACGGCGACGCGCTACGACCGCGGCGTGCTGGTGGACTGGGCGAC